>CBIHOW010000093.1:0-20280 GCA_966211695.1 uncultured Massilia sp. | reverse complement strand
TCGACATGCTGATGGACCGCCTGGACCGCCAGGTCGTCAAGTACAAGCAAATGCTGAAGGATCATGACAACGCGTCGATCAAGCGCATGTCCGAAGGAGGAGAGGAAGCTGCCGCCGCGGCGTGATTAACGCGCGAGTCGCAGCACAAGAAGCGAAGGGCGCATCGGCGCCCTTTTCGTTTTTATGGGCGCTACAATGTCGGTCTGATTATTTCAATAACAACGAGACATGACTGCACACGTTCTGACGCGGGTTGCCAACCGCACCGGCATCATCACCCTGGACCGCCCGAAAGCGCTGAACTCGCTGTCGCTGGACATGGTCCGCGCGCTCACCGCCACGCTGCTCGCCTGGCGCGACGATGCATCGATCGATGCCGTCGTCATCGGGAGCACGAGCGAAAAAGCCTTGTGCGCCGGCGGCGACATCCGCTTTTTCCACGAGGCTGGCAAAGCCACGCCGCAGACGGGCAGCCCGCTGCTGGAAGATTTCTTCACCGAGGAATACGCGCTCAATCATCTCATTCACTTTTATCCGAAGCCGTACATTGCCCTGATGGACGGCGTCGTGATGGGCGGCGGCATGGGCATCGCCCAGGGTGGGCCGGACTGCGGCCTGCGCATCGTGACGGAGCGTTCGAAGATCGCCATGCCCGAAGTGAACATCGGCCTGTTCCCGGACGTGGGCGGCAGCCACTTCCTGTCGCACGCGCCGGGCCGCCTGGGCCACTATCTCGGCGTGACGGGCGTAACCATCGACGCCGCAGATGCGATCTACGTGGGCCTCGCCGACGTGTTCGTCCCTGCCGCGCAACTGGATGCGCTGCGCGCACTGGTCGAGACGACGCCGGGCGCCGACCTGCCGGCCGCGATCCGTGCGTTCGCCGCGCCGTTCTCCGCCGGCGCCAGTGAACTGGAAGCGCAGCGCGAGGCGATCGACCGCCACTTCGGCGCGGATTCCGTCGCGGCCGTGATGGCGTCGCTGGAAACGGATGCGAGTCCGTTCGCGCAAAAGACGCTGGCCACGATGCGCCAGCGCTCGCCGCTGATGATGTCGGTGACGCGCGAGATGCTCGTGCGCGGCGCATCCCTCGATGTGGCCGACTGCCTGCGCATGGAGCGCTCGCTCGTGCGCCGCACGTTCGAACACGGCGAAGTGCTCGAGGGCGTGCGCGCGCTCGTGATCGACAAGGACAATGCGCCGCGATGGAATCCGCCGACGCTGGATGCCGTCACGCCGGAGATGGTCGCGTGGTTCTTCGCGCCCGTGTGGCCGGCGCACGCGCATCCCCTGCGCGACCTGTAACCGCGTTGTGGTCGCGCTGCGCTTCGAATCCGAACTGGCCGCCGCGCGCGGCTGCGCCGGCGTTTCGGCATCATCCGAAGGATTCCGATGAAAACACCCACCGCCTGGAAGACACGCCTGGCCGGCTACCGCTGGACGCGCCAGGACATCGGTTGTTCGGAAGCGGACGTGTTCCGCCTCGACGCTCCCGGGCAGCCCGTCCTGTTCGCGAAATTCGAACCGGCCGGCCCGCTGGCCGAACTGCGCGACGAAGGGGAGCGCCTGCGCTGGCTTGGCGGCACCGGGATCCCGTGCGCGCCGGTGCTCGATGCCGTGTCGGAGGACGGGACGGACTGGCTGCTGCTGGGCGCCGTGCCGGGCCGCGATTTGCTGGCCGCCGGCCTGGAGCCGCAGGCCGCCGTCGAGCGGCTGGCCACGGCACTGCGGGCGCTGCATGCGCTCGATCCGGCTGCGTGTCCGTTCGACCACCGCGCGGCGCGGCGCATCGAACGGGCCAGGGCGCGCATGGAAGCGGGACTGGTGGACGAGGACGATCTCGACGACGAACACCAGGGCATGGCGCCCGCCGCGCTGTTCGCCCGTCTCGCCGCGCAGGCGCCGCGCAGCGAAGTCCTCGTCGTCACGCACGGCGATGCATGCCTGCCGAACCTGATCGTCGACGCCGAAGGGCGCACGGGCTGGATCGATTGCGGCCGCCTGGGCGTGGCGGACCGCTGGCAGGACCTGGCGCTGGCCACGCGCGATATCGCGGACGAATTGGGCGAGGAATGGGTCGGGCCGTTCCTGGAGGCGTACGGCACGACGTTCGATGCTGCGAAGAGCAGCTTCTATCGGCTGCTCGACGAGTTTTTCTGACGTTACGGCTGCTCGCGGTGGCGCACGACGACCCGTTCCGTGTCGCCGAAATACGCCCCGAGCCGCTCCGCCATGTACACGGAGCGGTGCTGGCCGCCCGTGCAACCGACGGCCACCGTGAGATAGCTGCGGTTGTCCTTCTTGAACGACGGCAGCCACTTGGCGATGAACGCGCGGATGTCGGACAGCAGCTCGGCCGCCTGCGGCTGGGCGTCGAGGAAGGCGATCACGGGCGCATCCTTGCCGTTCAGCGGGCGCAAGGTGAGGTCGTAATACGGGTTCGGCACGGCGCGCACGTCGAACACGAAGTCGGCGTCGAGCGGCACGCCGCGCTTGAACGCGAACGATTCGAAATACAGCGTCAGCGGTGCGTAGGTGACCTCGGCCAGCTCCTTGACCCACGCCCGCAGCTTGTTGGCCGACAGTTCGGACGTGTCGATCACGTGGCCCATCTTCTCGATCTGTCCCAGGCGGTCGCGTTCTTCCGAAATGCATTCGATCAGCGTGCGGCGCGACGCCGGGTTCTCGCCCGGACGCAGTTCGTGCGACAGCGGATGGCTGCGGCGCGTCTCGGAAAAACGGGCGACGAGCGAGTGCGTGCTGGCGGTCAGGAAGATCACCTTGACCTGGTGGCCGTCCTCGCGCAGGGCGGCAACCGTCGTCGGCAGCTCGGCCAGCGACTCCGCGCTGCGCGCGTCGACGGCGACGGCGATGCGTTTGGTCTCGCCGCCTTCGACGGTGCCGACGAGGGCCGGCAGCAGGGCCGGCGGCAGGTTGTCGACGCAGTAGTAGCCTGCGTCTTCGAGGACGTTCAGGGCGACGGATTTACCGGAGCCCGAGATACCGGTGATGAGTAGGATGCGCATGCGGCGATGATAGCATTGGCAAGTGTTTGCCGCAGCGCACAAGGCCGTATCGATGAGGTATTTGCAACAGCGTCAGTCGCTCGACATCGCCTGTCTTTGCCGCTCCATGAACTCCTGCAGCGTATCGATCCCGCGCAGCTGCAGGATGGTATTGCGCACGGCAGCTTCCAGCAGCACCGCGATGTTGCGGCCGGCCGCGACGGGGATGACGACTTTGCGGATCGGCAGGCCCAGCACGTCCTCGGTGGGGAAGTGGAAGGGCAGGCGTTCGACTTCTTCGTCCAGCGCGCCCCGTTTGACGAGGTGGACGATCAGTTTCAGGCGCATCTTGCGGCGCACCGCGGTCTCGCCGAAGATCGCCTTGATGTCGAGGAGGCCCAGGCCGCGCACTTCGAGCAGGTTCTGCAGCAGCGGCGGGCAGCGGCCCTCGATCATGTTCGGGGCGATGCGCGAAAACTCCACGGCGTCGTCCGCGACGAGGCCGTGCGAGCGCGAAATCAGTTCCAGGCCCAGCTCGCTCTTGCCGAGGCCCGAGTCGCCCGTGATCAGTACGCCGACGCCCAGCACGTCCATGAACACGCCGTGCATGATGACGCGCTGCGCCAGCTTCTTCGACAGGTACACGCGCAGGTAGTCGATGACCTGCGCGGCCGGCAGCGGCGTCGAGAACAGCGGGATGTTCTGCTCGTCGCAGATGGCGAGGATGTCCGGCGGGGTGTCGAGACCCTGCGCGATGAACAGCGCCGGCGGACCGCCCGCGATCAGTTCGCCGATCAGATGGCTGCGCGAGCCGGATTTCAGGCGCTGGTAGTAATTCAGTTCCTGGTGACCGAACACCTGCATGCGGCCCGGGTGGATCAGGTTCAGGTGGCCGACCTGGTCCGCGGCGGAGACGGCGTCGCCGGAAATCTGGCGCTCGCCGCCCGGGAATCCGGCGAACCAGCCCAGTTGCAGGCTGTCGCGGTTATCGTCGTACAGCCGTTGGATGGTCAGCGGGGATTGCAGCATGGTCGCTTTCGCAAGGTCAGCCGAGGGCTTGCAGGCTCGGCTGCCAGTTGATGATGCGTTCGTAGACGGACTTCGGATCCGTGTCCGTGCTCAAGGCCGTGCGGATCGCTTCGTCGGAAAACAGTTCCGCGATCTCCGACAGGATTTCCAGGTGCTGTTGCGTGACGTGGTCCGGGATCAGCAGGAAAAAGAGCAGTTTCACCGGTTGGCCGTCCGGCGATTCGAACGGAATCGGCTCGGCCAGTCGCACGAACGCGGCCAGCGGCGATTTGAGGCTTTTGCTGCCCTTGATGCGGCCATGCGGCACGGCGACGCCGTGACCGAGACCCGTCGACCCCAGACGCTCGCGCGCGAACAGGTTGTCCGACACGGTGGAGCGGGCGATACCGCAGTTGTTCTCGAAGATCAGGCCGGCCTGCTCGAAGGCGCGCTTCTTGCTCGACACTTCCAGGTCAAGCTGCACGTTCTCGAGCGAGAGGATTTTGCTTAGATTAGTCATAACACGCTTCTATTGCGGTGCACCCTGGGGTGCTTGCGAGCGGGAATTATAGGCCTGTTTTATGGCCGTGTAATTCGATTTTGCACGCCGTCCGGTCCCTGTGTGATCCCTGCCGCAAACCTTTGCATGAAGACCTCGCACTCGACCACCTGACGCGCGCAATTTCCGCCACGAAATCCCGGGATTTACGCATGAAACGCCCTCCCGGGCCCTCTTTTACCGATTTTTCTAGCGCTAAGTTGCCGATTTACACATCCGGAAGCATCGTGAACGATGTCGCCGGAAACGTACACTGTAGATGGGGACGAACGACCAAAAATCACCCAGCCACACTGTTCATTGACGCGCGGCACGCAAATTCGGTGGTTTGGCGGTGCTGAAATTGGCGCGCCACGGATTGATGTCCAGGCCGCCGCGCCGGGTATAGCGGGCGTACACGGCAAGCTTGTTCGGCTTGCACTGGCGCAGGATGTCCGTGAAGATGCGCTCGACACATTGCTCGTGGAACTCGTTGTGCTCGCGGAAACCGATCAGGTAGCGCAGCAGGCTTTCCTGGTCGATCTGCGGACCGGCATAGCGGATCTGCACGCTGCCCCAGTCCGGCTGGCCGGTAACGAGGCAGTTCGATTTGAGCAGGTGCGACACGAGGGTTTCCTCGACCGCGGCTTCCTCGTGGTTGGCCTTGAGGAGTTCGGGCGAAGGGCTGTAGTTGTCGATCTCGACGTCGAGGCGGTCGATCAGCAGGCCGTCCAGCTCGCCCATTTTCAGCTTGTCGAAGTCCTCGGGCAGGGTCAGCGCCGCATGCACGGGCGCGCCGAACGCGTTCGACAGGTCTTCGCGCAGCAGGGTCAGCAGGGCGTCCGTGTTGGTGAGCCGGGTCTGGTTGAACGAATTCAGGTACAGCTTGAAGGACTTCGATTCGACGATGTTGGGCGAATCGGCCGGCACCGTAAAGGTCGCGATGGCGACCTGCGGCTTGCCGCGCAAGTTCAGCCACGACAGTTCGTAGGCATTCCAGATGTCGACGCCGAAGAAGGGCAGCGTGCCCGTCAGGCCGAGTTCGTCGCGCTTTTGCTGGCGCGGGATGGGAAACAGCAGCTCCGGCGCGTATTCGGTCTGGTAGGCCGAGTTCTTGCCGAGAGGTGATTGTTCAGGGGTATTGGTCATGGTGTGTTCTCGATGCCGGGCACATGCTTGTGACGAGCGTGACGATGCCGGTCCGGCGGCGGCAAAGCGGCGTATCGTACACCTTTCCGGCGATCGTTGCGCGCACCGTTAATGGATGCGTTGCCGGTACATTATTCGTGGGCACGGGGTGCCCACCCTACGGTACCAATGAGGCGTAGGGTGGGCTCCCCGAGCCCACGACGCATATCAAAGAAAGAGCTTGTAGACCGGATTCGCGCTCTCGTCCCAATAGCGATAACCGAGCGTCGCGAGGAACTGGCGGAATTCGTCCATCTCGCCGGACGGCACCTGCAGGCCGACGAGGATGCGGCCCACGTCGCCGCCCTGGTTCCGGTAGTGGAACAGCGAGATGTTCCAGTTCGGCGCCATGCTGTCGAGGAAGCGCATCAGCGCACCCGGGCGTTCCGGGAATTCGAAGCGGTACAGCAGTTCGTCGTGCGCGAGTCCGCTCTTGCCGCCGACGAGGTGGCGCACGTGCTGCTTCGCGAGTTCGTCGTGCGTGAGGTCGAGGGTGCGGAAGCCGTGTTCCTCGAACGTGCGCGCGACGGTGCCCGACTCGCTGCGGCTGCCGATCTGCACGCCGACGAAGACGTGCGCCTCGCGCTCGTCGCTGATGCGGTAGTTGAACTCGGTGACGTTGCGCGGGCCGATCAGCGCGCAGAAGCGCTTGAAGCTGCCGCGCTGCTCGGGGATCGTGACGGCGAACACGGCTTCGCGCGCCTCGCCCAGTTCGGCGCGCTCGGCGACGAAGCGCAGGCGGTCGAAGTTCATGTTGGCGCCGCAGGCGACCGCGACGAGCGTCTCGCCGCGCACCGGATTCTTGGACATCTGCGAACGTTCCACATACGCCTTCGCGCCCGCGATGGCCAGCGCGCCGGACGGTTCGACGATGCTGCGCGTGTCGGTGAACACGTCCTTGATGGCGGCGCACAGCGCGTCGTTGTCGACGATGATGATCTCGTCGACCAGTTCCTGGCACAGGCGGAAGGTTTCGGCGCCCACCAGGCGCACGGCGGTGCCGTCCGCGAACAGGCCGACGTCCGGCAGGGTCACGCGTTCGCCCGCCTTGAGGCTGCGCGCCATCGCGTCCGAATCGTTCGTCTGCACGCCGATGATCTTGATGTCGGGGCGGATCTGTTTTACGTACGCGGCCACGCCGCTGATCAGGCCACCGCCGCCGATCGCGAGGAAGATCGCGTGGATCGGCGCCGAATGCTGGCGCAGGATCTCGACGCCGATCGTGCCCTGGCCGGCGATGACGTCCGGATCGTCGAACGGGTGCACGAACGCCAGCTTCTGTTCCTTTTCCAGCATCTGCGCATGGTTGAACGCGTCGGTGTACGACTCGCCGTGCAGGACGACCTCCACGTTGCTGCCGCCGAACGCGCGCACCGCATCCACTTTCACGCTGGGCGTGGTGGTCGGCATCACGATCACGGCGCGGCAGTTCAGGCGCGCCGCCGACATGGCGACGCCCTGCGCGTGGTTACCGGCCGACGCGCAAATCACGCCGCGTTTCAGTTGCGACTCCGACAGGTTGGCCATCTTGTTATAGGCGCCGCGCAGCTTGAAGCTGAACACGCTCTGCATGTCTTCGCGCTTCAGGTAAATCTTGTTGTCGGTGCGCTTCGACAGGCTGGGGGCGTACTCCAGCGGGGTTTCGACGGCCACGTCGTAGACGCGCGCGGTGAGGATTCTCTTGAGGTAGTCGGTAGTCATGATCGATGCGGGGCTGTTTGGGTTCCGGGGCGACGCTGACTGTCCTGCTTGGTGGGTAACCGAGGCGAGCAGTGCGGCACGTAGGCTTGGTAGAGCCTGGCGTACCGTGTCGTTACGAGGGGTTTCTCTTCATTATAATGTAATGGACCGGTGCTCTTGCCGTCCATCCTTTCTTGCCGATGATCGAATCCGCCGTCCTGTGGCTGCTGAAATTCCTCGCCGTGCCCACCGTCGGGCTCACGTCGGTATTCCTCATCGCGTTCGTCTCCGCGACCCTGCTGCCGCTCGGCTCCGAGCCGGCCGTGTTCGCCGTCGTGAAGGCGAATCCCGCGATGTTCTGGCCCACCGTCCTCGTCGCCACCCTGGGCAACACGCTGGGCGGCATCGTCGACTACTGGATCGGCTACCGCGCCAAGGTCGCGTTTGCGAAGGAGCGCTCGTCGCGCTGGTTCCACTGGCTCAAGCGCTACGGCGCAAAGACGATGCTGCTGTCCTGGGTGCCGGGCATCGGCGACCCGCTGTGCACCTTGGCCGGCTGGCTGCACCTGCCGTTCTGGCCCAGCGTGATCTATATGGCGATCGGCAAGTTCGGGCGTTACGTCTTCATGACGGTCACCTTGCTGTACATCCCGAACGGGTGGTGGAAGTGGCTTGGGGAGATGAGCAGCAAACTGTTTGGCTGAACGGGGGTCATCCGGCGTGGATAAGATGCCTGTTCTTTCATCACGCCGAGCTTTTGCTGGAAATTATTGCGTTCTGCCAAAACAAATTTGCGCGGATACGTCGTTTTCCATCCATTTCTGCTTTTTCACCGTTGCAAAAATTATTCCTTCCCCAGCGTGGTGCATCGCAATAAGCTAGAATAGAGAGTCCTACGCGTCAGTACGACAGTCGATCTCCCCATGAACGCTCCTGCCAATATCCACGCCCTGCTCGAAGAAAACGCGCCCATCCGGCTGCGCGAAATCCCTTATAACTACACGTCGTTCTCCGATCGCGAGATCGTGATCCGGCTGCTGGGCGAGTCATCGTGGCAGTTGCTGGATGAATTGCGCGGTGCCCGCCAGACCGGGCGCTCGGCCCGCATGCTGTACGAAGTCCTGGGCGACATCTGGGTCGTGCGTCGCAATCCGTACCTGCAGGACGACCTGCTGGACAACCCGAAGCGCCGCGCCAAGCTGATCGAAGCGCTGCATCACCGCCTCGCGGAAGTCGACAAGCGCCGCCTGACCGTCGATGCCGGCGAAGCCGATCCGGCCACCGCGAGCCGCCGCAGCGCCGCCGTCGAGCAGCTGCTCGTCGCCGCGCGCAAGGCCGTCGACGACTTCGGCCGCGAGTTCGCGGATACCTACGACCTGCGCAAGCGCGCCAAGGCCGTGCTGGGCCGCTACACCGATAAACGCAACATCCGCTTCGACGGCATGCACCGCACGTCGCACGTGACGGACGCCACCGACTGGCGCGTCGAATACCCGTTCCTCGTCCTGCTGCCGGATTCGGAAGACGAGATGGCCGGCCTGGTGAAAGGCTGCATCGAGCTCGGGCTGACGATCATCCCGCGCGGCGGCGGCACCGGCTACACGGGCGGCGCGATTCCGCTGTCGCCGATGTCGGCCGTGATCAACACGGAAAAGCTGCTGCAGATGGGCGAGGTCGAGATGACGCGCCTGCCGGGTGTCGACCGCGACTACGCGACCATCTTCACGGGCGCCGGCGTCGTCACGCAGCGCGTGTCGCAGGCCGCCGAGAAGGCCGGCTTCGTGTTCGCCGTCGACCCGACGTCCGCGCACGCCTCGTGCATCGGCGGGAACATCGCGATGAACGCGGGCGGCAAGAAGGCCGTCCTGTGGGGCACCGCGCTGGACAACCTGGCTTCGTGGCGCATGGTCGACCCGAACGGCGACTGGCTCGACGTCACGCGCGTCGACCACAACCTGGGCAAGATCCACGACGCGCCCGTCGCGACGTTCAAGCTCGAATGGACGCACCCGTCGGAAAAGGGCGCGCCGAAAGGCCAGCCGTTCCGCACCGAGACGCTCGCCATCGAGGGCCGCCGCTTCCGCAAGGAGGGCCTCGGCAAGGACGTCACCGACAAATTCCTCGCGGGCCTGCCGGGCATCCAGAAAGAGGGCACCGATGGCCTGATCACGTCGGCGCGCTGGATCCTGCACAAGATGCCGAAGTTCACGCGCACCGTCGCGCTGGAATTCTTCGGCCAGGCGCGCGACGCGATCCCGTCGATCGTCGAGATCAAGGATTACCTGGACAGCCTGCCGAAGAGCGGCAAGCCGGAATTCGCCAGCCTGCGCCTCGCGGGCCTGGAGCACCTGGACGAGCGCTACCTGCGCGCCGTCGGCTACGCGACGAAATCCAAGCGCGGCACGTTGCCGAAGATGGCGCTGTTCGGCGACATCGTCGGCGACGACGAGAACGCCGTCGCGCTGGCCACGTCGGAAGTCGTGCGCCTCGCGAACACGCGCGTGGGCGAGGGCTTCGTCGCCGTGAGCCCGGAAGCACGTAAAAAATTCTGGCTCGACCGCTCGCGCACGGCCGCCATCGCGCGCCACACGAACGCTTTCAAGATCAACGAAGACGTCGTGATCCCGCTGAACCGCATGGGCGAGTACACGGACGGCATCGAGCGCATCAACGTCGAGCTGTCGATCAAGAACAAGCTGCAGCTCGTCGAGGAACTGCACGCGTACTTCGCGTCCGGGAACCTGGAAGTGACGAAGGCGGACGATGCGACGGGCGAAGGCGTGTCGAAGGAAGAGATCCTCGGCGACCGTCCGCAGCAGGCCGACGACCTGCTGGCCCGCGTGTCCGCGCGCTGGACCTGGATCATGGCCAGCCTCGACCAGCCGCTGGGCGCCGTGCTCGATAAACTGGCCGACTTCCGCCTCGACGGCCTCACCGGCACGTTCCAGGCGCGCCTCGCGCAGCAGCCGCAGGCCACGCTGTTCGACGTCGTGCAGGACCATACCGTGCGCGTCTCGTGGAAGAACGAGATCCGTGCGCCGCTGCGCCAGATCTTCAACGGCGCGGCCTATGCGCCGATCCTCGATGAAGCCACGGCGATCCACAAGCGCGTGCTGCGTTCGCGCGTGTTCGTCGCGCTGCACATGCACGCGGGCGACGGCAACGTGCACACGAACCTGCCCGTGAACTCGGACGACTACGCGATGCTGCAGGACGCGCACAAGGCCGTCGAGCGCATCATGAAGCTGGCGCGTTCGCTGGACGGCGTCATCTCGGGCGAACACGGCATCGGCATCACGAAGCTGGAATTCCTCACCGAGGACGAGATCCGCGACTTCCGCGACTATAAGCAGCGCGTGGACCCGGAAGGCCGCTTCAACAAGGGCAAGCTCCTGAACAGCGACACCGCATACGCCGACCTGCGCAACGCGTACACGCCGTCGTTCGGCCTGATGGGCCACGAATCGCTGATCATGCAGCAAAGCGATATCGGCGAGATCGCCAACAGCGTCAAGGACTGCCTGCGCTGCGGCAAGTGCAAGCCCGTGTGCACGACGCACGTGCCGCAATCGAACTTGCTGTACTCGCCGCGCGACAAGATCCTCGCGACGTCCGCGCTGATCGAAGCGTTCCTGTACGAAGAGCAGACGCGCCGCGGCGTGTCGATCCGCCACTGGGAAGAATTCGAGGACGTGTCCGACCACTGCACCGTGTGCCACAAGTGCGTGACGCCGTGCCCGGTCAACATCGACTTCGGCGACGTCTCGATGAACATGCGTAACCTGCTGCGCAAGATGGACAAGCGCAGCTTCAAGCCGGCCCACCGCGCGGGCATGTTCTTCCTGAACGCGACCGATCCGACGACCATCAACGCGATGCGCAAGGGGATGATCGACTGGGGCTACAAGGCCCAGCGCCTGGGCGCGACCGTGCTGAAGGCCGTCGCGAAGGAGCAGACGAAGGCACCGCCTCCGACGACCGGCAAGGCGCCGATCCGCGAGCAGGTGATCCACTTCGTGAACAAGAAGATGCCGGGCAACCTGCCGAAGAAGACGGCGCGCGCGCTGCTGGACATCGAGGACGACAAGATCATCCCGATCATCCGCAATCCGAAGGTGACGAACGCCGACACGGAAGCCGTGTTCTACTTCCCGGGCTGCGGTTCCGAGCGCCTGTTCTCGCAGGTGGGCCTGGCCACGCAGGCGATGCTGTGGGAAGTGGGCGTGCAGACCGTGCTGCCGCCGGGTTACCTGTGCTGCGGCTATCCGCAGCGCGGCGCCGGCCAGTACGACAAGGCCGACAAGATGATGACGGATAACCGCGTGCTGTTCCACCGCATGGCCAACACGCTGAACTACCTGGACATCAAGACGGTCCTCGTCTCGTGCGGCACCTGCTACGACCAGCTTGCGACCTACGAGTTCGAGAAGATCTTCCCGGGCTGCCGCATCATGGACATCCACGAATACCTGCTGGAGAAGGGCGTCAAGCTGGAAGGCGTGACGGGGATGCGCTACATGTACCACGAACCGTGCCACAACCCGATGAAGCTGGGCGATTCGACGAAGACCGTGAACGCGCTCGTGCAGACCGTCGACAACGTCAAGATCGAGAAGAACGACCGCTGCTGCGGCGAGTCGGGCACGTTCGCCGTGAGCCGTCCGGACATCTCGACCCAGGTCCGCTTCCGCAAGGAGCAGGAGATGGTGAAGGGCGCCGACAAGCTGCGTGAAGACGGCTTCAAGGGCGACGTCAAGATCCTGACGAGCTGCCCGTCCTGCCTGCAGGGCCTGAACCGCTACAACGACGATTCGGGCACCACCGCCGACTACATCGTCGTCGAGATGGCGCGCCACCTGCTGGGCGAGAACTGGATGCCGAACTACGTCGCCAACGCGAACAACGGCGGCATCGAGCGGGTGCTCGTATGACGCGCGTGGCGGGCTGCGAGCTGTGTGAACTGTCGGCGCCTACTGTGGTCGACAACGACAAGTTCGCGGTCATCCTCGTCGACGACGCAAACTATCCGGGCTTCGCGCGCGTGATCTGGAAAGACCACGTGCGCGAAGTGAGCGACCTGGCCGATGCGGATCGCCTGCTGCTGAACGACGCCGTGGTCAAGCTGGAACTCGCCGTGCGCGAGGTGATGCAGCCGCTGAAGGTCAACGTGGCGAGCCTGGGCAATGTCGTGCCGCACCTGCACTGGCATGTGATCCCGCGCTATGCCGACGACGCGCATTTCCCCGCGCCCGTGTGGGCGCAGGCGCAGCGTACGACGGACGAGGCGGTGCTGGTCGCGCGCCGGGCGCTGGTGCCGCAGCTGGCCGAGGCGATCGCGCGCCGGTTCGCGAGCCGTTAAAATAGCCCCATCCTGAACGTCGTCCCCGCGAAGGCGGGGACCCACTCCCCATGCCCACCCCCACCAACCTCACCATCCGCCAGCAATCGAAGATCCTGGAAATCGCCTTCGACGACGGCGCCGCGTTCTCCATCCCGTTCGAGCTGCTGCGCGTGTACTCGCCGTCGGCCGAAGTGAAGGGCCACGGCCCGGGCCAGGAAGTGCTGCAGGTCGGCAAGCGCGACGTGGGCATCCGCGGCGTCGAGCCGGTCGGGAACTACGGCGTCAAGCCGCTGTTCACGGACGGCCACGAGTCCGGCATCTATACGTGGGACTACCTGTACAAGCTGGGCAACGAGCAGGACACCCTGTGGCAGGATTACCTGGGCCGCCTGCATGCGGCGGGGTATGAGGGCGACAGCGGGCGCGAGGCGAGTGCCATGCCGGCGGCCGGGCCGAAGGGCGGCGGTTGCGGCAGCGGCGGAAGTTGTAGCCACTAACAAAAAAAGCGCCGGTTCATACACGGCGCTTTTTCTTTTGCCGGCCTGGTGGGCCGGCGTAATCCGGTCTGCGGTCCCGGTCGGGATTATTGCGGCTGGATGTTTGCGGCCTGCTTGCCTTTCGGGCCCGAGGTCACGTCGAAGCTGACGCGCTGGTTTTCCGCCAGCGATTTGAAGCCGGCCGTATTGATGGCCGAGAAGTGTGCGAACAGATCGTCGCCACCATCGTCAGGTTTGATGAAGCCAAAGCCTTTTGCGTCGTTGAACCATTTCACGGTGCCAGTCGCCATGTTTCTCTCTCTCAATAGATTTTTTTA
Source organism: uncultured Massilia sp. (assembly GCA_966211695.1). Classification (GTDB taxonomy): domain Bacteria; phylum Pseudomonadota; class Gammaproteobacteria; order Burkholderiales; family Burkholderiaceae_D; genus Telluria. The sequence goes on along the minus strand of CBIHOW010000093.1, from coordinate 6,706 downwards.
ACAAGTAATGAGTATCGCCGGCGGCACATGGTTAAGCGATAAGGCATCCCTGTTCCAGACTGTGCGCAAGCGAAAATCATTATAAGCAGAGTTTTAACAATTGGGATGCACAATTGTTATCGTGTGTGGTAAAGCCGACATTGGCGTCGAAGCAAACGTTTGTATCGCGTCCGCCCGGGTAAGCCATCTTTAAGTCGGGCCGCACACCCCGGCTTGTATAATGTGGCAAGACCAAACGACTTGCCACCATGACCAACACCACCCATTTCGGCTACAAGACCGTCTCGGAAGACGAGAAGGTCCACGAGGTAGCCAAGGTATTCCACTCCGTCGCGTCCAAATACGACGTGATGAACGACCTGATGTCCGCCGGCCTGCACCGCGTGTGGAAGGCGTTCACCATCGCCCAGGCCGGCATTCGTCCCGGCTTCAAGGTGCTCGACATCGCGGGCGGCACGGGCGACCTGTCGAAGGCGTTCGCCAAGCAGGCGGGGCCGAGCGGCGAGGTCTGGCTCACGGACATCAACGAGTCGATGCTGCGCGTGGGCCGCGATCGTCTATTGAACAAAGGTCTGGTGACCCCCACCTTGCTCTGTGACGCGGAAAAACTGCCGTTTCCGGACAATTATTTCGATCGCGTCAGCGTGGCCTTTGGCCTGCGCAACATGACGCACAAGGATCAGGCACTGGCGGAAATGCGCCGGGTGCTCAAGCCGGGCGGCAAGTTGCTCGTGCTGGAGTTTTCGAAAGTGGCGGCGCCGCTGCAAAAGCCGTACGACGTGTACTCGTTCTCGGTGCTGCCGTGGCTGGGCCAGCGCATCGCCAACGATGCGGACAGCTACCGGTATCTGGCGGAATCGATCCGCATGCACCCGGACCAGGAAACGCTGAAGTCGATGATGGAAACGGCGGGCCTGGAACGCGTGCAGTACTACAACCTGACGGCCGGTGTGGCCGCACTGCACACCGGCATCAAACTTTGAGGTGAGCTGATGAAAAAGTTTTTGGCCAGCATGATGATCGCGCTGATGACGCTGTCCAGCGTCGCCGATGCGCGTCCGGTCGGCAGCAACCGTTCGTTCGGCCGCCAGTCGCAATCCGTGAGCCGCATGCGCGCCCCTGCGCCGGCACCGGCACCTGCCCAGCAGCCGTCGTACCAGCAGCGTCCGGCACCGGCCCCGGTGGCGCCGGCCCAGGTGCCGCAGAAGCGGCCGAGCATGTGGAAAGGCGTCCTGGGTGGCGCATTGCTGGGTCTCGGCCTGGGCGCGCTGTTCTCGCACTTCGGCATCGGCGGCGCGATGGCCAGCGCCCTGTCGTCGCTGCTGATGATCCTGCTGCTCGTGTTCGCCGTGATGTTCATCATCCGCATGTTCCGCCGCAAGGACACGCCGGCCAACCCGACCTTCACCGGCTTTAACCGGGATCCCGTGCCGGCCTCGGCCACGCCGGAAATCGGTTCGGGCCTGAACAGCGCCTATGCCGGCAACCAGGGCGGTTTCCAGTCGGGCTTCTCGAATGCGCCGTCGCTCGACAAGGCCGCGCCCGCGCACGAGCAGTGGGGCGTGCCGGCCGGATTCGACACGGAAGCGTTCCTGCGCCACGCCAAGGCGTCGTTCATCCGCATGCAGGCGGCCTGGGACCGCGGCGACCTGGCCGACCTGCGCGAATTCACGTCGCCCGAGGTGTATGCCGAACTGTCGCTGCAGATCCAGGAGCGGGGCGGCCAGCCGGACTACACGGAAGTCGTCAGCATCGATTCCCAGCTGCTGGGCATCGAGACGACCGACCGCGATTACCTGGCGAGCGTCCAGTTCAACGGCATGATCCGCAACGCGCCGGGCGCGCCGGCGGAACCGTTCGTCGAAGTCTGGAACCTGGCCAAGCCGCTGACCGGCAACGGCGGCTGGGTCCTGGCGGGCATTCAGCAGATCACTTAAAATTTTCGCAAGAAAAAGCTTGTGCTCCGGGGTTTATGCTCCGGTGAACTGGTAAGATCGAAACCGCCCGACCTATGCCGGGCGGTTTTATTTTGTGAACACCAAACACGTCATGTCTTCGACTTCCTCTTTCCTGTCGCCGTCGACTCCGGCCGTGGCGACGATCAATCACCTGCTGGCGCAGGAAGCGTGGGCGCGCGATGCGCTGATGCGCCATGCCGGCAAGACCGCCGTGATCGATACCGGGCATCTCGCCCTGCGCATGCGCGTCGCGCGCGACGGCATGCTCGAGACGGCGGGCGTCGACGACGCGGCCAGCGTCACCATCCACGTCAAGCTCTCCGACCTGCCGCTGATCCTGCAGAACCGCGACCGCGCGTTTTCGTACGTACGCATCGACGGCGATGCCGAGTTCGCCAACACGATTTCGCAATTGTCCAAGGGCCTGCGCTGGGATGCGGAACATGACCTCGAACGTGTGTTCGGGCCGATCGGCGCCGTGCGCCTGGCCGGCGGTGCGCGTTCCGCGGTGACGGGCGCGGCCACGGCCGGGCGTCGCCTCGCGGAGAACGTCGCCGAATTCCTGCTGGAAGAACGCCGCGTGCTCGTGCGCCCGGCGACTGTCGATGACTTCGCCGACGACGTCGGCCGCCTGCGCGACGACGTCGAGCGCACGGCCAAGCGCATCGCCAAACTGGAGCAGAAGCTGGCCGCGCGCAGCGCCGTTCCCGTTCCGACGACCCCTGACACGCCTTCGGACCACTGATGATCCTGAAATTCCTGCGCCTGCTGAAGATCTTCACCGTCATCGTCAAGTATGGCCTGGACGAGATCGCGATTTCCGGCCTGCACGTACCCCGCACCGCCCGCCTCATCAATACCGTCTTCTTCTGGCGCCGCATCACGTCGCCACGCGCGATCCGCCTGCGTCTCGCGCTGGAAGAGCTGGGCCCGATCTTCGTGAAATTCGGCCAGGTGCTGTCGACCCGGCCCGACCTGATGCCGCCGGACATCGTGGCCGAGCTGTCGCTGCTGCAGGACCGCGTGCCGCCGTTCGATTCCGACCTGGCCGTCGCCCAGATCACGCGGTCCCTCGGCGCGTCGCCGGACACCTTGTTCGCGTCGTTCGAACGTACGCCCGTCGCATCCGCATCGATCGCCCAGGTGCACTTTGCCACGCTCAAGAATGGCAAGGAGGTGGCCGTGAAAGTGCTGCGTCCGGGCATGAAGAGCACGATCGATGAAGACATTGCCCTGATGCAGATGGCCGCCGGCCTCATCGAAAAGGTGTGGGCCGACAGCCGCCGCCTGAAGCCGCGCGAAGTCGTGGCCGAGTTCGACAAATACCTGCACGACGAGCTCGACCTGATGCGCGAGGCCGCCAACGCCAGCCAGCTGCGCCGCAATTTCGCGAATTCCGATCTGTTGCTCGTGCCGGAGATGTACTGGGACTATTGTTCCAGCAGCGTGATCGTGATGGAACGCATGAACGGCATCCCGATCTCGCAGACGGACCGTCTCGTCGCGGCCGGCATCGACCTCAAGAAATTGTCCAGCGACGGTGTCGAGATCTTCTTCACGCAAGTCTTCCGCGATGGCTTTTTTCACGCGGACATGCACCCGGGTAATATCCTCGTGTCGATCGATCCGGACACGTTCGGGCGCTACATCGCCCTGGACTTCGGCATCGTCGGCACCCTGAACGATTTCGACAAGGATTACCTGTCGCAGAACTTCCTCGCCTTCTTCCGCCGCGACTACAAGCGCGTGGCCGAGGCGCACATCGAATCGGGCTGGGCACCGCGCGAGACCCGCGTCGACGAACTGGAAGCGGCCGTGCGCGCCACGTGCGAGCCGATCTTCGACCGTCCTCTCAAGGACATTTCTTTCGGCCAGGTGCTGCTGCGCCTGTTCCAGACGTCGCGCCGCTTCAACGTCGAAGTGCAGCCGCAGCTCGTGCTGCTGCAGAAGACGATGCTGAACATCGAAGGCCTGGGCCGCCAGCTCGACCCGGACCTCGACCTGTGGAAGACGGCGAAGCCGTACCTGGAGCGCTGGATGGCCGAGCAGGTCGGCTGGCGCGCCTTCGTCGACCGGTTGCGCGACGAGGCGCCCCGTTACGCGGCGATCTTCCCGCAACTGCCGCGCCTGGCGCACCAGGTGCTGGAAAAGCATGCGCACCGCGAAGTCGACCAGGACGCCGTCATGGCCATGCTGCTGGTCGAGCAGCGCCGCACGAACCGTTTGCTGATGTTCGTCGCGTGCGTGACGGGCGTGCTGGCCGTGCTGGTCGTCGGCATGCATGTCGCGGAGCGCTGGAACTGGGGTCTGTGATGGCCTCGGCGCCGGATTTCGCCAGCCGCGATCCGCTGTCGCCGCAATTCTGGGACGAGCGTTTCGAGCGCGATTTCACACCGTGGGAGCGGGGTGGGGTGGCGCTGGCGTTGCGGCGGTTCGTGGCGTCGTCTCGACCGCTCGTCACGCTCGTGCCGGGCTGCGGCTCCGCGCACGAACTGACGCTGATGTGCGAGGCCGGCTGGGACGCCACCGCCATCGATTTCTCGCCCGAGGCCGTTGCCCGCGCCCGCGCGCTGGCCGGGCCGTGGGCCGACCGCATCCGGCAAGCCGATTTCTTCGCGTATGCACCGGAGAAGCCGCTGGACCTCGTCTATGAGCAGGCATTCCTGTGTGCGCTGCCGCGGGCGCGTCGGCCGGACGTGGCGCGGCGCTGGGCCGAATTGCTGGGGCAGGGCGGCCTGCTCGCCGGTTATTTTTATTTCGACGACGCGCCGAAGGGGCCGCCGTTCGGGATCGCGCGCGCCGAGCTAAATGACCTGTTGCGCCCCGCGTTCGAGTGCATGGCCGACGAGGCCGTCGAGGACTCGATCCCCGTGTTCGCCGGCAAGGAACGCTGGATGATCTGGCGGCGCCTGCAGGATTAGGCAAACACGTCCCGGTTTCCGGCAACGGCCTGGCCGCACGGCACCGGATACTGGCTGCTCCTCAACCACTCACAGGAGCATTCATGGCGAAGATTGCCATCGTTACCGGCGCCAGCCGCGGTCTCGGCCGCAATACCGCGTTGCACATCGCGCGCAGCGGCAGCGACGTCATCCTGACTTACCAGAACCGCGCGGACGATGCGCGCGCGGCCGTCGACGAGATCCGCGCGCTGGGCCGCAAGGCGCTGGCGCTGCGGCTGGACGTCGGGGACACGGCCGGCTTCCCGCTGTTCGTCGAGCACGTACGCGCCGGCCTGCGCGACGTCTGGCGGCGCGACCGTTTCGACCACCTCGTCAACAATGCAGGCCACGGCGACATGGCCGCGATCGAAGACACGACGGAGGCGCAGTTCGACCGCCTGATGAACGTCCACGTGAAGGGCGTGTTCTTCCTGACCCAGGCGCTGTTGCCGCTGCTGGCGGATGGCGGCCGCATCGTGAACCTGTCGTCCGGACTGACGCGCGTGTCGTATCCCGGCTTCGGCGCGTACGCAGCGGCGAAGGGCGCGGTCGAAGTGCTGTCCGTGTACCTGGCCCGGGAGCTGGGCCGGCGCGGCATCGCCGTCAATACGGTGGCGCCGGGTGCCATCGAGACGGATTTCCTCGGCGGCGCCGTGCGCGACACGCCCGACCTGAACGCGGTCTTCGCGCAGATGACGGCGCTCGGTCGCGTGGGCGTGCCGGACGACATCGGACCGGTGATCGCCAACCTGCTTGGCGAGGGCAGCGGCTGGATCACGGGCCAGCGCATCGAAGTATCGGGCGGCCAGGCGATCTGATTCAAGCGGCATCCAGGCGCTGCTGCGCGTCTGCGATGTCGCGCATCGGCGGCTTGCCGAACATGCGGCCGTACTCGCGCGTGAACTGCTGCACGCTTTCGTAGCCGACCGCAAACGCGGCATGGCTGGCGTTGACGCCTTCCGCCAGCATCAGGCGGCGCGCCTCGATCAGGCGCAACTGTTTTTGGAATTGCAGCGGGGTGAGCGACGTCACGGCGCGAAAGTGCTGGTGGAACGCGGAAGGGCTCATGCCCGCGACCTCGGCCAGCTTTTCGACAGGCAGCCGCTGCGCGTACTCGGCACGCAGCAGGGCAACGGCGCGGGCGACGCGGCGCACGTGACTGTCCGGCAGCCCCAGGCGCCGGATCGCCGCGCCGTGGCGGCCTGCCAGCAGCCAGTAGTGGCATTCGCGTACCAGGCCCGCCTGCAGCACAGGCAGCGCGGCCGGGCGGTCGAGCAGGCGCATCAGGCGCAGCGCCGTGTCGGCGACGTGGCTGTCGGTCGACGCGATCCGCACCGGCGCGCCGTCGGTGTCTTCGATGGCCGCCATCTCCGTCGCCAGCGTGGCGATGACGGCCGGGTCCAGGTCGAGCACGAGCGAATAATAGGGCGTGGCCAGGCTCGCCTCGGTGATCTGGCTGACCGTCGGTACGTCGGCGGTAATGACGAGGGAGTCGCCGGCGCGGAAGGTGAAGGACTGGCTGCCCATCGCGACGTGCTTGGCGCCCTGTAGCACCAGGCACACCAGCGGGCGCTGGATCTGGTAGCTGAGTTGGGTTCGTGCGGGCGCGCGGATCGCCGTCAGGCCGGGAATCGGCGTCGACGCGGCGCCGTCGCGGCCGGCGTAAGTGTCCGCGTGCCGGCGCACGGCATCGAGTAGAGAAGTGTCCATGTGACCTGCCCAAAGAAAAGGGCCCGCAAGCGGGCCCCGAGTGAAGTGCTTTTCTTCGGTATTGCGGCGGGCCGGAAGCCGGTCGCGCAAACTTCT
>CBIHOW010000092.1:0-20317 GCA_966211695.1 uncultured Massilia sp. | reverse complement strand
GCGGGATCGAGCGGCACGTAGGCGCCGCCCGCCTTCAGGATGCCCAGCAGGCCGATCACCATGTCCATGCCGCGTTCGGCGCAGATCGCCACGCGGTCGTCCGGCTGCACGCCCAGCTTGATCAAGCGATGGGCCAGCCGATTCGCCTTGCGATTCAACTCGCCATAGCTCATCGTGCGTTCTTCGAACACCAGCGCGACAGCGTCCGGCTGCGCCGCCGCCCGGGCCTCGAACAACTGATGGATCAGATGGCCGGAAGGATAGGCGGTGTCGCTGGCGTTCAAGCCAAACAGCAGGTGTGCGCGCTGTTCGTCGGACAACAAGTCGATCCGGCTGACCTGCTGCGTGTCGTTATCCAGCATCGCGCCGAGGACTCGTTCGAAATACCCGGCCATGCGCGCCACGCTGCTCGCGTCGAACAGGTCGCTCGCATATTGCAGGCTGCCGGTGACCTCTCCGCCGCCCTGGTCCGTCAGCGACAATAGCAGGTCGAACTGGGCAGCCGTATTGACCGGCTCCAGTACGTCCAGGCGCAGTCCGGGCAGCGCCAGCTCCTTGTCGAGCGGGGTGTTGTCGAGCGCCAGCATTGCCTGGAACAGCGCATTGTGGCTCAGGCTGCGCACAGGTTGCAGCAGTTCGACGACCTGGTCGAACGGCATCTCCTGATGGGCCATCGCGCGCAGGGCGCTGTCCTTGATATGTGCCAGGAACTGGGCCACGCTCGGGTCATCGTGCATCCGGATCCGCAATGCGAGCGTGTTGGCAAAAAAGCCGATCAGCGATTCGACATGACCGCGCTGGCGGCTCGCCACCGGCGTACCGATCACGAGATCGGTTTGGCCGGACAGCCGCGCCAGTACGATCGACCAGCCGGCCAGCAAGGTCATGAACAACGTGACGCCGTGGCGCTGCGCGAAGTCGCGCAGGCGAGCGGCCAGCGGTGCGCCAAGTGTCACCGCCACGCGATTGCCCTTGTAACTCTGGACCGGCGGACGGACGCGGTCCAAGGGCAGGGTCAGCAAGGGTGACGCGCCGTCCAGATAGGTTTTCCAGAAATCGGCATGCTCCTGATGCGCCGGGCCCTCCAGGCAATGCCGCTGCCACACCGCGTAATCGGCGAATTGCAGCGGCAACGGCGCCAGCGGGTCGGGGAGCCCTTGGTGGAATGCCTTGTACAGCGTGCGCAGTTCGTCGAGCAGGACGCCGATCGACCAGCCGTCGGAGACGATGTGGTGCAGGGTCACCAGCAGCACGTGTTCCTGTTCGGCGAGCACCAGCAGTTGTCCGCGGATCAGCGGGCCGGCCGCCAGATCGAAGGGCCGTGTCGCTTCCTCGTTCCTGAGCTCGTCGATTCTCGCCTGCTGCGCCTGGGGGCCGACGTCGCGCAGATCGCATCGAGTCAACGAAAATTCGCCGCCTTCGGGGGCGATCACTTGCATCGGCCGCCCGGCCTTGCTGGCAAAGGTGGTCCGCAAGATCTCATGGCGCGCGACGATACGATCCAGCGCGGTTTTCAGCGCGGGCAGGTCCAACGCGCCGTGCAGGCGCAGCGCGGCCGGCAAATGGTAGGCCGATCCCGCGCCCTCGCTCAGCTGGTCGAGGAACCACAGGCGCTGCTGCGCGAATGACAGCGGTAACGCGTGACGTGCTTCGGCCGGCACCGGAACGGGACCCGCCGGCGTCTGCGGCGCCGGCACGGCGTGATAGATTCGTTCGGCGATCTGTGCGATCGTCGGCGCCTCGAAGAAGAACTTCAGGTCCAGTTCGACGCCATATTCGTTCCTGACGATTTCCAGGAATTGTTGGGCGAACAGGGAGTGCGCGCCGCCATCCAGGAAGTTGTCGGATGTGCTCCACGTGCGCTGACCGTCCAGCAGTTCCCTGCCGATCGCAATCAACCTGGCTTCGATGGGCGCAAGCCCGGGACGCGTGGCGGGCGCATGGCCGGTCGCCGCGGACGACACCGGGTCGGATGGCCACTTCCATATGCAGTCGATGGCGTCGGCCAGATGCATCGCGCGGCATTGGCCCCGTTGAATTTTTCCGCTGGTCGTACGCGGCAACCCTCCGCCCCGTACGAAATAGAGCGCCTCGAGACGAAAGATGTCGAATTGCGCCGCAAGGCTGGCCTGGATGCGGGCCGCGAGCTCGGTGTCCGGCTGGCGAAAGCCCGGGCCGACTTCCTGGACAATGACCAATCCGGTCCCTTGATCGGTTTCCACGCCAAACGCCGCGCAGCCGTCCGTCCTGAAGCGCGGATCGAGCTGTTCGATTGCGGTTTCAATATCCTGTGGATAGATGTTCCTGCCATTGATGATGATGAGTTCCTTGAGGCGGCCGCTGACATACAGCCGGTTCTCAAGGACGAAGCCCAGATCGCCGGAGCGCAGGCAGGCCGGCCCTTCATCGCCAGGGCGGACATTGAATTGTTCGCCGCTCTGCTCGGTTTTCCCCCAGTAGCCTCGGGTCACGGACGGACCATGAATCCAGATTTCACCCACTGCGCCGTCCGGCAAGGGCAGGTTGGTGGCCGGGTCGACGATGCAGACACCATGTCCGAAATTGTCGGCATGCCCCACCGCGACCAGATTGACTTCGTCGGCACTGTCTTCGGCCGGGCTCGCATGGCCGGCGGCCAGGGCGCGACGGCTGATCGCCTGTGCCAGGGGCAGGCCGGACGGACGGCTAAGCCGGCTGGCCGAGACGAGCAGGGTGGATTCGGCCAGTCCATATGCAGGCGTCAACGCCTCCGCCGCAAAACCGCAGGAGGAAAACGCCCGCGCGAAGTCGGCCAGGGTGGCGTGGCGGATCCTCTCGGCGCCATTGACAGCCAGCCGTAGCGCCGAGAGGTCCAGCGAGCGCTTTTGTTCGTCGTCGATCCTGCGCACGCACAATTCGTAGGCGAAGTTGGGCGCGCCGGTCATCGTCGCGCCGTAGTCGGACATCAATTTGAGCCACAGATAGGGCCGCCGCAGGAATACCGGGGCCGGGAACTGGATGGATTGGCTGCCCAGGAAAACCGGGAGCAGGATGCTTCCGATCAGGCCGAAGTCGTGGTGCGGCGGCAGCCACGCGAGCAGGATGTCGTGCTCCGACAGGTCATAGACCCGTTGGCAGAGCTGGAGGTTGGCAATGATATTTTCGTGGCTGACCATCACCCCCTTCGGTGCCCCGGTCGAGCCCGAAGTGTATTGCAGAAAGCATATATCCGAAGGGATGAGCACGGGAGGCGCCCATTGGTCTGCCGGTTGCTCCATGTCCTCCAGCGAGGCGAAGTGGCAGCGCACATCCGGCGCGGCGCGATCGTGCTTGCCCAGGACCAGCGTGGCCGCACAATCGTCAATCACCAATTCCAGCCGCTTGGCGGCCGCCGCATTCCTGGGCGGCAGCGCCGGCACCGCGATCAATCCGGCATAGACGCATCCCATGAAGGCCAGCACGTAGTCCAGGTCGTGGGCAAGGGCGAGGACCACGCGGTCCTGCGGCTTGCATCGTTGTTGCAGGCCGGCGGCGATCCGCCTTGCCCGTGCATCCAGCGTGGCGAACGTCAATGTGCCGGTGACGTTTTCGCCATCGGCCAGGAAAACGTAGACGTCCTTGTTCCGTAGCGCAGACGCGGACGATGCGCGAAACAACAGGATGTCAAGAAGCGAGGAATAGGACGATGTCATATGGGTTCGGTTCGCAGTCGCTGCAATGAACTGTCACGGGAAAGGGGACTCGGCAGGCGCTCGACCTGCCGCGATCGCGGCACGCAGGGCGCGCGCGGTGCCGCAGGCGGCATGGCTGGCGAGGCGCGGAGCAGGGCGGTGGCACTAGGACGTGCCGACAAGCTCCTGCGCAAGCGTGCGGGAATGTTTTACCTGCGGTGCGAGCGCCGCATAGACATAGTCGAGTACCTGGCGCCGCTGCGAGTGAATGAAGAAATGGTCGCCGTCGAACCATGCGACCTCGCACGGAAGCGCGGTCTCTTCCTGCCAGCCATGCACCTGCTCGGGCGAGGTGAAGTCGTCCATTTTGCCGGCCAGCACACTGATCGCCAATTCCAACGGCTCCTCCGGCTGGTACGTGTAGTTCTCGCCGATGGCGAAATCGGCGCGGATCGTCGGCAAAACCAGGGACATCAATTCGTCGTTGGCCAGGATTTCGGGGGGCGTGCCGTTGTACTCCTTGAGCTTCTCGCACAAGGCGGCGTCGTCCAGCAGATGCGTCCCCTGCGGCTCCCTGCGATAACGGACCGCTGCGCATCCCGACACGAACAGGTGCTGCGGCATGGGCAAACGATGGCGCCGCAGATGGCGCGTCAACTCGAAGGCCAGCAGGCCGCCCATGCTATGGCCGAAGAAGGCGAACGGCAGATCGGTATAGCCGTCGATGGCAGCGGCGATGGCCGGGATCAGGGTGGACAGGTCGCTGATGGGCGCTTCGTGAAAGCGCGCGCCGCGCCCCGGCAGCTGGACGGCGCACACCTCGATGGAGGGGCCCAGCGCGGCCTGCCAGTCCGCGAAGTGGGTTGCGCTCCCGCCGGCATAGGCGAAGCAAAACAATCTACACTGTCGTTGCAGGCCGGAGCGGCGCAGCACCCAAGGGCTCGATTTCATAGAAGGCAATGGTGCGGTTGACGATTGAGAAAAGAACGACGCAAGCTGCTGCCAGCTGCGCCATTTCCGTTGTTAGCGACCTTTCCAGACGGGGGGACGTTTTTCCACGAAGGCCCGCGGTCCTTCCCGGCAATCGGCGCTGTTGCGGCGCCGTTCCTCGCATTCATAGTGGGCGCTGAACGCTTGCGCGAGTGTCAGGGTGGCCGATTCGGCCGCCACCTGCTTGATCGCCCGCACGGCCAGCGGCGCACAGCGCAGCAGGTCGTTCACCCAGGACTCCACACAAGCATCGAGCTGATCCGCGGGGACCACGTCGTTGACCAGGCCCAGCGCATAGGCGCGCGCCGCGCTCATGCGCCGTCCCGTCATCAAGTAGCCTAGCGCCGTGCGATAGGGCAGTTGACGGGTGAGGCGGAATACCCCGCCGGCGCCGGCGATCAGGCCCAGCGACGCCTCGGGAAGCGCGAAGCTGGCGCATTCCGAGGCGACGATCACGTCGCATGCCAGCGCCAGTTCGAACCCGCCACCGAAGGCATAGCCCTGCACCCGTGCAATCAGCGGCTTCGTCAGATCGAAACGTTCGGTCAGGCGCGGCCACCCGGCGCCGCCATTGCTGCCGAAGCTGGACGGCGCAGCGCCGGCCTGGTTGCGGACGGCCAGTTCTTTCAAGTCCTGTCCGGTCGAAAAGGCACGCTCCCCGGCGCCGGCGAGCACGCCCACCCAAATGTCGTCGTCGCGTTCGAAGTCGTCCCAGATTTCCCCCAGCGCGGTGTGCATCTCCAGGTTCATCGCGTTGAGCACGTCCGGACGGTCGAGCGTGATGTAGGCAACGCGGCCACGCTTCTCGTAGCGTACCGGCGCGTTCATGCAGCGTGTCCCGTGACGCGCGGATCGTGCAGGAAGCGCGCCAGGCGCGCGACGCCCTCGTCGATCCGCTCCGGGGTGAGGTAACTGCACGACAGGCGCAGTTCATGGTCGCCGGCGCGGCCCAGGTGAAAGAAACTCATGGGCGTCCACAGCACGCCGTAGCGGCGCGCGCAATCATCGAGCAGCGCGGCGTCGGCCCTGACGGGCAGGCGCATGCGGACGAAGAAGCCGCCGGCCGGCCGGTTCCACGACACGTTCAGGCGTTGCGCGGCCTCCGGCGGCAGATGCCGGTCCAGCGCATCGAGCAAATGGCCCAGATTGCGCCGGTACAAGGCGCCTTTGTCGTTGGCGAGCGCGCGCATCGACCCCCCGTGCTCCAACAGCATGCCGCCGACGATCGCCTGGCAGATGGGCGAGGTGTTGACGGTCACCATGCTCTTGAGCGCCGCCAATTCTTGCGCCAGCAGACGAGTCCTGCCTTGCGCATCGGTGACGATCTGGTCGGCCACGGCGAATCCGACGCGCACACCGGGAAGGCAGATCTTGGCGCAGGTCCCCAGATAGATCACGCGGGTGGCGCGGTCGAGGGACTTGAGGGTTGGCAGAGCGGCTTCCGGCGTGGCTGTGAAACCGTAGGCGTTGTCTTCCAGGACCAGGAAGTCTTCGCGCTCGGCCAGCGCGAGCAGCCGCTCGCGCGCGTCCAGGCTGAGAATCGTGCCGGACGGATTGGAATAGTCCGGAGCGACGTACAGGGCGCGCACGCGTCGGCCGGCCGCCCGCGCCGCCCGACAGGCCTGCTCGAGCTGGTCAAAGTCGATACCGTCGGACGTTTCGTCGATGGCCACCATGGGCACGTCGAGTACCCGGGCGGCGCCCGCGATGCCGGCAAAGCACGGATCGACCACCGCGAGCAGGCTGTCCGTCCCGGTACACAAGGCGCGTAATATCAGCAGCAGCGCTTCCTGGCAGCCGACCGTTACCACGATGGCGTCGTCCGCCACGTCGATGCGTTCGTCCATGCGCAATGCCTGCGCCAGCAGGGCGTTGATCTGCCCTTGGCTGGGACCGTACTGGTACAGGTGCTTGGCCACCTGCGCCCGCGTCATGCCCCGCTGTTCGCGCAGGTAGGCGGTGTAGCGCTCGAGGTAGGCGTTCAGGTCGAGGTCTTCGAACAACCCCGCATTCGGCGCACCTGGGGCAAACGAGATGGACTGCGGGTAACGGTCCATGATCTCGTTGAGAAAGCTGATCGATTCGAGCACGGGGTCCTGCAATGCGTCATGCAGGCTGGCGCGTGAGAGACCGGCCTGCTCACGCATTGCGCACCTTGTCGAGGACGTCTTCGCTGTACAGGCGAAGGGCCTGCTCGTAAGAGAACGCGCTCATGTAGTCGAGGAAGTCACGCATCGGTTCCTCCGCGAGCGCCAGCATGTGCCGGTTTGCCCGCACGGCCGGGTTGTTCAGGCGCGCCGCGCAATCCGCGATGGCGCGATCCATGTCCGCCGCTTCCACGACCTCGTCGAACACCAGATGGCTGGCGCGGTCGTGGGTCGACACCTTGCGGCCCGACAGGATGATCTGGCGGCTCAGGCGCGCACCGACCGCGCGCGTCAGGCGCAGGTTCGCGACGCCGGGCACGATCCCTTCCTGCGCCGCAGGCAGGCAGAAGTAGCTGCCGGCTTCGGCGATCACGTGGTCGGCTACCAGCACCAACTGGGCGCCGCCGCCGATGGCGAAGCTGTCCACCGCGGCGATCCACGGCTTGGACAGGACCTCGGGGCCGGCCGGCGATGATTCGCGGTCGACGTGCAGGCCGCGCAGCATTTTGCTGATATAGCCAAGTTCGCGCTGCAGCAGGAAACCGGCCAATGAGATGCGTCCCCGGTGCAACTGCTTCAGGTTGATGCCGGCGCTGAAGACCCGCTTGCCCGCATATTTCGGATGCGTCATGACGCCGCCGCGCAATACGAACACGCCGGTGGCGTCGTCGAGGAGCGCCAGGTCGACGGCCGTTTCCATGTCGGCAATCAGGGTCTCGTCTTCTGCGTTCAGGCACGCTTCATTGTGCACGGTCAGGTGGGCGACACCGTCGACGCGTTCGATCAGTATCGTGTCCAGACGAAGGCGGCCTTGCGTCCGGAACCGTTCCAGCAAGTCCAGTGCGCGCGGCGTCGGCCGCAGCATCGTGGCAGCAAAATGGGGACCGCCATGCGGCGCCGCCAGGATGGCCGAAAAGAAAATTCCCTGATCGATCTCGAGGCCGTCCTTGTCGCATTGCAGCTGCTCGCGTTCAGCGGCCAATTGCGCCGATGTCGGCACCAGGCCGGGGAAGCGCACGCTGGCCGCGTCGGAAAGCGCCGTCATGGCGAGGCGCCGCGTGCGGTTCTCGGTCAGCACGTCGTACACCCAGTCCGCGTGCATCTGCATGAAGCGCTGCCGCAACTGCCGGCTGGTGTGCTGAAGCACGCTTGCCATGCGCTGCAGGTCACTGTCGCGCCCGGGCTTCGGCGGGAGCATGGAAAACAGGTGGTCGCCGGCGGCCAGGTGCGCGGCCAGGGTGTCCCAGTCGGTGCCCGCATCCCCGGTGGCCGGGACATTCGTATCGGCCCAGCGCCGCAACGCGGCCTCCGGGAACGCTCGTCCGGTCTGAATGTTCAAGTTTGCCTCTACTGGTTGACGGTTGCGGGTCTACGCTTGGGCGCGCACGTCGCTGTCGCGCCCTCGCATCGCGCGCACGACGCGGTCGCAGGCCGCCAGATGCGATCCCAGGCTGTCGTCATAACTGAGTGTCGGCGCCTCCAGGATCAGGCGGCGACGTATCGACAGGTCGCCGGTGCGGTGCGCGGGCAGACCGGCGACGAACGCCAGCACGGCTTGCAGGGGATCGGCGGCGATCGTGTCGACGAGCCCGATCTGTTGCGCCTGCTCGGCCGACAACTCGGCGCCGAACAGGGCCAGGCGGCGGGCCCCGGCCACGCCGATCTCGTTGGTCAGGCGGTACAGGCTCATGCCGGGCAGGATGTCCGCGCCGCGGGATACCAGGCTGAAGCGCAGTTCCGACCCGGCGCAGCGGTAGTCGGTGCTCAGCATGACGGCGGCCTCCAATCCGTGGCACTGACCGTCGATGACGCTGACGGTCAACGCATTCAGGCGCTCCAGCCGGCGCAACGCGCGTTCCCAGGCGTTGATCAAATTCACATTGAGCAATTCCGGCTCAGGTGTTCCGCTGCTGTGGCCGATCCGTACCAGGACCACGGCCGATGCGCCGGCGTTTTCCGCCTCGTCGCACGCGCCATTGATGCGCGCCACCAGTGCCGGTGACAGACTGTCGGCAGCATGCACGTCGAGCTGGACAATGGTACGGCCGGGCAGTTGCGGGGTCGAGCCAAACTTCATTCAAGGTTCCTTTCCAAAATGGCTGAGCGGTCACCCGCCCTTACGCGGCCACTACCAACGCAGCAGGGCCGTTTCGATCGTGGTGCCCGGGCCCATGGTCATCATCACGCCATAGTCGCCCCGTTCAACCTTGCCTTCGTCAAGCAGGCGTTCATACGAAAACAGGAAGGAACCGCTGGACACGTTACCGTAGTCATGCAGCACACTGATCGTGTGACGCACGTCGTGTGTCGTCAAACCGAGATTGATTTTCACGGCGTCGATCACTTTCTTGCCGCCGGAATGGATGACCCAGTGCGCGATTTGATGCCGGCGCAGTCCGGCCGGACGCAACAAGCGGTCGATCACTTCCTCCGCGTGCGCGCCGACCACGTAGGGCACGTCCTGCGCAAGCGTGAAACTGAACTTGTTTTGGGCTTCATCCCATGTGTATTTCATGGCATCGAGTGCATCCGATACCACGGCGCTGGCAAAGCCCATGACCGTCGGGGCGAGCGCTTGCGCGGGCGCGCTGCTGTCCGGGGCCGCCATCATGGCGACCGCGCTGGCGCCGTCGCCGAACAGGCTGTTCACCACGGAGGTTTGCATGGTGCCGTCGATGACGTAGGCCGCCGAACAAATCTCGGCGCAGACCATGACCGCCAGCTTGCCGGGATTGGCGCGGGTCCATGCGTCGATGGCGGTCAATCCGTTCAGGCCCGCGTTGCAACCCATGCCGACAATATCCAGGCGGCCGCATTCGAGGCGCAAGTTCAACTGGCGGCACAGCAGCGCGCTGAGGCCAGGCGTCAGAAAGCCCGTGGTCGTCACGCAGCACAAATAATCGATGTCATTGAGGCTGACGCCGGCCCGCTCGATGCAGTTCAGCAGGGCACGCGCGCCCAGTTCAATCGCGTATGCGCTGTGCTTGGCGAGTAGTTCGCCCTGGGTTTCGACGACGCGGCCCCCGTCCGGCGATTCGGGCGGAAGAATCAGATGACGTTGTCCGATCGCGCTGTTCATGAACATCAGGCGAATACGACGATCCGTGATGTTGAACGCTTCAAGTACATCCTTTTGGGAATATGCGCTGTCTGCGGCATGCGTGGCCGTGCCTACGCCGATTATTCGCGCCCGCCCCGCAGCGTCTTGAACTGATCGCACTTGGGCGCGAGGCGCAGGCACCGCTATTGCAAGTTGTTGCGTCATAAGATGTTCGAATTTGTGCTGCAAGCTTCAATTTCCCGGCTATCCGAGCAGGAGCGCCAGGTATTTTTTCGTAACGAATCGAAGTTTCAAATAAAGCGAAAGCGATATGGATTATTCGGGTTCGGTGTGTCCTGAATAAACACGGTAGTACTGATTCGTTTCGCGAGAGTATGGATGAAGTCAAGGCGAAGGGCAAGCGAAAACAGGCGAGAAAAAGAGGTCCCGGTCCATGCTCCTCGGCGAAGCTGGATTTTGAAATAATTCGTGAGTTTTATTCGAAAATCCCGGCTGCGATAACTTTTTTATCGCGATCGATAACGATTTCGATATCTATTTAATAACGTTTTCGATATTGAATATTCTTGTTTTTGGCGCGAATGGATATGTGTCGGGTATGTTTTCCCAGGCGCGTCGTAGATAAGGTTGGATTTCAATTTGATCGGCATAATTCTGATTGACACGGGCAATTTTCACGTCATATGATCTCGCGGCGTTTCGGAGGCACTCTTTCTCGCTCTGAAGCCTTCGCATAGGCGAGGTCGGTCTTGCGAGATATTTTGTGAATATTCACATGAGTAGGGTGCTGGCTGAGATCCCGGTAACGTCTGCGAACTAAATAAATCTGTTTATGAGTGAGATGGCAGGCATGGATACGCCGATCAGCCGCGAGAAGCTAAAGCGCAAAAAACTTCTTCAAATTGCGCTCAGTGCGACGATAGCGCTCGGTGTGGCTGCGGCCGCATGGGCCGTCAATCGCGCGATCGCACCGGTGCTCGATCCCAATAGCGTGATGCTGGCCGAGGTCCGTCGGGGCAGCATCAATGATTCGATCTTCACGTCCGGCCTGGCGGTGCCCCTGAACGAACAGCAGATGTCCAGCCCCGGCCAAACCCGGGTGGTTGCCGTTCACGTCAAGCCCGGGCAGCAGGTAAGTACCGGTGAGCTGCTGCTGGAGCTGGATGCGCAATCGATCAGGCTTGCGCTGGAAAGCCTGGAAGAGCAGATTGCTCAACAGCAAAATAAGATCGTCGGTTTCGAGCACGACATGCAGCAAAAGCAGAAGCAATACGAGCGCGCCATCGAGCTCTACCAGATTGATCTGCAAAGCGCGACTGCCAAACTTGAACGATCGAACCTGCTCAGGGCAAGTGGTATCGTCTCCGGCGAGGATTTACTGGCTGCGCAGTTGAATGTGAAGCGCATTGAAATTCAGTTGCGCCAGCAGCGCGATTTGATCGGGGATAATCGCCGCACGGCATTGAATAATATCGAGGCTGCCAACCTGCAAAAAGAAATTCTCCGAAAGCAGGTGCAGCAGCAGGAAGTCTTGCTCGCGCAGACGCGCGTGCTGGCGCCGTTTAATGGCGTGGTGAGTTCGTTGGTGACGGAAAGCGGGTCTTCGGTGGCGGCAGGTCAGACGGTGGCCAAAGTCTCTTCGCTCAAGGATTTTCGAATCGAATCCACGGTGTCTGAATTCTACGCTGGCTCGATTAATATCGGCCAGGAAGCGCTTGTGTCCTATGGGAAATATACGTTAAAAGGTAAAGTCAGCACGATATTACCGGATGCGCAGACGGGCACGATCAAGCTTTATATCGCGCTGGATGAACCGAATCACGCCATTTTGAGAAATAAACTGCGCATGGATGTCAGCATCATCAAGGGGCGCAGGGATAACGTCCTGGTGGCGGAGAATGGGCCGGCCTTCAATGGAAAAGGTCGGCAGATGGCTTTCGTGGTCCGCGATGGCGTCGCAAAGCGGGTCGCGATCGAAGTCGGCGATACGAGCCAGACGTTGGTGGAGTTGCGCAGCGGCGTCAGGCCGGGTGAAAAAATTATCGTATCCGATATCGGCAATATCAAGGAATATGATCAAGTGCGGCTTTCCCGTTGACCTGAAACGACTGCCGGCGAAAAAATGATCGAATTGAAGAAGGTCTGCAAGCTGTATCAGGCGGCTCAAGTCGAAACACTCGCGCTCAAGGATATCGACCTGCATATTCGCAAAGGGGAATTCGTGAGTGTGATGGGGCCGAGCGGATGCGGGAAAAGCACCTTGCTTAACCTGATCGGCCTGCTCGACCGGCCCGACCAGGGATCGATCGTGCTGGGTGGCGCCCCGGTGTCCTCGTATCGCGACAAGGACACCGCGATGCTGCGCAATGAAACATTCGGCTTCATTTTCCAGAATTTTCACCTCATCAACGATCTGCGTGTCATCGACAATGTCGAATTGCCGCTGCTGTACCGGCCCGTGTCGTCGTCCGAGCGCCGCCGCCGGGCGCTGGAAGCAATCGCGCGGGTGGGCCTGGAAGCGCGGGCCCGGCATTATCCAAACCAGTTGTCGGGAGGCCAGCAGCAGCGTGTCGCCATCGCGCGCGCCATCGTGGGAAATCCTGCCGTGCTGCTGGCCGATGAGCCTACCGGCAACCTGGACAGCAGGATGGGCGCCCATATCCTGGAGTTGCTGTTGGAGCTCAACCGCGACGGGAAGACGATTGTCATGGTCACCCACAATGACAAGGAGGCCCAGCGGGCGGGGCGCATTATCCGGGTGCATGACGGCCAGCTGGTCGCCGAGGCTTAGCCGTGTTGCTGCACTTCCTGCGCGGGGCGCAGCGGGTATGGCTGAACCACAAGCTATTCACCGTCATCAATTTGCTGTGCATCGTACTGACGCTCACGATCCTGCTGACCGTTACCGCGTTGTTCGACAATGCCGTCCATCCCATCGGGGCGGAACACCGCAGTGACCGCTACGCGCAAGTCATGCTGATGGACGCGGTACGCTCCGATCGGCAGGCGCGCCTGCGCGGGCCCCTGGGGTACAAGGTCGTGGACGCCTGGCTGCGGCCCATGAAGTCCGCCCAGCTCGTGGCAGCGGTGACGCTGCCCGAAGAGACGTCCGTTTACCTGAACGGACGCGTCACCAAGCTGAAGCTGCGGCGCGCGGACGCCGAGTACTGGCAAGTCCTCGATTTCGACGTGCTCTCCGGACGGGTTCCGAATGCCGACGACGTGCTCGAGGGCAGGGCAGTCGCCGTGCTGAACGACTCCACGGCGAGGCAGTTGTTCGGCAAGGAGCCGGCGCTGCACCGCATCGTCGATGTCGGCGGCCAGCCGTTCACCGTGATCGGTACGGTGGCCGACGATTTTCAACTCAATTCGTATTCCGATATCTGGGTGCCGGTCAGCACATTCCCTTCGAGTTCGTACCGGGAAAAATATGTGGGCCAGTTCGTGGCGTTGTTGATGGCGAAGGATGCCGACGGTCTCCAGGCGATCAAGCGGGAAGTGCAGCAAATTGCCCGGCGCATGTCGTTTGACGACGCCGGCGGTCACTTCACCACGTCGTTCTGGGCGGACACCAAGCTCGATTTGTTTGCCCGTACGTTGCTCGGCAATACGAATAGCCCGGACTCCGGCGCGGCTGAGCTGCTCGTGGCCGTCGTCGTGCTCATGGTGGTCTTCATGCTGCTGCCGGCGCTGAACCTGGTCAACCTGAATATCGGGCGCACCATGGAGCGCCGCTGCGAAATCGGGGTGCGCAAGGCGTTCGGTGCCACAACCGCACAACTGTTGTGGCAGTTCGCGTTCGAGAGCGTCCTGCTGTGCCTGGTCGGCGGCGTGATCAGCCTGGGCTGCGCCGAAGCGGTCCTGCTGCTGTTGACCAATTCCGGCCTGATTCCCTATTTCGCGGCGCACGTCAATTTCGCAGTGTTCGGCTACGGCCTGCTTGCCGCGACTGTGTTCGGCGTGATGTCCGGCGTCGTGCCGGCGTGGGCCATGTCGCGCCTGGACCCGGTGCACGCACTCAAGGGAGGCGCCTGATGCTCGTGCACGCAATGAAGATGATCTGGCGGCGCAGGTTGCGTTCGGCGCTGCTCGCCCTCGAGATCATCGTGGCGTTCACGCTGGTATTCGCGACCGCCGTGTTTTCGCTCCACAGCTTTGAACTGTACGGACTCCCCCTCGGTTTCGATGCGCGGGACGTGTGGACGGTGACCATCGAGACGGGCGAGGTGGACGCGAAGATCACTTCCGACCAGTTCGACAACTTCCGCCAGGTACTGTTGACGATGCCCGAGATTAAGGAGGTCACATTGGCCAGCACCTCGCCCTATTCGCTCGTGAGCAAGACGACCGAGGTGGTACGCAATGATGGCGATCCGCCCACGATGGTGGAAATGATCAACGCCAGCGACGAGTTCGCATCGGTCATGGGCATCGAGACAGGGGCCGGGCACTGGTACACGGATGCCGACGAAGACCGCGAAACCCAGGTCGCAATGGTCAACCAGCAATTGGCCGACAAGCTGTTCGGCGTCGAGTCCCCCGTGGGCAAGCAGATCCGGGCCTACTCCGGCGGGCAGGGACTCGGCTCGGTATTCCGGATCGTCGGGGTGGTGCCGGCATTCCGGAAAGGGGAGCTGAGCCCTCCGATGAACATGCTGTTCGTCCGGGTGTCGCGCGCCTGGCCGTCGGTCGGCCTGGGAACGATGCTCATCAAGCTCAAGCCAGGCACCACACGCGCATTCGAGTTTGCGTTGAATAACCAGCTCAAGTCGATCCGCAACGATTGGCGTTTCACCATTACGCCGCTGGCCGAGCTGCGCAAGACGCAGCAACGTTTTCAGCTGATGCCGCTGGTGATCGTGTCGGTGGTTGCCTTGTTTTTGCTGGTGATGGTTGGCTTCGGGCTGTTCGGTGTCGTCTGGCAGGGCGTGCAGCAGCGCATCGCCGAATTCGCGCTGCGCCGCGCGGTCGGGGCCAGGGCGAGCGTGATTTACCTGCACATCGTCGTCGAGCAAGTGCTGTTCGTGTCACTCGGGATGGCGATCGCGCTGATGCTGCTGGTCCAATTGCCAATGGATGTGTTGTTCGGCGAAAAGCCTGAATGGAAAACGTTTGTGCTGGCAGCAGGTGCTGCCGCGTTCATGATGTACGGGGTATCGATTCTCGCGGCGCTTGTTCCCGCGTGGCGGGCCGCGAGGATGAGTCCGACGGCGGGATTGCGTCACCAATAAAGCGCCGGCAAGGCGGCAGGGCGGCCACGAATGCCGTTCGCCGTGACAGGCCGATGCATCGATTGTTCAATGGTATTACATACGAAAGGCGAAGATGAATCTGGTCAGTTTCCTGTATTCACGCTCCAAACTGTTGCTCATCGTGAGCACAGTGTTCGCGTCGATTAATGGCGTCGGGGGCGGTGCGCTCGTCGCCTTGATTGCGAGTGGCGCGGGCAAGCGCCATGATTATGGCAGGCTGGCGCTCGAATTCTTCGGGCTGTGCATCGGGCTGCTGGTGTCCCGGCTGATCTCGCAGGTCGCCTTGCTGCGGCTGACTTCCGATGCCACTTGTGAAATGCGGATCGATTTGAGCAAGCGGCTGCTGGAAACACCTTACGCCACATTGCACGATCTGGGGAAGCCCGGCCTGTTGGCGATTCTGACCAAGGATGTGGATGCAGTGGTCAGTGCGGTGCAGATCGCGCCCCGGCTGCTCACCGATGCTGTCCTGGTCATTGCGTGCATCGGCTATCTCGCCTGGCTCTCGCTGCCCCTGTTCGCAATGCTGCTCGTGATCATGGTCGCATGCTTGTTCCTGTACACCCGGGCCAAGCGTTATCCGGAGAAGATGTTCGGAGAAATGCGTGCCCGCCTGGATGATCAGTTCAGGAATTTCCGTGACCTGGTGGAAGGGGCGAGGGAATTGCAGCTCAACAAGGCGCGTGGTCAGATGTTCGTGGAGAAGGCGATCGAGCCCGACGCTCGGGCCTACCGCGACACCTCCGTGCGTGCCGTCACCGCATTCACGGCAGTGACATCCGTCGGCGACATGATTTTTTACATGGTCATCGGCCTCATGCTGTTCGTGGTGCCGATGTGGATGACGCTGCCGGCCCAGGTGCTGGCAACCGCCACGTTCGTGCTGATTTTCCTGATCGGGCCGATCAGCGGCATCGTCAACGCCGGCCCGGCGGTATCGACGATCAACGTGTCCTTTCGCAGCATTAACCAGTTGTATTCCGAGCTGGGTGCGGCTGCGCCTGTCGACAAGGTTGCCGATCCATTCGAACGGAGCAACCAAACCCTGCTGCAGTTGCGCAATGTCTGTTTGGCCCATCGGTCCGAAGAGGGGGGCGAGGCGTTTCTGCTGGGGCCGCTGAATCTGACGGTTCACAAGGGTGAAGTGCTGTTCGTCGTCGGCGGTAATGGCGGCGGCAAGACGACCTTGGCCATGCTGTTGCTGGGACTGTATACGGCGGATTCCGGCACCATTTTGATGAACGGCGTCGCCCTGGACGATGCGAATTCCGACCATTATCGTTCGCGCTTCTCGGCCATATTCCATGATTTCTACTTGTTCGATCGCCTGTTCGGTATCGATCCGAAGCGGCTGGCGGAGCGCGGCGATGAATATCTGGCGCGCGTGGGGCTGCGCGACAAGGTGTCGATCATTGGCGATCGCTATTCCACGATCGAATTATCTGCCGGCCAGCGCAAGCGGTTGGCCCTGGTGTCGTCGTACCTGGAAGACAAGCCCATCTATCTTTTCGATGAATGGGCAGCGGACCAGGACCCCCGCTTCAAGCGCATTTTTTACACCGAAATCCTGCCCGAGCTGAAGGCACGCGGCAAGACCGTGATCGTGATCAGCCACGATGACACGTACTTCCATTGCGCCGACCGCATCGTCAAGCTGGACAGCGGCTTGATCGTCGAGGCCCAAAGCGCGTCGGCCGCGTAATTCACCTGCCCGTTCCGTGCGGCCGCGCCTCCTGCGCGGCCACGGGTAATTCATCGTCGTTTTGTTTCGTCACGGTCGAGCGGCTCGATGGCGATTTTTAGCTGGAGTGTGGTTCATGGATGAGATTGAGTCCATCAAGCGCGAATTGTTGGCTTACCTGCTGGAGGAGGC
The DNA here is from genome assembly GCA_966211695.1 of uncultured Massilia sp. GTDB lineage: Bacteria > Pseudomonadota > Gammaproteobacteria > Burkholderiales > Burkholderiaceae_D > Telluria. The sequence goes on along the minus strand of CBIHOW010000092.1, from coordinate 3,344 downwards.
GCTGGACGAGGCACCGGAGCAGGCGCCGGCGCCGGAGCGCGCCGATATCATCGTCCGGGTGGATCGAAACACGGCGATTCCACTTTCGTTCGCCCAGCAGCGCCTATGGTTTCTCGACCAGCTGGATCACGCGGCGGGCGCGGCATATCACATGCCGGCGGCGCTGCGTCTGACGGGCGATCTGGACCGGGCCGCCCTGCAGGCGGCGCTGGACCGGATCGTCGCCCGGCACGAGAGTTTGCGCACTACCTTCAAACAATTCAACGGCCAACCCGTACAACGCATTGCGGCGCCTGACTGCGGCTTCGTGCTGACGCCGCACGACTTGCGCACGCTGGGGCCGGAACAACAGCAGGAACAGGTGCGCGAACTGGCCGCTGCCGAAGCGGTCGCTCCGTTCGATCTGGCGACCGGGCCACTGATCCGGGGCCGCTTGATCCAGTTATCCGCGCATGAGCACATCCTGTTGGTGACGCAGCACCACATCGTGACCGATGGCTGGTCAATCGGCGTTCTGGTGCGCGAAGTCGGTGCACTGTACACCGCGTTCAGCCAGGGGCACGCCGACCCGCTGCCGGAACTGCCGCTGCAGTACGCCGATTACGCGGCATGGCAGCGCCAGTGGTTGCAGGGCGACGCGCTGCACGCCCAGGTCCGTTACTGGAAGGAGCATCTCGCCGGCGCGCCGGCACTGTTGACATTGCCGACGGACCGTCCGCGTCCCGCGGTGCAGGGATACGCGGGCGGTGTCGTACCGTTCGTGGTGCCGGCCGACGTTGCCGCCACCCTGCGCGCGCTGGCACAGCGCCACGGTGCGACGCTGTTCATGACCATGCTGGCCGCCTGGGCCGTGTTGCTGTCGCGCCTGTCCGGACAAACCGACGTGGTGATCGGTGTGCCGGTGGCCAACCGCCGGCGCGAGGAAACCGAAAGCATGATCGGCTTCTTCGTCAACACGTTGGCCGTGCGTGTGCGCCTGGACGAGGATTTGACGGTCGGCGAACTGATGGCGCGGGTCAAGGCGGATACGCTCGGTGCCTATGCGCACCAGGACCTGCCTTTCGACCAGGTGGTGGAGGCGCTCAATCCAATGCGCAGCATGAGCCACAGCCCGATCTTCCAGGCCATGCTGAATATGAACAATTTGCAGTCCGGGCGGGAGATCCAGCTGCCGGGCATGCAACTGGAGCAGGTTACGGTGGCGAGCACCACCATCCACTTCGACCTGTCGCTGACACTGTCCGGCGACGACGCGCTGCACAGCGACGAGCCGATTCATGGCGGCATCGCATACGCGAGCGACCTGTTCGACGAGGCGACGGTCCGTCGCTTTGTCTCGATGTTCCAGACTCTGCTGCGTGCCATGGGCGGTGGCGTGCTTGGGGACGCCCAGCGCGTGGACAGGCTCGACCTGCTGGACGAGGCCGCGCGCCGACAGGTGCTGGTGGCGTTCAACCAGACGGCGACCGCAAGCCCCGACGAGCGGCTGCTGCACAGGATCTTCGAGGACGAGGCGGCGCTGCATCCGGATGCGCCGGCCGTGGTCTACGAGCATGATCGACTCAGTTTCGGCGAGTTGAACCGGCGTGCCAACCGCCTTGCCCATATGCTGATCGAGCGCGGTGTCGGACCCGATAACCTGGTGGCGTTGTACGTCGAGCGCAGCGTCGATATGTTCGTCGGCATCCTGGGCATCCTCAAGGCTGGCGGAGCCTATGTGCCGCTGGATCCGAATCATCCGCAAGAACGCCTGGCCTACATGCTGGGCGACTGTGAACCGGTGGCGGTCGTCTCGAGCAAAGGTCTGGCGGAGCAATTGCCGGCGACGGCGGTGCCGGCGCTACTTCTGGAGGACGCCGCCGTGCCGGCGGACGGGAAGGATCATAATCCGGAGGTCGGCGGGCTGACGGGACACAACCTTGCCTACGTCATTTATACGTCCGGTTCCACCGGTGACGCGAAGGGTGTGATGGTCGAGCACCGCTCACCGGTCAATTTCTGGCATGTGCTCGAGCGTACGACGCATCGCGACTGCACACCCGGCTCGAACGTCGCACTCAACGCCGCGTACTCGTTCGACATGTCGCTCAAGGGGATCTTGCAACTGCTTTCGGGGCGCTGCGTGGTCGTCATTCCGCAAGCGATTCGTGCGGACGGTCCGGCGCTGTTGCGCTTCCTGGCGGAGCATCGCGTCGAGGCGTTCGATTGCACGCCTTCGCAACTTGGCGTGCTGTTGGCATGTGGCCTGATCGGTAATCCTGATTGGCAGCCCATCAGTGTCCTGATCGGTGGGGAACCGATCGACGCTGCGATGTGGAACACCCTGAAGGCTGCCCGCGACATCCGATTTTACAACATGTACGGACCGACCGAGTGTACGGTCGACGCGACGATCTGCCAGATTCGCGAGGCGGGCGATACGCCGAACATTGGCTGGCCGATCGCAAACGTGCAGATCTACATTCTCGATCGACGCGGCCAACCGGTGCCGCCCGGGGTGGCGGGAGAGATTCACATCGGCGGCGCCGGCGTGGCGCGCGGCTACCTGCATCGTCCGGACATGACCGGCGAACGCTTTGTGCCCGATCCGTTCAGCACCCGCGGCGGGGCGCGCATGTACAAGACCGGCGACCTGGGCCGCTGGCTGCCGGACGGCCGGATCGAGTATCTGGGCCGTAACGATTTCCAGGTCAAACTGCGCGGCTACCGCATCGAGCTCGGTGAGATCGAAGCGCGCTTGCGGCAGTGCGAAGGCGTGCGCGAGGCGGTGGTGCTGGCGCGCGAGGACGCGCCGGGCGACAAGCGTCTGGTGGCTTACGTCGTGCCTGATTCGGGCGCGACCCTGTCGGCGGCCGGCCTGCGCATGCAGCTCACGGCCATGCTGGCCGAGTACATGGTGCCGAGCGCCTTCGTCATGCTGGAGACAATGCCGCTGACGCCGAACGGCAAAGTGGACCGCAAGGCGCTGCCGGTGCCGGACCAGTCGGCACTGGCGAGCCGCGCCTACGAGGCGCCGCGAGGCGAGGTGGAAACCGCCATCGCCGGGATCTGGCAGCAGCTGCTGGGCGTCGAGAGGGTCGGCCGCCATGACCAGTTCTTTGAACTCGGCGGCCATTCGCTGCTGGCGGTGCAGTTCATTTCGCGCGTGCGGCAAATGCTGGGCGTGGAAGTGACGCTGCGCGAGCTGTTCGCACAACCTTCGCTGAGCGGATTTGCGGGCACGGTGGCGAGGGCACGGCGGGCCGACGAACCGCCGATGATGCCGGCGGACCGCAGTCAGGAGCTTCCCTTGTCGTGGGCGCAGCAGCGGTTGTGGTTCCTCGACCAGCTCGATCATGCGGCGG
>CBIHOW010000091.1:0-20524 GCA_966211695.1 uncultured Massilia sp. | reverse complement strand
GAGATCTGCGTGGGCGCGCCCACGCTGTCCACCGTGCTGGCCGAGAAATTCGTCCCGCGCCTGCTCGACCGGTACCTGGCCCGCAAGGGCGTGGCCAGCCAGCAGGGTCCGCAGCCGATCCCCGCCGACCGGCCCGACAACCTGTGGCGGCCCGTGCCCGGGCCGTACGCCGCGCACGGCACCTTCGACGACGGCGCGAGCACCCGCAGCGCGCAGCTGTGGGCGACGACGCACCGCGCGTGGCTGCTGGCGGGCATCGGCGCCGCGGGCGTCGCGTTCGGCCTGCGCCAGCTGCGCAAACACTGAACATCAACGAGGATACGACATGAGCAAAACCGTAGGCGACTTCTTCGTCGAACGCCTGTACGAATGGGGCGTCCGTACCATCTTCGGCTACCCCGGCGACGGCATCAACGGGGTGCTGGGCGCGCTGGACCGCGCCGAGGGCAAGATCCAGTTCATCCAGGTGCGGCACGAGGAAATGGCCGCGTTCATGGCCGCCGCCCACGCCAAGTTCACGGGCGAGCCGGGCGTCTGCCTGTCGACGGGCGGCCCGGGCGCGGCGCACATGGTGACGGGCCTGTACGACGCCAAGTGCGACCACGTCCCCGTGCTGGCGATCTGCGGCCAGGCGCCGACGACGGCCCGCGGCGCGCACTACCAGCAGGAGCTGAACCTGGAGCGCCTGTTCCAGGACGTGGCGGATTACGTGTACGAGGCGAGCCAGCCGTCGCAGGTGCGCCACCTGCTCGACCGCGCGATGCGCACGGCGCTGGGCCGCAACGGCGTGAGCGTCCTCGTGCTGCCGAACGACCTGCAGGAAAAGCCGTACGAAGACCCGCCGCGCAAGCACGGCTCCGTGTTCTCCGGCATCGGCTACACGAAGCCGCGCGTGGTGCCGTACGAAGCGGACCTGCAGCGCGCGGCCGACGTGCTGAACGCGGGCAGCAAGGTGGCGATCCTCGTCGGCGCCGGCGCGCTGCAGGCCACCGACGAAGTCATCGCCGTGGCCGAGCGCCTGCAAGCCGGCTGCGCGAAGGCGCTGTTGGGCAAGGCCGCCCTGCCCGACCACCTGCCGTGGGTGACCGGTTCCATCGGCATCCTGGGCACCAAGGCCAGCTGGGAGCTGATGAACGACTGCGACACCCTGCTGCTGGTCGGCACGGGCTTTCCGTACGCGGAATTCCTGCCGAAGGAAGGCAAGGCGCGCGCGGTGCAGATCGACATCGACCCGACCATGCTGAGCGTGCGCTTCCCGGCCGAGGTCAACCTGCACGGCGACAGCGCCGAGACCCTGCGCCTGCTGCTGCCGCTGCTGAAGGAAAAGACCGGCACCGACTGGCGCGCGAAGATCGAGAAGGAAGTGCGCGAGTCGTACAAGACGCTGGAAGAACGGGCGCTGGCGTCCGCGAACCCGATCAATCCGCAGCGCGTGTGCCACGAACTGTCGCCGCTGCTGGCGCGCGACGCCATCGTCACGAGCGATTCCGGCTCCTGCGCCAACTGGTATGCGCGCGATCTCAAGGTGCAGCGCGGCCAGATGTATTCGCTGTCCGGCGGCCTCGCGTCGATGGGCGCGGCCGTGCCGTATGCGATCGCGGCCAAGTTCGCGCACCCGGACCGCCCCGTGATCGCGCTCGTCGGCGACGGCGCCATGCAGATGAATAACATGGCCGAGCTGATCACCGTGGCGAAATACTATAAGCGGTGGAAGGACCCGCGCTGGATCGTGTGCGTCTTCAACAACCAGGACCTGAACCAAGTCACGTGGGAACAGCGCGTCATGGAAGGCAATCCGAAGTTCGAGGCGACGCAGCAGATCCCGGACGTCCCGTACCACCGCTTCGGCGAATTGATCGGCCTGAAGGGCATCTTCTGCAACGATCCGGACAAGGTGGCCGAAGCGTGGCGCGAAGCGCTGGCGGCCGACCGCCCCGTCGTCCTCGAATTCAAGACGGATCCGGAAGTGCCGCCGCTGCCCTCGCACATCACGCTGGAGCAGGCGAAGCACTTCATGAGCACGATCGCGAAAGGCGACCCGAGCGAAGGCTCGATGCTGGCCGGCGTGGCGAAGCAGGTGCTCAGCACCATCCTGCCCGGAGACAGGAAGTGAACACGGCGGCGCCCGCCCACGCGCATCCGACGGCGCGTGCGCTCGGCGCCGCCACCCTCGGCCTGGCGCTGGGGGCCTTGCTGCTGCAACGCAGGGCGCCACGTCCCGTCCCCGACCGGACTGCCCACAAGCTGTACCAGGCCGCGGCGCTGCTGGCCGGGTCCGTGCTCAGCGACAGCGCGCTGGAACACTACCGCGGCGGCTTCGAGAATCCCGGCATGTTCGCGCCCCTCGCCAGCGCGGCCGTCGTGCTGGGATGCGCGTTGCGCGCGAGGCCCTCTTCCGCCCCATATGCGACCGCCTGCGCAGTCGGCACGGCGGGTCTCGGCTTCCACGCCTACAACGTGCTGCGCCGGCCCGGCGGCCTGTCGTGGGCGAACCTGTTCTATGCGGCGCCGCTGGGCGCGCCGGCCGCGCTTCTGCTGTCCGGCGTGCTGGGCCTCGCCGCCCGGCCCGTCGCCGCCGGTGCGCCCACGCTTGCCGGCGTGCCGACCGGCCGCGCGCTGTGCGGCCTGGCCGCGTTCGGCCTCGTCGGCACGAGCGCGGAAGCGGCCCTGCTGCATTTTCGGGGCGCCTTCCAGCATCCCGCCATGTGGCTGCCCGTCAGCGTGCCGCCGGCGGCGGCCGTGATGCTGGCCGGCGCGGCGCTGCCCGGCCGGCCGGGACCGCGCCGATTGACGGATGCGCTCCTGAAAGCCTGCACGTGGCTGGGCGCGCTGGGCATGGTCTTCCACGCCCGGGGCATCGCGCGCCAGATGGGCGGCTGGCGCAACTGGAGCCAGAACGTGTTGGCCGGCCCGCCGCTGCCCGCGCCGCCCAGTTTTTCCGCGCTGGCGCTGGCCGGCCGCGCCGCATTGTCCCTGCGTACGGTCCAGGAACGGCCATGAGCGAGGACGCTCCCACACCGCGCTTCCCCGGCTACGATGTCCTCGCCAGGTGGGACAGCCCGTCGTTCGACGATGTCACGCGCGACGTCCTTGCCGCCCGCCTCGGTGGCGTCCCGCCCCGCCGGTGGTTGACGCAAGACGAATGGGACGTGCTGGACGCGATCAACGCGCGCCTGCTGCCGCAGCCCGACCGGAAGTCGCCGATCCCGATCACGCCCTGGATCGACGCCATGCTGCACGACGACCGCGGCGAAGGCTACCGCCATCCGGACATGCCCCCGCTGCGCGCCGCCTGGCGCCAGGGCCTGGCCGCCGTCGACGACGAGGCGCGCCGCATGCACGACCGGCCGTTCGCCCGGCTGGACGCGGATGCGCAGGACGCCGTCCTGGCAGCGCTGGAAGGCGGCCGCGCGGTCTCTCCCCGCTGGCAGGGCCTCGATGCCAGGCGCTTCTTCATCCACCACCTGCTCAAGACGGCCGCCGGCATCTATTACGCGCATCCGCTCGCGTGGAACGAGATCGGCTTCGGCGGCCCGGCGAACCCGCGCGGCTACGTCCGCCTGGGGTTCGACGGCCGCGACCCGTGGGAAGCGAAGGAGGCGCCGTGAGGACGGCACACGCGCCGCGCACGGGCGGCGGCCGCGCCCCGGACGTGTTCGAGCGCGGCGGCTGGGTCACCATGCGCGAATACGACGACGGTGACGTGGTCGATTTCGCCATCGTCGGCGCGGGCGCGGGCGGCGCCACGCTCGCGTGCAAGCTGGCGGAGGCCGGGTTTTCCGTCGTCGTGCTGGAAGCGGGGCCGTTCTGGCGGCCGCTGGAGGATTTCGCGTCGGACGAGGAAGCGCAGCAGCAGCTGTACTGGCTGGAAGAGCGCCTGTCCGGCGGCGCCGATGCGCTGGCCCTCGGCGGCAACAACTCGGGCTGGGGCGTCGGCGGGTCGACCGTCCACTTCAGCATGATCTCGCTGCGCTTCCGTCCCGAGTGGTTCCAGTCGCGCAGCCGGCTGGGCTACGGATTCGACTGGCCCATCACCTACGACGAACTGACGCCCTATTACAACGAGGCGGAACGGGCGTTGGCCGTGTCGGGGCCGATCAACTACCCATGGGGCCCGCCGCGCCGGCGCTACCCGTACCGCGAACACGAAATGAACGCGGCCGGCCTCGTGCTCGCGCGCGGCGCGGAAAAGATGGGCATCGAGTGGTCATCCGTACCGCTGGCGACGGTGTCCGCACCGCGCGGGAAATCGCCGCCCTGTGTCTACCGGGGCTTCTGCAATTTCGGCTGCGCGACGAATGCCAAGCAGAGCGCGCTGATCGTGTGGATCCCGCGCGCGCTGGCGGCCGGCGCGGAAGTGCGCGACCTCGCGATGGCCGGCCGCATCGAGCTCGGAAGCGACGGCCGCGCGACGGGCGTGCACTATCGCAGGAGCGACCGCTGGCGCTTCCAGCGGTCGCGCCATGTCGTGGTGGCCGGCTATGCGATCGAGACGCCGCGCCTCCTGCTGAATTCCGCGTGCGACCGCTTCCCGCACGGCCTGGCCAACAGCTCGGGCCTCGTCGGCACCCATTTGACGACGCATGCGGGACCCGGCGTGTGGGCCCGCTTCGACGAGGCCATCCGCTGGTACAAGGGCCCGCCCAACATGGCCGTGTGCGAGCACTGGAACTACACGGACACGGGCAAGGACTTCCACGGCGGCTATGCCTTCATGAGCCAGGGCCCGTTGCCGCGCGCGTGGGCCCAGCTGCTCGTCACGGAACGCCACCTGTGGGGCACGGCATTGCGGCGCGAGATGCAGGACTATAACCACATGGCCGGCTTCGTCGCCGTCGCCGAGACGGAACCGCGCGCCTGCAACCGCGTGGCGCTCGCGGACGTGCGCGACCGCCATGGCCTGCCCGTCGCGCACGTGACGTTCGAATATTCCGACAACGACCGCCGCATGCAGGACCATGCGCGCCGCTTCATGGGCGAGATGCTGGCAGCGGCCGGCGGCCAGGCGCCGTGGACGAGCGACGACACGAGCCACATCCTCGGCACATGCCGCATGGGCAGCGACCGGGAGACGAGCGTCGTGGATGCGGACGGCCGCAGCTGGGACGTGGAGAACCTGTGGATCTGCGACGGCTCGCTGTTCCCGACGGCGGGCGGCGTGAACCCGTCGCTGACGATCCAGGCCCTCGCCTGCCGCATGGGCGCGCGCATCCGGACACTCGCGGCGCGCGGAGACTTGTAACGAAGGACCGTGACATGAGCAAGGTGGCCAGCATCTTCGACCTCGAATGCCTCGCGCGGGAACGCCTGCCCGGCGTCGTGTTCGACTACATCCACGGCGGCAGCGAGCAGCAGCTGACCGTGCAGCGCAACCTGGACGACATGCGCGCGCTGGCCCTGCGCCAGCACAGCCTGCGCGACGTCTCGCACCGCGACACCCGTGTCACGATGGCGGGCGACCCGGCCCGCATCCCCCTCGCCCTCGGCCCGACGGGTCTCGCGGGCCTGACGTGGGCCAACGGCGAATGCGAGGCGGCGCGCGCGGCGGTGGACTTCGGCGTGCCGTTCTGCCTGTCGACGTGCTCCATCAATTCCATCGAGGACGTGGCGGAGGCGATCAATCAACCGTTCTGGTTCCAGCTGTACCTGATGAAGGACCACAAGGTCAACGAAAGCCTGATGCGCCGCGCCCACGACGCGAACTGCTCGGCGCTCGTGCTGACGATCGACCTGCACACGCAGGGCAAGCGCTGGGCCGACGAAAAGCACGGCCTCGCGGTGCCGCCGCGGCTGACGCCGTCCAACATCCTGCAAATGGCGAGCCACCCGCGCTGGCTCGCGAACATGGCGGGCAGCAAGCGCCACACGTTCGGCAATTTCGAGCACGAGATCAAGGAGGCCGGCTCCATCGGGTCGCTGTCGAAGTGGATCGAGGACCAGTTCGACGCGTCGTTCGACGTAAACACGGCACGGTGGGTGCGCGAAAAATGGCAGAGGAAGCTGATCCTGAAAGGCGTGATGAATCCGGACGACGCGAACACGGCCATCGACATCGGCGCGGACGCGATCATCGTGTCGAACCACGGCGGGCGCCAGCTGGACGGCGCGCCGTCGTCGATCTCCGTGCTGCCGGAGATCGCGGCCGCCGTCGGCGACCGCATCGAAGTGCTGTTCGACGGCGGCATCCGCACGGGCGGCGACATCGTCAAGGCGATCGGTCTCGGCGCGCGCGCGTGCCTGTCCGGGCGCGCGTGGCTGTACGGCCTGGCCGCGCGCGGGCGCGAAGGCGTCGCGTGCGCCCTCACCCTGCTGGAACAGGAACTGCAGGACTGCATGCTGCTCACGGGCCTCGACAACCTGCACAGCATCGAGCCCGGCGTCGTCACCGCGCAGCCGCCGCTGGGGAGGCGTTGAATGCTGCCGTTCATGTTCGCCACCGGGATCGAGAACAGCGCGCCGACGATAGGACAGGGACGGATCCGCCGCGACCAGATGGAGGAATGCGGCCATTACCGACACTGGCAGACAGACTTCGACCTGGTGGCGCACCTGGGCATTCGCACCTTGCGCTACGGCGTGCCGCTGCACCGCACGTGGCTGGGGCCGGAGCGCTACGACTGGGAATTCGCGGACCAGGCGTTCGGGGCACTCCAGCGGCTCGGCATCGAACCCATCGCGGACCTGTGCCACTTCGGCGTGCCGGACTGGATCGGCACGTTCCAGAACCCGGATTTCCCGACGCTGTTCCGGGACTATGCGCGGACCTTCGCGACACGTTATCCGTGGATCCGGTTGTACACGCCCGTCAACGAGATGTACGTGTGCGCGAAATTCTCCGCGCTGTTCGGGTGGTGGAACGAGCAGGCGCACGACTTCCGGTCGTACGTGACGGCGCTGAAGCACCTGGCCCGCGCCAACCTGCTCGCGATGCACGAGATCGTGAAGCCGCGCCCGGACGCCGTGTTCATCCAGAGCGAATCGAGCGAATACTTCCACGCGACCAGCCCGGACGCCGTGGCGGAAGCCGAACGCCGCAACCAGTTGCGCTTCCTGTCGCTCGACTTCAACTACGGACGTCCCCTGGACCCCGTGCAGCGCGAATTCGTGCTGGCGCACGGCATGACGCCGGACGAATGCCGCTTCTTCGAGGCGCACGCGCTGCGCGGCCACTGCGTCCTCGGCAGCGACTACTACATGACGAACGAGCACGACGTCGCCCCGGACGGCACGGCGCACGATGCGGGCGAGACGCTGGGCTACGCGATGATCGCGCGCGAGTACGCCCAGCGCTACGGCCTGCCGCTTATGCACACGGAGACGAACCTCGACCAGGGCAGGAACGGCAACGAAGCGAGCGAATGGCTGCGCTGCCAGTGGGCCCACGTGCGCAGCCTGATGCGCAGCGGCGTGCCCGTCGTAGGCTTCACGTGGTATTCGCTGACCGACCAGGTCGACTGGCATATCGAACTGCGGGAAGCATGCGGCATCGTCAATCCGCGCGGGCTGTTCGACCTGGAGCGCCGCATCCGGCCCGTCGGGACGGCGTACCGGGAGCTGGTGGCCGCGTGGGATGGACGGGTCGACACATACGAACGCAGTGTCCGGTAAATATCGCCACAGGATGCGAAAACATCGTTAAAATTGCCTGACGACAATATTTTTGGATGCCGGCCCGCATGAACGATGAAGCACTGGACAACCTCCGTGACCGGCTGAACAGTCCCTGGTTCGGGGCATGCGAGGCGGAGGAAGCCGTCGATGCGCTGACGAGCGCGGACGTCGGCGCCACCCTTGCGGCCATGTGCGGAGGCACGGTCGACCGCGAACGCCTGTTCGCCCTCGCGCCCCGGGCAGCATTCGAGAGAATCCTGTCGTACCTCGACTTGTCGATGAACACCCACGCCGCCGGCAGCGAATTAGTCGTCATCAGTTCCCCGGCGACACCGATCGAAGAGTCGCGCAAACGGTTCGACGCCTGCCGGACGCTCGCCGATGCGCTGATCTCGCATGGCGTGGTCCAGGTCGATGTCCACCCCGACAACGAGGACCGCGCATTCACGCTTCGTCTCGCCGACGCGCAGCAACCGCCGCCGCCCGCGCCCGACCCGAGGTTCGCCGCGGCCCTCGAGCGGGGCGGACCGCGGTATCCCGTCTGCGTCCGCTTCGCCGGCGCCGGCCAGGCCCTCAGCGGCGCGCGCGACGGGACCATGACATTGTGGGACCTGGGCACCGGGCACGCCGTACGCACCTTCCACGGTCATACGGAAACCGTGTGGAGCCTTGCCTGCACGGCCGACGGCACCCGGGCCGTGACGGCGTCGGGCGATACGACGATGCGGCTCTGGGACCTCGCGACGGGCCAGTGCCTGCGCGTGTTCGAAGGCCATACTGACCCGCTGCGGACGGTCGAGCTGGCACCCGACGGCCGGCGCGCGCTCACCGGCGGCTGGGACGGCAGCATGCGCATGTGGGACGTCGACACCGGACAATGCCTGCACCGCTACGAGTGCCACTCCGGCAGCCGGTTCAGCAACGAAGTCCCGGCCACGCTGGTCGCCGGCCGGGCGCTCAGCCATGCGCCCTATTCGCGCCACGCCCTGTGGGACCTGTCCAGCGGCGCATGCACGACGATGATCGAGTTCGATCCCTATCCCCGCATCGCCGCCCTCGCCGAAGACGGCCGCGCCGCGCTGTGCCACCATATCGTGGCCGCGGGCGGCAAGCGGGCGAGCCAGCTCGTCATGTGGGACCTGGACGCGCTGGCCGCGGCGACCACATTCGCGCCCTTCCCCGGCCAGGACGACGCGTATTCCGCCACCCCGCGATGCCTCGCCATCAGCCCGTGCGGCCGCTGGGTCGCCGCGGGTTACGAGAGCGGCGGATTGCATGTGTGGGACCGCGCGGGCGGCCATCACGTGCGCGCGCTCGGCCATCCCGATCGAAAGGTGAACGGCATTGTCTTCAGCCGCGACGGACGCATGTTGCTGTCGGCATCGAACGATCGCGCCGTGCGCTTGTGGCACGTCGCGAGCGGCGAGTGCCTGCGCGTGCTGAACGACGAACGGGACACCGCCGCCGTGCACGCCGGCGACAGCGCGCGGCCGCTGCTGCCGTCCGTGCCGAACGCCGACGTCCCGGCCAGCGTGCTGGGGTACGAGGCCGACCGTCCCGCGGTGACGCTCAAGGCACCCGCCCCGGCGCTGCCGTAACGCCCGCGGCACCGGATACGCTTGACGGGAGGGGGCGTCCTACGGTCTACTCATGCGCCCGCATTTCGAACGCCGCCCATGATGCTCTCCCCCGTGCTCGACCTGATCAACCTGATACCCCGCGGCCTGATCCTCCCTCCCGCCAGCCTGTTCCTCGCCATCGCCGTCGGGCTCCTCCTGTGGCGCCGCCGGCCGCGCGCCGGGCGCATCGTCGCCGGCACCGGGCTCGCGCTGCTGGCGTTCCTGTCGACGACGGGCGGCGCCGCACTCCTCGTCGCGCCGCTGGAGCGGATGACCGCGCCCCTGCTGGCGCCCGAACGCGCCGGCGCGCAGGCGATTGTCGTGCTGGCGGCGGGCCGGCTGCGCCGCGCGCCCGAATACGAGGACCGCGACATCCCCGACTACGTCGCCCTCGCGCGCCTGCGTTACGCGGCGCACCTGCAGCGCAAGACGGGGCTGCCCATCCTCGTCAGCGGCGGCAATGGCGGTATCGACAAGGGCAGCCGGAACGGCTCGGAAGCCGACAGCATGGCTGCCGCGCTGCGCGAAGACTTCGGCGTGCCTGTGAAGTGGCTCGAAGACCGCTCGAGCGACACGGCGGAGAACGCGGCCTTCAGCGCCGCCATCCTGCGCGCGGACGGCATCCATAGGGTCCTGCTCGTGACGGACGCCATGCACATGCCGCGCGCCGGCGCCGTGTTTCAACGCGCCGGGCTGGACGTCGTCAGCGCGCCCACGATGTTCTTCGGCCGCCAGCCGCTGTCGGTCCAGGCCTGGATCCCCAGCGCCGAAGGCATGCGCCGCTCGTGGTATGCGACGTACGAATGGGTCGGCCTCGTGTGGTACCGCGTGCGTGCGGCGGGCGGCCGCTGATTCAGCCTCCGGCGAGCGTGCCGCACACCATGTTGCGCCCGCCCCGCTTGGCGGCATAGAGCTGGGCGTCCGCGGCGCCGGTCAGCGCTTCGGACGATGCGGGCAGCGATGCCGCGTGCGCGGGCACGGACGCGATGCCGAAGCTGGCCGTCGCCTTGATGGATGCGCCCGGCGCGTCCGCGAAGGCCGCGCGGATGCGTTCCGCCAGCGCGTGCGCGCCGGCCAGGTCCGTCTGCGGCAGCACGAGCAGGAATTCCTCGCCGCCGTAGCGGACCACGCTGTCGACCGTGTCGCGCGTCAGCGACAGCAACAGGCCGGCGAAGTCGGCCAGCACCTGGTCGCCGGCCGCATGGCCGTAGGTGTCGTTGACGCGCTTGAAATGGTCGATGTCGCACAGGACCACGGACAGCGGCGTGCCGTAGCGGCGCGCGCGCTCCAGCTCCGCGTTCAACAGCCCCTTTTGCAGGAAGCGGCGGTTGTAGCAGCCCGTCAGCGGATCGCGGTCGGCCAGCTGCTGCAGCTGGATCGAGGCGCGGAACTGCTCGCGCTGTGCGACATGGAAGCGGCGCGCGGCAATGTACCCGAGCGCATTGCCCATCACGAGCAGCAGCACGAGCGTCAGCAGGTCGTCCGCCCGCAGGTTGCCCTGGATGGCCAGCAGCGCCGCGAACACGATGCTGGACCCGACGCCGATCGCCACCGCGTAGATGAAGCGGTTCGGAAAGTTGACGTAGACCGCCATCAGGATCAGCGCCTGCGACATCGCATTCCACGCCAGCACCTGCGGCTGGAACCAGCACACGACCATGAACACGGCCAGCGCGACGACGAGCAGGGTGCACGCGGCGCGGATCGACACCCGCACCGACGCGGGCCGGCGCACGATGGCCGCGAAGCAGCCCAGGCCGACCAGCGCCACGGCGACGCGCAGGCCGGCCAGCATCCACGCGATGGCCGTGTCGCCGAGGGTGGCGAAGTCGGTGGCCGCGAACGCGACGTAGAACCCGGCCGCGAACAGCAGGCTGGCCTTGAGCTGGCGATTCCGCTCGGGCAGGAAGTGACGGACGAAGCGCGCCTCGCTGCGCCGGTCCGCGAATTCGGCGCGGCGGCGGTCGATGGTCAGGCTGGGGGCGGTGGAATTTGGGGACGGCACGGAAACGTCGGGCGATTGGGCGGGCTTGCGCGGCATGCCGCTGCGCTATTCTAACCCGCCCCTCTAATTTCCGTGTGGAAATGTGCAGGCGACCCCGCGATCACGTCTGTTCGACCGTCCGCCTGTTCAACGGCTGGATCGGGCGCGCGTTCGCTTTATAGAGTTTCTGGAACATGCGGATCTGGTCGCGCGAGACTTCCACCGGCTGTTTCAGGACCTGCCATTGCACGCCTTCGCTGCACGGCGGCGTCGTCAGCGATCCCATGAACTTGTAATAGCCGCGATCGGACGGGAGCAGATCGGCGACGTTGAACGGCTCGCCCAGCGCCGCCTTGTCGTTCGCGGCCTGCGGCAGGCCGTCGAACACGGGTTTCAACGCCGCATTCGCCTTGCCCTGCTTGAGGAGCACGGCGATGACGGCGAGCTTGCCGTCGGCGCTCTTGTGGACGAGGTGCGCCACCATCGGGTACGCCTTCCCGTTCACGTGCTCCTCGCTGGGCGTGTGAAAATGGAACTGCACCAGTTGATACGGCACGCCGTCGAGCGTCAGCGCGCCGGCATCGGTCAGGTTCACCTGGACGGTGTGGCCATTGTTGACGATTTCCGCCGGGGTCGCGTGGTAATCCAGGGCGAGCGGCGCGATGTGCGCCTTGCGGGCGCCGTGGATGTCGATCGGCGATTGTTCTTGGCCCAGCTTGCAGCCGGCGAACGACGCATCCAGTGCGCCCCACGCCTGCGGGCCGGCGGCGCCGCGGTAATCCCAGTGCGGCGCATGGCCGTCGCCCGCGTGGGCATGCATGGCCGCGCACAACAGCGCGGCACTCGTCAGGTATTTCAGGGTCATCGTGTCTCTTCCAGTAGTGGCGGATCGGCCGGCTCTTGTCATGACATGCGGTCCGGGCTCTTGCCGAGTATAGGAGACACGATCGCGCGGTCGCGTAAATACCGTAAATATGCCGCCGACTGTTAGCGGCGTGCCAAGATTACGTTGCCATACAGCAACAAAATGGCATCACCGGCTGCCGAATCGCGGCGCCACCGTCGCCGGTTGCTGCCACGGCGCCTTCAGTTCCGTGCGCGTCGTGTAATCCGTCAGCGCCAGCCCGAACAGCAGCACGAGCGTGACGGCCCCCGCGACGGCCGCGAGCCGCAACAGCGCGGGGGCGCGCTTCAGGCGCATGAACACGAATGCGACCAGCAGCGCCTTCGCCAGCGCGATCGCGAGGCTGATCGCCGTGTTCAGCCAGCCCAGGCGCAGCAGCGCGCAGGCGGCCGTCGCGGCCAGCAGCGCCAGCAGCGCGAGCCACGTGAGCACCAGGGGGCGTACGCTGCGCTCCACGTCAGCCCCCCGCACGCGCCGTCAGGTACAGCAGCGGGTAGAGGACGACCCACACCACGTCGACGAAGTGCCAGTACAGGCCGGCCAGTTCCACGGTCCCGGCGCGCGGTCCGCGCATCAGCCACAGGCAAGCCATCACGCCGATCGAGAGGTGCAGAGCGTGCAGGCCGGTGGCCGCGAAATACAGCAGGAAGAACAGCTCCATCGCGTAAACCGTGGCGGCGTCCCTGCCGTCGGCGGGATGGAAGCCGGCGCCGGGGAACAGGTGTTCGCCGAATTCCTGGCGCCATTCGAAGCCCTTGATGGCGAGGAAGGCGACGCCCAGCAGCGCCGTCAGCGCCAGCAGCCGCGCGGCGCGCCGGCGCGCGCCGGCTTGCGCCGCATACCCGGCCAGCGCCATGCAGAAGCTGCTGGTGAGCAGGATGGCCGTGTTGACGGTCCCCAGCAGCATGTCCGTGTGGCGGCTGGCCATGCCCGTCGCCTCCGGGTGATGCATGCGCAAATACAGGTAACCGAACAGCAGCGGCCCGAAGAACAGCAGTTCGCTGGACAGGAACACCCACATGCCGAACGAGCGGGCGAAGTCCTGTTGCGCGTGGCTGGAGAATTGCGGTTCGAGGACCGGCGCGTTCATGGCCCCTCCGGGGTGTAGGCATACGGCTCGCGCACGACGACGGGCGGCGTCGTGAAATTGTGTTCCGGCGGCGGCGACGCCGTCTGCCATTCGAGCCCCGTGGCCAGCCATGGATTCGCGGACGCCTTCGCGCCGTAACGCAGCGACCACGCGAGGTAACCGAGCGGCATCAGGTAGCCGACGGCCAGCGTGACGGCGCCCGCCGACGACAGCACGTGCAGCAGCTGGAATTCTTCCGGATAGCTGTGGTAGCGGCGCGGCATGCCCGCATACCCCAGCAGGTATTGCGGGAAGAACGTCAGGTTGAAGCCGGCGAAGATGACGAGGGCCGCGATCCGCCCCCACGTCTCCGAATACATCCGCCCCGTGACCTTCGGCCACCAGAAATGGATGCCGCCCAGGTAGGCCATCACGGAACCGCCCACCATGATGTAATGAAAGTGCGCGACGACGAAATAGGTGTCCGACAGGTGCACGTCCAGCGCGAGCGAGGCGAGGAACAACCCCGTCAGCCCGCCGATCGTGAACAGGCCGACGAAGCCCAGCGCGTACAGCATCGGCGCGGAAAAGCGGATGCTGCCCTTGTACAGCGTGGCCGTCCAGTTGAACACCTTGATCGCGGACGGGATCGCGACGAGGAACGACAGCAGCGAGAACACCATCCCCGCGTACATCGACTGGCCGCTGACGAACATGTGGTGGCCCCAAACGAGGAAGCCGATGACGGCGATGGCGAGGATCGCATAGGCCATGAAGCGGTAGCCGAACACGGGCCGGCGTGCGAAGCACGGGATGATCTCGCTGGCCACGCCCATCGCCGGCAGCACCATGATGTACACGGCCGGATGCGAGTAGAACCAGAACAGGTGCTGGAACAGCAGCGGGTCGCCGCCCAGCGCCGGGTCGAAGATCCCGACCTGGAACAGCCGCTCGATCGCGACCAGCACGAGCGTCATCGCCAGCACGGGCGTGGCCAGCACGAGGATCAGCGACGTCGCGTAGTTCGCCCACACGAACAGCGGCAGCCGGAACCAGCCCAGGCCCGGCGCGCGCAGGGTGTGCACGCTGACGATGAAGTTCAGGCCCGTGAGGATCGACGAGAACCCGAGCACCAGCACCCCGCACAGCGCCGCGATGACATGCGAGTTCGAGAACATCGACGAGAACGGCGTGTAGAACGTCCAGCCGGTATCGACGCCGCCCGCCAGCAGCGCCCACAGCACGATGGCGCCGCCCGCCATGTAGAGGTACCAGCTCGCGAGATTCAATCTCGGGAACGCGAGGTCGCGCGCGCCGATCATCAGCGGCATGAGGAAATTCCCCAGCACGGCCGGGATCGACGGGATCAGGAACAGCCACACCATGACGACGCCGTGCGCGGTGAACAGCTTGTTGTACGTGTCGTCGCTGACGAGGTCACCCTGCGGCGTCGCCAGCTCCAGCCGGATCAATGCGGCCGCCACGCCGCCGAGGAAGAAGAACAGGGTGATGGAGATGGCGTACAGGACGGCGATGCGCTTGTGGTCGCGCGTCGTCAGCCAGTCGGCCAGCCTGTCACCGCCCGCGAGGTAGCTCGTCATGCGCGCTCTCCCTGATGTATTCGATGATGGCCAGGATGTCCTCCTCCCCGATCTGCCCGGCGAACGACGGCATGATGGGCGCGTAGCCGGCGACGACGTCCTTCGCGGGCACGAGAATCGAATCGCGGATATAGGGCTCGTCGGCCGTCAGTTCGCGGCCATCGGCGAGGTGCACGCGCCGGCCCAGCAGTCCGGTGAGGTCGGGCGCGTGCACGCTCGAACCCGGGTCGTGGCAACCGCTGCAGCCGTAGCGGCGATACAGTCCGAAGCCGCGCGCCGCCATGCCCGGCTGGCGCGGACCTTCGTCCAGCCATTGCGCGAACGCGGCCGGCCGCATGACGACGATCCGGCCCAGCATCAGCGCGTGCTCCGTGCCGCAGTATTCCGCGCAGTACAGCCGGTACTCGCCCGTGCGGCTGGGCGTGAACACGATGGACGTGTAGCGGCCCGGCACGACGTCCTGCTTCACCCGGAAGTCCGGCACGAAGAAGCTGTGGATCACGTCCTGCGACGTCATCACCATGCGGATCGGCCGGCCCAGCGGCAGGTGCAGCTGGCCCTTTTCCCGCCGGCCGTTGCGGTGCTCCGCCTCCCACATCCACTGCTTCGCGACGACGAACACGGGCATCGCATTGCCCGGCGCCTGGTACAGCTTCACGTAGTCGATCGCGCCCCACGCATAGATGCCGAGGAACAGCAGCAGCGGGATCACGGTCCATGCGATTTCGACGGGCAGCCCTTTTTTCGGCACATGCGTGCGGTCCGCTTTCGAGCCGGCCCGGTAGCGGATCGAGAAGCCCACCATCAGCACGAACAACACCAGCGCGACGGCGCCCGTCAACAACAGCAGGCACAGGGCGAGGCTGTCCAGGCGCGTCGCGGAGACGGCGGCGTCCGCCGGCAGCAGGCGGAATTCAGGACTCACGCCGCCCTCCCCGCCGCCACAACCAACCGACGAGCAACAATGGCAGCAACAGCGCGCCGGCGCGGACGAACGCCAGCGCGCCCGTCGTGTGGCGGCCGGACGTGGGCGCGAAGTGCGCGCACAGCATCAGCACCCGCTGGCCGAACGAAGGCGTGGGCGTCCTGACCGCAGCGCGCAACGCGGCCGGATCGAAACGCACGCCGGAGAAGGCGCGCGCGATGCGTCCGTCCGCGTCGAGCACGACGAAGCCGGCCGCGTGCGCCAGTTCGCCCGTGTCCTCGTCGGCGACGGTGCGGTAGCCGAGCGCCGCCTGCAGCCGCGCGAGCGCTCCCGGCTCTCCCGTCAGCAAGGTCAGGTCGCTTGAACCGCCGGGCAGCAGCGCGGCATACGCCCGCTTCCTCGATGCCGCCGCCGCGGCGCCGTCGCGCGGATCGATGGAGAGGCCGACCAGGCGATACTCCCCGGCCGCGAGCCCGGACAGCGCGAGCGCCTGAAGCACGCCCTCGAACACCGTACTGCACAAATTCGGACACGTGTAATAGCCGGGCACCAGCACGACCGGGCGGTCGAACAGCGCGGCCAGGCGGACGGGCCGACCCGCATCGTCGCGCAGCACCGTGTCGAGCGGCAGCCGGGTAGCGGGCACGGGATCGAAGCGCGCCGCCGGGGGCCGCGGCAGCTGTAGTGCCTGGACCTGGGCCTGGGCCTGGGCCGCGGCCGGGCCGCAGGCCAGCATCAGCAGCAACGCGGCGATGCAAATCATCGTGCCCCCTTCGCCGCCATCAGCTTCATGGCCTCGTCCAGTGGAATGCGGGCGATACCGGCCTGGCGGTCGACCCAGCCATAGGTGCCCGTCTTGCGGCGCTTTTCCTCCAGGTAGGCGGCGCGATCCGGTTGCGGTGCCGGCTGCAGCAACGGCGTGGTGCCGGCGAATGCGTGCGGCGGCGTGTTCGCGGCCGGCGCCTGTTCGTACAACATCAGCGCGGACGCGCCGAGCGCGCACACGATGGCGCCCGCGATGACGAGGGCGCCGCGGCGCAGGCCGCGCAGGTCGAGATCGCCGCCGGTGTAGTCAGGCATGGCCGCCCTCCTCCCTCGTCCGTTCCAGCGCGGCCCGCGCCGCGAGCGCGAACCCGAGCGCGACGAGCGGCGCGAGCCACATCCAGTGGCGCGTCAGGTGTTCGACGGACGGGAGCACGAGCCACCAGCAATCGAGCAGGTGCGCCGCCAGCAGCGCGCCGGCCAGCACGCCCATCAGCGCGGGCGCCGTCTTCGCCTGGCGCGACAGCAGGATGCACAGCGGCCCGGCGAAGTGGCCGGCGACCAGTACCCACGCGACGGCCTGCCAGCCGGGCGCGCCACGGCGCAGGTACCACCCGATTTCGTGCGGCAGGTCCGCCGCCCAGATGATCAGGAATTGCACGTACGCGAGGTACGCCCAGGTCAGCACATACATCATGAGGAGGTTGCCGAGGTCGGGCAGGCGCTTGCGCGCGGCGCCGCGGTCGATCAGCAGCACGGCCAGCGCGAGGCCGGTCAGCATCTGCCCCGTGCCCGCCAGCCAGCCGAACACGCTGGAATACCAGGCCGGCTGCAGCGACATGATCCAGTCCACGCTTGCCAGACTCACGGAAAAGCCGTACGCGAGCAGGCAGACGGCAGCGCGCAGCGGCGAGCGGGTGCGCGCCCGCGTCTCGACGACGGCCAGCACGCTCCACAGCAGCAGGTACGCGACGCTGCGGAGCGTGAAGAAGACGGGACTCAGCCACGCGTGGCGGAACGCGGCATCCGGTGCGCCGGGCACACCGTGCTGCCACGGATACAGCAGCGGTGCGCCCAGCAGCACGGGCAGGAACAGGATGCAGGCGAACGGCAGCCAGCGCGCGGCGCGCAGCAGCGGCCCGCGGATCGTCTCGCCCCATGCGCCGCCCGTCAGCTGGTGCAGCCACACGTTGGCCAGCCCGCCCAGCAGCGCGCCGGCGGCGAACCACCAGGCGGCGAGATAACTGGCCAGCAGCGCCCGCACATCCAGGCGCCAGCCGGCGAACGCGGCGCCGAGCGCCAGCAGGACGAGCATGCGGGCCTTCATGGCCGGTCTCCCAGGTGCACGCGCACGTCCGGCGGCAGGGTCGCCGCGTCCGCATGCTGGCTCAGTTGCAGCGCGCGGATGAAGGCGACGATTGCCCAGCGGTCGGCCGGTTCGACGCGGTCGCCGTACGGCGCCATCACACCATAGCCGTTCCTGATGACGTCATAAATGTGCCGGTCGGGCGCGTTGCGCAACCGGTCCTGGTGGTAGGTCGGCGGCGCCGGGAAGCCGCGCCGCACGACGAGGCCGTCGCCGTCGCCGGCCGGGCTGTGGCACGGCATGCAATAGATCATGTAGCGGTCCTGCCCGCGCTTCAACAGGGCCAGGTCGACGGGATACGGATTTGCCTGCGCCGCCTCGGCCTGCGCGTCGCGGCGCACGAGGTCCGTGCCGGCGCGGCCGCCGGAACTGTCGGCGAACGCGCCCCGCGCGCGCGGCTCCGTGCCCGCGACGGGCGGACGCACCGACGCGCCGTCCTCGAACAGCGCGCTCGGGGCGTAGGTTTTATAGCGCGGCTGGTCGTACATGTCCTGCTTCGCGCCTTCGCAGCCGGCCAATGCGCAACATGCCATGACGAACAGGACGCGCTTCATGCCGGCACCTCGCGCAGCAGCAGCGGCTGCAGCTCTTCCAGCAGGTCGCGCGCGGGGCCGGGCGCGAACACGGGATCGCGCGCGGGCAGGCACAGGAAGAAGCGGTTGCGGCTCGCGAGCTCGAATTCCTCGACCTCGAACAGCGGGTGGTACAGCTGCGGCAAGCCGTTCAGCACGAGCATCGCGAGCACCGCCGCCACGGCCGCGCCGAGGATCGTGATCTCGAACGTGGCGGGAATGAACGCGGGCCAGCTGTGCAGCGGGCGGCCGCCGATATTGATCGGATAATCCACGACGGCCGCATACCATTGCAGGAAGTACGTCCCCCCCCCGCCGGCGATCCCGCCCAGCAGCGTGAGCGGCGCGATCCAGCCCTTGTGCGCGCCGACGATGTCGTCCAGCCCCTCGATCGCGAACGGGGAATATGCCTCCACCCGCGTGTAGCCGTGCGCGCGCGCGTGGCGCGCGGCCGCGCACAAGGCGTCCGCGCTGGGGAATTCGGCCAGCAGGCCGTACACGCCCGGTCCGCTCATGCCTCCCCCTTCGCCTTCTCCCGCACCAGTTCGCGCATCTCCGCGATCGAGATCAGCGGCAGGAAGCGCACGAACAGCAGGAACAGCCAGACGAACAGCGCGATGGAACCGAACAGCGTGATCCAGTCCCACCGCGTCGGATAGAACATGCCCCACGCGGACGGCAGGAAATCGCGGTGCAGCGACGTGACGACGATGAGGAAGCGCTCCATCCACATGCCGCAGTTGATGACGAGGCTCAGCGCGAACAGCAGCGGCACGCTGTGGCGCACCCGCCGGAACCAGAACAGCTGCGGCACGAGCACGTTACAGGCCAGCATGGCCCAGTACACGGGCGCGTACGGCCCCGTGAAGCGGTTCACCGTCATGTAGCGCTCGTAGATGTCGCCGCTGTAGAACGCGGTGAAGATCTCGGCCAGGTAGCCGTAACCCACGAGCCAGCACGTGGCCAGCAGCACCTTGGCCGCGTTGGCGAGGTGGCGGCCCGTGATGAAATCGTGCAGGCCGAACGCGGCGCGCAGCGGGATCGCGAGCGTGAGCACCATCGCAAAGCCGGAGAACAGCGCGCCGGCGACGAAGTATGGCGGGAAGATGGTCGAGTGGTAGCCGGGCGTGTTCCCGACGGCGAAATCGAGCGACACGATCGTGTGCACCGACACGACGAGCGGCGTCGCCAGCCCCGCCAGCAGCAGGTAGGCCCATTCGTAGCGCGCCCAGTGCCGCGCCTCGCCGCGCCAGCCCAGCGCCAGCAGCCCGTAGGCGACCTGGCGCTTTCTCTCGCCGCGCCGGCCGGCGCGGTCGCGCAAGGTGGCGAGGTCGGGGATCAGGCCCACGTACCAGAACAGCAGCGACACGGTGAGATAGGTCGCGATGGCGAAGAAGTCCCACACGAGCGGGCTGCGCCACTGCGGCCACACGTTCATCACGTTCGGGTAAGGCACGAGCCAGTAGAAGAACCACGGCCGGCCCAGGTGCAGGATCGGGAACACGCCTGCGATGCCCGCCGCGAACAGGGTCATCGCCTCGGCGAAGCGGTTGATCGACGTACGCCATTTCTGGCGCAGCAGCAGGAGGACGGCGGAGATGAAGGTGCCGGCATGGCCGATCCCGATCCACCACACGAAATTCCCGATGGCGAAACCCCAGGCGACGGGGATGTCCACGCCCCAGATGCCGATTCCCTTGACCAGCAGCCAGGAGACGGCGGCCAGCAGCGCGCACACGCCGGCGGACGCCACGAGGAACGCGGTCCACCAGCGCCAGCCGAAATGATCCGCCAGGACGATGCCGGCGATCTTGTCCGTCACGCTCGCATAGCCCCAGCCGGGGCGCAGCACGTCGGCATTCTCTGGCTTACTCATTCCAGCTCCGGATCCGGGTTCGGCACGCGCGCGAGATAGCTCGTGCGCGGGCGCGTGTCGAGTTCTTCCAGCAGGTGATAATCGAGCGGTGATGCCTTCGCGGCGACCACGTCGCCGGCGGGGTCGTTCAAATCGCCGAAATGGATCGCGCGCGTGGGACACACGGCCTGGCACGCGGTGACCATCTCGCCGTCGCGGATGCGCCGCCCGGCCTTCTCGGCCTCGATGCGGGCGC
>CBIHOW010000090.1:0-20746 GCA_966211695.1 uncultured Massilia sp. | reverse complement strand
GCTGCGTTTGCGAATCGTTTTGTTCGTCAGCAGCAGAGGAATGAGATTATGCAGTGCTTCGCTTAACTCGTCAACCCCTCGTTTTCCTGTAACGCACTCGATCTAGTCGA
Organism: uncultured Massilia sp.; assembly: GCA_966211695.1. Classification (GTDB taxonomy): domain Bacteria; phylum Pseudomonadota; class Gammaproteobacteria; order Burkholderiales; family Burkholderiaceae_D; genus Telluria. Next base: position 20,636 of record CBIHOW010000090.1, on the reverse strand, counting down.
TCTGACAAGCTTAACTAGTTGATTCAGTTAAACTTTTTGTGCGCTGCAGAAGCAGGACGCGAACTATAGCAAACCCGCGGCCACCTGCGCAAGGCCTGTTTTGCGTGCTTAAAAAGCTGGCATCCAGCTTGCTTACTGTGTGTTGCATAAAACAAAGCATCGATAAAACGGAACATATTTACACGCTTGATTGTTCCGTTCTGGTACAGGTGCTACATTTGTGAACAGTCGATTCCCAACATAGAGCCGCGGTCCAGGGCCAACCAGGAGACTTGGAATGACTTATCAACACGCAGGCTTGCTCGCCCCCGGCGACGACATGGCAACGATGATCGCGATCTCGCACCGACGCTCCGAACAATTCGGCCTGAATCCGGATTCCCGCCCCGATTTCACGCCCGTATCCGGCACCGACCTCTCTTATCTCGTCGAGCAGAACCGCCTCTTGTATAGTCATGCGGTGCCGGCGATGGAAACGCTGTACCAGCAGATCGCCAACACCCACAACATGGTCTTGCTGACGGATGCGCAGGGCGTGATCGTGCATTCGCTGGGCGACGCCGACTTCCTCGAGAAGGCCAACCGCGTCGCGCTGACGCCGGGCGTCGCCTGGTCCGAAGAGAGCAAGGGCACGAATGCGATCGGCACCGCGATCGCGGAACGGGCGCCGACGACGGTCCACGCCGACCAGCACTTCCTCTCCGCGAACCACTTCCTGACCTGCTCCGCGGCGCCGATCACCGACCACCGCGGCAACGTGGTCGGCGTGCTGGACGTCAGCGGCGACCGGCGCAGCTTCCACAAGCACACGATGGCCCTCGTGCGCATGTCCGCGCTGATGATCGAGAACCAGATGTTCGCGGCGACGTTCGAGAACGCGATCACCCTGCACTTCCACACGCGGCCGGAATTCATCGGCACGCTGATGGAAGGGATCGCGTCGTTCAGCCCGGGCGGCCGCTTCCTCGCTGCCAACCGCAACGGCCTGTTCCAGCTGGGCCTCTCGTATCCCGCGCTGCAGGCCCACACGTTCAGCTCCCTCTTCGGCCTTCCCGTCTCCGCCCTGTACGATCACTACCGCACGGCGGCACCCGGCCTGCTCGACCTGTGCATGCACAACGGCGTGCGCGTACGCGGCCGGGCGGAGCTGCGCCTGACCAACGGCGTGCACGTGTTGACTGGCGCGTTCGACGACGCGCCGCAGATGGCGCCCTTTGCCCCGCCGCCGCCCAAGGCACCGGCGCGGCGCTTGTCCGGCCTGCGCTACCTGAACACGGGCGACCCGCAGCTCGAACAGGTGATCGACAAGGTCAACCGCGTGCTGGGCCGCGACGTGCCGATCATGATCATGGGCGAGACGGGCACCGGCAAGGAATTGCTGGCCCAGGCCATCCACAACGATTCGCCGCGCGCGCAAGGGCCGTTCGTCGCCGTCAACTGCGCGTCGATCCCCGAGACGCTGATCGAATCGGAGCTGTTCGGCTACGAGGACGGCGCATTCACCGGCGCGCGCAAGAAGGGCGCGGTCGGCAAGATCCTGCAGGCGAACGGCGGCACGCTGTTCCTCGACGAGATCGGCGACATGCCCTACCCGCTCCAGGCCCGCCTGCTGCGCGTGCTGCAGGAACGGATGGTCACGCCGCTCGGCAGCGGCAAGTCGATCCCCGTGAACGTGGAAGTGATCTGCGCGACGAACCACAACCTGCGCCGCCGCATCGCCGAAGGCCTGTTCCGCGAAGACTTGTATTACCGCCTGAACGGCCTCGTGGTGAAGCTGCCGCCGCTGCGCGAACGCACCGACCTCGAAACGGTCGTCAGGAAGATCCTCGCGGCCGAGACGGAATCCGGGGCCGTCCACACGATCTCCGACGAAGTGCTGCGGCTGTTCAAGCGCCACAAATGGCCCGGCAACTTCCGCCAGCTGACGAACCTCCTGCGCACGGCCGCGATCATGGCGGGCGACGAGGAAGAGATCGGCCTGCGCCACATGCCCGACGACTTCCTGGACGACATCGCCGAGGCGCAGGATGCGGCCCCCGCAAGCGCCCCCGCCGCCCAGCAGATGATCGCGTCCGGCGCCAACCTGGAAGAGATGGAACTGGCCGCGATCCTCAAGTCGCTGGAGGCGAACGGCGGCAACGTATCGGCGACGGCGCGCGCGCTGGGCGTGTCGCGCAACACCATTTACCGCAAGCTGCCGCATCTGAAGACCTCCCCATGAATGAGCAAGTCAAGCGGTCGGGAAGCCGGACGACTTCCAGCGCGCGCCGTCCTTGCCGATCGTGAGCAGGTCCACGCCCGGCAGGTGCGCCGCCAGCGCGTGCGCGCGCCGGGCGCCCATCACCATGAATGCGGTCGACAGCCCGTCCGCTTCCAGCCCGGTGGGCGCCAGCACCGTGACGCTGGCCAGCTCCGTCGGCGAATCGCCGCTGGCCGGATCGAAGATGTGGTGGTGGAGCAGGTCCGACGTGAACGCGGACGCATAGTCGCCCGACGTGGCGGCGCAGCGCCCGTCCAGGACCAGGCTCGCGGCGACCGCGTCCTCGTTGCGCGGATCGCGGATGCCCAGGTGCCACGGCCGTTCGCCGGCGCGGCCCAGCGCGCCGTACTCTCCCGTGTCGACGAGCGCATGGCGGATGCCGTGGCGGCGCAGCGCGGCCAGCGCCAGGTCCGTCGCATAGCCCTGCGCAAGACCGTTCAGGGTGATCGCCATCCCTTTACGCGCGAGCACGACGCGCTCCGGCCCCGCCTGCACCTGCGTCCAGCCGACGAGACGTTGCGCGCGCATGCGCTCGGACTCGGGCGGCACGCCGTGCGCCGAATCGAATGCGCGCCACAGCGGCTGCACCGTGATGTCGAACGCGCCCTGCGTCAGGCGCGACAAGGTGCGCGCATGCTCCAGTACCGTCAGCAGGTGCGGATTGGGGCCGTGCAGCACCTTGTCGCGGTTCAGCCGGAACACCTGGCTGGGCGGCTGGTGGAGACTCATCAGCGCATCCACGCGGCGTGCCTCGCCCAGCGCGGCGGCGATGGCCTGCTGCGCGGCTTCCGGGTCCGCATGACGCACGGCGACGCTGATCGTCGTCCCGAACGCCAGCGCGGCGCCGCTGTGCAGCGGCAGCTCGTCGGCGGCGGCGGCGTCCACCGCGGCGCCGGCCATGCCGCCCAAGGTGGCGGCGATGAAGGTCCTTCTGTGCATCATGCTCCCCTGTCGATGACGCTGGAGGCCGGCACGATCGGAATCGTCCGGCTGCGCTTCCGTTCCAATATCCGCGGCGCGCACTGTTCGTCGCTTGCGTGGATAACGACACATTCCATACATTGAAAACACTCCTCGTAGTCGACCTTCCCGCTCGGGACGATCGCGTTGTAGCCGCAGCGGTGGCGGCAGGTCTGGCACGGCGTGCCGCATTCGGCGCGGCGCGGGATCCAGTCGAACAGGCGCACGCGGCCCAGCAGCGCCAGCGCCGCACCGAGCGGGCAGAGATAGCGGCAGAACGCCTTGTTGACGACCATGGCGACGACCAGCAGGCCGGCGGCGTACGCGACGAACGGCCAGGCGCGCACGAAATTCAGGGTGATCGCGGTCTTGAACGGTTCCAGCTCGACGAGCCGGTCGGCCTGCGCGGGCGCCCACACGGCCGCCAGCAGGATCGCCGCCAGCACGCCGTACTTCACGCGCTTCAGGCGCGCATCGAGCACGCGCCGCACGGCGGCCTGCGGCAGCCGCAGCGCCTGCCCGGCCAGGCCCGCGAATTCCTGCAACGCGCCGAAGGGACACAGCCAGCCGCAGAACGTGCCGCGGCCCCAGATGAACAGCGAGACCAGCACGAACGCCCACAGCGCCACGGTCATCGGATCGAACAGCAGGTAATCGAGCCCCCGTCCCGCGCGCAGCGCCTGCACGATGCCGGTGAGGTTGACGATGGACAGCTGGGCCTGCGCCGCATAGCCGATGAAGCCGACGGTGAACAGCAGCCACGCGCGGCGCAGCCAGGCGAAGCGCCGCGCGCGTGCGACGAGCCAATGCTGCTGCCACAGCGCCGCCGCGAGCAGCGCCAGCGCCACGCCCAGCACGACCAACTGCACGCGACGCGCCTTCCAGCTGGCCTGCCACGCCGGGGCGGCCCCCTCCGGCGCCATGTAGTACGCCTCAGGCAGGCGATACGGGAACGCGATCTCGCGCGTGATCCGCTCCGGATAGACGATGCCCTTGCTGCGCGTGACCGGCAGCGCGAAGTCGAGGGCGCGTGACGGATCCAGGCCCGCCTGGGCGATCACGCGCAACAGCAGCATCTCGTCGGCCGGCAGGTGTACGCCATCGGCCAGGCGCGGTTCCAGATCGAGGTCGCGCATCTCCACCGGCAGGCGGTCCTGGCGTAGCACGATGCCGCGCGGGACGCTGCCGCGCACGAAGTCCGCGCCGGTGAGCGTGTGCGGGCCGGACGTCAGCACGAGCAGCGCGTGGTCGCCCGGCTCCAGCCTCCCCTGCAGCCGGGCCCACGTGCGTGGCGCCAGCAGGTTGCGGCCGACGGCCGGCACCGAGGCCCACGCCACCCACACGTCGATGAAGACATCGTCCGGCTGCGCGAGCGCCTGCGCATCCAGCCCGGCGCCGGCGCTGCCCGCGAACAGCCGCTCGACGCCGCCGTTGCGCACGCGGACGTGGCGCACGAGGCCCGCATCGAGCATCTCCTGCAGCGACATCGGCGCGAAGACGTCGGGACGAATGCGGCCGATGCGGCCCGGGTCGCGCCCCTGCGCAAAACCGAGTTTGGCGCGCGCCACCTTCAGCGCGGCCGACAGGACGCTCTGGTTGATGATGCGGACGGACGCCGTCGCCTTGGACACGCCGTCCAGGCTTCCCTTCCCGCCGCCGACCGTGATCCCCTGCCCCAGCGACCGCCCGCGGTACTGCTGCAGGAAGTCGCGCAGCGGCGCCTCGCCCAGCCCTTCCAGGAACACGGGTTCGTGCTGCGACAGCACGGCGACGTCGAGGAAGGTGCCCTTCGGGTCGATGACGACGAGGAGATTTGGCGGCACGCCGGCGAAGCCCGGCACCGGCGCCAGGTCGGCCGATTCGAACGCGTAGCCGACCAGTTCCGTCGCCGTGCCGTTCTGCTTGAACAGCGGCCAGGCCGGGAGGTCGGCCGCTTTCTCGCCGACCACCAGCGGCGCGGGAAAGCGCCGCGCCAGCTCCGCCTGCGTCAGCGTGCCGGCGTGCGCCGCAGCGCACACCAGCAGCCAGCAGATGACGAAACGGAGCGGAAACATGGCAGCGTCAGAAGAAGATGATGCCGCCGACGGAACCGCCGTTCATGCGCGCGGTGGCGCCGCCGAAGCCCTTCGAACGGGTCTGCCCGAGCTCCGCCACCAGCGTGATCGCACTGTTCAGCGAATAATAGGCGCCCGCCGTGAGATTCGCGTTCGACTTCAGGCCGCCCGTCCCGACCGTGTTGTCGTCATTCGCGCTGCGGCCCCACGACAGGCCCAGTTTGAGCGCATCGGTCGCCTTGAACGTGCCCTGCACGAGGTAGTTCTTCGAGCGAACGTCGCCCTGGTCGGCGTCGGACAGGATGCCCAGCGCGCGGCCCGTCTGCGCGTTGACGAGGAGGCCGGCCGCGCCCAGCTGGTACGAGGCGCCGGCTTCGAAGCCGTTCATCGTGAGATCGCTCGCGCCCGCCGTCTGCGTTTCGAAACGCTGGGTCTTCGCGCCCAGCCAGGCCTTGAAGCCGTCCTGCTCGAACGAGAGGCGCGCCTGCACCTGCGGGCTCGAACGGGTCGAGTAGCGCGGACCGGCGATGACCGGCGTGTCGGACACGGGGCTCATCACGCCGAAGTCGAAGCCGATGCCGGCGTCGTTTTTCGGCGTGCTGTAGACGATCTGGCCATACGTGCCCAGGTAGCTGTAGCCGGCGCCGATGTGGCCAAGGGTGACGCGGCCGCGCTGCGTGGCCTGCACGGGCGCGCCGGCGCCGACGAGAGTCATGTCGTTCAGGATCGCGTTGGCGCCGAAGATGCCGTAGTCGCGGCCCAGCTTGAACGTGCCGAGGTCCGCGCGGCCGAACGTGAAGAAGGCCTGGCGCACGTCGACGGTGCTGTTCTGGGCGATCGCGCTGTCCGTCGCCGTGGCGGCGTAGATGCCGATCTTGGCGGTGACGTCGAAGCCGCCCTGCGTCGACGACACGGACGTCACGAGGCCGCTGGGCAGCAGGCCGTTGCCGATGGTGGTGCGGTGATCCTCGCCGCCGCAGCCGAGCGCACGGCCGCCCAGCGCCAGCCCGCCGACGGCATCGCCGCTGCACGACACGCCCGTGTAGTAGGCGTTGACGATGCCGCCGACGTTGACCGTCCAGTCGCCGGCCTTCAGGTCGACCGCGTAGGCATGCTGCGTGCAGGCGCCGATCGAGGCCAGGGCGGCCAGTACGTGAACCTTCTTCATTTGTCTCCTCGCTTTCTTGTTTGTAGTGGAATACATCGTTGAGATGTACCGACAGTGATGGCAAGTTGCGTGCCCGGTCGTTTCACGGGGGAGAACGCGTCAAGAAGGTGTTTTTGCTGTAGCGAATCGGATCAGGTGTTGCAGTTTTGACCGTCCCCACGCAAAAACGGAATAAACGATATAAATAAAAAAACCGCGGCCGAAGCCGCGGCAAAACAGGGTCCTGACGCCGGCCGCCGCCGCAGCCGATGCATAACCCTCCCTGACCACTTACCTGGAGTTCGAATCAGATCTTGGTGGCGAGCTTGAAGACCCAGACCGAGCCGCCCTGCTCCAGGAAGTTGACCTTCTTCGCGACTTCGCCGCCCCACAGCGGCACGGCGCCGCCCCAGCCGGAGACGACGGCCACGTATTGCACGCCGCCGTCTTCCCACGTCACCGGCGGCGCGACGACGCCGGAGCCGGTCTGGAACTTCCACAGCTCCTTGCCCGACTTCGCGTCGACCGCCTTCAGGTAACCCTCGGGCGTGCCGTAGAACACGAGGCCGCCGGCCGTCGTCATCACGCCACCCCACAGCGGTGCCGAGTTCTTGTTCTCCCAGACGATCTTGCCGGTCTTGGGATCCACCGCGCGCAGCGCGCCGATGTAGTCGTCGTTCAGCGGCTTGATCGTGAAACCGGCGCCGAGGTACGCGCCACCCTTCTTGTACGTGATCGGCTCGTTCCAGATCTCCATGCCCCACTCGTTGGCGGGCACGTAGAACAGGCCGGTCTGCGGGCTGTACGCCATCGGCATCTGGTTCTTCGCGCCCAGGAAGGCCGGCGCGGCGAACACGGTCGAACCCTTCTTGCCGTCGCCCTTCGTCGGGTCGCTGGGGCGGTTGGCCGCGATGAAGTTCGGCCGGCCCGTCTTGAGGTCGATGCTGCTCGCCCACGTGATCTTCTTCACGAACGGGAACGCGTTCTGCAACTGGCCCGTCTTCGCATCGATCACGTAGAAGAAGCCGTTGCGATCGGCCTTGCCGCCGTAGCGCTTGCCGTTCATGTCGAACGTGACGAATTCATTGGCGCCGTCGAAGTCCCAGGAATCGTTCGGCGTGTTCTGGTAGGCCCACTTGATCTGGCCCGTCGTGGGATCGAGCGCGATGGTCGACGACGAATACAGGTTGTCGCCGGGGCGCAGGTGGCTGTTCCACGGCGCCGGGTTGCCGGTGCCGAAGTACGCGAGGCCCGTGGCCGGATCGTACGTGCCGCCCATCCAGGTCGAGGCGCCGCCCGTCTTCCACAGTTCGCCCGGCCAGCTCTTGTTGACGGTGCCGGTGATGCCCGCTTCGGTGGCCTTGCCGTCCTTGTCGTACTTGTAGCCCATGTGGCCTTCCACGGTCGGACGCGTCCACAGCAGCTCGCCCGTCAGCGGATCGCGGCCTTCCACGCGGCCGACGATGCCGAACTCGCCGCCCGACACGCCCGTGATCAGCACGCCCTTGGCGATCAGCGGCGCGGCCGTGATCGAGTAGCCGGCCGCGTAGTCGTCGACCTTTTCCTTCCACGCGATCTTGCCGGTGTTCTGGTCGAGGGCGACCAGTTGCGCATCCAGCGTGCCGAAGATGACGAGGTTGCCGTACACGGCGGCGCCGCGGTTGACGACGTCGCAGCACGGCATGATCGCTTCCGGCAGGCGGTGCTCGTACTTCCACAGTTTGTTACCCGTCTTCAGGTCGATCGCGAAGATGCGCGAGTACGACGCGGTGACGAACATCTTGCCGTTGGCGATGATGGGCTGCGACTCCTGGCCGCGCTGCTTCTCGCCGCCGAACGAGAACGACCATGCCGGGACCAGTTGGCCGACGGTCTTCGTGTTGATCTGGGTGAGCGTCGAATAACGCTGGCCCTGGGTACCCATGCCGAAGGACAGGACGTTCTTCGTGTCCTTGGCCGCGTTCTCGAGCATCGCGTTGGTGATGTCGGCCGCCTGGGCGATGAACGCCAGCGGGGCGAGTCCTGCGAGCAGGATGGTCATTCTCGTCTTCATGCTTGTCTCCTTTGTTGTCGTTATGAGCTGGTTAAGGTCCGGGCGCCTGGCTGCGCAGCTGGCCGTTTTCCTCGTCCGTGAACAGGCGCGACCGCGTGAGGAAGCGCCGGCCCGTGCCGTTATCGAGCGAGAACATGCCGCCGTTGCCTTCCACCACGTCGATGATCAGCTGCGTGTGCTCCCAGTAGCCGAACTGCTCCAGCCCGATGTAGAACGGCGCGCCGTCCAGGTTGCCCAGGTAGACGTCCGTGTCGGACAGGTCGAACTCCCCGGCGGCGTAGCACATCGGCGTGCTGCCGTCGCAGCAGCCGCCGGACTGGAAGAACATCAGCGGCCCGTGGCGCCGCCGCAGCTCGCCGATGAAGGCCAGCGCGGCGGGGGTCGCCAGGACGCGTTCGATATTGGCTGTCATGGCGCCCCTTTGCTACTTAGAAGAAGCCCAGCGCTTTCGGGCTGTAGCTCACCAGCAGATTCTTGGTCTGCTGGTAGTGGTCGAGCATCATCTTGTGATTCTCGCGGCCGATGCCCGACTGCTTGTAGCCGCCGAATGCGGCGTGGGCCGGGTACAGGTGGTAGCAGTTGGTCCACACGCGGCCCGCCTGGATCGCGCGGCCCACGCGGAAGGCGCGGCTGCCGTCGCGCGTCCACAGGCCGGCGCCCAGGCCGTACAGCGTGTCGTTGGCGATGCGCAGCGCGTCCGCCTCGTCCTTGAACGTCGTCACCGACACGACCGGGCCGAAGATCTCTTCCTGGAAGATGCGCATGCTGTTGTCGCCCTTGAACACGGTCGGACGCACGTAGTAGCCGCCGGACAGGTCGCCGTCATGCTTCGCCTGTTCGCCGCCGGCCAGCACCTGCGCGCCTTCCTGGCGGCCGATGTCGAGGTAGGACAGGATCTTTTCCAGCTGTTCCTTCGACGCCTGCGCGCCGATCATCGTGCTCTCGTCGAGCGGGTTACCGGCCTTGATTTGCGCCACGCGCGCCAATGCGCGCTCGATGAACTTCTCGTAGATCGATTCCTGGATCAGCACGCGCGACGGGCAGGTGCACACCTCGCCCTGGTTCAGCGCGAACATCGCGAAGCCTTCCAGGCACTTGTCGAAGAAGTCGTCGTCCGCATCCATCACGTCCGCGAAGAAGATGTTGGGCGACTTGCCGCCCAATTCCAGCGTGACCGGGATCAGGTTCTGTGCGGCGTACTGCATGATCAGGCGGCCGGTACCCGTCTCGCCCGTGAAGGCGATCTTGGCGATGCGCTTGCTCGACGCGAGCGGCTTGCCCGCTTCCAGGCCGAAGCCGTTGACGACGTTGACGACGCCCGCCGGCAGCAGGTCGGCGATCAGTTCGACCAGCACCATGATCGAGGCCGGGGTCTGCTCGGCCGGTTTCAGCACGACGCAGTTGCCGGCGGCGAGGGCCGGGGCCAGCTTCCACACGGCCATCAGGATCGGGAAGTTCCACGGGATGATCTGGCCGACGACGCCCAGCGGCTCGTGGAAGTGGTACGCGTAGGTCTGGTCGTCGATGGTCGAGATGGCGCCTTCCTGCGTGCGGATGCAGCTCGCGAAGTAACGGAAGTGGTCGATCGCCAGCGGGATGTCGGCCGCCATCGTTTCGCGGATCGGCTTGCCGTTGTCGATGGTCTCGGCGGTCGCGATCAGGCGCAGGTTCTGCTCCATGCGGTCGGCGATGCGGTTCAGGATGTTGGCGCGTTCGGCCGGCGACGTCTTCGCCCAGGCGTCCTTGGCGGCGTGCGCGGCGTCCAGCGCCAGCTCGACGTCTTCGGCCGTCGAACGGGCGATTTCGCAGAACGGCTGGCCGCTGATCGGCGTGACGTTGGCGAAGTACTCGCCCTTGACCGGCGCGACGAACTTGCCGCCGATGAAGTTGTCGTAGCGTTGGCGGAACGGGTTGGCGACGCCGAGTTTGCTGATGTCCGCGAGATTCATGTCATCCTCTTTCACTATGAGTTGGAATGTGGCCGTTGCCGGCGCTGGGTCTTTGTTCGATACATCCCTTCTTTCGCAAACCCCGTGCCAGCCCGCTTTCCCCTGTTTTTGCCGTGTTGGGAGTCTCGGCGCCGGCTGTTTCTGGTACAGGTGTCACAAACTTGAACAACTCAGCGGATCACCACGCCCCACGGCAGCTGGCCCACCGCGATGTCGCCCGTCTTGCTGCCCGCGGCCGTGTCGATCACGGACACGCTGTCCGAGCGCCCGTTCGCCACGTACAGCCGGCTGCCGTCCGGCGTCAGCGCCATGTTCCACGGCCGCTTGCCGACGGCGATGGTGGCGTCCACCGCGTTGCGCGCCGCATCGATGCGCATCACGCTGCCGTCCGCGCCGTTCGACACGAACACGGTCTTCCCGTCGGGCGACACGACGATGCCGGCCGGGTTCTTCCCCGCCGGGATCGCCGCGATGCTGCGCCGCGCCGCCATGTCGATCACGTGCACGGCGCCCGCCAGCTCGCACGCGACGTAGGCCCGCGCGCCGTCCGGCGAGAAGCCGATGCCGCGCGGACGCAGGCCGACGGCGATGGAGCCCACCTGGCGCCGCGCCGCGACATCGATCACGTCGACCTGTTCCGCGTTCTCGGCCGAGACGAGCAGCCAGCGCCCGTCCGGGCTGAACACGGCGTGTTCGGGATTCTTGCCCTGGACGGGGATGTCGGCGACGAGCTTGCCCGCGGCCGTGTCGACGAGCGCCACGCTGTTGGTGTCCTCCACGGCCACGGCGACCCAGCGCCCGTCGCGCGACGCGTTCACGCCCTCGGGCGAGCTGCCGAGCGGGATCGTGGCAAGCTGCGCGCCGTTGGCGGCATCCAGCACGAGCAGCGCATTGCCGGCGGCGTCCGTGACGTACAGCCGGCTGCCCGCCGGATCGGCCGCGATGCCGCGCGGGCGCTTGCCGGCGGCGATCTGGCGCACGGCCGCACCGCCGGCCGTGTCGATCACGCTGATGCTGCCGGATTTTTCGTTGGGGACGTAGGCAAACGGGGCGGCCTGCGCGGTGCCGCAGCCGAAAACCAGCAGGGCGATGAGGGAGTGAATGCGTGACATGATGGTCCTCCAGGAGTGAACGGTACTAAGTGAGCGGTACTCCCAGGATTGCAAGCGCCATGCCATGCGGGCAGCACGTTTCCGGGCTGGCAGGTATATTGCATGCGCTGATGGTCAGCGCCCGGACGACAGGGCGGACCATTTGACCTGGAGAGAAGATGACATACCGTTTGAACTTCGTGGCGGCGCTGTTCGCCGCCGCCCCCCTGGCTGCCTCTGCGGCGGCACCCGATGCGCCGATGAGCGTGGTCGTCGTCAGCGCCACGCGTGCCGAGCACACGAGCTTCGACCTGCCGGCCGCGATCGACGTCGTCGACGCGGACCGCATCGGCGCGGCCCAGCCCCGCGTCAACGCGTCCGAGGCGCTGGCGACTGTGCCGGGACTCGTCGTGCAGAACCGCCAGAACTACGCGCAAGACCTGCAGATCTCGTCGCGCGGCTTCGGCGCCCGGTCCGCGTTCGGCGTGCGCGGCGTGCGCCTCGTCGCGGACGGCATCCCGGCCACCATGCCGGACGGCCAGGGCCAGGCCGCGACGTTCAACCTCGACATGGCCGAGCGCATCGAAGTCTTGCGCGGCCCCTTCTCCACGCTGTACGGCAACCATGCCGGCGGGGTGATACAACTGTTCACCCGCGATCCACGTGGCGCGCCTTATGTCGACACGAATGTCTCCGCCGGCAGCGACGGCATGCGCAAGCTTGATGTCAACACGGGCGGTAAACAGGGCGCCTTCGGCTGGCTGCTGGACGGCTCGCGCTTCGAGACGGACGGCTACCGCGCCCACAGCGCCGCCACGCGCGACCAGGCCTATGCGAAGCTGACGTTCGACACGTCCGCCACCGGCAAGCTGACGGTGACGGCCAGCGGCCTGCGCCAGGACGACACGCAGGATCCGCTCGGCGTGACGTGGGCCACGTTCCAGCGCGACCCGCGCGCGGGCGAGATCGACACGACGGACACCCGGACGCCCAAGCGCACCCTGGCCGACCGCTACGACACCCGTAAAAGCATCCACCACACGCAGGTCGGCCTGGCATGGGACGAGAAGTTCGGCCAGGATCGCCTGCACGTTGGAGTCTATGGCGGCAACCGCAGCGTGATCCAGTACCAGTCCTTCTCGAAAGGGTTCCAGGCGCCTGCAAGCCATTCCGGTGGCGTAGTCGACTTCGACCGCGATTTCTACGGTATCGACGCGAACTGGCTGATGGTGCGCCCGCTCGGCGATGGGAGTCTCCGCACGACCGTCGGCCTGGAAGCGGGTAAATCGAACGATACGCGCAAGGGGTACGAGAACTTCGTCGACACCACGTTCGGCGTGAAGGGCCGCTTGCGCCGCGACGAGGAAGACGACGTGCGCAACGTCGATCCTTACCTGCAGCTGGAGTGGGAATACGGGCCGTGGGTGCTCACGGGCGGCCTGCGCCACAGCCGGGTGAGCTTCGACGTCGACGACCACTATCTCGCGAACGGCAACGACAGCGGCGGCGTCGACTACCGCCACACGACGCCGCTGCTCGGCGCGCTGTACAAGGTGACGCCGACGCTGAACGTCTACGCCAGCGCGGCGCGCGGCTTCGAGACGCCCACGCTGAACGAAGTGTTCTACTCGGGCACGGGCAACGGCTTCAACTACCGCCTCGGCGCGGCCACGAGCACCCAGCTGGAGCTTGGGGCCAAGGCCCTGGTCGGCCAGGACGTGCGCGTCAACGCGGCCCTGTTCCAGGTGCGCACGCACGACGAACTGGTGGTCGACAGCTCCAGCGGCGGCCGCACCAGCTACCGCAACGCGAGCGCCACCTTGCGCCAGGGGATGGAACTGTCGCTCGACGCCGACCTGCGCGCCGGCTTTTCCGCCCGCGTGGCCGCTACCTTCCTGCGCGCGATCTACGACGAAGCGTTCACCGGCGTCGCCGAGGGCAACCGCCTGCCGGGCGTGCCGCGTACGAGCCTGTTCGGCGAGCTGGCGTGGAAGGATGCGGACGGCCGCCTGCAGGCGGCGCTGGAGACCATCGCCAGCGGCAAGGTCTATCCGGACGACGCCAACGCGGCCACGCCGGCGCCGGGCTATGCGATCGTCAACGCGCGCGTGCAGGCCAGCCAGCCGCTGGGCGCGTGGCGCCTGCGCGAGTATGCGCGCGTGAACAACGTGTTCGACCGCACGTACGTCGGCTCCGTCATCGTCGGCGACAGCAACAAGCGCTATTACGAGCCCGCGCCGGGCCGCAACTGGGTGCTGGGTGCCAGTGTCCAGTATCAGTTCTGAATACGCGAGGCGCATAACATTCATGCACGCCGGCATATGACCGGCGTGCGCGCGGCCTGTTACGCTCGCGTGATGGACAAACTCCCGGAATGGCAAACCCGTGTCGACCTCGCCGCGTGCTATCAGTTATGCGCGCTGTACGGCTGGGCCGACGGCATCTACACCCACATCTCGGCCGCCGTACCCGGCGAACCGGGTCACTACCTGATCAACGCGTTCGGCATGTGCTTCGACGAGGTGACGGCCTCGAACCTGGTCAAGGTCGACAGCGCCGGCAACGTCGTCGGGGCGCTCCCCGCGCCGGTCAACCAGTCCGGCTTCCGCCTGCACGCGGCGGTGCACAAGGCGCGGCCCGATGCGGCCTGCGTCATGCACCTGCATAATCCGGCCGGCATCGCCGTCGGCATGCAGAAGGACGGCCTGTTGCCGCTGTCGCCGTATGCGCTGCGCTTCTACGGCGAGCTCGCGTACCACGACTACGAAGGCATCGCGATGGCGCCTGGCGAACAGGCGCGCCTCGTGAACAATCTCGGCAACCGTCCCGCCATGCTGCTGCGGAACCACGGCAGCCTGACCGTGGGCCGGACACTCCCGGAAGCGTTCGTGCTGATGGAAACGCTGGACCGCGCCTGCGCCGTGCAGCTGCGCGCGCAGGCGGCCGGCGTGCCGCTCGTGCAGCCTACTGACACGATGTGCGCGACGGTCCACGCACAACTCGTGGGCGACGGTTCGCCCGAAGGCGTGCTCGAATGGCCGTCGCTGCTGCGCCGCCTGGACGCCGCCAGTCCCCGATACCGAACCTGAAGGAACCCTTATGCCGACCATTAACGTTCAACTGTTCGAAGGCCGTACGCCGGAACAAAAGCGCGCCTTCGTAAAAGCCGTCACGGAAGCCACCGTCAGGACGCTGGACTGCCCGCCCGAATCCGTGGACATCCTGATCCACGAAATCAGGCGGGAACACTGGGCCACGGGCGGCAAGCTGTGGTCGGACGAATGATCACGGCTTGACGGCCTGCACCCCGTACTTCGCGAAGATCGTCTTCAACTCGCCGCTGGCCGCCAAGTCGTTCAGCGCCGCCTGCAACTGGCGCGCGAGGCCGAGGTTATCCTTTTTCACCGCCATGCCGACCGCCCAGCCGCCGCGCGGCAGGCGGTCGAACGGCACGTCCTGCAGCGGGAACGCGGGATCGCCCTTCATCACCGATTCGATCTGGGCGCGCGTGGCCAGCACGGCATCCAGGCTGCCCGCCTTCAGCTGTTCCAGCGCCTCGATCGCGGTGGGGTAGATATGCACCTGCTCGCGGAAGCGTCCTCCGCCCTCGCCCAGCATCACCATGCCGGAGATCGACACCTTCTCGACGCCGATGCGCTTGCCCGCGAGCGCGTCCACGCCGTCGAACTGCGGAATCGCCTGCGCGCTGCGCACGAGCCGCACGGTCTCGACGTAGTACGGCGCGAAGATCTCGACCTGCGGATTCGCATTCATCAGCATGCGGTCGACCGGCACGTGCAGCATCACGTCGGCGGGCCCGTAGCCGAGGTAGTGGCCCTTCCACACCATGTTGCGCAGGTCGTCGCCGAGGTCGTCGCCGGCATTGAACGGCAACAGCGTCAGCTTCAGCCCCAGCTTGCCGGCCAGCGCGGCGCCGAGGTCGGCGTCGATGCCCTGGCCGTGGTCGGAGAACGGCGCGAGATCGTTATAGACGGCCACCTTGAGATGGCCGACCTCGCGCAGCACGGGATTGTCTGCCGCGAAAGCGGGTGCGGCGATGCCGGCACCCAGCAGCAGGCCGGCGGCGAGCACGCGCCGGCGCGATGGCGACGTCGGGGTCGACATGTCGGCCTCAGTCGGCGGCGCGGCGGGATTCGAGGTAGGTCTTGATGGCCCACATCGCTTCCTGGTTGAACACGCCTTCGAACGGCGGCATGTAGACGGCGCCGTTGCGCACCTTGCCGTGGCGGATGCTGGTCAGGAAGTAGTTGTCGATCTCCTTGTAGCAGGCTTCCTTCTTCTTCTCGTTCTTGATGCCGGTGCAGTCGCGGTCGAGCAGGCGCAGGTCCGGCGCGATCCCGCCCGACACCGCTTCCAGCCCGTGGCAGCGCGCGCAGTTCTGCCCGTAGGCCGACGCGCCGATCTTCAGCGCGAGCTTGTTGGTGCGGTAGGGATTCTCGTCGCGCCATTTATCGCCCAGGGTGGGCAGGCCCGTCGTGTCGACGGCTTGCGGAACCACGTTGCCGTGCGCGCTGGCCCAGAGCGAGGTGAGTGCGGCGGCGGCAACGGTGACTGCGCCGGCGGCGATGCGGATCTTGTGCTTCATGGTGATGTCTCCTGTAGGTTTATCGGTCTATCCCACCAAGAGCAATCGGCGTGCCATGCATCCTGCGCCCTGAAGTGCGGCGTGCGCGGCCCGCGCTTGTCCCAATTTGCAACAGGTGTCACATGTCCGCGCGTGCCAGCGCGCGCGCCGCCGCCTCCGGATACAGGTGTTCGAGCGTCTCCGCCATCACGCGTCCCAGCAGCGCTTGCAGGGGAGCCGCGGCCGCCGCCGCATCGGGCGCGGCGCGCACGGCCTTCCACAACGGCGCCAGTTCGGCTTCGTGCACGGCGACGCTGCGTTCGACCTCGGCCTGCCAGAACGGCGGCGCCTCGCCTTCGACGAAGTTGCCGCGTCCGCGCCCGAAGTGGGCGACGGCGAGATAGCGCAGCACGCTGCCGACGAGGAGCGTGCGCAGGAACGGATCCGCGAACTGCACGGTCGGATGGTCGCGGTCCGTCGTCGTATTGAAACCCCAGGCCGCGCCGGCCATCGTGAGCGCGCCCACGATCGCGCCGAGCAGCGCGCCGCCGCCCAGCGTAAGGCCGCCGGCCATCAGGTCGGCCGACAGGCCCGTCGCGGCGCCGGAAACGACGGCGCCCAGGAGCCCGGCCTGCGCCTTGTCGATGGGCGCGCGCACGGCGAAGTTCTCGCGCACGCGGGCATTGATGCGGCCCGCGTCCCCCGGGTCGAGGCGGTGCAGGCGCAGCAGGCCGACGGTCGTGTCGCCGATGCGCCGCTCCAGTCGCTCGACGAGGCCGGCCATCGCCGCGTCCTGGCGCTTCTGTTCATCCTTGCCGAGACCCACGGCCTTCAGCGCGGACTTCAACAGGCCGGCCTTGCCCTCCTGCTCGATGGCCTGGCTGTCGCGCGCGGCGCCCGCCAGCATCTGCGCGCTCAACGCCACGGAGTCGCGGAAGCGCTGCACGTTGTTCGCCTGCCAGGCCGCGAGCAGCCGCGCATAGCCGTCGCGCTTGGATTCATCGATCAACTTGCCGACGCGTTCATAAAACACGTCCTCGTGCACCCAGCAGCGCGCGAACGCGTCCAGCGCCAGCACGTCGCGCACGATCGAATACGCCCCAAGGTGCGTCTTCCAGCGCGCCTGCTCCGCCTGTTCCTGCTCGTCCGGGCGCGGTGGGCCCAGCTGGTTGAGCAGCACGACGACGGGCTTCCCGAGCCATTCGAGGATGCGCATCTCGGCCGGCAGATACCCGGCATCGCGCGGATCCTCGGACGAATTCACGAGGTACAGCACGACGTCGGCCGCGTCCTTCGCCGCACGCAGCGCCTGCTGGCTGAGCCAGAACGGGCGGTCGCGGTAGCGGTCGAACACTTCGCGCATGAACCAGCCGATCGGATTGCCGGCCTGCGCGAGGCGCTTCAGCAGGCGGACGGAATCGCCGAAGCCGGGCGTGTCCCACAACAGCAGGCGGTCGCCCGCGCTACTGGTCTGCAGGGTGTGCGCTTCGGCGAACACGGTCACGTGGGCGGCGTCGCGCACCTCGCCCACGTCCATGCCGACGAGCGTGCGCGCCAGCGTGGTCTTGCCGTTGTTCGTGTGCGAGACGAGCGCGAACTGGATGTCGACGGGTTGCGCGCTCATGCCGCCCCCGACACGGGCAGGCCGCTGCCGAGGTCGAGCGGATGGCGCTCCGGATGCAGCAAGTCGACGACGGTCGCCGGCGCGTGGTGGTACTGGCAGAACTGGTGCCACAGCGCGACCCGTTCCACCAGGCGGGCGTCGACGGCGCCGCGCTCCACCAGGCCCGATTCGTCGAGCAGCACGGCGATGCCGCGCGGCGTGTTCCGCGCCAGATAGTCGAGGAAGGCGCCGTGGTTCTCGCGCTCCGGCGTTGCGGCCAGGTTGAACAGGACGGCCGTGATGGCGACGCCGGCATCGTCCAGGTGCGCATCGCGCAATGCATCCTTCGGTTCCTCGCCGTACGGACACGAGGGCCGCAGCATCAACTGCGCCTGTTCGCCGAGGACCATCGCCGCGACGGCGGCCAGACCCTTATGGCGCGCCTCGTCGACGGTGAAGCTGTACGGGATCACGCGCAGCACGGCCGGACCGGACGCGCCGACGCGGTCGGCCAGCAGCCGGTAATACGGCTCCCCCAGGTCGAGCGGGAAGCGGTGCGCGAGACGGCGCGCGCGCAGGCCGGACACGATCGCCAGCACGAGGCGCGGCAGCACGACGAGCAGGAACAGCGTCGCCGCATACAGGTGCACCCAGCGCGCGCCGCCCGCCGGCGACGGCTCCTGCACGAAGCGCAGCGCCTGGACGTCGGCCAACGTAAAACCCTGCAGCGGGAACACGGCCAGCGCGGGCGCGAACAGGAACGACAGCAGCGTGTGCACCTGCCGGGCATCGAGGAACGTGCTTTCCCACCCGGCCGCGTACTGCGTCAACACGCCGCGCGCATACAGCGACGCGATCGCACCGAGCGCGAATGCGGCGGCCGCGAGGTGGATCGTGCGGCCGAGGCGCAGGTGCGTCAGCCTGGCCGTCAGCGCCGACCAGTCCGTGAAGTATTGCGCGATGCCCGCGGCGAGCGGCGCCGGCAGCTTGCGCGGCAGCGCGGCCTTGCCGACGGACAGGCGCCGCAGCAGTTGCGGGCTGGCCCAGCCGGTGCGCTTGGACGGTACGAGTGCCCACACGATCAGCGCGAGATACACGAGCAGGTTCCACGCAAGGATCGCGAGCAGCGGCGCCGACAGCAGGTCGACGCGGTGCGGATCGCCGATGCGGTCCAGCCCCGCGCCGGCCACGAAGCCGGCGATGGGCAGCAGCACGGCCAGCATCGGCAGCAGGCTACGGCGCTGGCGGAACGCGGCAAACGCGGGCGTGCGCTCGGCCAGCCGCTTGAGGATGAGTTCCGCGCGCTGGCCGAGGAAGTGGTCGAGCCGCGGCTCGCTCTTCCCTTCGGCCGCCTGCCAGTGCGCCAATTCGCGCGCGCTGCGGCTGGCGTAGACGCGGTCGTCTTCGGACAGGATCTCGCGCTTCGTGTCGGCGGTTTCGATGGCGCGCATCAGGACGACATCGCGTGCGGTCCGTTCGTTCATGGGCCTCCTCGCTGGATGAATTAACAGGCTTGCAACGATATTGTGCCTCAATCAGAGATACTTCACCCACGCGCGGCACGCCCAGCACGGCGGCGGCGCGTGCTGGACGAACAGCTGCTGCCGCACTGCCTGCACGGTGGCCGGACCGTCGGCAGCGGAGCGCGACATTCGACGTAACGGAAGACAACAGTTGCGCATTGTGGCGGAATGCTTGACTCTCCACGCGGTGGAAACTTCATTCTGGAGTCATGGGAGCCAAGACGTACACGATCGGAGAACTGGCGCGGATGTCCGGACAGCCGGTACGGCGCATCCGTTTTTATTCGGACGAAGGACTGCTGCCGCCCGCCGTGCGCACCGACAGCAACTACCGCCTGTATAGCGAGGACGACCTGGCGCGGCTCGATCTCATCGGCGCACTGCGCGACGCCGGCGTGGCCCTCGATGCGATCGGCCGGCTGTTGCGCACGCACGGCGATGTGCGGGACGTGCTGGGCGCGCGCCTCGCCCTCCTCGATGCCGAAATCGCGGCCAAGCAACGGACCGCGTCCGTGCTGCGTGCGACGTTGGCCCTCCCTCACCTTGACGTTGACACCATGAGGAGGTTTTGGAAGATGAGCAGAGTAAACAATGAGCAGATGAAAGCCCTGGTCGCCGCATTCATGGCGCGCGTGACCAGCGGCGCGCCCACCGACGACACCTGGCGCAGCCGGACCGCGGCCATGGCCCCGGCGCTGCCGGAGCATCCCACGCCGACGCAGATCGAGGCGTGGACGGAACTGGCCGGCATGCTGCAGGACCCAAACGTCATGCGGGAATTCGAGATGGGCATCAGCGCGTTCTGGGAGGGTGCCCTGGATGCCGATGCCTATCGCACGGCCGCGGTCGACGGCTACCGCGCCGCCGTCGATGCGGTCGCGCGGGGCGTCGCCCCGACGGATCCCGAAGGCGTGGCGGCCGGCCGCACTTGGCTCGACGCATCGGCCCGTGCCATGGGACGCGCGCCGGATGAGGCGTTCGTGCAGTGGTTGGAGGATCAGTATGCGGCCGGGGGAGCGCGGGCGCGCTTCCAGGAATTGCTGGCCGTGCTGAAGGGGGAAACGCCTGACGCGGGGGCATTCCGCGCCTGGCGCTGGCTGATCGAAGCGGCGCGCGCCACCGCGCAAGGCAGCCGGTAAAAAGCAAAAAGCCCGCTCAGTGCATACTGAGCGGGCTTTTCTTAATAACTAGCCTGACGATAACCTACTTTCACACTGGTTGCAGCACTATCATCGGCGCAGAGTCTTTTCACGGTCCTGTTCGGGATGGGAAGGGGTGGTACAGACTTGCTATGGTCATCAGGCATAACTTGTACGGGTATCGTCTGGTGACGCTACCCTGAATCCGGAAGAAGTGGTTTCTTAATCTGTTGTCTCAACAAACAGCTGAACCCTTGCATTGGCAATGACTG
>CBIHOW010000089.1:0-21115 GCA_966211695.1 uncultured Massilia sp. | reverse complement strand
CTGTCCAGCTTCGACTGGCCCTTGCCCGACGACGACATCACGGGTTTCACGACGTTCGGGAAACCGATCTCGGCGCAGGCGGCTTTCAACTCGTCGAGGCTGGACGCGAAGCGGTACGGCGACGTGGCCAGGCCCAGTTCCTCGGCGGCGAGGCGGCGGATGCCTTCGCGGTTCATCGTCAACTGCGCGGCGCGCGCGGTGGGGATGCACGTGATCGTCCCGGCCGCCTCCAGCTCGGCCAGTTTCGCCGTCGCGATCGCCTCGATCTCGGGTACGACGAGGTCCGGCTTCTCCCGTTCGATCAGCGCGGCCAACGCCTCGCCGTCCGTCATGTCGATGACGTGCGCGCGGTGCGCGACCTGGTGGCCGGGCGCGTTCGGGTAGCGGTCGACGGCGATCACTTCGATGCCGAGACGTTGCAGGGAAATGATGACTTCCTTGCCGAGCTCGCCGGAGCCGAGCAGCATGACTTTCGTTGCGGAAGAAGAGAGGGGCGTGCCGAGGGTGGTCATTGGTCAGTAGGGTAGGTCGGGAAGACGCCGACTATAACAAACGGCGGCGCCGGACGCACGCTGCGGGCAGGATTTGGCAATTCCCGGATTCCTGCTATAATATTGCCTCAATTCCCTGATAGCTCAGTCGGTAGAGCGACGGACTGTTAATCCGCAGGTCCCTGGTTCGAGTCCAGGTCGGGGAGCCAGAATTCCGAAAGGCCGCGTTATCCAACGCGGCCTTTTTCGTATCCGCCCTGCCATGACTATCCGTTCTCCGCTCGCGGCGCGCGATGCCGCCCGCATCGACCACTACGCGGCCGCGGCCGACACGGACGGCTGGCTGCACCCCGTCCAGCAGGCCCTGATCCACCACCGCGGCTGGTTGCGCATGCTGGCGCCGCGCGCCGTCGGCGGCGAAGAGCGGCCGCTGCCGGAGGTCGTGCGGCTGGAAGAAGCCATCGCCCGCGTGGACGGCAGCGTCGGCTGGACCGTCACCCTGTGCGCGGGCGCCGGCTGGTTCGCGGGCTTCCTGCCGCCGCACCTGGCCCGCGCCATTCTCTCCACGCCGCGCGCCTGCCTCGCGGGCAGCGGCGCCCCGACGGGCCACGCGGACCGCGACGGCGACGGCTGGCGCATCGAGGGCGAGTGGGATTACGCCAGCGGCGCCCCGATGGCCACGCATTTTACTTTCAACGCCTACCTGCGCGCGGACGGCCGTCCATTGTTCGATGCGGATGGCCAGCCGCGCATCCAGGCGTTCGTCGTGCCGAAGGAGATCGTCGAGATCGTGCCCCGCTGGCGCAGCATCGGCCTGCGCGCGACGGCGTCGCACGCCTACCGCATCCGCGGCGCGTGGGTCCATGGCGACAACGGTTTCGTCATCGACCCCGCCGCCGCGCACGAGCAGGGGCCGCTGTACCGCTTTCCATTTCTCCCATTTGCCTTCGTCACGCTGGCGGCCAATGTGGCCGGGATGGCGTATCACTTTGTCGACCTGGCCCATGGCTGCATTGCGCGCCGGCGCAACCGGTTCGGCGGGCAGAACGCGCCGTTGATCGAGGTGCCGGCCGTGCGCGCCGTGCTGGATGGCGTTCGTTCCCGCCTCGATGACGTGCGCGGCCGCTTCTATGCCCTGCTCGACGCGACGTGGGCCGACGTCGTCGCCGGCGCCCCCGTCGCGGACGAGCAGGCCGCGCAGATGCAGGCACTGGCGCAGGAATGGGTGGCGGCGTCGCGCCATGCGGTCGACACGCTGTATCCGTACTGCGGCCTGGTGGCGGCCAGCGCCGACAGCGCCATCAACCGCGTCTGGCGCGACTTTCATACGGCGTCGCAACACGCGCTATTGCTACCGCAGAACTGAGCCGCTATAATGCGGCCTCCTTTCCCTGATAGCTCAGTCGGTAGAGCGACGGACTGTTAATCCGCAGGTCCCTGGTTCGAGTCCAGGTCGGGGAGCCAGAATTCAGAAGGCCGCGTATTGTTCTGCAGTACGCGGCTTTTACGTTTGCAGTCCATGAACGGTGAGGTGACGATGTCCGGACCAAGGTGGTGTGCGTTGTCGATGGCGGCCGTGCTGGCGGCCGGGTGTACGCTCAGCTCGACGGTCCCTCTCGAAACAGGCGGGGCGCCCCGCGCGGGCCGTGCCGTGATCGTCTATGGCGTGCGCGTCGAAGGACAGTGGCCGTATGCGCGCTACGCCGTCCAGCTGGCCGAGTACAGCTTCGAGCGGCAGGCGATCACGGGCGATTGTTTCCGCTTCAACCGGGTCGACGCGGCCGTGCCGTCCACGCCCGCCGGCATCCGTTATTTTGCGTTCGAGGTTCCGGCCGGCAGCTGGGTGTACAGCCCGATGAACGGCGCGCAGTTCGAGGGCGATCCGGTCGCGTTCCGCGTGCCCGCCGGACAGGCCGTCTATCTCGGCGATTTCATCTACGGCAAGAATGGGCGCGTGACGCGGGCGCGCGATCTTGCTGCCGAGCGGGTGGCGATCCGCGAGGCGCTGCCGGCGGTACCGGCCGACCTCGTGCCTGCGGCGACCATTCCGGTGGCGGCACCCAAGCCTTTCCTCTGCACGCCCTGATCGGCCAGCCGCCAGCAGGAAACAAAAAAACGAGCGAAAATAACGACTTACGTCATTTCGAGATCGTTACCTAATGTCTACTGCTGCTTCAACAACGCTCCCGCGCGGTGCCGACATCAACCCGAAACCGCTCGGCGTCTCGCTGCTCCTCATCATCCTCGGCGCCTGGTACCTGGCGCAGACCGTCGATGCGAAACACGCCGCGCTGTTCGTCGTCGGCGCGCTGCTCGGCCTCGCGCTGTACCACGCCGCGTTCGGCTTCACGTCCGCGTGGCGCGTCTTCATCGCGGACGGCCGCGGCGCCGGCCTGCGCGCGCAGATGATCATGCTCGCCGTCGGCGTCGCGCTGTTCTTTCCGGCACTGTCCGCCGGCGCCTTGTTCGGCAATCCCGTCACGGGCCTCGTGTCGCCCGCGGGCACGTCCGTCATCATCGGCGCGTTCATGTTCGGCATCGGCATGCAACTGGGCGGCGGTTGCGCGTCCGGCACGCTGTACACGGTCGGCGGCGGCAGCACGCGCATGATCGTGACCCTGCTCGCGTTCATCGCCGGCTCCGTCATCGCGACCGCGCACATGCCGTTCTGGACGTCGCTGCCGCAGCTGAAACCGATCTCGCTCGTGAAGACGCTGGGCCTGGCCCCCGCGCTGCTGCTCAATTGGGCCGTGTTCGCGCTGATCGCGTTCGTCACCGTCGTCGTGGAAAAACGCCGCCACGGCCACCTCGTCGATCCGACCGTGCGGCCCGCGCATGCGTCGCCGTGGCTGCACGGGCCGTGGCCGCTCGTGGCGGGCGCCATCGCGCTCGTCGTGCTGAACTTCGCGACGCTCGCACTGTCCGGCCGGCCGTGGGGCGTGACGTCCGCGTTCGCGCTGTGGGGCGCAAAGGCCGCGCAGGCGGTCGGCATCGACACGGCGAGCTGGACCTACTGGTCGACGAAGGCGAATGCCGCCGCGCTGGCCGCGCCCGTGTCGCACGACGTGACGTCCGTGATGGACATCGGCATCGTGCTGGGCGCGATGCTGGCGGCGGCGCTGGCGGGCCGCTATGCGCCCGTGTGGCGGGTGCCGCTGCGCTCCCTCCTGGCTGCCGTCGTCGGCGGGCTGATGCTGGGCTATGGCGCGCGCCTGGCGTACGGCTGCAACATCGGCGCCTACTTCAGCGGCATCGTGTCGGGCAGCCTGCACGGCTGGCTGTGGCTCGTGGCCGCGTTCGCCGGCAACGTCTTCGGCACGCGGCTGCGTCCGCTGTTCGGGCTCGAGGTCGAGCGGGTGAAGCCGAGCGGCTGCTGAGGCCCCTGCAAGCTTTGGCTAACGGGCCTACAATCGATCCTTTGCCGTCAGGATCGAGCATGCAGGCAACAGTCAATACAACACCTCTCGAACAGGACGGATTACCCGAGGGGCCGCGCGCCTGGGCCATCCTCGCCCTCGCGCTCGGCGTGGGCATGTCGTCCCTCGACACTTCCATCGCCAACACCGCGCTGCCCGCGATGGCGCAGCAATTGCACGCCACGCCGGCCGACTCGGTATGGATCGTGAACGCCTACCAGCTCGCCATGGTCGCGACCTTGCTGCCGATCGCGGCGCTGGGCGAAACCATCGGCTACCGCCGCGTCTACGTGGCCGGCATGGCCCTGTTCACGGCGGCGTCGCTCGCGTGCGCCCTCGCGTGGTCGCTGCCCGTGCTGATCGTCGCGCGCCTGTTCCAGGGCCTCGGCGCCAGCGCGATCATGGGCGTCAACACGGCGCTGCTGCGCGCCACGTATCCGGCGAAACTGCAGGGACGCGGCTTCGGCACCAACGCCCTCGTCGTCGCGGTCGGCTTCGCGCTCGGGCCGAGCCTCGCATCGATCATCCTTGCGGCGTCGTCCTGGCAATGGCTGTTCGGCATTAACGTCGTGCCCGGCATCGTCGCGTTCTTCTTGGCGCGCAAGGTGCTGCCGGAGACGCGGCGCGCGACCCATCGCGTGGACCGGCTCGCCGGCTTCTACAACGTCGTCGCGTTTTCGATGGCCGTGCTGGCGCTGGGCGACGCCGCGCACCGCGTGGGCATGACGACCCTGCTGCCGGAGGCATTGATCGCGCTGGTGTTCTTCGGCCTGCTGCTGCGCCGCGAGCGCGGCCATCCGGCGCCGTTGTTGCCCGTGGACCTGTTCCGCCGGCCGTTGTTCGCGCTGTCGACCAGCACCGCCATCTGCACGTTCGCCGCGCAGGCGCTGGCGTTCGTCGCGCTGCCGTTCTTCTTCGAGACGACCCTCGGCCGTTCGCCCGTCGAGACGGGTTTCCTGATGACGCCGTGGCCCGTGATGGTCGGCGTGATGGCGCCCGTGGCCGGCCGCCTGTCCGACCGCTATGCGCCGGGCCTGCTGGGCGGGATCGGCCTGCTGATCCTCGCGGCCGGCCTCGTTGCGATGATGAGTTTGCCGGCGTCGCCGTCCGCCTTCGACATCGGCTGGCGCATGGCCGTGTGCGGCATCGGCTTCGGCTTTTTCCAGGCGCCGAACGTCAAGGCGATCATGGGCAGCGCGCCCGCGTCCCGTGCCGGCAGCGCCAGCGGCATGGTCGCCACCGCGCGCCTGACGGGGCAGGCGACGGGCGCCGCCCTGGTGGCGTTCTGCCTTACCATCTCCCACGTGCGCGGACCGTGGTTCGCGCTCGGCATCGCCGCCGCGTTCTCGTTCGCGGCCAGCGTGGCCAGTTTTTCGCGCCTCGTCGTTGCGGCGCCGGCCGTGTGAGCTTCACCATTCAAGAAAGAAAACAGATGACACGACGTTTCAAGATCGCCGCCATCGCCGGCGACGGCATCGGCAAGGAAGTCCTGCCGGAAGGCCTGAAGGTATTGGCGGCCGCGGCCGAGCGCTTCGGCCTGCAGCTCGAGTTCACGCATTTTCCGTGGGCCAGTTGCGACTGGTACATCCAGCACGGCGAAATGATGCCGCCCGACTGGAAGGAGCAATTGTCCGGCATGGACGCCATTTATTTCGGCGCCGTCGGCTGGCCCGCGCTGGTGCCGGACCACATCTCGCTGTGGGGCTCGCTGCTCAAGTTCCGCCGCGAATTCGACCAGTACATCAACCTGCGTCCCGTGCGCCTGTTCGAAGGCGTGCCGTGCCCGCTGGCCGGCCGCAAGCCGGGCGACATCGACTTCTTCGTCGTGCGCGAAAACACCGAGGGCGAGTACACGAACCTGGGCGGTGTGATGTTCCCGGGCACCGAGCGCGAGATGGTGATCCAGGAATCCGTGTTCACGCGCCACGGCACCGACCGCGTGCTGCAGTATGCGTTCGAGCTCGCGAACGCGCGCCAGCGCAAGCATGTGACGGTCGCGACCAAATCGAACGGCATCGCCATCAGCATGCCGTGGTGGGACGGCCGCGCGGACGCCATCCACGCCGGCTATCCGGACATCACCGTCGACAAGCAGCACATCGATATCCTGACCGCCCGTTTCGTGCTGCAGCCGGACCGCTTCGACGTCGTCGTCGCATCGAACCTGTTCGGCGACATCCTGTCCGACCTCGGCCCGGCCTGCACGGGCACGATCGGCCTGGCGCCGTCCGGCAACCTGAACCCGGACCGTACGTTCCCGTCGCTGTTCGAACCCGTGCACGGTTCCGCGCCGGACATCGCGGGCAAGGGCATCGCCAACCCCATCGCGATGATCTGGTCGGGCGCGATGATGCTGTCGTTCCTCGCGGCCGGACCCGATGCCGACCCGCGCTGCGGCGAGGCGCACGATGCCATCGTGGCCGCGATCGAAGACGTGCTGCGCGAGGGGCCGCGCACGGGCGACCTGGGCGGCACGGCGACGACGGTCGAGGTGGGCGACGCGATCGCGGCCCGCGTGCGCGGCTGATGATGCTTTAAACGGGCACGGCCGCCCCGATATCGGTCACATGGCGCGCCGTTCCCGTTATCCCGACCTCGACCTTCCTGCCCCGCCCGTCGCAGCGGATGCACCATGCCCGCTGTGCGGCCGGCCGCTGGGCACGGTCAACATCGACCGGCATCATTTGATCCCCAAGTCGCTGAAGGGCAGGGAACAATTCCCCATCCACAAGATCTGCCATCGCAAGATCCACGCGACGTTTTCTGAGCGCGAGCTGCTGCGGGCGTATCACACGTGGGAGGCGCTGCGTGGGGATGACGATATCAGGGCGTTCATCGAATGGGTGGCGAAGAAGCCGCCGGAGTTTTATGCGCGGACGTTCACTTCGAATAAGAAGAAGAGTCGCTGATGTGGGTACGCTTGTCCTCTGATTAGAGGATGAGATGAGATGAGAAAAGCACTGGTCTGCCTGGCTTTGCTGATGCCTGTCTTGCCATCGTTGGCGGATGAACGATTTCCTGGCGATGTGCAGCGTTTCATCGACAGACGCGAAGGCTGCGATCACATGCGTGGCGAGATACCCGAGCCGGGCGACACGCAACGCATGCGGGAAGTCGAACGCGAAATCATGAAGCTGTGCAAGGGGACGGACGAGGAACTCGCACGGCTGAGGAAAAAGTACTTACGGAAACCGTCCGTCATGCGGCGCCTGGATGAATTCGGATCCGGCATTCACTAAGCGCCGACTATTCGCACCTTGCGGTCGCGGTCCATGTGCTCTTGTTCGGGTCACGTGCAGTGTATTGGGATGCGCTGGTTCCGTTCGTGACCATCCTGGCATCTTTCATCGATGCGCTTGGCACTTACATAATTGGGCTGTTGATCAGTGCCAACTACCGAGGCCGCCAAGGAAGGATGATGTAGGACTCTATCATTCTCAACTTGGACACGAACATGGCAAACGACGCATACCTGCAAATCGACGGCATCAAGGGTGAGTCGGCGGACTCGAAGCATAAAGAATGGATCGAAGTGGTGAACGTAGATTGGAGCGTCCACCAGCCTCGAGCGCTGGCGATCTCATCGTCAGGCCACACTGCCGGCCGGGCCGAGCTGTCGGAGATTTCGTTCAAGAAGCTCGCGGACCTATCGTCGCCGTTGCTTCAACAGACTTGTGCCGCGGGGAAGACGATCCCGAAAGCCAAGTTCGAGTTCATGCGCGCGGACGGCAATGGCGAGCCAGTCAAGTATTTCACTGTCGAGCTCGAGAACGTTATGATCTCGTCCGTAAGTCCGTCCAGTGGCGATGGTGGCGTCCTGACCGAGAGGGTGTCGCTGGCATATTCCAAGATCAAGTGGAGCTACACGCAGCAGAAGATATCGGGCGGTGCGAGCGGCAGCACGTCGGGCGGCTGGGACGCCGCCACCAACAAAATTGCGGCGTGAGGTCTGCAGATGCGCCCGGTGATCTACGACGGCGACCTTGGCGATCTCCTCGCGAAATACTTCGGCCATTATGCCGGGAGGGATCAGGAATGCGTCGCGCTGCCGCAAAAGGTGACAAATGTTGGCTACACGGGAAACTGGCGGCCCGGACCGCGTGTGATGGAGCAAAGCCGCATTGCGCAAGGAACCGTGATCGCCAACTTCAAATTCGAGAACGGCCAAGGAAGGTTTCCGAGACAACACGGATATCATGCCGCAATCTTCATCGAATTCGGAAATCGACGCCCGGGCGGTGGCTACACACATTTTTGGGTGATCGATCAATGGAACGGAAAAACGGTGGCGCGGCGAAATAAAAACGCGTGGCCGGTCGGGGTGGTCAAGCGTAGCGGAATTCTTCCATGCGACGATGCCGACCAATACTACATCGTCATCGTGCCATGAAGATCATCGCTCTCGCTGTCATGCTCGCGGCAGCCGTCTCCAACGCGGCCGCCGGGACGGTCGAATGTCCCAAGGTCCTGGACGGCAAGCCGCTTGCCGGTGTCGGCGCCTACTTCGACAAGCAGACCGAGATCGAGGGCGCTCGCTTCGACGTCAAGGGCGGCTACCGCATCGATCTGCCTTTGAATGTGCAGTGGCTCGTGTGCGAGTACGGTGCGATCGGCGGGCCAAAGCGCTGGTTGGAAGTGAAACCCAGCGACAACGTGAAGCGCTGTGCACTGACGGTGCGGGAAGTGAAGGGCAAGCCGAGGGAGGCGAAAATGGCTTGCGAGTAATTGCTGAGTGAAACTGCCCGCCGGGACCACAGGCTGTGGCGTGCGTGCGATTTTCCGTGCCACTCGCGCGTTATCAGGATGCCATCGCCCGCGTCGCACGATTGAATCGAACCTCCCCACCGCCGTGCTTGGTGTTAAAATCAGTTATTACTTTTTTGCAATTCTGGTTCCTTTTTCAATGCCGCCGCTCCCCGCTTTGCAATGAACCAAGAAGACTCGAACGCCTGCTCGGTCCTCCTCATCGACGACGAACCCTTTGCCGAGGACATCATTTCCCATGGCATGAAGGGGTGCGCCTCGTACGCGCTGCGTTATGCCCGCGACCCGTCGATGGCGGTCGAGCTGGCCAAGGAAGTCAATGCGACGGTCGTCCTCGTCGACCTGCGCATGCCGGAAATCGACGGCTTCGAAGTCACCCGCCGCCTGCGCGCGGACAAGGACACCGAGCACATTCCCGTTGTCCTGCTGTCGTCCGAAGAAGATCCCGAAATCAAGGCGAAGGCGTTCGCCCTCGGCGCCAACGATTACCTCGTCAAGTGGCCCGATCCGCGCGAGCTCGTCGCGCGCGTGCGCTACCACAGCGATGCCTGCATCGCCCGGCGCCAGCGCGACGCCGCGTTCGTGTCGCTGCGGCATAGCCAGGAACAATTGGCCGCCAGCCAGTCGGCGCTGCACCAGGCGCAGAAGATGGAGGCGATCGGCCAGTTGACGGGTGGCGTCGCGCACGATTTCAATAATGTCCTGCAGATCATCGGCGGCAACCTGCAGCTGCTGAAACTGGTGGGCAACCTGAACGATGCCGGCAAGGCGCGCGTCGACATGGCGCTGGCCGGCGTGGAGCGCGGGGCCAAGCTGTCGTCGCACCTGCTCGCCTTCGCCCGCCGCCAGCCGCTGCAGGCCGTCGTGATCAATCCGGGCCACCTGCTGCGCGAGATGGACGACATGATGCGGCGCGTGCTCGGTCCGCGCGCGCGCGTCGTGACGGAGATCGCGGCCGGCCTGGGCAGCACGCTCGTCGACCCGAACCAGCTCAACAACGTGCTGCTGAACCTCGCGATCAATGCGCGCGATGCGATGGCGGGCAGCGGCACCCTGACGATCCGCGCGGCCAATGCCGGCCCGGACAGCGTGTTGCCGCCGGAAGTGCCGCGCGGCCATTACGTGCTGATCGAAGTGGCGGATACCGGGAAAGGCATGCCGCCCGAAGTGCTGGAGCGCGCGTTCGAGCCGTTCTTCACGACCAAGCCGACGGGGCAGGGGACGGGCCTCGGCCTGTCGATGGCCTATGGCTTCGTCAAGCAGTCCGGCGGCGAGATCGTCCTGAAGAGCGAGACGGGCAAGGGCACCAGCGTGCGCATCTACCTGCCGCGCAGCGAGGCCGAACCGCAGCGTGTGGAACAATCGCCGGCGGCACCGCTGCTGGGCGGCGTGGAGACGATCCTCGTCGTCGAGGACGAGGAGGACGTGCGCAGCACGACGTGCGGCATCCTGTCCGCGCTGGGCTACAGGGTGGTGGAGGCGCCGGACGCGGCGAAGGCGGTGGAGATCGTCGAGAGCGGCCAGCACATCGACCTCGTGTTCACGGACGTGATCATGCCGGGGCCGGTGAGCAGCCTGCAACTGGGCGAAGCGGTGCGTGCGCGCCTGCCGCAGGCGCAGATTTTATATACGTCGGGCTATGCGGAGGGCGTGCTGGCGCACGAAGGGAAACTGGAGGCGTCCGTCAACCTCTTGCAGAAGCCGTACCATCCGGACGCGCTCAGCGCGCGCATCCGGCATTTACTGCGCCGTAGGGCGGGGCAATTCAAGCCAGTGGCTTGAATCGCGTGCCCGCGCGTAACGATGCGTGATGCGAACGTTCGCGTGGGCACGGAGTGCCCACCCTACGCGGCGCCCGAACCGATTGTTACTTGTTGGGCTTGACGTACCGCTGCGACCCCGGCGGCGGTTCGTTCAGCACGGCCCAGAAGATGCCCAGGTCCGCGATCGCGCGCACGAATTCCGTAAAATCCACCGGCTTCACCACATAGGCATTCACGCCCAGCTCGTAGCTGCGCACGAGGTCCTGTTCTTCCTTCGACGACGTCAGCATGACGACCGGCAGGCTTTTCAGGCCGTCGGTCGTGCGGACGTTGCGCAGCACTTCGAGGCCATCCACCTTGGGCAGCTTCAGGTCGAGCAGCACGACGGCCGGGTTGCCGGCCGGGCGCGACGCGTATTCGCCGCGGCGGTGCAGGTAGTCCAGCGCCTCGGCGCCGTCGCGCACGACGATGACCTGGTTGGCGAGCTGGCTCTTGGACAGCGCGATCAGCGTGAGCTCGAGATCGTTCGGGTTGTCTTCGACCAGCAGGATGGGCTTGAGCATGGGAGTCTTCGTAAAACGGTCAATGATTGGTTTGTTTCGGGAGCGCGAACGAGAACGTCGCGCCTTCGCCCTGCACGGAGTCGGCCCAGACGCGGCCGTTGTGGCGCTCGACGATGCGGCGCACGTTCGCCAGGCCGATGCCCGTGCCCTGGAAATCTTCCATCCGGTGCAGGCGCTGGAACACGCCGAACAGCTTGTGCACGTATTCCATGTTGAAGCCGGCGCCGTTGTCCGCCACGTGGAAGACGGTCTCGTCCGGATGGTCTTCCGCGGAGATGCGGATCACGGCCGGATCGCGCTGGCCCGTGAACTTCACGGCGTTGGACAGCAGGTTGAACATGGCCAGGTGCAGGAACGTCGGATCGGCCCAGACCGTGGGCAGCGTGCCGATGTCCCATTCGATGTTGCGGCCGCGCGTTTCCAGCGCCAGCTTGTCGAGGCAGGCCGCGACCAGGTCGTTCATGTCGACCGTGGTCGGGCGCAGCGAGGCGCGGCCCATCTGCGAGAACGACAGCAGGTCGTCGACGAGCTTGCCGGCCAGGCGCGCGGCTTCCTTGATGTTCCTGAGGAAGCGCTGGCGCTGCTGGGCGTCCTCGCTGCCGGCCGATTCGAGCAGCAGGTCGGCAAAGCCGACGATGTGGCGCAGCGGCGCGCGCAGGTCGTGCGACACGGAGTACGAGAACGCTTCCAGTTCCTTGTTGGCGCGGCCCAGTTCCTCGGCCAGTTCCGCCATCTGCTCCGCGCGTTCGAGCGCGATGCCGAGGAGGGCGGTGCGGAATTCCAGCGCCATCTCGATCTCGCCCTGGTGCCACGGCTGGCTCGTGCCGAGGATCGTCTCGCGCCACGCCTCGAAGCTCGTGCGCGGCGACAGCTGTGTCGGGGCGCCTGGAACGGGCGTCTTCCCGTGCGGATTGCCCGCCCACTCGATCGTGTGCACGTACTCGGGACGGAACCACAGCAGGTAATGCTTGTGGATGCGCGAGATCGGCATCGCGAGCAGGCCGCTGGCGTTGCGCGTGATGCGTTCGGCCGGCGGATACGGCGCGGACAGTTTATCGGTGTGGAACACGTCGCCGTGGTCGTGCAGGGTGAGCCAGTCGACGAGGGCCTTGATGTCGTCTTCCCCGGGCGTGTCGCCGTACGTGAGGATGCGGTCGTCGACGAGGATCGCGGCGCCCGACGCGCGCGCGAAGCGCAGCAGGTCGGGGAACACGTTCGCCAGGTTCTCGATGAAATCGCTGCCCTGCGTGAGGCCGGCCAGCATCGACACCATCGTGCGCCGCACCTCGAGGCGGAACTGCAGGTCGGCCGCGTCCTCGCGCGACTCGATGCACAGCGCGAGGATCTGGCCCAGCTGTTCGCACGCCGTGCGCTTTTCGAAGGCGACGCCGATCGGTTCCTCGTTGTGGCACGAGATCAGGCCCCACAGCTTGCCCTTGACCATCAGCGACACGGACATCGACGCCAGCGTGTGCATGTTGCGCATGTACTGCAGGTGCACGGGCGAGACGCTGCGCAGCGCCGCGAACGACAAGTCGTTCGGCTGGCCCGTGACGGGATTCAGGGGCGGCACGAGCGGCGCGGGCGTGTAGGTCGCATCCTGGATCAGGCGGATGCGCGACAGCTTGTACAATTCGCGCGCCTGCGCCGGGATGTCCGAGGCGGGGAAGTGCTGCCCCATGTACGAGTGATAGCGTTCGTCGCGCGCTTCCGCCATCACGTGGCCGTGGCCGTCCGCGTCGAACTGGTAGACGAGCACGCGTCCGAAGCCTGTCACGGAGCGGATGTGCTGGCACGCCAGGTTCGCCAGCGCTTCGATGCCGGTCGCGTCGTTCACCTTCAGCAGGAAGTCGCCGATCAGCGGGTACAGGTGGCGGAAATCGGCCGCTTCCGCGCGGTCGACGGCTTCGAATTCCGCGACGATGACACCGTCCCATTTGTGGGCCAGCACGTCGAAGTGGTTGCCGTTGGCCGTCGTGATCGTGCCCACGTAGTACGGACGCGCGCCCAGGTCGGCCGCCAGTTCGGGCGCGATGCGCTGCGCCGCCGCGGCGCCGATCACGTCCGCCAGCGGATGCCCGACGACGTCCGCCGCCGCGGCGCCGGTCCAGTCGCCCACGTTGGCGCTGGCTTGCAGCACCGCCAGGTCGGGCGCGAGCGTGAGCATGAACCCGTGCGGCTGGATGCTGCCGGGCGTGCGGATCGGTTCCTTGTCGCAGGTCGACAGGTCGAGGACAGGTACGGTGGCGGCCTGGGTCATGGGTGGTGAACAGCGTCGGAAACGTCGGGTTGCAAGTGCAGCATTTTACAATGAAAAGCTGAATGTCAATTCGGTATTCATACAACGACATCTCAGCGGTTTGCGCGAATCCGGCGAATTGCGCTGGTGTATTGGCGCGATCCCTGTCGTGGAAATGGGAAATTCGACGACGTGGTTGATTACCTGGCAGGTAATCGCCGCGCCGCGCGCCGCCCGGCACACTGGCTCCATCGTCAACCACCGAAGGAGCCTGAAAATGAACCACGCCACCCACATCGCCGACCGCTACCTCGCCGCCTGGAACGAACGCGATCCGGCCGCGCGCCGCGCGCACGTCGCCGACCTGTTCGCACCGGACGCCAGCTATCTCGACCCGATCATGCGCGGCAGCGGCGTGGACGGCATCGACGCGATGATCGGCGCCGCCCAGCAGCAATTCCCCGGCTGCCGCTTCGCCCTGCACGGCACGCCGGACGCCCACAACGACGTCGTGCGCTTTTCCTGGGCGCTGGCGCCGCACGGTGCCCCGGCGGACGCCGCGCCGCTCGCCATCGGCACGGACGTCGCCACCGTCGATGCGGACGGGCGCCTCGTGCGCGTCATCGGTTTCCTGGACGCCGCCTGAGGGGAACGCCATGCACACGCTTCGCCACACCCGCGCCTACACGGGCGCCCCGAACACCATCATCGCCGGCGACGTCAACCTGTACTACCGCGACTGGGGCCGCGGCCGTCCCGTGCTGTTCGTGGCCGGCTGGTCGATGTTCTCCGATTCGTGGTGCTACCAGATGATGCCGTTGTGCCGCCGGGGGCTGCGCTGCATCGCCTTCGACCGGCGCGGCCACGGCCGCTCGTCCGACCCGGGCGGCGGCTACGACCTCGATACGCTGGCCGACGACATCGCGGCCGTCATCGACGCACTCGACCTGCGCGACGTCGTGCTGGTCGGGCACTCGATGGGCTGCAACGAGATCGTGCGCTACCTCACGCGTCACGGCAGCGCGCGGGTCACGCAGGTCGCCTTGCTCGGGCCGATGACGCCGGGTATCACGTTATGCGCATCGAACCCGCATGGCGTCGACCCGGCGCTGCTGGAACAGTTCCGCAGCACGCAACTGCTGCACGACTTCCCGCGCTGGATCGCCGAGAACGTGGAACCGTTCGTCCCCGGCGCCGGCCCGCGCATGCGCGACTGGCTCGCGCAGATGGCCCTGCAATGCTCGCTGCAGGCGCTGCACGATTGCAACGCCTGCGTGCAGGACTCGAGCATGGAGGCGGAACTGGAAGCGATCGACGTGCCGGTGCTCCTGATCGCAGGCGCCCGCGACGTCTCCGCACCGCTGGAGTTGACCGCGCGCCGCACGGCCGCCCTCGTGCCGGACTGCCGCCTCGTCGTCCACGAAGATGCCGCGCACGGCATGTTCCTCACGCACGTGGAACAGGTCAATGGCGAGTTGCTTGAGTTCATCCGCGCGGAGGTCTAAATTGATGCCTTTATACCAAGAGGGGATCGCGATGCAGGATGGACACGTGGAGGAAGCGCGCAGCGACGGCTATTTCAGCGACTTCGGCTCGGCGCTGCGCTACTGGCGCACCCGGCGCGGCTACAGCCAACTGCGCCTCGCAGTGGATGGCGGCGTCTCGCAGCGCCACCTGAGTTTCCTGGAAAGCGGACGGGCACAGCCCAGCCGCGACCTGGTGCTTAAACTCGGCATCGTGCTCGACGTGCCGCTGCGCCAGAGGAACGCGATGCTGCTCGCGGCCGGCTTCGCGCCCGCCTACCAGGAGCGCAACCTGTCCGACCCGGAATTGTCGTCCGTGATGCAGGCGCTCGACTTCATGCTGCGCCAGCAGGCGCCGTTTCCCGCCCTCGTCGTGGACCGGCTGTGGAACCTCGTGATGTTCAACGAGCCCGCGGCCGGTTTCATGAAATGGCTGCTGGGCCTGCCTCCCGAGGCGGCCATTCCGCGCGACGGCTCCATCAACGTGCTGCGCCTGATGCTCGACCCGAACGGACTGCGCCCGCGTCTCGTCAACTGGGAGGCCGTGTGCGCCGACAGCCTGTTGTGGATCCAGCGGGAGGCGATGGCCGACGGACCGGGCAGCGAGGCGACGGCGTTGCTGGCCGAGCTGTCCGCATTGCCGGGGATGGCGGCGGTGGCCGACGGCCACGTGCCGAACCTCGACCGGCGCGCACTGCCGTTCCTGCCGCTGACGATCGCGCACGAGGGCGTGGAACTGAATTTGTTCACGACGATCACGACGCTCGGCACCCCGCACGACGTGACCGTGCACGAGTTGCGGCTGGAGTCGTTCTTTCCTGCCGATAACGCGACGGCGGACTGGTTCGGCAAAAAATTTACGGCGTAACGACACTCATCAATTTCGGTGATTTTTTGTGAATATGCATCACATAGGCAATTTTTCGGCGCGTTGAAGTCCGAAAATTGACAATGTGAAATCCGCTTCTTACAACGCGCGCGAGGGTTTTTACTGAGGTGTATGATGGGCCAGTTTGGAACCATTTACGAGCCTTTTGACCGCAGTAATGAACGATCTGTCTCCCACGCAATCCTGGCCCGATGAGCGGCGCTACCAGTACCTGATCTCGGGGATCAGCGACTACGCCATCTACATGCTCGACCCCAACGGCTACGTCAGCAGCTGGAATGCCGGCGCCAACCGGTTCAAGGGCTATGTGGCGCAGGAGATCCTGGGCGAGCACTTCTCGCGCTTCTATACGCCCGAGGACCGCGATGCGGGGAAGCCAGCGCGCGCGCTCGCGCTCGCGCTGGCGGAGGGCAAGTACGAGGCGGAAGGCTGGCGCGTGCGCAAGGACGGTTCGCGCTTCTGGGCCCACGTGGTGATCGACCCGATCTACAACGAGGAGGGCGTGCTGCTCGGCTTCGCGAAGGTCACGCGCGACGTCACCGAGCGCAAGCGCGCCGAGGATGCGCTGCGCGAAAGCGAGCAGCGCTTCCGCCTGCTCGTGAACGGCGTCACCGACTACGCGCTGTTCATGCTGTCGCCGGAAGGCACCGTCACCAACTGGAACCCGGGCGCCGAGCGCATCAAGGGCTATAGCCAGGCCGAAATCATCGGCAGCCATTTCTCGCGCTTCTACACGCCGGAAGACCAGGCCGCGGGCATCCCGAAGCGCGCGCTGGAGACGGCCGCCGCCGCGGGCCGCTACGAGTCCGAGGGCTGGCGGGTACGCAAGGACGGCTCGCGTTTCTGGGCCCATGCCGTGCTGGACGCCGTCCGCGGCGACAACGGCGAGCTGCTCGGCTTCGCCAAGATCACGCGCGACCTGACGGAAAAGAAGAAGGCGGACGAGGCGCTGGAAAAGGCCAATATCGCGCTGTACCAGGCGCAGAAGATGGAATCGATCGGCCAGCTCACGGGCGGCGTCGCGCACGACTTCAACAACCTGTTGTCCGTGCTGTCCAGCGGCCTGGAAGTGCTGGGCATGCAGCGGGGCGAGGGCGATACGCGCACACTGGAATCCATGCGCCGCGCGATCGACCGCGGCGCGCGCCTGACCCAGCAACTGCTCGCGTTCGCGCGCCAGCAGCCGCTGCAGGCGGAAACGCGCAACCTCAACGGCATCATCCGCGGCTTCGAGACGGTGCTGCGCCGCGCCGGCAATCCCAGCATCGATTTCGTGATCGACCTCGACCGCAAGGCCCACAATGCCCTGATCGACAGCGCCCGCTTCGAGTCGGCGCTGCTCAACCTCGTCGTCAACGCGCGCGACGCGATGCCCGACGGCGGCCGCCTGGTCATCGCGACGGGCAACATCGTGGCGGACGGCCAGCACCCGGCCGGCCTGGCGCCGGGCGAATACGTGCGCGTGACGGTCAGCGACACGGGCACCGGCATGCCGCCGGACGTGGTCGCGCGCGCATTCGAGCCGTTCTTCACGACGAAGGAAGTCGGCAAGGGCACGGGCCTGGGGCTGTCGCAGGTCTACGGCTTCATCAAGCAGTCGGGCGGCGAGGTCGCCATCGACAGCAAACCGGGCGAGGGCACGACCGTGGCGATCTACCTGCCCGCGGCCGTCAATCCCGTCGAGGAGGCGCAGGCCGAGCACACGGAGCGCGTGCTGATCGTGGAGGACGAGCCGGACCTGATGGACGTGGCTGCGTCGCTGTTCACGAGCATGGGTTATGAAGTCGTCACGGCGGCCAGCGGGCAGGAAGCGATCGACGTGATGGAGCAGAGCGACATCGACATCCTGTTCACCGACGTCGTGATGCCGAACGGGATGAACGGCATCGAGCTGGCCAGCTACACGCGCGAGCATCATCCGGATACCAAGATCATGCTGGCGTCGGGCTATCCGCTGCCGGCCCTCAAGCAGCGGCACGGCGTCGACCTCAACGAGTTCGCGTTCGTCAACAAGCCGTATCGCCTGTCGGACCTGGCGCGGACCTTGCGGTCGGCGATGTGATTACAATCCGAAAATGATGTCGCTGATCCGCTCGTAGATCGGGTCGGCCGACGGCCCGTTGTTCGGCCAGTTCAGGATATCGAAATGGTCGTACCCGCGGTAATTGCCGAGGAAATTCCACGTCCCCTTGACGGCCTTGCCGTCGT
Source organism: uncultured Massilia sp. (assembly GCA_966211695.1). GTDB lineage: Bacteria > Pseudomonadota > Gammaproteobacteria > Burkholderiales > Burkholderiaceae_D > Telluria. The sequence continues at coordinate 3,259 of CBIHOW010000089.1, read as the reverse complement.
AGTCGCGTACAGGATGCCCGCCCGGCGCGCGCATGCTCACCGTGTTGACGACGCCATCGTTCGGAAACCACGCGCTGTCGATGCGCACCCGGCCCGGCGCGTTCTGCGTGTACGAGCCCATGCCCGGCTGGGCCAGCGAACCGACGATCCACTCGCCGGCGAACAGCTTGAAGTACGGGATCATGTCCGCGCGCGGATACTGGAACCGGGCGTCCTGGATGGGCGCAAGCACGCGGTCCGTGCCGTTGCAGCACCAGGCGCCGGCTTCCGTCGCCAGCGTCCCCAAGGAAAAATAATAGACTGACGGCGACGTCAGCGCCCATCGGTTGAATTCGCGCGCGCCGTCCGGCGCCAGCTCCCAGTGGGCCAGTTCGTTGTCGAGGATGTCGCGCAAGGGGCTGCGCAGGTTCGGCAGCACGTCCAGCACGGCGTCGCGCAAGGTGGTGCCGTCGTGCGGCGCGGAGATCGTCACGACGCTCTTGATCCACCCGACCTTGCCACCCTTGTAGAGCTCGCCACCGCCCTCGTCGCCGTCGGGCGAGCCGTGTTCCAGCAACTGGATGAGGGCGCGGATCGTCGTGCCGCCCTGGCTGTGGCCGATCATGTGGACCGGGTGCGCGGCATCCCATTGCGGATAGAACGCGAGCGGATAGTTTTCCGGATTGTTGGCCGGATCGGCGGCCCAGCATTTGCCGGCCGGCTTCTGCGGCTGGCCCGGATAGCCGTAGCGCGCCACGTGGCGGGCGCCGTAGTCGACGCAGCCGCCCTTGATCTGGGCGTACAGCTCGGCGGCGCGGTCCCAGTTCGACGCGATCGCGCCCACCTGCGCCGTGAAGACGGTATGCGGGCCGTGGTAGACGGTCAGGTGCGCGGCGATGTTGCCGTAGCCGCCCCAGTACAAAAAGCTGCCGAGCGGATGCGATTCCGGCCCGAAGCCGAGGACGCCGTGCACGAGCACGACGGGATCGTTGTTGAGGGCGCGCGCGGGCGCGCACAGCAGCGAGGCAAGCGCGAGCAGCGCGCAGGCGCAGGACTTCGTCAGTCGCAACATGTGACTCTCCATTGGACGTGGCGAGCCCATTGTCGGTTTGATATGCGGCACAGGGTTTGCGCTGCCTCGACCGGGACGGTAAATGGAGTGTTGCAGCGCAACAGAATGGCGTAGGTGTCGCTTATGCGCAGCGTATCCGCGCAGGGTGGGCGGCCCTCCGTCCACGCGTAACGCCAACGAACCGCGCACGTCACGCGTGGGCACGGGGTGCCCACCCTACGTCATTGTGCAGAGCGGAAAAAACTGGAAATCAGTTCGCCGCCGTCATGCCGGCCGCATTGCCCACCGCACCGTCGCCCGGGGTGGCGGGCGCCGGCGTATTGGAGGCGGTGACGGCAGCCTTCTCGGCCAGGTCCGGGTTCCACACGACGTGCTCGTCCACCGAGTACAGGCGGCACGGCTTGTCGCTCTTGGCCGAGCAGGTGGCCAGGGCGCGGGCTTCCGGATCCTCGCCTTCCTCGGCCCAGCACCAGGCGCCGCTGGGCGACACGGCGAACGCGCGCGGCGTCATCTTCGTCAGGTATTCGCGGTAGGCGCGCTTGCCGTTCTCGGACAGGAACGGCACGGCGTCGACGTCGTCGATGCCGGCGAAGTTCGTCGCCTGCGGCTGCGGCGGTTCCGGCACTTTGTACAGGACCTTCGTCGGCATGCCGATCTGCTGCAGGAAATTCATCGTGTCCGCCAGCCATACCTTTTGGCCGTCGCGGCTCGCTAGCATGCCATGCGAATCTCGCTTGAACGGGGCGTACTCGACGAGCTGGGCGCGGCCGCCGGCCTGCTCGAACGCGTCGTGCATGCGCGCCACGAGTTCCGGCGAGAACAGCGAATCGTTCTGGCCGTACATCCACAGGCTCGGCAGCTTGTTCTGCGATCCATATTCGGCGAAGGCCGAGACGAGCGCAGAGCGCCAGCCGCAGCCGTTGCTGTCGTCGCGCAGGCCGCCCGCGAAGTTGATCAGGCCGCGCACGCCCGGCAGGTCCTCGGTGCCGAGCGCCATCGTCGCGAGGCCGCCGTACGACTGGCCGGCGACGACGATGTGGTCCGTGTCGACCCATTGCTGTGCGCGCGCGTACTCGAGGGTGTCCTTGATGTCCTCGGCCTGGGTGTAGCCGTTGGCCGTCATGTCGCAGCCGTGGTCGCGGTAATAACCCGTCGAGTTGGCGAAGCCCTGGCGCATCGGCACCATCACGGCATAGCCCCGCTCCACGAAGGCGTGGGCCATGTGGTAGAAGCGGTCGCGCGGCTGCAGGTTCGGGTGACCCGGATCCTTGCCGTGGTTGATGATGATGAGCGGGAAGGGGCCCGGGCCGTTCGGCTGGAACACGGTCGTCTCCAGGCGGGCCTGGTGGTTCTGGCCGGCCGGGATCAGGACGATGTGCTCGTTGATCCGGTAGTCGAGCTGCAGCTCTTGTTCGATGGCGATACCCGGCAGCAGGGCCAGGGAAGCGATGAAGGCGGCGGTCAGTTTGCGAACGGAAGGGCGGACTTTAAGCATGGAAGACTCTGGAACGACACCGGGTTTGCTCGTTTTCCCCGAGAACGGATTGCCTCGTGGAATGAGTTGATTCTAAGCACGGTGATTTCTCAGAGCAATGTCCAATTAACCAAATCTCGAACTAAATCTTCGCGTGTGGCCACATTTGCCATAACAGGCAGATAATCCGAATGGCCAACGATTGGGATACCCATGTTTAACTGACATGAATACCGACCACCCCGACGATCGTTTTCTGCAAGCGTTACAGGGCACCGCGCGCGCCTGGCGTCTCGCGCTCGAACGCCACCTGAAGGCGAACGGGCTGACGATGGCCGGGTGGAACGCGCTGACGGCCGTCGCGCACAGTCCGGAGCCGCCGTCGCAGCGGGAACTGGCGCGCCGGCTCGGCGTGGACGGCGCCACGCTCGTGACGACCCTCGACCGCCTCGTCGCGGGCGGTCTCGTGCGGCGCGACTCGGAACCGGGCGACCGCCGGGTCAGGCGCATCGCGCTCACGCCGCAGGGCGAGGCGGTGGCGGACCGCGTGCATGCGGAAGCGGACGCGTTGCGGCGCCTGACGGTTGCGCGGCTGGACGCCAACGCGATGGCCGCAGCGGCGGCCGTGCTGGAAGACCTGCAGCGCCTGCTGGAGGGCGCATGAGACATCCTGTGTCAACAGATCACGCGCAGCCAGGCACGAGCCAGGATACGAATGGCGTGCGGATGGTCGC
>CBIHOW010000088.1:0-21135 GCA_966211695.1 uncultured Massilia sp. | reverse complement strand
GCTGGTCCTGCGTGATGCCGGCGGCGGCCAGCGCTGCGGGAATCGCGACCTTCGGACCGATGCCCATGATCTCCGGCGGCACGCCGCGCACGGCGAACGACGAGAACTTGGCCAGCGGGGTCAGGTTGTGTTCCTTCAGGATCTTCTCGCTGACGACGATCAGCGCGCCGGCGCCGTCCGACATCTGCGACGACGTCGCGGCCGTCACGCTGCCCTTGGCGGCGAAGACCGGCTTCAGCTTCGCCATGCCTTCCATGCTGGCGTCGGCGCGCGGGCCTTCGTCCAGGTCGACCGTGCGGCGCTTGACCTTGATCTCGCCGCTCGCCAGGTCCGGCGTGCGGGTGACGATTTCCACCGGGGTGATTTCGTCCTTGAACAGGCCGGCCTGCTGGGCGGCGATGGCCTTGCGGTGCGATTCCAGGCCGAAGGCGTCCTGGTCTTCGCGGCTCACCTTCCACTGGGCGGCGACCTTCTCGGCCGTCAGGCCCATGCCGTACGCCAGGCCCACGTTCTCGTCCTTGAACGTCTCCATGTTGATCGACGGGTGGTGGCCCATCATCGGCACCATCGACATCGATTCGACGCCGCCGGCGATCATCACGTCGGCCTCGCCGACGCGGATGCGGTCCGCGGCCATGGCCAGGGCCGTGATGCCCGAGGCGCAGTAGCGGTTGACGGTCACGCCGCCGACGGTGTTCGGCAGGCCGGCCAGCACGACGGCGTTACGGGCCACGTTGAAGCCCTGCTCCGCTTCCGGGAACGAGCAGCCGACGATCGCGTCGACGATCAGTGCCGGGTCCAGGTTCGGCACGGCGGCCATCGCGCCGCGGATCGCGTGCACCAGCAGGTCGTCCGGACGGGTCTTGTTGAAGAAGCCGCGCGGCGCCTTGCCGATCGGGGTGCGGGTCGCTGCGACGATGTATGCGTCTTGAAGTTGTTTGCTCATGTCAGTAGTCCTTGTTGTCCGCGCCGCGATCAGTTACGCACCGGTTTGCCGTTTTGCATCATGCCCATGATGCGTTCCTGGGTCTTCGGATTGTTCAGCAGCGAGACGAATGCCTTGCGCTCCATGTCGAGCAGCCACTGCTCGGACACGACGCTGCCCTGGTCGATGTCGCCACCGGAGACGATCTCCGCGATCGTGTCGCCCAGGTGGTAGTCGTAGGCCGAGATGAAGCCGCCGTCGCGCATGTTGACCAGCTGGCCGCGGATCGTGCCCCAGCCATAGCGGCCGGTGACCGTGACCGGACGGCGCAGCGGTGCGCGGTAGCCGGCGTCGAACATCGAGCGCGCGGTGACCTTCGCCACGTGCAGCAGTTCGTACGGGTTGAAGACGATGACGTCGTCTTCCTTCAGGTAGCCCATCGCCTTCGCTTCCAGGGCCGATTTCGACACCTGCGCGGTGGCCGCGTTGGTGAAGCCGGTCTTCAGGAATTGCAGGATGTCGTTGCCCTTGGCTTCATTGGCCGCGCGCAGCGCCGCTTCCTTCAGGCCGCCGCCGGCCGGCACGAGGCCGACGCCCACTTCCACGAGGCCGATGTACGACTCGATCGAGGCCACGCGCTTCGATGCGTGCAGCGCCATTTCGCAGCCGCCGCCCAGGGCGAGGCCCGCCACCGCGGCGACGACCGGGATGTTCGAGTATTTCATCGCCATGAACGTGTCCTGCAGTTCCTTGACGATCGGGTCCATCGCTTTCGCGCCGCCCGCCATGAAGGCCGGCAGGGCCGATTGCAGGTCGGCGCCGGCCGAGAACGCGCCGCCGTCCGCCGCATCGGTATTCCAGATCACGATGCCTTTGAAGCCCTTCTCGGCTTCGGCCAGCGCGCGCTGGATGCCCTTGATGACGCCGTCGCCGATCACGTGCATCTTCGTCTTCAGCGAGATGACCAGGACCTCGTCGCCCGAGTGCCACAGGCGCACGGAATCGTCTTCGAACACGGTGGTGCCGGCGGTCTTCGGATCTTCGCCGCCCGCGCCCACGACCGGTGCGCGGAACTGCTGGCGTTCATAGACCGGCAGGTCCGAGCGCGGCACGTACGCGTTCTTCGTGACGGAGTACGAACCCTCCGGCGTGTGCACGCCCTTCTCCGCGACCGGTGCGCTGAACACCCATTCCGGCAGCGGCGCATCGGTCAGGGCCTTGCCCGCTTCGATGTCTTCCTTGACCCACTGGGCGATCGTGTTCCAGCCGGCGGCCTGCCACGTCTCGAACGGGCCGACGCTCCAGCCGAAGCCCCAGCGCATCGCGAAGTCGACGTCGCGCGCGTTGTCGGCGATCGAGTCCAGGTGGAAGGCGATGTAGTGGAAGGCGTCGCGGAAGATCGCCCACAGGAACTGCGCCTGCGGGTTGGTCGATTCGCGCATCGCCTTGAATTTCTTGACCGGGTCCTTTTCTTTCAGGATGCGTGCGACGATGTCGGCCGCCTTGGCGCCGCCCGGCACGTATTCGCCCGTCGCGAAGTCCAGGCGCAGGATGTCCTTGCCGACCTTTTTGTAGAAGCCGCCGCCCGTCTTCTGGCCCAGCGCGCCCTTTTCGATCAGCTTGGCCAGCACGTCCGGCGTCTTGTACACGCCGAAGAACGGGTCGTCCTTCAGGTTGTCCTGCATCGTCTTGATGACGTGGCCCATCGTGTCCAGGCCGACGACGTCCGCCGTGCGGAACGTGCCCGACTTGGCGCGGCCCAGCTTGGCGCCGGTCAGGTCGTCGACGACGTCGACGCTCAAACCGAACTTCTCGGCTTCGTGGATCGTGGCCAGCATGCCGAAGATGCCGACGCGGTTGGCGATGAAGTTCGGCGTGTCTTTCGCACGCACGACGCCCTTGCCCAGCGTCGAGGTCAGGAAGGCCTCGAGCTGGTCGAGGATTTCCGGGCGGGTCGCTGCGGTCGGGATCAGTTCGACCAGGTGCATGTAGCGCGGCGGGTTGAAGAAGTGCACGCCGCAGAAGCGCGCCTTCAGGTCGGCATCGAAGCCTTCGGCCAGCTTCTCGATCGACAGGCCCGACGTGTTCGACGCGAAGATGGCGTTCGCGCCGATGTGCGGGGCGACCTTCTTGTACAGGTCGTGCTTCCAGTCCATGCGCTCGGCGATGGCTTCGATGATCAGGTCGCAGCCGGCCAGCACGTCGAGGTTGTCCTCGTAGTTGGCGACTTCGATCAGTGCCGCGTCGTCCTTGTTGCCCAGCGGTGCCGGCGACAGTTTTTTCAGGTTCTCGATAGCCTTCAGGACGATGCCGTTTTTTGCACCCTCTTTTGCCGGCAGGTCGAACAGCACGACCGGGACCTTGGCGTTGACGCAGTGCGCAGCGATCTGCGCGCCCATCACGCCGGCGCCCAGCACGGCGACTTTCTTGACGATGAAATTAGTCATCTCTCGTAATCCTTAGTTTTGATGGTGCGATTTAGAACAGGTCTGCGTCCAGCGCCAGCAGGTTCGATGCGCCCGAACGTGCCTGGCGGATCAGCATCGCGGTTTCCGGGTACAGGCGGGCGAAGTAGAAGCGTGCGGTCGCCAGCTTGGCTTCGTAGAACTTGTCGCCCGAATCCTTCTTGGCCAGCGCGATCTTCGCCATCTGCGCGAAGAAGTACGAGAACACCATGTGGCCCACGACGCGCAGGTAGGGCACGGCGGCGGCGCCCACTTCGTCCTGGTTCTGGAAGGCCTTCATGCCGATTTCCATCGTCAGCTTGCCGACCTTCTCGCCCAGTTCGCCCAGCGGGCTCACGAATTCGGACATCTGCTCGTCCAGGCCGTTCTCTTCGACGAACGCCTTGATCTTTTCGCCGAACGCGCGCAGCTTGGCGCCGTTGTCCATCAGGATCTTACGGCCCAGCAGGTCCAGCGACTGCACGGTGTTCGTGCCTTCGTAGATCATGTTGATGCGGGCGTCGCGCACGTACTGCTCCATGCCCCACTCGGCGATGTAGCCGTGGCCGCCGTACACCTGCATCGCTTCCGACGTGGCGATCCAGCCGTTGTCGGTGATGAAGGCCTTCACGATCGGCGTCAGCAGCGCGACTTCGTCGGCGGCTTCCTTGCGGACGGCTTCGTCCGGGTGGTTCAGTTCGCGGTCGATCTGCAGCGCGACGTACGACGTCAGGGCGCGCGCGCCTTCGGCATAGGCCTTGGCGGTCAGCAGCATGCGGCGCACGTCCGGGTGGACGATGATCGGGTCGGCCGGCTTGTCCGGTGCCCTCGGGCCCGACAGGCTGCGCATCTGGATGCGGTCTTTCGCATAGACCAGCGCGTTCTGGTACGCGACTTCGGTCAGGCCCAGCGACTGCATGCCGACGCCCAGGCGGGCGGCGTTCATGAACACGAACATCGCGTTCAGGCCCTTGTGCGGCTGGCCGATCAGGGTGCCGATGGCGCCGTCCAGGTTCATCTGGCAAGTCGAGTTGCCGTGGATGCCCATCTTTTCCTCGATGGCGCCGCAGGTGATGCCGTTGCGGGCACCGACGGAACCGTCCGGGTTCGGCAGGAACTTCGGCACGAGGAACAGCGAGATGCCTTTCGAGCCTTCCGGTGCGTCCGGCAGGCGGGCCAGCACCAGGTGGACGATGTTTTCCGACATGTCGTGCTCGCCGGCCGAGATGAAGATCTTCGAGCCGGTGATTTTATAGGTGCCGTCGGCCTGCGGTTCGGCCTTCGTGCGCAGCAGGCCCAGGTCGGTGCCGCAGTGCGCTTCGGTCAGGCACATCGTGCCGGTCCATTCGCCCGAGACGAGTTTCGGCAGGTAGAACTTCTTCTGGTCGTCGGTGCCGTGTTCCTTCAGGCACTCGTACGCGCCGTGCGACAGGCCCGGGTACATGGTCCATGCCTGGTTCGAGGAGTTCAGCATCTCGTAGAACGAGTTGTTCAGCGAGACCGGCAGGCCCTGGCCGCCGTATTCCGGATCGCAGGCCAGCGCCGCCCAGCCGCCTTCCACATACTGCTTGTAGGCTTCCTTGAAACCCTTCGGCGTGGTGACGGTCCTGGTGGCGGCGTCGTAGTGGCAGCCTTCGCGGTCGCCGCTGTGGTTCAGCGGGAACAGCACTTCCTGCGTGAATTTCGCGCCTTCTTCCAGCACCTGGTTGATGATGTCGGCGTCGATCTCCTGGTACGCCGGCAGGTTCTTGAATTCTTCGGTGACGTTGAGGAACTCGTGCAGAACGAACTGCATATCCCGAAGTGGCGCGACGTACTGACCCATGGTGTTCTCCTGACAGGTAAAAATTTTGTGTGTTGAATTACTGAGCGCGGACGGTATCCGCCTGGCTGCTTTGCTTGTTGGGGTTGCGGTAATCTTCGACCAGGCGCGCGAAGCCGCGGTGCGCGCGGTCGACGGCGCCCGGGATGCGCAGGAAGCGCGCATCGTGGTGCACCGCCAGCACGAGGCCGTACATTTCGTACACGAGTTGCTCCGGGTCGGTGCCCGGTTTCAGGTCGCCGCATTCGATCGCCTGTTGCGCGCAGCGCAGCAGGGCGCCCTGCCACGTGCGGACCATGGCGACGAGCTCTTCGCGGATCGGGCCCGGACGGTCGTCGTATTCGACGGCGCCACTGATATAGATGCAGCCGGACGCGATCTCGACCGAGACGCGCTTGAGCCAGCGATTGAACATCGCTTCCAGGCGCGGCAGGCCGCGGGCTTCTTTCAGGCTGGGGAAGAAGACTTCCTGCTCGAAGCGGCGGTGGTACAGCTTGAGCACGTCGATCTGCAGGTCTTCGCGCGACCCGAAATGCGCGAAGACGCCCGATTTGCTCATGTTCATGCGGTCGGCCAGCAGGCCGATCGTGAGGCCTTCCAGACCGTCGCGGCTGGCGAGCTCGAGCGCAACATCGAGGATGGCGGCCCGCGTCATCTCGCCCTTGCGCATGCTCATCGATTTAGCTGTCGTATTAATAATTGCCTCGCGTAAGAAAGGATTTGATCTGACCGAAAAAATCCGAACGCTCGTACTATTATCTACCAGCCGTGAAATGTCAAACGGGAACTTAGAGGCGACGTTCTAGTGTGTTGTCAGCCACCCGCACGCGTGATGGCGCGACGGTCGCGCTTGGTCGGACGGCCCTTGATCGTGCTGCCCGGTTCGGGGAACAAACGCCGTGCTTCCTGGTCGTTTTCCCTACGGACGATACTCTCCTCCGTCTCACGGTACAACGCCTGGGCGATCGAAGCAGGCCCCCGTTTGTCGGACAGGCCCAGCACGACCACCTCCCAACGATTCGAACCGTTGTCGATGAAAATCTTATCATCGACTTTGACGGAACGGGCGGGTTTGACGGGCTCGCCGCCGATCCGCACCCGTCCCCGGTCGACCGCATCCGCCGCCAGCGAGCGCGTCTTGAAGAAGCGCGCGGCCCACAGCCATTTGTCGATCCTGACGTTGTCATTGTCTGTCATGGTGTCTTTCCATCACGCGTAGCCGATCGCGACGACCCGCATGGTCAATTTATAGAGAAGATAGGCCATTTCGTGGCCGCAGCGGCGCACCCAACTCAGTTGCCGCAAATCATCCAGGCAGACCTGCACGCCATCGGCCACGCCCCGCTCGATCTGGCGGGCCAGCGTGCCGGCAAATTGCGCATCGCGCACGACGACGTTCGCTTCCTGGTTGACGAACAGCGACAGCCCGTCGCAATTGCTGGAGCCCACCGTGGCCCAGTTGTCGTCCACGACGCAGACCTTGGCGTGCAGCTGTGTCTTGCGGTACTCGACGATGCGCACCCCGGACGCCAGCAATTGCGGGTAGAACGACGACGCGACGGCATCCTGCATGCGGAATTCGCCCACTCCGATCATCAGGCAGACGTCGACGCCGCGCCGCGCGGCCTGGCACAGCGCCTCGCGGAACTTGCGGCCCGGCGCGAAATACGGCGTGGCCATCAGCACCCGCTTGCGCGCGCGGCCGATCGCCTGCAGGTAGGCGCGCTGGATCGTGCGGCGGTTGCGCAGGTTGTCGCGCACGACGAAGGCCGCGCGCATCGGATGGTCGCCAAGCGCGGCCGGCTGCTTGCGCATTTCCCGGAACAAATTAATCCGTCGGACGAGCGGCAGGTGGCCCGCCCGCGTCCACTGGGCCTGGGCTTCGCGGTGGATTTCCGCCACGAGCGGCCCCTGCACGCGCACGGCGAAATCCCAGCGGGGTGCCGGCAGCGGCGCGTGCGGCTCGTAGTCGTGCAGGTTGTCGTCGTTCGTGTTGATGCCGCCGACGAAGGCGACCTGGCGGTCCATCACGGCGATCTTGCGGTGGCTGCGCGCGGCGCCGCGCTTGAACCACGGATTGAACATGCGGTAGTGCACGCAGGCCGCGCAGAATTCCTCTTTCAGGCGCAAGGCGGTGCGGTTTCCGGTGCCGAACCAGTCGGCCAGCACGCGCACCTTGACGCCGCGCTTGGCGGCACGGATCAGCGCGTCGGTGACGGCGCGCGCCGTGTCGTCCTCGGCGTAGATATAAGTCTCGTACAGGATCTCGTGTTGGGCCGCGTCGATGGCGGCCAGCAGCGCCGGGAAATAGGTGCTGCCGCTTTCGAGGAGAGTAACGTCGTTATTGGCTACATAAGTGACTGTGCGCATCGCTATGCCAGCTGCAGGTTGGCCACGATCGGTGCGTGGTCCGACAGGCGCGCCCACTGCGGGCCGTGCAGCACTTCGGCATGCTCGACCTGGAAGCCGCGCACATAGATCCGGTCGAGCCGGAACCAGGGCAGCGCGGCGGGAAACGTCCGCGCCGGCACCAGGCGTTTCTCGCGCCCGGCCGCATTGCGCACGATATCACCAATCCGCGCGCCGAGCCGCGCCGGCCGCTCCAGTTCATCGAATACCTCAACGACGCCCAGTTTCAGGCGCAGGCAATCGCTCAGGGTATTGCGCCAGTCGTTGAAGTCGCCGGCAATGATGACGGGCTCGTCCGCGCGTGCGGAGTCCTGCACGCACTGGACCAGCGCCTCGGTCTGGCGCCGGCGGCTCACTTCGAACAGGCCCAGGTGCACGACGTAGCAGTGGACGTTGCCGGCCGGCGTTTCCAGCACGCAGTGCAGGATGCCGCGCTGTTCGTAGGCGTGGTCGGAGACGTCGTGGTTGTTCTGGTTCGAGATCGGAAAGCCGGACAGCAGCGCGTTGCCGTGGTGGCCGTGGTCGTACACGGCATTCATGCCATAGGCGGCATGCAGGTTTTCACCCGCAAAGAATTCGTGCTGGGCCTTCTCGGGCCAGTGGTGATGGGGACTGCGCACCTTTTCGCCGTAGCGGGCCTGGTAGCGGTCGTGCCGCCCCTGCACCTCCTGCAGGAACACGACGTCCGCATCGAAGGCACCGATGGCTTTTTTCAGCGCCAACACGCGCGGCGTGCTACGGAAGGAAGAGACGCCCTTGTGGATGTTGTAGGTCGCAACACGGATTTTCATGGGAACATTGTAACCCCATCAGTCCGTGCCTTTGCGGGGCGGGGAGCGCAATCGTGCGCCGGGTGAGACTCTGGAGCCCTTCCCGGCTTCTGGCCAGGAAGGGCGTAGGAGAACTGCTCAGGGGGCGACGGCGGCGTGCCTGAAATCGCCGTTCGGCAGAGGACGCGCTTCAGGTGGGACGACGGGGTCGCGGTAGACCGGGTTGGTGCGCAACGGGCCCATCAGGCGAAGACCGCTTAATAGCTCGATGCACAGGTAATCGTTATCGACGCCAACGTCCTTGACCTTCTGCTCGTGTCTGCGTTCGCTCATGATTCCTCCCTTTGTTGGACATTGCTAAAATGAAAAGTCGCCAGAAACGACTTGTGGAACTTAATGAAATCATTTCTGGCTGTCAAACAAGCGATTGTATTGTGTGCATCAAATTTTAGTAAATTTAATTCCGTTTATACAATGAAGGGAAGCTGCCCGATGTAACAATCGAGCACATTCAAACAAACCAAAACTCTCACAATCACGCGGGTTGAGACGTCTGCAGCACCCGATCCAGCACGTCTTGCTCCAATCCGCCGAACTCGACACTGCCCCGTGCGCGCGGCCGCGCCAACCCCACGTCCAGGTCGAGGGCCAGCCGCCCCTGCTCGATCAGCAGGATGCGATCGGCGAGCACCACGGCTTCCTGCACATCGTGCGTGACGAGCACGGCCGTGAAGCCGCGCGCCGTCCACAACGATTCGATCAACTGCTGCATCTCGATGCGCGTGAGGGCGTCGAGCGCCCCGAGCGGCTCGTCCAACAACAACAGCTGCGGTTCGTGCACGAGCGCGCGCGCCAAGGCCACGCGCTGGCGCTGGCCGCCGGACAGCGCGGCCGGCCAGTCGTCCGCGCGATCGAGCAGGCCGACGCCCTGCAACGCCGTACGGGCCCGCTCCGCCCCATCCTTCAGGCCCAGCGCCACGTTTTGCAGCACGGTCTTCCATGGCAGCAAGCGTGCGTCCTGGAACATCATCCTGACTTCAGGGTTCTGCCCGCCACCGCCGATTTTGACCTGGCCGGCATCCGGAAGTTCCAGGCCCGCGATCGCGCGCAGCAAGGTGCTCTTGCCGCAGCCGCTGCGGCCCACGATGGCGACGAATTCGCCCGGCTCGATCCTGAGGTGGACGGCATCGAGCACGGTGCGCCCGGCATAGCGCTTGGTCAGGCCGCGCAGGTTGAGGTGTGCGCCGCTCCGGCGGTCTTCGGTCTGTTCGATATGCATAGGATCAACGGTAGGCGGGATTCCAGCGCAGGAAGCGGCGTTCCAGGCCACGCGCCGCCAGGTCGGCGGCCTTGCCCAGCAGGGCATACAGCAGCACGCCGACGAGCACCACGTCGGTCTGCAGGAATTCGCGCGCGTTCATCGTCATGTAGCCGATGCCGGCCTGCGCGGAAATGGTTTCGGCGACGATCAGCAGCACCCACACGAGACCCAGCGAGAAGCGCACGCCGACGAGGATCGAAGGCAGCGCGCCGGGCAGGATCACGTCGCGGCACAGGGCCCAGCCGGACAGGCCGTAGCTGCGCGCCATCTCGATCAGGCCCGCGTCGACCGAACGGATGCCGTGGAACGTGTTCAGGTAGACGGGGAAGAACACGCCCACGGACAGCAGGAACAGCTTCGCCGCCTCGTCGATGCCGAACCACAGGATCACGAGCGGGATCAGCGCGAGGGCCGGGATGTTGCGCACCATTTGCACCGTCGTGTCGAGCAGGGTGGCGGCGCGCCGGCTGCCGCCGTTCAGCAGGCCCAGTGCGAGGCCCAGCGCGGCGCCCAGGCCGAAGCCCGCCGCCGCGCGCCACAGGCTCACGCGCAGATGCGTCCACAGTTCGCCGGACACGGCCAGGTCGCCGAACGCCTTCGCCACGGCCAGCGGCTCGGGCAGGATGCGCGTCGACAGCAGGCCGGTGCGCGACGCGGCCTGCCACGCGACGATCAGGAGGACCGGCAGCGCCCACGGCGCCAGCGGCGCGAGCAGGCGTTGAATGGACGCGGCGGCGCGCGGCGGCGCGGACGCCGGGAGACTCTGGACCGCCCGCTGCATCACGCCACCTTTTTCGGCAGGCGCTGTGGCACGATATCGACCGCCATCACTTCGCCAAAGGGCCCGGTAATGGAATGCTCGCCGTGCTCCTTGCCCTTGCCCAGCAGCGGGAACACGAGTTCCGCGAAGCGGTACGATTCTTCCAGGTGCGGATAGCCGGACAGGATGAACGTCTCGATGCCCAGGTCCTGGTATTCGCGCATGCGCGCGGCCACCGTCTCCGGGTCGCCGACGAGCGCCGTGCCGGCGCCGCCGCGCACGAGGCCCACGCCGGCCCACAGGTTGGGCGACACTTCCAGCTTGTCGCGCCGGCCGCCGTGCAGGGCGGCCATGCGGCGCTGGCCCACCGAATCCATCTTCGCGAACGCGGCCTGCGCCTTCGCGATCGTCGCGTCGTCCAGGTGGCTGATGAGTTTATCGGCCGCGGCCCACGCTTCCTCGTTCGTCTCGCGCACGATCACGTGCAGGCGGATGCCGAATTTCAGCGTGCGGCCGTGTTTCGCGGCGCGTGCGCGGATGTCCGCGATCTTCGCGGCCACGGCGGCCGGCGGCTCGCCCCACGTCAGGTACACGTCCATCTGCTCGGCGGCCAGTTCGTGCGCCGCTTCCGACGAGCCGCCGAAGTACAGCGGCGGATACGGCTTCTGCACGGGCGGATAGAGCGTGCGCGCGCCTTTCACCGTCAGGTGCTTGCCGGCGAAGTGATAGCCGTCGTCGCCGCCCTCCCCGGCCAGCGCGGCGCGCCAGATGCGGATGAATTCATCCGAGATCTCGTAGCGCGTCGCGTGGTCGGCAAAGACGCCGTCCGCTTCGAGCTCCGCCTGGTCGCCGCCCGTGACGACGTTGATCAGGAGGCGGCCGTTCGACAGCCGGTCGAACGTCGACGCCATGCGCACCGACAGGCCCGGCGTCGACAGGCCGGGACGGATCGCGACGAGGAATTTCAGCTCGCGCGTGGCGTGGATCAGCGACGAGGCGACGACCCACGCATCCTCGCACGAGCGCCCGGTGGGCAGCAGCACGCCGTCATAGCCCAGCGTATCGGCCGCCACGGCGATCTGGCGTGTGTAATCGGCGTCGACGGGACGGGCACCCTTGCTGGTGCCGAGATAGCGGCTGTCGCCGTGGGTCGGGATGAACCAGAAAACGTTCGGCGTACTCATCGCTTATTCCTTCGCGAGCAGGTTGGCGGGCGGCTGCGCATCGCGCACGACGATCGGTTTCGGGATCAACTTCAGGTTGTGGAACGTGTCCGCGATCTTCTGCTGCGCGGCCAGCACCTCCGGCGTCACCGTGCGCACGCCGTACGCGTAACGCCGCGCCGCGAGGGCGACGACGTCCACCGGCAGGCCCGTCTGCGCCGCGAGGATGGACGCGACTTCCTGCTGGTGCGTGCGGCCCCACTCGTCGACCTTGGCCAGTTCGTCGATCACGGTGCGCACGACGTCCGGATACTGCTCGGCGAACGGGCGCGCGGCCACGTAGAACTGGTGGTTGGCGGCGAGGCCCTTGCCATCGGCGAGCACGCGCGCTCCCAGCTGCCTTTCGGCCGCGGCGAGGAACGGGTCCCAGATCACCCACGCGTCGACGGACCCGCGCTCGAACGCGGCGCGTGCCTCGGCCGGCGGCAGGTACACGGTCTGGATCTCGCGGTAGTCGACGCCGGCCTTTTCCAGCGCCTTCACGAGCAGGTAGTGCACGTTCGACCCCTTGTTGAGCGCGACCTTCTTCCCTTTCAGCTCGGCGACGCTGCGCAGAGTGGAATTCTTCGGCACGACGATCGCTTCGGAATCCGGCGACGGCGGCTCGTTGCCGACATAGACCAGGTTCGCGCCCGCGGCCTGGGCGAAGATCGGCGGCGCTTCGCCGACCGTGCCGAAGTCGATGCTGCCCACGTTCAGGCCTTCGAGCAGCGCGGGACCGGCCGGGAACTCGGTCCACTTGACGGCGATGTTCTTTTCGGCGAGACGCTTTTCCAGCGTGCCGCGGCCCTTCAGCAACGTGAGCGTGCCGTATTTCTGGTAGCCGATGCGCACCTCGCGCGGCGTGCCCGCGGCCTGGGCCTGCGGCAGATCGGCAAAGGGAGCGGCAACGGCTGCGGCAAACAGCAGGCCGAGCGTACGGCGGCGCTGGCCGCGCCGCGTACCGGCATCGAATGAATCAGTCATGGGGGGTGATCCTTTTTTATCGTGAGGGTCAGGCGGCGACGGCGAGCACCTGCGCGGCCGGTGCGATGCGCTGCAAGTCGTCATGCAGTTGGGCGACGCCGGCGGCGATGCGCGCGGCGATGGCCGGCACCGGGCGCAGGCCCAGTTCCGGATCCCACGGCAGCTGCTCCGACGTCGCGAAGATGCTGGGAAGGATGTGGCGCGGCGCGAGCGAGGCGAGCACGGGGCGCAGCGCGTAGTCCAGCGCCAGCATGTGCGACTGGCTGCCGCCGGTGGCCAGCGGCAGCACGAGCTTGTCCGCCAGGCCGTCCTGCGGCAGCAGGTCGAGGAAGGCTTTCAATACGCCGCTGAAGGACGCTTTATGGACAGGGGTGCCGATGACGATCGCATCGGCGTCGCGCACGCGGGCGACGGCGTCCGCGATGGCGGGGTCCCTGGCGTCGGCACGCAGCAGCGCCAGGGCGGGCAGCTCGCGCACCTGCAGCGCGCCGGTGCGATGGCCCAGCGCGGCCAGGCGTTCGCCCACCAGCTGCTGCAGGCGCCATGTCGTCGAAGGAGAGGATGGGCTTCCGCCCAGCAGGAGAACAGTCATGGTCGTTCCGGGTCGATGAGATGGGCACAGGCTACTGCCGTCTTCATCGAAGCGGAACGAATGCTTTTACGTTTCGATATGCCGTTTTCGTTAGAAGATTTCGTGCATATCGAATGTCGGCGGTCAGATGACGACGCTCGCCTCGGGCACCGGCCGGAACCGCGGCAGGACGACGCGGAACAGCGTGCCCTTGCCCACTTCGCTGTGCACGTCGATGCGGCCGCCGTGCTTCTGCACGATCCCGTACGACAGCGACAGGCCCAGGCCGGTACCTTTACCCACCGGCTTGGTCGTGAAGAAAGGCTCGAAGATGCGTCCCAGCCGGTCCTCGGGAATGCCGGTGCCGGTGTCCTCCACTTCGATCCACACGTGCTTTTCGTCGTGGGCCGTGCGCAGGGTGATGCGGCCGTGCTTCTCGATCGCATGCGCCGCATTGACCAGGAGGTTCATGAAGACCTGGTTCAGCTGCGAGGGGTAGCACTCGATCTGCGGGATGCTCCCGTATTCCTTGGTCACCTCGGCCTTGTACTTGATCTCGTTCCAGACCACGTTCAGGGTGCTGTTCAGGCCCGCCTCGAGGTCGGCGTACTGCAGGTCGCCGCCGTCGACGTGCGAGAAATCCTTCATGTCCTGCACGATGC
Source organism: uncultured Massilia sp. (assembly GCA_966211695.1). Classification (GTDB taxonomy): domain Bacteria; phylum Pseudomonadota; class Gammaproteobacteria; order Burkholderiales; family Burkholderiaceae_D; genus Telluria. The sequence continues at coordinate 7,262 of CBIHOW010000088.1, read as the reverse complement.
GCCGCACGCGGTCGATGCCGTCGAGGGATTCGCGCAGCAGCGGTTCCAGGTCCTCGCGCAGGTACTCGGCGTCGACTTCCTCCTTCACCCGCGCGATGTCGGCGCGGTCCTGCGGGCTGAACGATCCTTCCAGCGCCGCGTAGCTGTCGAGCAGCCGGAGCATGCCTTGCGCATACCGCTGCAGGCTGCCCAGGTTCGAGTTGACGAAGCCGATCGGGTTGTTGATCTCGTGCGCGACGCCGGCCGCCAGCACGCCGATCGATGCCATCTTCTCCGACTGCAGCAGCTGGCTCTGGGCCTCGCCCAGCTTCTTGATCAGTTCCGCCTGGCGCGCCTTTTCCTTTTCCAGCGTCGCATTCGCCTCCTGCAGGTCGCGGGTGCGTTCGCGCACTTTCGATTCGAGCTGGTCGCGCGACTCGCGCAGCGCTTCCTCGGCCCGGTGGCGCTCGGTGACGTCGGTGTAGCCGAACACCCGGCCGATGATGTGCTCCCCCAGGAACTGCGGGCGCGAGCGGCATTCGAAGAAGCGGCCGTTCTTCAGGCGGAACAGGTCCTGCGTTTCGGTCGCATCGGCCACCTGGCGCAGCCGGATGCGGATCAGGTCGCCCTGCTCCACCTGGCCGGCGATGTATTCGATGATGCCGTCATCGTCGCCCGCTTCCAGCAGCGCCGCCGGGATGTCCCACATCGCCGAGAACAGCCGGTTCATGCTCGTGATCTTGCCGTGCCAGTCGATCACGAGGATGCCGTCCGCGGTCGACTCCAGCGTCGTGCGCAACTGGGCCAGCGTCTGCTCGAGCAGGGCCTCGACCTGGCGCTCGTGGCGGCAGTCCTGGGCGCGCACGAGCAGCAGCGGCCGGTCGCCATCCTGGATCACGCGCACGGACTTCATCACCGTCAGCATCGACGCATCCGCGCACAGGTACTCGCCCTCCTGCGCCTCGAAGCCGAGGTACTGGCCGCTGCGCACGTCCTCCCAATAGAACACGTCCTGCAGCGAGCTTTCGATGTCGGTGATGACCATGTCGCGCAATTGCGCGGCCCCGTAGCCCAGCATCTGTTCGACCATGCGGTTGGCGACGAGGATGCGCAGGTCGGCCGGATCGACCAGCATCACCATGTGCGGGCTGTGGTCGACCATCAGCTGGTGCAGGTTCATGGCTGGCTCCTCCGCGCCGGGTCGCTGGCGTCGAAGTAGTAGCTGACGCGTTTGCGCGGGCTGAGGTAGTTGTAGATGTCCTTGGGCACCTGGGACGGGCGGATCGACTTCACGATGTTCAGGTCCGGCTGCGTCTCGAGGTTGACGACGATCGCTTCCTCGCGCGGCACGCTGGCCTCGTAGATCATGACCTGCGGCCTGGTCGGCTTGGCGGTGTTGACGTTGACGCACATGCCGACGACGCCGTTGGCCAGCTGGACGATCGTGCCCGGCGGGTACACGCCGAGGCAGCGGATGAACACCTGCAGCAGCTTGGGGTCGAAGCGGCTGCGCATCTTGGCGAACATCAGCGACAACGCCTCGTGCGGCGTGAGCGAGTCGGCCGGATTGCGCGGATTGCACAATTCGTCGTAATGGTTCGCGATCGAGACGATGCGGGCGAGGATGCTGATCGCCTCCCCTTGCAGGTGGCGCGGATAGCCGCTGCCGTCGAACATTTCGTGGTGGTCGCGGATGATGGCCAGCGCCGGCGCCGCGAGGCCCAGCTTCCTGCCGATCTCGTAGCCACCCTCGCAATGCGTTTCGACCAGCGCCTGCTCGGCGTGGTTGTAGGCATCGAGCTTGTTCAGCACCTTGTCCGGGATGTTCTTCGTGCCGACGTCGTGGAACAGCGCGCCCATGCCCAGCAGGCTGGCCACCTCGTGCGGCAGCTTGATGTCGCGCGCGATCATCATCGACAGCATCGTGACGTTGAGGGAGTGGACATAGATCTCTTCGCCGCCCAGCTTGTCGCCCATCAGGTTGATCGCCAGTTCGGGCGCGGACAGGATCGACTCCGTGATCTGGCCGATCAGCTTGCCTGCCACGCGGACCGTCTCGGCCGGCTGGGAAAACAGGTTGCGGTCGATGTCGCGGATGGCGCGCGCCGTGTTCACGAACGCCTGCTCGATGCGCGCCGCGTTCTCGCGCTGTTCGCGGATGCGTTCCATCATTTCCCGCTTCGCCGCCATGACCGGCGACTCGGCACGCGATTCCGGCGACACCGGGGCCGGCGCGGCCGGAACAGGCTGGGCCGATGCCGCCGCGGGCACGGGCACGTCGCTGAGCGCCGGATCGACGCGGACGGTGGCCAGGCCCAGGCCGCGCAGGATGCGGAGCTGGTCCTCGGTCTTGACCTTGAAATGGCTGAACGCGAACGGGTGCTGGAACCACTTCAGGTCGAGGTGGACGTACAGGCCGATCTGGACCTGGTCGATGGGAATGGTAAGCGTGTCGGCCATGATTGCGCCTCGGGAATGTCCCTGTGATGTAACCTATAGGACCGAAAGTATCAATCCCCGCATTTTCGGTCAAGAAACATTTGTTGCCATGTGGAATTGATGACACAATCCCCGTGGCGATGCCCCATTCACACGCCGGTCACCACCCGGTTGCGGCCCTGCTGCTTGGCGCGGTACAGCGCCTTGTCGGCCGCCCAGAACAGCGCCTCGGCATCCTGGGCGTGGTCGGGATAGGCCGCGACGCCGAACGACGCCGTCACCCGGTCCGGCCCCTCGCCTTCCGGGTGCGGCGCGATGGCGGCCAGCGCGATGCGGATCGCCTCCGCGCGCGTGCCCGCATCCGCCGCGGCGCATTCCGGAAGCAAGAGTACCATCTCTTCGCCGCCGTAGCGGCAGGCGATGTCTCCTTCGCGGATGCCCAGGCGCAGCTGTTGCGCGATGGTGCGCAGCACGGCGTCGCCGACGGCGTGGCCGTAATCGTCGTTGACACGTTTGAAATGGTCGATGTCGACCAGCACGAGACTCACGGGCACGTTCTTGCGGCGCGCCCGTGCCAGCTCGCGTTTCAGCGCGGCGTCGAAATGGCGCCGGTTGAACAGGCCCGTGAGCGGATCCAGCACGGACTGGCGGCGCAGCGATTCGCGCAGGCGCGCATTCCCCAGCGCCAGCGCGAGCTGCTCGGCGACCGTCACCGCGAGGCGCTCCTGTTCTTCATGGGCCGCACCGGCATCCAGGCCCTCGAGGTGCAGCATGCCGACCAGTTCATCGTGCGTGACGAGCGGGATGCACAGGCGCCCCGTCGCTTCGTCCGCCGGCTTGCGGTAGTGCGCACACGGCAGGTCGCCGGCGTTCGCCGTGCGGTAGCGGGCCCCGTGGCGCAGCGACCAGCACGACTCGATGTCGATCTCGGGCGGCTGCTCGGACGGCGTGCCCCATTGCGTATGCCGGTCCAGCACGTGGTCGTCCTCGTCGCGCAGCAGGAACAGCGTGCCGGACACGCCGGGCAGCAGCTTCGGCAGCGAGCGCGCGATCACGGGCGCGGCATCGGGCACGGACGGCACGGCCTCCACGGCGCGCAGCAGTTCCGCGACCAGCTTCAGTTCACGGTTGTGGCGCGTCGTCAGCGCGACGGCTTCCGCGAGCTGCCTGGTCTGCGTCTCCAGCTGCCCGGCGATGGCGCGGCGCGCGCGCAGCATGCGCACGGCGACCAGCAGCAGGATCCCCAGTGCGATGACGTTACAGGCAGTGACGGCGACGCCGACGGCGAACGAGCGCGCGGAACGGGCCAGCAGGTCGGCCTGCAGTTCCTCGTGCCGCGCCCTGCTGCGCGCGTCTTCCGCCGCGACCATCCGGCGCAGGTCGTCCATGTACTGCTTGCCGCGCAGGGAGCTGACGACGCGCTCCGTCGCGTCGAACCCTGCGCGCCGACGGAGCTGGATGGTCTCGTCGAGTTCCGCCAGCTTCAGTTCCGCGAGGCGCGCGATGCGCCATGCGGTGGCCCGCTCGGCATCCGTGCGCGCCTTGTCCTTGGCGTCGTGCAGCGCCGCGGGCAGCGTGCGCCGCACCTGTTCATACGGTTCGAGGAAAACGTCGTTGCCGGTGATGACGAAGCCGCGCTGCGCCGTCTCGGCATCGCGCGTGGCGGTCAGGATGTCATCGAGGCGCTGCTGCGCGAGCAGTTCGGCGCGCGATTGCGCCAGCAGCACGTTGACGGAGCGGTTCAGCCAGAACGGCACCGCCGCGATCAGGACCATGATGATGAAGACGGCCAGGGCGACGAACTTCAGGTGTCTTGCGCTGCGCATGCGGGGGTGATCGGGACTCGGTTGCTATAAGGCAAGGCAAAATAGCACAACTCGGCCGCGCACGGTTGAAATGGAGGATATGTTTACTCCTCGTAGACAAAACGGTAATCACCTGGCGGCAGCATCAGCACCGGTGCCGGCTTGCCGGCTTCGACGAGAACGATGTCGGCCGGCACGGCATCCTTCACGGCATCCGCGCGCAACGCCTTGATGATGCGCCTGCCCTGCTTCGGCAGCAGCGCGGCGGGAATCGGACGCGGGCTGCGGCCGGCCAGCGTCCGCAACCAGTCCGGGCGCCCGTCATGGACCGCATAGCGCGGATAAATGACCTGCATGTCGACCCGGCCCTGCGCGAGTCCGGGGACCGCATACCGGCCATCCGGCGCGCGCAGCACGAACGGTGCCGATACCGGAAACGCCGCCAGCAGCCCGGCGTACAGCGGATGTTCGGCCGCGCGGTCGGGATGCGCATAAAACTCCGTCTGGTCGACGCTCAGGATGTCCAGCCCCGTCGCGCGGCGCAGGCGTTCGGCCATCCAGTCGACGTCGCCGGTGGCGCCGGGCACCGATTTGAAGGCGTGCGAATAGCCGACGTAGATGAACACCTTGACGTCCTTGTCCTTCGCGAAGATGCGCTCCACGAGGTTGTCCGCCTCGCCCTGTTCGCGTGCCCGCACGCTTTCCATCCAGTCCTGGCCCGGCTTCGGCGGCGTGATGACGTCGTACGGCACCAGCTTCCAGCCATCGGCCAGCGCGGTGTTGACGAAGTTGGCGAACGTCGCCTCCCGCGTGTAGTAGCCCGTGGCGGTGGTGACCTGGCCGGGTGCCGGCACGCCCGTGCCGTCGCCGGAAAACGTTTCGCAGGCGAGGTAGGTATAGCCGACCTTGCGCAGCGCGGCCGCCAGGCGCATGGCGAAGGCGCGGTGCATGGGTACGTGGTGCGCCTCGTTGAGAATGACGACACGTCGCGTGCGCGCCTGCGCGACGATGGCCTCGACCGCGTCCTCGGCACGGACATCGGCCGGCGCGCCCGCATTGGCCGCCGCAGCCGGCAGGGGCGCAGGTGCAGGAGGACTCTGTGCATCGACGGCGGCGATGGCGCCCTCCGTATCGCCGGCGAACGCGCGCTGCATGCCCAGTTGCTGCAGTTCGAACCCCTGCTTGCGCGCCTCGGCCGCGCGCTCGGCGGCGGCCAGCGGTGCCAGGTAGGCGGTCGGCTCGAAGACGGGTATCGGTGCCTGCGCGTGCGCCGTGCACGCGGCAAGCGCCATCAGCGACAGGATGCGGAATCGTACGGCCATCGTTTCTCCTCAAGTGACAGGACCGCGCCACTGTACCGACGGCCCGGCGGCGGCGTGAACTGGCAGATCTGCGAGGGGCTCAGCGCTTGCCCGGGAAATGCCTGGGAAGCTGCAAGATGGCCTCGGCGTTCGACGACGAGAAGCAGCGGTCCGCCGCCTCCAGCAGCGGCAGCCAGGCGTATTGCAGGTGCTCGCGCGGCGCGAGGGTGATCGGAATGTCGCGCGGGACGCAGACGGAGAACACGTGTTCCGTGTTGTGGGTAACGCCGGGCGCGTAGCGGTGGCGCCAGGTTGCATAGATCTCGTAGATGTTCGACAGGTGCCAGTCGACGAGGACAATCTTGTCGCCGTCGGCGACGATGCCCGTTTCCTCGAACAGTTCGCGCGTGGCCGTTTCCAGCAGCGGTTCGTCGAGCCGGTCGAGGGAACCGGTGACGGATTGCCAGAAGCCGGGGCGGTCGGCGCGTTCGATCAGGAGCACGTCCAGGTCGGCGGTGTGGATGACGACGAGGACGGATTCGGGGATTTTATGGGGCATGGCGTGATTGTAACGCCATGCCCAGCGAACGGTTGCGTTACGCGACCTTCGGCTCGTTGCGCAGGCGGATATGCAGCTCGCGCAGCTGCTTCTCGTCGACTTCCGACGGCGCATTGGTCAGCAGGTCCTGCGCGCGCTGGGTCTTCGGGAACGCGATCACGTCGCGGATCGACTCGGAGCCCGTCATCAGCGTGATCAGGCGATCCAGGCCGAACGCCAGGCCGCCGTGCGGCGGGGCGCCGTATTGCAGGGCGTCGAGCAGGAAGCCGAACTTCAGCTGCGCTTCTTCCGCATCGATCTTCAGCGCGCGGAACACCTTGCTCTGGACTTCCTCGCGGTGGATACGGATCGAGCCGCCGCCCAGTTCCCAGCCGTTCAGGACCATGTCGTAGGCCTTGGCGATGCAGGCGCCCGGATTCGTCTCGAGCATGTCTTCGTGGCCGTCCTTCGGCGCCGTGAACGGGTGGTGCGTCGCGTTCCAGCGGTCGCCTTCGTCGTCGTACTCGAACATCGGGAAGTCGATGACCCAAAGCGGCGCCCAGACGTCGTCGAACAGGCCGGCCTTCTTGCCGAATTCCGAGTGGCCGATCTTCACGCGCAGCGCGCCCAGCGAATCGTTCACGATCTTGGCCTTGTCCGCGCCGAAGAAGATCAGGTCGCCGTCCTGCGCGCCGGTCAGTTCCAGCAGCTTGGCCAGGACGTCGTCCGAGATGTTCTTGACGATCGGGGACTGCAGGCCTTCGCGGCCCTTGGCCTTTTCGTTGACCTTGATGTAGGCGAGGCCCTTGGCGCCGTAGATGCCGACGAACTGCGTGTACGCGTCGATTTCCGAACGCGGCATCGAACCGCCCTGCGGCACGCGCAGGCCGACGACGCGGCCGCCGGCCATGTTGGCGGCGTTGTTGAAGACCTTGAATTCGACGGTCTTCATCAGCTCCGTCAGTTCGGTGAACTGCAGCTTCACGCGCATGTCGGGCTTGTCCGAACCGTAGGAGCCCATGGCCGTGGCGAAGTCCATCACCGGGAACGGGTTCGGCAGGTCGATGCCGGCGGCGTTCTTGAAGACGGTGCGCATCATGTCTTCGAACAGGTCACGGATTTCCTGCTCGGTCAGGAACGACGTCTCGCAGTCGATCTGGGTGAATTCCGGCTGGCGGTCGGCGCGCAGGTCTTCGTCGC
>CBIHOW010000087.1:0-21693 GCA_966211695.1 uncultured Massilia sp. | reverse complement strand
TGTGAAAGTAGGTTATCGTCAGGCTAGTTATTAAGAAAAGCCCGCTCAGTATGCATTGAGCGGGCTTTTTGCTTTTCAGCGCCCCACAATCAATAACAATTTCGTTCCCGAAAACGAAAATTTTTGCATCGTCATATAAAAAACTGCAGCGTTGTTACGTCGTCCCGTCTGGTAGCGGTAAGCTTTCCTGACGAGACACCTGATGTATGCAAGATGCAAAATTTCTATAAAAAAGCGCTTTTCGCGCTCATTCTGCTCCTGGTCGCAGACGCATTGATCGCCTGCGTGTGCGTGTACCAGAGTTATCCTTCCGCCACGCTCATGCCGTCGGGTGCCGGTGGCCTGTACTGGCGCCCGGTCACGACCACCGTCGGGACGGAGGGCGGCAGCGCGGCGATACGCATCGTCGAATCCGGCCAGCGGTCGCTCCGTTTCGACTTTCGGGTCACACGGCCGGCGCCGTATTCGTTCGCGTCGGCCGAAATGTTGTTCGAGGACGGCGAGGGCAATGCCGTGCCGGTGGATTTGTCGAGATTCGACACCATCACGTTCACGGCCAAGTGCAAGCCGATGAATTCGCTGATATTCACCCTGCCGACATTTGATGCGACCGTCTCGAAACCCGGCGACTACCTGACCTATCCGTCGCCGCTCACGTTTTTCTCCTGCGACGAACGGGGCGTACCGGTATCGCTGGACCTGACGCGACTGACCATTCCCCAGTGGTGGTACGAGACGATGCACCTCGACCTGTCGCACCAATCCTATAGACTGAACCAGGTGGCGAAATTCGTGTTCGGTATCAGCCAGCAGAGCCCGCGCGATCGCGACAGCAGCGTGGAGATCAGCCAGCTGACGTTGCACGGACGCGATTATCGATATCTCGTCGCACTGACGATCTTCCTCGTCGGCAGCGGGTGTGCGTTCGCGTTCTGGTTTTTCCGGGGCCATGCGCGGGAACTGGCTGTGAGCATGGACGCCAAGCTCAGGAAGGACTTGCCGCTCGTCGCGTACCGGCAGCTGACGCTCGAACCGTTCAAGGACAAGGAAAAGGAGGCCGTCCTCCGCTTCATCGCGACAAATTACACGAATTCCGACCTGGACCTGGACGGCGTCGCCGCGGGAACGGGGGCCAACCGCAACAAGATCAATGAAGTACTGAAGGCGGAACTCGGCATGACGTTCACCGCCTATCTGAAAAAACTGCGCCTGACGGAATCGGCCAGGCTGCTCACCGAGGCACCCGCCGTGACCGTCGCCGAAGTCGCCTATTCCGTCGGTTACGCCAACGTCTCGTATTTCAACAAGCTGTTCAAGGAAGAATACGGCTGTACGCCCAAGGTCTTCAAGTCCGTGGCGAGGACCGCGCAGCAGGAGCTGCACCACTCATAACAAATCCTGCATTTGTCGCTAAATCTTCCGCATTGTCGTTAACGCGGGCCCACTGGGCACCTTTATGCTGTGGTGGTCGAGAACTTTTCAAAGACTCCCATGAAACTCATTGCAAAGATCGCCTTCGCCGTTGCCACGCTGGCCGGCCCTACCGCGCTCCCGCTCGCCGCACCCGCAGGCTGGCCCGGGCCCGGACAATTATTCGTCGGGACGTGCTACCAGCCCGTCGACCGCACGCCCGACCAGATCCAGCGCGACATCGCTTTGATGAAGGCGGCAGGGTTCAACGTCGTCCGGATGGGCGACCTGTCCTGGGATTACTTCGAACCGGAAGAGGGCAAGTTCCAATTCGCTGCCTTCGACCGCATCCTGGATGCCATGCAGGCCAACGGCATCAAGGTCATCGTGGATATTCCCGGCACGCCGGCACCGCTGTGGCTGCATCGCAAGTACCCCGGTGTGAACCTCGTGAACGCGCAGGGCGCGACCGTGCAACCGGCCGAGCGCTACATGCTCGACATCAGCGATCCGGATTATCGCCGCCACGCCGTCCGCCTGGCCGAACGGCTGACGCAGCGCTACGGCAAGCACCCGGCAGTGATCGCGATCGGCTTCGACAACGAGATCGGCAATACGTTCATGTCATATTCGAAGGCCGACCGGACCCGCTTCATCGCTTGGCTCAAGCGCAAGTACGGGACGCTGGATGCGTTGAACCAGGCCTGGGCGACCCAGCGCTGGTCGCGCCACCTGTCGTCGTGGGACGAGGTGCAGCTGCCGTACGCGGACGGCCCCGGCCCGGCCGAACGCAACCTGGACCTGCGCCGCTTCTGGTCCGACAACACGATCGCCGTGCTGAAGGACCTTGAAGCCGTTCGCGCGAAGTATGCGCCGGACAAACCCGCGATCTCGAACCTGTGGGACAGCGCGGGGCGCAAGGGCTTCGATTATCTGTCGTCGTACCGCGAGTACACGCATTACGGCGCGATGGGCTTCTATCCCGGCGAGCCCGTGTCCTCGGGCTTCGAGGCGACGATGATGAAGGCGGGGCTGGACACGCCGATCTGGTTCAACGAGTTCACGGCGGGCGGCCCCGGTTACTACGGCACGAAAGGACGCTCGCGCATGTGGGCGCATATGGGCCTGCTGCTCGGCGCCCAGTCCGTGATGGCGTGGACTTTCAATTCCCACCTCGGCGGCGAGGAGCAGATGCTGATGGGTCTCCTCGACCACGACAGCAAGCCGTCGTGGAAGCTGAATGAGTTCGGCACGATCGCCCGCGAGTTCAAGACGCTGCAGGCGCTGGGTTTCCCGCGCCATATCGAACCGCAGGTCGCGTTCGCGTATTCGTTCGACAGCCGCAACGCGTCGACGCCGCCGGGGCCGTCGAACTCGATGCGCAACTACTTCACGATCCCGTACATGGACCAGGTCCACAACGCGTTCGCGCCTGTCTTCAACGATAACATCGACACCGCGGTCATCCACGTGGGCCATGACGACCTGCGGCGCTACAAGATGGTCGTGGTGGCAGCCGACCTTGTGATGGACGCCGCGAGTGCCGACGCGCTGCGCCGCTACGTGCAGCAGGGCGGCACGGTCGTGATGACGGCCTTCTCGGCGAAGGTCAGCGAGACTGGCCAGGTGTTCGACACCCCGCTGCCGGGCCGCCTCAGCGACGTGTTCGGCCTGCGCACCAGCGAGTACTATAACGCCGAGGCGCCGCTCGACGTCGGCTTCGACGGCAGGACGATCACCACCTCCACCAAGTTCTACGAGGTGCTGGAGCCGTCCACCGCAAAGGTCGTCGCGCGCCTGACGAACGTGCCGGATGCGCCGCCCGCCATCACCGAGAACCGCTACGGCCAGGGCAGGGCGATCTACGTCGCCACGGCCGCGCAGCGTCCCGTGATGCAGGCCTTGTACCGCCGCCTGTATGGCGAGCTTGGCATCAAGCCGGGTCCCGCGACGCCCGAAGGCGTCTATGCCCGAGAGGTGGATGGCCGCACGCTGTACGTCAACACGACGACGCAGCCGCAGGACGTGAAGTTCGACGGCGCCGCCACCGGCGTGCTCGGAGGCCGGGCGTGGAACGGCACGCTGCGGCTCGAGCCCTTCGGTGCGGAGCTGCTGCGCAAATAAGCCGTCACGCCGTCGCCGCTGCACGCTGCGCGTTGTCCCACAGCCTGTCGTGCAGCGGCATCAGGATCACGTTACACACCGGCTCGAGCAGCGCCGCCATGCCGCCGAAGGCCACCGATCCGGTGGCGAGGTACAGGACGCCGAACGCCACGCCGGCATGCATCGCCGCCTGGCTGGTCTTCTCGAGGCCGGCCAGCAGGTAGCGGCGGCGCCCGCTGGCCGCGTGCACGCTGCGCGCCCACGCGCGCTCGTGGAAAGGCAGCAGCAGGACGTTCAGCACGGGTTCGACCAGCACGGCCAGGCCGCCGAGCGCGATCGACCCCGTGAATGCGTAGGCGATCGCGAAACCGATCGCCATGTGCGTGATGACCTGACTGCCCTTGCGTGCCGCTGCCATGTGAATCTCCTGTGTTGGTGTCTGCAAATGATATCGATTCTCATCTGGGCAGGCCAATCGGATGATTCGAAGCCGCCGATAGACGGCCTCTATGGTCAGGACTTGAAGTTCCCGTCGTTGCGCGCGATGGTGCCGCTGCAGGTCGCGGGCGTGCTGAACTCGCGGTTGCCCGACGCCGTCGCCTGGTTGCTTTCCCACGTCGCCGTCGACCCGTTCCACTTCACGTACTTGTACTGGATCGCGGTGTTCGGCGGCAGCGAGACTGTCCCGGTCCACGGCACGTTCGCGCCGCTGCCCTGGATCGTCAGCGCGAAGCCGCTCGCCGGCGCCCACGACCCGAGCGCCGTCACGCTGCCGACCACGCGCAGGTTCTGGCCGACGACCGTGTTCGCATTCGCGATCGTGAAGCTGACGGCGCACGCCGTCGATGCACCCGGCGTCGTCACCGGCAGGGCGCTGCTCAGTGCGGAGACGTTCCCCGCCGCGTCGAACGCCTGCACCGTGTACGCATAGGGCGTGCTGGCGGCCACGGTGGTGTCGGTGTAGCCCGTGCCGGTCACGCTGGCCAGGCGCGCGCCGTCGCGCGAGACCGTGTAGCCGGTCACGCCCACATTGTCCGTCGCGGCATCCCATGCGAGGGCAACGGCGTTGGCGGCGACGGCCGTCGTGCGCAGGTTCGCGGGCGACGCCGGCGCCGTGGTGTCGGGCGTGCAGGGGCTGGTGCCGGTGGTGACCGCGCCGTTGTTCACGGCCGAGATGCCGGTGCCGAGCGCGTAATTGGCGCCGCCGTGGTTGTCCCACGTGCCCGCGTTGTTATTGAAGACCGCCTGCAAGCCGGTCGCGCTGCCGAGATTCAGCACCGACGACATCCAGCCGCTGCACGCCGCCTGCATCGCCACGCCCGGCGAAGTCGTCCACGTGCCGCCGTTCGGCGCGTAATGGATGTTCGCCGTGGTCCAGCCCGAGGGCAGTTTGTAGTACACGCTGGCGACGTTGCCGGCAGCCGTCGTCACCGAGCGTGCGGTCGATGCGTTCGACGCGTTCCCGGCCGCGTCCTTCGCGACGATGGTGTACACATAGGTCGTCGACGGCGCGAGGCCGCTGTCCGAAAACGCGGTCGGCGTGACGACACCGACCTGCGCGCCGTTGCGGTAGACGACGTATTGCGTCACGCCGTAGTTATCCGTCGATGCGGCCCAGGTCAATGCGACGGACGTCGGCGTCACCGTGCCGGCGACGGGCTGGCCGGGCGCCGTCGGCGCGACCGTGTCGGCCGCTTTCGTCGTGACGCTCGTGACGGCGGATTGCGCGGACATGTTCGCCGCCGCATCCTGCGCCGTCACGCTGTACGAATACAGGGTCGACGGCGCGAGGCCGCTGTCGGTGTACGTCGTCGCAGCCGTCGTGCCGACGGCGGTGCCGTTGCGATACACGGTGTAGCCGGTGACGCCCACGTTGTCGGTCGACGCCGGCCAGGTCAGCGTCACCGAGCGGTCGGTCAGCTGCGACGCGACGATGGTGCCGGGCGTGTCCGGGGCTTCCTTGTCGACGACGAGGAACGGATACACGCCCGCCACCTTGCCGTTGACGTCTTCCACGAAACCGGAGCCGGTGGACGACGGCGAATACGTGCCGGCGCCGACGAACACCTGCTGGATCTCGCTGCGCGTCACGTTGCCGCGGCTGTCCGTCATCTCGACGTAGTAATCGAGCAGCTGGTTGCGGAAGCCCGACAGGTAGACGTAGTACAGGTCGCCGATCTCCTGCGCGGGCAGGACTTGCAGCGTGTCGCGCGTGCCCGGGATCCAGTCGACGCCGTTGATGTCCGGCTGCAGGTCGCGCACCTTCATCGGGAAGCTTTGCCAGGCGCTCACGCTCGACGGGGTGATGGCCAGGCCGGGCGTGCCCGCCAGCGCGGCCGGGTCGTAGAGTTTATAGGTGTCGTCGTTCGCGTCGATGTCGTTCGATGCGTGCACCCGCACCTTCACAACGGCGCCCGTGATGCCCGACACGTCATAGCCATAGGTGTACACGGCGAAGTCGCTGCTGTAGTGCTGGACGGTCCAGCCCTCGGCCTTGGACGCGTTCACGGAACCGGGATTGTACGGATAGCGCTGCGGCCACCACACCGACGGGCCGGTCCGGTCCTGCGCGGCGTTCGCCTGCACGTACGGCTTCGAGAACGCGAGCGAATTGTTGAAGGCCAGCGTCGGCTTGACGTCGTCGTCCTTGTTTTCGTCGTAGTAGCCGAAGCCGGAATCCATCGCGGGCAGCAGGAAATACCAGCCCAGCTCCGCCGGGTTCGCGCCGCCGGCGTAGTCCTTCGCGGCGTCGCCCTTGACGGGGAAGGACATCATCCACGGGTTCAGCTGGTTGCCCGTGTAGGTCACCTGTTTATCGGCAGCGGTGGTGGGCGACCAGTGGTTCGGATGGCCGTCGAGCCAGATCTGCTCCGCCGTCCTGGCGTAGTTGAGCGCGGCCTGCAGCAGCGCGAAATTCCGCTCCAGGTAGTGCCAGCCGTATTCGAACGACACGGTCGCGCCTTCCTGCACGCCTTTCAGGTTGGTCTTCGGCGCGAGGCTCATGCCCTTGACGCGGTTGAAGTCGGCGAACTGGCCCTTCCAGATCAGGAACGGCAGGTGCCAGTGATACCAGGTCGGATCGGACGAGGAGTCGCGCGTGTCGACCCAGGATCCGTCCTGCACGTGCTGCACGTCGCCCGCCGGGATCGGGTTCGCGCGCAGGTATTCGTCGATGCCGAGGCAGTAGCCGCTGCCGGCGCAGGTCGTGTTGTAGCCCGCCTGCCACGTGGACAGCGAGCCCGCGCGGCCGCTCGAATTGTCGCCGTCGTGCGCGATCACGTAGAACTGGCGCGGCTCGAGCGCGGCGTAGGGCGCGATCTCGTCGACCGTCGTCGCGCCCTCCCAGCCTTCCAGCCACGAGCCGTTCTGGCTGACCGGCACGCCCGCGATCCGCGTCACCGCGCCCGTGGCCGGGTCGACGTGGCGCACCCAGTGCGGCGTCGACGCGAACGGGAATTTGTTCACGATGACCTGCTGCTCGTGCGCCATCTGCGCGGCCACCCAGCTGCCCGTCGCGGACGTGTTGCGCAGGTCCGCGCGGTTCGGCGGCGACGTGAGCGTGTCGCCGTTCGCGTCGTACGTCGCATACGGGTAGTCCTTCAGCGTGCGCGAAAAATGGTTGTTGCCGAGGACGGACCACTGGACGCCCAGCTTGGCCAGGGTCGGGACCAGGCGTTCCGAAAAGCCCAGCTCCGTCGGGAAGTAACCCTTCGACGAGACGAAGTTCCCGCCCAGGAAATACGACTGCGCGAGCGTCGCGTTCTGGAACAGCAGGTCTTTCAAAAAGTAGTCGGCGCCGACGAGGGGACCCATCGAGTGGTGGCCCGTGAAGTGGATCGTGTCCAGCGTGCGGAAGTTGTTCTGCGTGCGCAGCGCCGCGAACGTGTTCGACCACGACTGGCCCCACGACGGGTTGGTGTAGCCGGGGACATTCTGCAAGGTCTCGAGGCTCTGCACATTGTTGACGACGGCGCCGGACATCGTCACGTGGACCTGCCCGCGGCCGCCGGACCACGACTGCAGCTCGTTCGCGACCTGGATCGGCCAGTACTGATAGGCCCCCGTCTTGGCGTCCGGCGTGTAGTAGGACACGAGGTCGTCATGCGGCATGATGCCGCCGCCCAGCGCGGCCGGCAGGTAGTAGCGGTAGCCGGAAGGCGGATTGTTCTTCAGGTTGATCACGTCGCCGTCATACGCGTACCGGACCGGCGCGCCGACGGGCGTCGCGTCGTATTTCGCCGCCACGTCGACCGCGTAGAACGGCCAGAAATTGGGCATGTGGTTGTGGTACACGTGGGCCGCGGGAATGGGGCCGGCGTGCGCCGCCGGCAGCATGGACGCAACGAGGCTGGCCACGCACAGCGCAGCCGGGGTCTTCCGGAAATGCATGAAGGTCTCCTTCGGATCGCGCTTGCTGGAAAACCGGCGGGCCCCAAGCGCCCCGGGCGTCGCCGGCCGACAGCCGGTAGGCGTCAGGTGGCGGGATCGGGCCGGATGGGGAAGGAGGGCCGCGCGTCGGTGGCGGCAGGATGAATGCGGCAGCGTGCCATGATGTCCCCTCATGCCCAGCGGGCGTTTAGTATTTTTACTACTTATGGGGATGAAATGTACGGTTTACTCGTGGGTAAGTCAACAATGTTTCGTAGTTAAATTACACGTGCCACAGAGTTTTGATTTCTATCAATACGCCAGCAGCCGGTCGAGCAGCGGCGCGGCCGCATCCGCGATCCGGTCCAGGCTCGCTTCGCGCAGCGCGGCCGTGTCGACCACGTGCGCGCTGTGCAGCCCGGCCCAGCGCAGCAGCGCCGCGCACGCGTCGGCATGGTCGAACAGCCCGTGCAGGTAAGTGCCCAGTACCTGGCCGTCGTCCGAGCAGGCGCCTTCCGGCCGGCCGTCGATCTCGAAGGCGGGCCGGGACAACGCATCGCCCGTCGAGACGCCCATGTGGATCTCGTAGCCGGTGACTGCAGCCTCCAGCGCATCCGGCGCGAACACGCAGCGGCCGGTCACCTGCGCGAGGCGCTTCTGGCGCGTCAGCGTCGTGCCCAGGCCCAGCAGGCCGAGCCCTTTGGAATGTCCGGTCTTGCCTTCCACGCCGTGCGGATCGTCGACGCAGGATCCCAGCATCTGGAAGCCGCCGCAGATGCCGATCACCTTGCCGCCATAGCGCAGGTGGCGGCGGATGCGCTCCGGCCAGCCCTGCGCGCGCAGCCACGCGAGGTCGCCGCGCGTATTCTTGCTGCCGGGGAGGATGATGAGGTCCGCATCCGGCACCGGTTCGCCTTCGCGCACGAAGCGCAGGTCGACGTCGGGATGGACGCGCAGCGCATCGAAGTCCGTGTGGTTGCTCATGCGCGGATAGCTGGGCACGACGACGCGGAAGCTCCCCGCGCCCGGCGTGACGGCTTGCACGGCGTCTTCCGCATCGAGATACAGCCCGTGCAGATAGGGCAGCACGGCCAGCACCGGCTTGCCCGTCTGTTCTTCAAGCCAGTCCAGGCCCGGTTCGAGCAGCTTGATGTCGCCGCGGAAGCGGTTGATGACGAAGCCCTTGATGCGCGCCCGCTCGCTGTCCGACAGGCAGGCGAGCGTGCCGACGATGTGGGCGAACACGCCGCCGCGGTCGATGTCCGCGACGAGGATCACGGGGCAGTCGACCGCTTCCGCGAAGCCCATGTTGGCGATGTCGCGGTCGCGCAGGTTGATCTCGGCCGGGCTGCCGGCGCCTTCCACGATCACGGCATCGTATTGCGCGCGCAGCCGCGCATGCGATTCCAGCACGGCCTGCATCGCCACCGTCTTGTACTGGTGGTAGTCGCGCGCATTCATCTCGGCGCGCACGCGGCCGTGGATGACGACTTGCGCGCCCGTGTCGCTCGACGGTTTCAGCAGTACCGGGTTCATGTCCGTGTGCGGCGCGAGGCCGGCGGCGATGGCCTGCAGTGCCTGCGCGCGGCCGATCTCGCCGCCATCGCTCGTGACGGCGCTGTTCAATGCCATGTTCTGGGGCTTGAACGGCGCCACGCGCACGCCGCGGCGCACCAGCAAACGGCACAGCGCGGCGACGAGCGTGCTCTTGCCGGCGTCCGACGTCGTGCCCTGCACCATCAGGGTGGGATACGGGAAGCGGCTCATTGATTGCGATGGCTGCGCGCCAGTTCGAGCTTCTCGCACAACTGCTCGGCACCGGCGATCATGCGCGGGCCGGAGCGGTTGAGCAGGTTGCCGTCGATGGTGAACAGGTTGTTGTTGCGGACGGCGGTGAGTGTCCCGTAGGGCTTCCAGAGGCTCACGCCGCCGTAGTTCTTTTCCGCGGTGGCGAAGATCGCTTCCGGATTCTCCTGCAGCACGGCTTCGACCGACACGACGGGCGCCGTCACGGGCAGCTTGTCGAAGATGTTCTCGCCGCCGCACAGGCGCAGTGCGTCGCTGACGATGTGGCGGCCGTTCAGCGTGTACAGCGGCTTGTCCCACACCTGGTAAAAGCTGCGCACGAGGGGACGCTTCGCGTAGCGGGCGCGCAGGCTCGCGATCTTGCCGCGCAGGCTTGCTGCCGCCGGGCCGGCGACGGCCTCGGTGCCCATCAGTTGGCCGAGCTTCTGCACATTGTCCGCGATGTCTTCCAGCTTCTGCGGCTCGCTGTGGAACATCGGGATGCCGAGCTTCTGCACCATCTCGATCTGGCGCTCGGAACTGCCGTGGCGCCAGACGACGACCAGGTCGGGCTTCAGCGCCATGATGCGTTCCAGGTCGAGTTCGCGGTTCGAGCCGATCTGCTGGATCTTCTTCGCTTCCTCGGGAAAGTCGCTGTACGAGACGACGCCCACGACACGGCTGCCGCCGCCCGCCGCGAACAGCAGCTCGGTGACGTGCGGCGCCAGCGAGATCACGCGCTGGGCGGGTTTCGCGACGGTGACGGCGGTACCGGCGTCGTCCTTGACGCTGACGGCGGCCTGCGCCTGCAGGCTGGCCGCGAGCAGGAGTGCGGCTATCATGATCGATGGTTTCATGTCTCGTTCCATTCCCGGAGTGCTTGTTCGATGCGCTGCCATGCGGATTCGTTCCCCGGCAGGCCAACGCGAATGCCGCGCGCCGCGCCGGGAAACAACCGTACCCAGATCGCGCGCCGCGCCATGTGTTCATGAAAGGCCTCGGCGCGCGGCTCCGCCCACCAGTGGAACAGCGGGGTGCCGTGGGCGTCGATGCCGTAGTCCGCCAGCAGCGCGTGCATGCGGGCGCCGTCGCGCGCGAGGCGGGTCTGCGTGGCCCGCTGCCAGCCATGGTCGCGCAGGGCGGCGATCGCGATCTCCTGCGCCGGACCGCTGACGGCCCACGGCCCGAGCAGGTCGTCCAGCGCCGTCAGCAGGGGAGTCTGCGCGCCGACGAAGCCGAGCCGCAATCCGGCCAGGCCGAAGAATTTGCCGACGGAGCGCAACACGACCAGACCCGGGGAGCCGGGCCGGCCGGCGTGGGCGGCGACGCTGAGCGAGCGTGCGGTATCGCCGAACGCCTCGTCGACGACGAGCCAGCCGCCGCGTGCCGCAAGCCGTTCCGCCCAGTCCAGCAACCTGGCGGGTGCCACCGTCGCCCCGGTCGGATTGTTCGGATTGATGACGACCACCACGTCGCTGCCGGCCACGGCGTCGTCGAGCGCATCGTATGCGACTTGGCGCATGACGTGGCCATGGCGGCCCCAGTGATGCGCATGT
Source organism: uncultured Massilia sp. (assembly GCA_966211695.1). GTDB lineage: Bacteria > Pseudomonadota > Gammaproteobacteria > Burkholderiales > Burkholderiaceae_D > Telluria. The sequence goes on along the minus strand of CBIHOW010000087.1, from coordinate 10,471 downwards.
TCCGCGTACGACGGTGCGGACACCGTCACCCGCGCCGGCCCGGCAAGCTCGGCGCGCAGGCGCGGCAGGGCCTGGATCGCGGCCTGCGTGCCTGCCACCGGCAGCAGGTTCGACGCGCCGTAGTAGTCGCATGCCGCCTGCACGAGGGCCGGATCCCGTTCGGGCAGGCGATGCCACGCATCCGGTGCCGGTGCGGGCGCCGGATAGCCATGCGGATTGATGCCGGTGGAGAGATCGATCCAGTCCGTGCCGCCGTAGCGCTGCTGCGCCGCGCGCAGGTTGCCGCCGTGTTCAAGCATCGACCACCCCATCCAGTGCGAAGAGCGCGACGCCGGCGACGACGACCCACAGCAGCGTCGTGCGCCATACGAGCCGCCAGGCGCGCAGGATGTCGTCCGCGCATGCGTCGGGACCGGTGCCGAGCGGGGGGCGCTGTTCCGTCACGCCGTCGTACATGGCCGCGCCGCCCAACTGCACGCCCAGCGCGCCGGCGCCGCTGGCCATGACGGGACCCGCGTTCGGGCTGCTCCACGCGGGTGCCTGCGCGCGCCAGCAGCGCCACGCGCGCAGCCGTCCCCGTTCCGCCAGCAGCACGTACGACAGGGCAGTCAGGCGCGCCGGCACATAGTTCAGCACATCGTCGATGCGCGCGGCCACGCGGCCGAACAGGTTGAAGCGCGCATTGCGGTAGCCCCACATGGCGTCCAGCGTGTTCGCGAGACGGAACAGCACGACACCCGCGCCGCCGCCGACGAGGAACCAGAACAGCGTGCCGAACACGGCGTCGTTGCCGTTCTCGAGCAGCGATTCCGCGCCGGCCTTGGCGAGGTCGGATTCGGTCGCCTGTTCGGTGTCGCGGCTGACGATGCGCGAGGTCAGGCCGCGGGCCGCATCGAGGTCGCCACGGACCAGCGCCGCATGGATCGGCAACGTATGGTCGCGCAGGCTGCGCAGGCCGATGCCCAGGTACAGCAGCAGCGCATGGACGGCCGCGCCGGCGTACGTGCACGCGAGCCACGCAAGCAGCGCCAACGGCAGCACGGCGAGCATCCACGCGAGCAGCCCGCGCGCGATGCGCGAGCGCCCCGCGTTGAGTCGGCGTTCCAGCGCGGACGCCAGCCGGCCGAAGCCGACGAGCGGATGCCAGCGCCGCGCCTCGCCCAGCAACAGGTCCAGTACGACGCCGGCGACCAGCGCCAGCGCGAGCGTCGTCGGCGCCAGCCCGCTCAGCATGGCGCGCCTTTCAGCACGAGCGGCAGGCCGGCCGCGACGAACAGTACGCGCTCGCAGCGTGCCGCCACGTCCTGGTTCAGGCGGCCCGCTTCGTCCACGAACGCGCGCGACACGGCGCCGTAGGGCACGATGCCCATGCCGGTTTCGTTCGATACGAATACGACGTCGCCGGCGGGTGTCGAGTCCAACCAATCGAGCAGCGCGGCACGTTCCTCGACGAACACGGGCGGCAGCTCGATGGGACCGACGTCCGGAAACTCCCGCTGCGCGGAAAACATCAGGTTCGTGAGCCACAACGTCAGGCAGTCGACGAGCACGATGCGCTCCGGCGCGCATAAAATCCGCAACGTGGCCGCCAGCGCCGTCGGTTCTTCCACCGTTTTCCACGCGCCCGGCCGGCGTGCGCGATGATGTTCGATCCGCGCCGACATCTCCGCATCGCCCGCATACGACGTCGCGACATACACGACGTCCTTGCCGGATTCGCGCGCCATGCGTTCGGCCAGGCCGCTCTTGCCGGACCGCGCGCCGCCGAGGAGGAGGGTGCGGCTCATTCCAGCTCTCCCTGCAGCAGGCTCGCGACGGCGGCCGGGTTGGATGCAAAAAACGCGTGGAAGTACGACGCGGTCAGCGAACCGACACGGTAGACGGCTTCGCCCTGCGCGCCGGAGGGATGCTTGACTGTCCAGGCGACTGGCGCGAGCGGCGTCTCCAGGCGCGAATAGTGGAACGTGTGGCCGCGCATCTGCCCGGCGTTCGTCGCCAGGCCCTGCGACCCGAGTCCTGCGAGGCGCTGCTGCATCAGCACGCGGCCCGGGAGCAGGCCGGCCATCGGCCAGTCGCGGCCTTCCTTGTCGGCGAGCGATTCGGCCAGCACCATCATGCCGCCGCATTCCGCGAGGATCGGCAGCCCGGCCGCATGCGCAGCGCGGATCGATTCCTGCCACCGCCCGGCCTGCGCCAGCGCTTCGCCGTGCAATTCCGGGTAGCCGCCCGGCAGGTAGACGGCGTCGGCATCCTCGGGCACCGGCTCGTCCGCCAGTGGCGAAAACCACATGATGCGCGCGCCCAGCGCTTCCAGCGTGTCCACGTTGGCCGGATACAGGAAGCAGAACGCGGCGTCGCGCGCGATTGCCACCGTGATCCCGGCCAGCAGTGGCGCCACCGGTTGTTCCGGCAGCGCTTCGTCGGGCAACTGTGGCGCCAGTGCGTTCCACTGGGCCTCGTCCAGCTGCAACTGGTCCGCCAGTTCGTCGAGAATCGCGTCGATGTCGGCGACTTCGCCGGGCACGACGAGGCCGAGATGGCGTTCCGGCAGCCGGCGCGCCTGCTTCGGCAGGGTCGCGAGCAGCGGGATGTCGCGCAGCGACGCGGCCACCATGCGCGCGTGTCCCTCGCTCGCGACGCGGTTGGCGACGACGCCGGCCATGCGCACGGGCCCGTAGTCGCGCAGGCCCAGCACGACGGCGCCCGCCGTCTGCGCCATCGCCGACGCATCGATCACGGCCAGCACGGGCAGGTCGAATGCGCGCGCGAGGTCGGCGGCGGACGGATCGCCGTCATACAGGCCCATCACGCCTTCGACCAGCACGACGTCCGCTTCGCGCGCGGCGCGGGCCAGGCGCTGGCGGCTCTGTTCCAGCCCGACCATCCACAGGTCGAGCGTGTGGACCTTCGCGCGGCTCGCGTGTTCGAGGACCATCGGGTCGATGAAGTCCGGTCCGCATTTGAAGACGCGCACGCGCTGGCCCATGCGGCGCAGCCGGCGCGCCAGCGCGGCCGTCACCGTCGTCTTGCCCTGGCCGGACGCGATGGCCGCGACCAGTACCATGCGGGCGCCGGCGCTCATCACCACTCCGTCCCGGCCTGCGCCGCGATGCCCGCCTTGAACGCATGCTTGACGACGTTCATCTCGGTCACGGTGTCCGCCACGGCGATGAGTTCCGGCGGCGCCGCGCGGCCCGTCACGACGACGTGCTGCATTTCCGGGCGGTCGAGCAGGTCGGCGATCACCGTGTGCACGTCCAGGTAGCGGTATTTCAAGGCGATGTTCAGTTCGTCCAGCACGACGAGGCCATAGGCCGGGTCCTGCAGGAAGCGGCGCGCCTGTTCCCAGGCTTCCTCGGCCTTGGCGATGTCGCGCTCGCGGTTCTGCGTCTCCCACGTATAGCCTTCGCCCATCGCGTGGAAGCTCACGTCGTCGGGAAAGCGGCGCAGGAACAGTTCTTCGCCGGTGGACATCGCGCCCTTGATGAACTGGACGACCCCGACCTTCATGCCGTGGCCCAGCGCGCGCGCGACCATGCCGAACGCGCTCGAGCTCTTGCCCTTGCCGTTGCCGGTGTTGACGATGATGATGCCGATCTTCTTGTCGGCCGCGGCGATCTTGGCGTCGATGATCGCCTTCTTGCGTTCCATGCGCACGCGGTGGCGCTCGTTCAGTTCCGCTGTTTGTTCCGGGGTGAGATCAGTCATGAGGGGCCTCCAAAGGGATGAAGATACGCCGGCCTTTGCTTTCGATCGCATCGATCGGGTGGCCGAGATAGCTGCTCAGCAGCGGTGCCTGCAGCGCGTCGTCGACGGTGCCGGCATGCCAGCGGCCGTCGCCCATCAGCAGCAGGGCGTGGGTGGAGATACTGTGTGCCAGGTTCAGGTCGTGGCCGATCATCACGATGGTCTTGCCGCTTTGCCGGCACAGGCGCGACAGCAGCGACATCGTGCGTACCTGGTGCGCCAGGTCGAGCGCGTTCGCCGGCTCGTCCAGCAACAGCAGCGGCGTGTCCTGCGCGAGCAGCGCGGCGATGGCCACGCGCTGGCGCTCGCCGCCGGACAGCGTACGCACGTCGCGCGCGGCGAGATGGTCGACTTCCATCGCGGCCAGCGCGTTCACGGCCGCGTGATGGTCGTCGCTCTGTTCCCAGTAATGGTTCGCGTGGTACGGATGGCGCGCGGACAGCACGGTTTCCATCACGCTGTACGCGAAGGCATCGCTGCGCGACTGCGGCAGGTAGGCGCGTTCGCGCGCCAGCGCTTCCAGCGGCCAGTCGGGCAGCGGCCGGTCGTGCAGCGCGACGGTGCCGGCATCGGGCGCACGCAGGCCGGCGACGGTGCGCAGCAAGGTGCTCTTGCCGGCGCCGTTGCGGCCGATGATGGACCAGCATTCGCCAGCCGCCACGATCCAGTCCAGGTGCTGCACGAGCACGCGGTCGCCGGCGCGCAGTTCCAGTTGTCGGGTCGCGATCATCATTTGTGCAGGCGATGCAGTTGATACAGGAAGACGGGCGCGCCGATCAGCGCCGTGATGGCGCCGACGGGCAACTGGGTCGGCGCGACGACCGTGCGCGCGACCGTATCGCACAGCACGAGCAGGCTGCCGCCGCCCAGCACGGCGGCCGGCACGAGCACGCGGTGGTCCGGACCGAACGCGAAGCGGCACGCGTGCGGCACGATCAGGCCGACGAAGCCGATGGCGCCGGCGCTCGTCACCGCGCTCGCCGTCAGCACGGCCGACACGAAGAACAAGCCCTTGCGCACGGCGCCGACGCGCACGCCCAGGGTGGCGGCGGCTTCCGCGTGCAGCGCGAGCATGTTCATCGCGCGCGCATTGCGCAGCGCATAGGCGAGCGCCGCGCCCAGCACGATCCAGGGCAGGATGCGCAGCGGCGCGCCGGCCAGGTCGCCGATCATCCAGAACACCATGCTGCGCAAGCGGCCTTCGGGCGCGATCGACAGCATCAGGGTGACGAGCGCCATGCTGGCCGATTGCATGATCACGCCCGTCAGCAGCAGCATCGACGTGCCGCCTTCCGCGGCGACGCCGCCGCGCATGTCGCGCCGCGCGAGCAGGTACAGCAGCAGGGCGACCGTCACCGCGCCGGCCATCGCCGCGCCGTCCACGGTGGCGGCCGCGCACATCATCAGCAGCGCGAACAGCGCGCCGACCGACGCGCCGGCCGAGATGCCGAGCACGTACGGATCGGCGAGCGGGTTGCGCAGCAGCGCCTGCATCATGACGCCGGCCAGCGCGAGCGCGCCGCCGGTGACGAAGGCCATCAGCGCGCGGCCGGCACGCAGCTCGACGAGCGACGCGGCCAGCGATTCCGGCCGGCCGCGCAGCACCTGCGCCACCGCATCCGGCAGCTCGGCCGGCGCGACCGCAATCGATCCGCTCATGCCCGCGACGAGCAGGCTGGCGGCCGCCACGCACAGCAGCGTGACGATGATCGGGATGGCGCGCTGGCGCAGGGGCGGTGGAACAGGGTGCATGGCTCGTCGGAACATGGTGGTTAGCGTACTCCGTAGCGAATACCCGCGAACCAGGTACGCCCGGCAGTGCCGTAGTTGCGCGCCAGCTCGTAGTGCTTGTCGGCCGCGTTGTCGAGGCGGACCAGCAGCGACCAGTCGCGCGTCATGTGCCAGGTAGTGTACAGGTTCAGCAGGCCGTAGCCGCCGAGGCGGTTGGCGTTGGCGGCATCGTCGAAGCGCCGGCCGGACGCCTGCAGCTCGACGCCGGTCTCCACCTGACCGGCAGTGTAGTCGGCCGTGAAGCTGGCGTGGCGGCGCGCGCGGCGGGCCAGCTGCTTGCCGGTCGTCTCGTCGCGCGGGTCCTGCAGGTCGGCGCTCGCGCGCAGGTCCAGATTGCCGATGCGGGTGTCTGCCGCCAGGGTCAGGCCTTCCAGCAGCGCGTGGTCGACGTTGTAGGCACAGCTGCCGGTGCGGCTCGGGCACGGGGTGACGGACACGATCATGTCCGTCAGGCGGTTGCGGTAGTAGTTCGCCTGCAGGTCGACGCCTCCCACGCGGTACTGCACGCCGGCTTCCGCGTTACGGCCGCGTTCCGGGTGGTTCGACATCAGCCCGTAGCCCGGATAGAACAATTCATTGAACGTGGGCGCGCGGAAGCTCGTGCCGAAGCTCGCGGTGGCGCGCAGGTCCTTCGTGAACTCGTAGCCGTAGCCGACGGCGCCCGTCGTCTTCGAGCCGTAGTCGGCATGGTCGTTGCGCGCGCTGACGTCCATCAGATGGCTGCCGCGGCGCAGGTCGTACGAGGCCGCGACGGAATTCGTGATGCGCGTGCGGTTGAGGTCCTTGACGGAGCTGGACAAGACTTTTTCCTTGCGGTGGCCGGCCAGCACCTGCAGCGTGTCGCCGCCCACGTCGAACGTGTTCTGCCACGTGAATTCGTCCTGGCGCGTGTTCAGCTGCGTGGTGCCGGAAGCCGCCGTGCTGGTGAAGCTGCCCAGTTTGTCTTCCGAGCGCGCCACCTGGACGCTGCTGCGCCAGTTGGGCAGGAAGCGGTCGTTCAGGAAGACGGCATAGCTGTCGAGGTCCTGGATGTTGTGGGCGTCGAAGGCCGACTTGCCGCTGTCGTATTGCGCGTTCACGCGGCTCCGCAGGAACTGCGCGCCGATCTCGTGGCCTTCGGCTAGGCGCAGTGCGATGCGTCCATTGACGCTGTTGCGCGTGTAGCCGTCGTCGTCCGCGTTGTAGCTCGACGAGCCGGGACGCGTGGACGAGAAGCCGTCCGATTCTTCGTGGGCGCCGGACAGCGCGTAGGTCACGCTGTGTTCACCGCCCGTCGAGCCGTGCACGCTGGCGTCGTACTGGTTCGTGCCGTAGGTGCCGCCGCCCGCGCTGGCGCTGAACATCGGGGCGCCCTTGCTCTTCTTCGTGAAGATCTGCACGACGCCGCCGATCGCATCCGCACCGTACAGGGAGCTCAGGGGGCCGTAGACGATCTCGATATGGTCGATGGACGACAGCGGGATCGCGTTCCACGAGGCCGCGCCCGTCGTCGCGGAGCCGATGCGCACGCCGTCGACGAGCACGACGACGTGGTTGCTGTTGGCGCCGCGCAGGAACACGGTGGTGTTGGTGCCCGCGCCGCCGTTGCGCGCGATTTCGATGCCGCGCTGGCGGCGCAGCACGTCGGCGACGGAGCCGGCGCCCGCGCGGGCGATGTCGTCGCTCGAGATGACGACGGTGTCGGGGATGACGTCCTCGGCGCGCTGCGGCGTGCGGTTGGCGGTGACGATGACGGTGTCGGGGATGGGATCGGCGTGGGCCGATGCGGCGGCAGCGAATGCGAGCGAAAGCGCGGCTGCCTGCCGGGAAACAGGAAAGGACATGACGTTTTATTGTTGGACCAACCGGCCGACGTCCCCGTCAGCCAGATGAACAGAAGCGCAGGCGCTTCCACCTTTTGGCCGGTATCCGGGCTGGCGAGTATGGCCGTCCGACCTTCCCATGCGGATGCACAGTGGTATGTGGGGACGGTTGCCGCGTACGCGTGGGAGCGTGCCGGCACTTGCTTACCGTTGCGGGGGCAGCACACGTTGGCGCTTGTCTGAAGAGCGCTTCGTGTTTCCCGTTTAACTGCGCCCGAGAGACGGGCGCGAGCACCAAAACGCCGACATTATACGCCCAGCACGACCAGGTCACCGTAGCCGATGCGATGCGGCGTCCGCGCCGCCTGCAGCGCGGCCTGTTCGAGCGGTGCGCCGCCGTGCAGCGCCGTCAGCAGGCGGATGGTGCCGGCGTGGCAGACGACCAGCGCGGACGGCTCGCGCAGGTCGGCGACGAACGCCTGCACGCGGCGCGCCGCGTCCAGCACGTTTTCCGCGCCGCCGGGACGGTAGTGGAGCAGGTCGGCGGTCCAGGCGTCGACGTCGGCGCGGGGAATCTCGGACCACGGGCGCAGTTCCCATGTCCCGAAATCCATCTCGGCCAGCCGCGCATCGAGCGTCACGCGGCCCGGCGCCAGGCGTTCGGCCAGCAGGGCGCAGCGTTGCAGCGGGCTGGCGTAGACCGGCAGGTCGCAGGGCAGGGCGAGGCTGGCGTGCACGCGCGCGAGTTCGGCGTCGGTGACCGGCACGTCGCTGGCGCCGTAGCACAGGCCGGGCGCCACGTCCGGCTGCGGATGGCGTACGAGGTACAGCGTCATGCGTTCCAGGCGCCGTGGCCCAGCGTGGCCAGCACGGCGATATAGATGAGCGCTTCGGCCAGCTGCTGCACGGCGCCGAGGCAGTCACCCGTGTAGCCGCCGAGGCGCCGCACGAACAATCGGCCGAGCCACAGGGCGGCGATCGCCGCGGCGACGATCGCCGCCAGTACGGCGGCCGGCGTCATCGCACCGGTGGCCAATATACAGGCCGCGGGTAGTGCGCAGGTCAGCGCCGCGATCGCGAATTCCGCGTTCGTCATCTGCTGTGCCAGCGGCTTGGCCTTGCCTTCGCCGCGCACATAGTCCAGCTTCCAGATCAGGGCAGTGGCGGCAAGGCGCGACAACGGATGCGCGACGAACAGCGCCGCCACGGCCACGCGCGGCGGCAGCACCGCAAGCGCGGACAGCTTCGTCGCCAGCATGCACACGATGCCGATTGCGCCGTACGCGCCGACGCGCGAATCCCTCATGATCTCCAGCGCCCGTTCCTTCGTCATGCCGCCACCGAGGCCGTCGCACGTGTCGGCGAAGCCGTCTTCATGGAATGCGCCCGTCATATAGATCGACGCCGCGGTCGACAGCACGGCCGCGACGGGCGCGGGCAGCGCGAGCGCGGCCGCGTAATAGACGCCTGCCGCGATGGCCGCGACGACGACGCCGACGAGCGGGAAGTAGCGCGACGCATGCTGCAGCCACGCGGCCTCGAAGCCGACCCAGGCCGGGATCGGCAGCCGCGTGAAGAACTGCAGCGCGATGAAGAACAGGCGGACTTGATGCATCAGGCCGATTTTTCGCTGACGCTGGCCGATGCGAAGGTCGCCATCTCGTTCAGGAAGTTCGCGGCCGCGTGCAGCAGCGGCAGGGCCAGCGCGGCGCCCGTGCCTTCGCCGAGGCGCAGGTTCAGGTGCAGCAGCGGCGCGGCGCCGAGCGCGTCCAGCATGCGGCGGTGGCCCGACTCGTCCGAGCAGTGCGCGAACACGCAGTAATCCAGGATCGCCGGCTCGATGCGCGCCGCGACGAGCAGGGCGCTCGTGACGATGAAACCGTCGATCAGCAGGACCTTGCGCAGCGCGGCCGCCTTCAGCATGGCGCCGGCCATCATCGCGATCTCGAAACCGCCGAACGTGGCCAGCACGGCGAGGGGACCGTCGCTGCCGGCATGGCGCTCGGCCGCCGCCTCGATCACGCGCTGCTTGCGCTGCACGCCGTCCGGCGACAGGCCGGCGCCGGCGCCGACGCACTCCGCGACGGGAATCCCCGTCAGCTTGTGCATCAGGGCTGCCGCCGCCGTCGTATTCCCGATGCCCATCTCGCCGAAGCCCACGACGTTGCCGGGCAGGTCGGCCGCGAGCGCGGCACCGTGCTCCAGCGCGGCGGCGCACTGCGCTTGCGTCATCGCCGGTTCGAGCGCGAAGTTGCGCGTGCCGTGGGCGACCTTGCGGTCGACGAGGCCGGCGCGTGCGCCGAAATCGTGATTGACGCCCGCATCCACCACGTGCAGGTCGATACCGTTCTGGCGCGCGAACACATTGATGGCCGCGCCGTGGGCCAGGAAGTTCTCGACCATCTGCCACGTGACGTCCTGCGGGTAGGCGGACACGCCTTCCGCGACAACGCCATGGTCGCCCGCGAACACGAGGATGGCCGGCTGTTCGATCGTGGGCGCGACCGTGCCTTGGATCAGGCCCAGGCGGCTGGCCAGCCGTTCGAGGGCGCCGAGGCTGCCGAGCGGTTTCGTCTTGTTATTGATGGCGGCGGCGAGGGCGGCGGACAGGTCGGGATTGGTCGTGGGGGCGATGCGCATCGGGACTCCATGGGGTGATGAAGCCGGCAAAGATAGCACAGAAGCAACTCGAAAATTCTTACGGTAAGCCCCTTGCATACCCCCGATCCCGTTTGCTATAGTTCGCGTCCTGCTTCGGCAGCGCAAGAAAAGTTCAGCGAAATCAAACAGTTGAGCTAGGTTGTTTGACAACGCCGCTTGCGCTGATGAAAAAGATGAGTTGACGAGTGAAACGAAACACTGCATAATCTCGTTCCTCTGCTGCTGACGAACAAAACGATTCGCAAGCGCAGCAAGGCAGTACCGAACACCAAGTTCTTTAACAATGAACAGTCGATAAGTGTGGGCGTTTGATGAAGTGCCAGCAGTCACGTAAGTGCTGCTGAATGCTTAAATTATCAAATGTTCACAAGAAATACAGTCAGTATTTTGAGTGAGCGACATGTCACGAAAGTGACAAAACAGGAATTGAACTGAAGAGTTTGATCCTGGCTCAGATTGAACGCTGGCGG
>CBIHOW010000086.1:0-22037 GCA_966211695.1 uncultured Massilia sp. | reverse complement strand
CTCCTGACTCCATTTTCCACCTTAACTTGGTGTCTGTGGAATCGGCAGCAGGCCAGCCCTACACGCTCTCATTTGCACGAGAGTGAGCCAATCCGAGACTGTATTTTCAGGTACGCGTCGGCTTAACACCACATGGACAGCCTCGCAAACTAGAATGCCTGCAATCAGGCTTGGAACAGGTCAAGCTAGGAATTTCTCTTGGCCTTTCTCCGCACTGGCTGGGCGTCGGCTGCACTGGCGATCTCCGCGCCAACAATAACAATGTTGTTGTTTAAGTTAGTTTTCCCACGTGAAACAGTATACGATAGAGTTTTGCGCGGTCCAGGTGTATGAGGATGCACGGAACGCGGGACCGAAGATCATGTATCCAGACCCAGTTGCCATGTCGCTTCGAGAGCTCGAAGCTGCCAAATCCAGTTTCGTGTGTCAGGAGTGCCTGGGTGACCCGATGGTGAAGCGGCTGCAGGGAACGCTGTTCTACGAAAAGATCTGCATGGCCTGCGGAGAGCGCACCGCCAATGTACTCGACCCAGAACATATCGCTGCCTTCATCAAAGAAGCGTTGCCTAATTATTATGAGGTCGACTACGGCCTATATAACGTCGCACTAAATCTTGAACAATTGGTCGGCCGAGAGATTCGCTGTACGAATGAGTCGGTCTGCAAAGCCATCGCTGCCCATCTGGTAGATCCTGAGACTGACGAAGAGGACTTTTATTGGCCGGGACAGCAATATCTCGCTGCGCCTAGCCCTTTCGAATCCGCAGAACACGAACGATGGTTTGTTGTCGGCGACTGGGACCACATTGCGCACGAACTCAAGCACGGTCAACGCTTCTTCAATGATAAAGTCAGACTCTTCTTTGAAGAGTTGATCGCCGAAGCGCTCGATGCGCGTATTGAAAGCAGTCCAGATAACTGCGCTGTCGTAAACATGGTGCCAAGCGGAGCGGAATTCTTTAGGGCGCGCTTGGCCAATGATATGGGGGAGGTCAGGAAATTCCAGGAAAACCCAGCGAGTGAACTCGGCGCTCCGCCGAAGGAGGTCGCAGCTAACAACCGAATGAGTCCGGCCGGTATTCCGTTGTTGTATGTGGCCGGCGATCCCTACACCGCCATCGCAGAAGTTCGGCCGTCCATGCACGACCTGGTAGCCGTTGGACGCTTCATGTCGAAAAGAACGCTGAAGTTTTTCGATTTCACTGCCCTCTCCGGACGTGTCTCATATCCTCCCCTCAGTATTTTTGATCCCAAATATGAGGATCGCGCTATGCGCCGACGGTTGCTTTCTTACCTTCATAAGGAAATCGCAAAGCCCATCCGATCTGGTGACACGGATTATGTGATAACCCAAGCCTTGGCGGAGTTCATTCGCCACGAGAAAAATCAAGATTTCGATGGAATCATGTTTCAATCAGTGCAACGTGACCAAGGAACCAACTATGTCTTGTTCGACAAAACCAGCACGTTGAGCGACATGTTTTCTCCTGAATGGCGCGCTGAGTTTGGTCTTGAAATCTCCTACTCGGACGTCACAATCTACAAGATTACATCATTAAGTTATCAAGTAGACAAGAAGAATTTAGACATGCCCAATAGAGAGGAAGTGCAACCATGATTGAGTGGTTTTTCGAAGTGAACCGGTTACTGCGCGCGATGCGCGCAAAAGCGACCGATGCGTTCGGTCACTTGGGGGCGGGAGATGCGAAGGCTGCTGCAAACGTGCAGCGCTATTTACTTGATGACTTAACGCGGCTGACGAGTTTATGGGAACGGCACGGGTTTGATCAGCGCGAATTTAATAATTTGACTCGCCACGTGGGATTCGGCGAGGCCCAGGACTACCGCGATATCCTGTCGAGAGACCTCGAAGAGGTCGAAAAACTGGCAGAAAAGCATGTCACCGAAAATAGCAAGCGGCAAGTTGCGACTGGTTTTGAAAATCTGTTACACCCAATAATTAAGCAAGTTGGACTTGAGCAATACAGAAATGGCCACTACCGAGAAGCAGTTCTGAACTCAGTCATCTCAATCTTTGACCTTATCCGCGACCGAACCGGACTTCAACAAGACGGCGCCGCCTTGGTAACCGAGGCTTTTGCTATCGATAGAGCACGACTTGTGCTCAGTGATCTGCAGACAGTGTCTGGCCGTAACGACCAAGTAGGCTTCATGCAAATCATCCAAGGTGCGTATCACGGCATCCGGAACCCGAAAGCGCATTCGTTGCAACACGATCTCGACGAGAGGAAAGCTGCCGAATACCTCGTGTTCGCAAGCCTCATTGTCCGCAGGATCGCTGAAGCCGAACTCAGGGAGCTATGATTGCTCAAACCCGGTCCTGGGCTCGGCCACATTAACGTCCGTCGATGCGGCACGGCCTAACACAAACGTAACCGCCTCTAGGCCCACGGTGTCTAAGTAGCCAATAAGCCGACTTGTACTGCGCGATACTTGATCAAGGGGGCGTTGAGAGGCATGACATCGATCAGTTCCTCGGCATTGAATACGACGCGGTCGCGGATTTGCTCGGCCGACCATGAATGCAAATCACGCATCAGTGTTTCGTCCTTTGTAGCCTCGAGTTTCTCAGCGGCGTATCCAACGAATAATCCACTCCCCCTTTCCCAGGTCGATCTCGGCCCCAAGTGTCTGAATGAGCATGCAAGTGCGGATGAGTACCATTAGCATCAGCCGCATCGCTACACTGGTGGGGACGTCCATGCAGGCCTCGTTCGCGTTCAGCACGCGCAGGAACTCGAGCAAACTCTTGGCACTGATCGCTGGCTTTGCCTCCTTACCCGAGAACTATTGCCCTTCCCCCAAGGTGCAAGGCTCCCTTATAAGAGCCATGTGTACGTAATTTAGGCATTTTATCTTGAACAGATAAATTACCTAAAATCGGTACATTCACCAAACCGCCTTATTCCGACCAGCGGTCCTCGACGAGGCGCGCCGCGAAGGCTCCAACGGCACAAAATAGAACCGCGTGGAGCGTCACAGGATTTGCCGAGTCAACCGCATCAGTTAGCTCTGCGACCCTCTGGGCCTCGATTCCAGCCAACTGTTTATTTCTCTCCAAAGCCAGCCAGAAGATCTTGTCGACAGCTTGATCTGCGGCGGGAAATTACCCTTCTTGATCAGCAGATAAATGCTCGATCGCGACAGCCCGGTCATGCTGATCACTTCCGGCAGCTTCATCATCCGGTCGCTCGAGTTCGCATCGGTGGTCATCTGTACTCCTCTTGAGTTCTCACTGGAGCCAAGATAACGCAACGGACGAGGAACGCAATCCCCCCGGAAACCCGATCGGCGAGATACGGCCGCTCCAGCGTCAAGACATTGAGTTATCGGCGCGGCCGGATGAGGCTTGCATGGCATCTGCCGCAACCCGGTCGATGTAGTCCGCCCAGCACTGCATCATCTTTCGCCGCTCTTCCAGATACTTGGCTCGGTCGTACGCGCTCTCCAGCCTGTCCTTCTGCGCGTGCGCCAGCTGCCGGTCGACGACCTCGTGTCGATAGCCAAGGTGTTCTTTCAGCGTGCTCATCGCAAGCGCACGGAACCCGTGCCCGGTCATGTCTCCCTTATATCCCATGCGCTCGATCGCCTTCAGCAACGTGTTGTTGCTCATGGGCCGTTTCGGATCGCGCAGGTTCGGAAACAAATAGGTACCGCCACCGGTATGCCGATGCAAATCACGTAGCAGACCCAGGGCCTGCCGCGACAGGCACACGTGATGATAGGTCTTGTCGGGGTTGATGCGCCGCTTCCCGCGCTTCATCCGCTTCCACGGAATGATCCAGTCGCCCTTTTCCAGGTCGATCTCAGCCCACGGGGTTTCGATGAGCTCGCTGGTCCGGACGAACACCAGCAGCATGAGTTTCATGGCGACACGCGTCGGCACGCCCATACAGGCCTCGTTGGCATACAGCGCGCGCAGGAACTCGGGCAATCCGTCGGCGCCGATCGCCGCGAAGTGTCCCTTCTCACGTGGCTGCAGGACCTCGCGCAGGAATTCCGCAGGGTTGCGTTCCGCCAGCCCGCAGCGGATCGCATGCTTGAACACGCGCGAGCAGTTTGCGGTCTGCCGGTTCGCGATCTCCAGGGCGCCGCGTTGCTCGATGGCCCGGATGGCATCGAGCACATCCGACGGCTGCACCTTGGTGATCGGCAGGTGTCCAAACGCCGGAAAGATGTCGGACTCGAAGCGCCGCAGGATTTCCTCCGCGGTCCCCGGCTGCCACTTGTTGAGCATGGTACGGTGCCAGTCGCGCGCGACGTGCTCGAAGGTGTTCTGCTCGGTCAGCCGCGCCTGGCGCGCCTGCTCCGCGCGCGCACGGGCCGGATTCGTACCGGCGGCCAGCAACTGGCGCGCTTCGTCGCGCTTCGCCCGCGCGTCCACGAGGGAGACGTCCGGAAACGCGCCGAAGGCCAGCCTGTTTTCTTTACCATCGGCTTGCCTGAACTTCATCCGCCAGAGCTTGCCGCCGCTGGGCATGACTTCAAGGTACAAACCGCCTCCATCGGCAAGCTTGTAGGGTTTGTCCTTTGCCTTGGCGTTGCGCACCTGCAGTTGGGTCAGGGGCTGTACCTGTTTGGGCATTTTGGGGGCATCCTGTCCGAGAGGGGGCAGCGTATGCCCCAAAAAATGCCCCCAAAAGTGCTAGCTATTCGGGGACATCGCTGGACAGTATTAGGCAACAAAAAACCCGCCGTCTCTATGAGAACAGCGGGTTCTTTGATGTCCCTAAACATACTAGGACGATGTTCTGGCGGAGGCGGTGGGATTCGAACCCACGATACAGGTTTAAGCCCGTATGCTTCCTTAGCAGGGAAGTGCCTTCGGCCGCTCGGCCACGCCTCCAGTCAGCTTCAACGTTTATGCGTCAGCGCTGAGTGCACGCATATTAATGGCCACACCCTTTTTGGTCAAGGAAGCACGGCCATTTTTTTGAAAAAAGTTAAGCTTGCTCCAGGTTAAACGCCTTGTGCAGCGCGCGCACCGCGAGCTCCATGTATTTCTCGTCGATCAAGACCGAGATCTTGATTTCCGACGTCGAGATCATCTGGATGTTGATGCCCTCTTCCGACAGCGTACGGAACATTTGCGACGCAACGCCCACGTGGCTGCGCATGCCCACGCCCACGGCCGATACCTTCGAGACCTTCGCATCGCCCAGGATCTTGGCGGCGCCGATCTCGGCCTTCACGCCTTCCAGCACGCCCATGGCGCGCTGGTAATCGTTGCGCGACACGGTGAACGTGAAGTCGGTCTTACCGTCGACCGACTGGTTCTGTATGATCATGTCGACCTCGATATTGGCCTCCGAGATCGGCCCGAGGATGTGGTAGGCGACACCCGGCTTGTCGGGCACGCCCAGGACGGTGATTTTGGCTTCATCGCGGTGGAAGGCGATGCCCGAGATGACGGCTTGTTCCATGTTGCTTTCTTCCTCAAACGAAATCAGGGTACCCGAGTTGGCTTCTTCTTCGAGCGGCATCAGGGGGTCGGTCAGCGACGACAGCACGCGCGTCGGCACGCGGTAGTTGCCGGCAAATTCCACGGAGCGGGTCTGCAGGACTTTCGAGCCCAGCGACGCCAGTTCCAGCATTTCTTCGAACGTGATCTTGGACAGGCGGCGCGCCTCGCTCACGACGCGCGGGTCGGTCGTGTAGACGCCGTCGACGTCCGTGTAGATCAGGCATTCGTCGGCCTTCAGCGCGGCCGCGATGGCGACGGCGGAGGTGTCCGAACCGCCGCGGCCCAGCGTGGAGATATTGCCTTCGTCATCCACGCCCTGGAAACCGGTGATGATGACGATCTTGCCTGCGTCCAGGTCGGCGCGCACGCGGCTGTCGTCGATCGACTGGATGCGGGCCTTCGTGAAGGCCGAGTCGGTCTTGATGCCCACCTGCCAGCCCGTGTACGACACGGCATCCTTGCCGCGCGCCAGCAGTGCCATGGCCAGCAGGCCGACCGATACCTGTTCGCCGGTCGACGCAATCATGTCCAGTTCACGCGGGTCCGGCTGCGACATGATCTCTTTCGCCAGGCCGATCAGACGGTTGGTTTCACCGGACATTGCCGAGGGGACGACAACGACTTGATGACCGGCGTCGTGCCATTTGGCGACGCGGGCCGCGACGTTCTTGATGCGTTCCGTCGAACCCATCGACGTACCGCCATATTTGTGGACTATTAAGGCCATGACTGAAGGGATTTCCGCTTGTAAAAAATCAAATGAGCCTTTTACTCTACATGCTGCGGCGCGGAATCACAAGCCGTCAAGATGCGAAATCTATACCAAATAGGAATATGGTAATACGGAAAGGGTATTAAACCGGGATGGCAGCCGTCGCGCTTTCCCAACGCAGCGCGATGCGCCCCGGCCCCTCCGTCACGTGCCGGCAATCCATGCCGAGCCCTGCCGCGAACACCAGGTCGAAGCCGGCATTCACGATCGGCAGGCGCCCCCGCTCCCAGGCCGGGATGCCGCTCGCCTGGTAATGCATCTTGAGGCCGCGCGTGGGTCGGTTGTGCGCCAGGCGCAGCCGTTCGCCGCCCTTGCGGAAATCGATCTCGAGTCCCTGCCCCCGCAGCCAGGCGGGATCGAACCCGCGCTCGGCCGCATCGAAATGCAGCACGCCGCCGTAGTCCGGGAACGCGATGGCCGCCTCGCCATTCCAGCGGAATGCCTGGGCGTGCTTCTCGATGATGCCGGCGTCGTCCGGATCGCGCATGCCGGCAAGGTCAGGCAGGCGCGGCACGAGGTACAAGCGGTCGCGGTGGCGGCGCACGTCGACGTCGGGATGCTCGACGAGCACTTGCGCATCCTCGCGTGCGGACAGGATCTGCGCCACCATCTGCGCCAGCCACGCCGTCGACGGCATCGCGAGGCGGCGGACCGCAAACCAGTGGCGCAGCAGGTTGTCGATGCGGTCGCGGCCGAGACGTCTGACGCGCGCCAGGTCGAGGCCGTCGCCGTCGAGGCAGGCGGCGAGATCCTGGCTACCCAGTTCATCCAGCAGGCGCTGGGCCGACCGCGCATGGACGCTGCTGCGGGCAATGCGCTGCTGGAAACCGGGGAATGCGGCGGCCAAGGCCGGCATCACCTGGTGGCGCAGCGCGTTGCGGGCGTAGCGCGGGTCGGTGTTGGATTCGTCCTCGACCCAGGGGATGCCCGCGTCGCGCGCAAACGTCTCGAGCTCGACGCGCGCGACGCCCAGCAGCGGACGCGCCACGAGCAGGCGGTCGTCGCCCAGCAGGCCGGGGGCGCGATTGGCGGCGTCCATGCCGGACAGGCCCGCCGGACCGGAACCGCGCAGCAATTGCAGCAGCACGGTCTCGGCCTGGTCGTCGAGGTGGTGGGCCGTGAGCAGCACGTCGATGCCATGGGCCCGGCACATGTCGCCGAGCGCCGCGTAGCGGGCCTTGCGCGCGGCAGCCTCGATGCCGCTCTTCCCTTTCGATACGGCGACGGCGCGCCAGTCGAACGCGATGCCCAGGTCGCCGGCGGCCGCGGCGCAATGCGCGCGCCAGGCGTCGGCGTTCGGGCTCAGGCCGTGGTGGACGTGGAAGGCGTGCGGCTGCAGGCCCAGCGCGTGCGCGAGGCGCAGCAGGACCATCGAATCGAGGCCGCCGCTGAGGGCGACCGCGAAACGGGGGTGGGAATCGGGGAAGTACTCATCGCGCAGGGCCTGGATGGCCTGCGCGAACGCCGCAGCGGTGACTGTTGCGGCGGTAGACGAACGGCTCACTCTTCGCGCGGCGTCGTTTCCTTGAACTTGCCGTAGGCCAGCAGCTTGGCGTGACGGGCGTCGAGCAGGTCCTTCGTCTTCATGCCCTGGAACTGGCGCAGCGTGTCGGCCAGCGCGCGCTTCAGCAGCTGGGCCATCTGGGCCGGATCGCGGTGGGCGCCGCCCAGCGGTTCGTTGACGATCTTGTCGATCAGGCCCATCGCCTTCAGGCGGTGCGCCGTCAGGCCGAGGGCGTCGGCCGCTTCCGCCGCGCGCTCCGACGTCTTCCACAGGATCGACGCACAGCCCTCCGGCGAGATCACGGAATACGTCGCGTACTGCAGCATCAGCACGGCGTCGCCGACGGCGATCGCCAGCGCGCCGCCGGAGCCGCCTTCGCCGATGATCGTGGCGATCAGCGGCACTTTCAGCTCGGCCATCACGTACAGGTTGTGTCCGATGGCTTCCGACTGGCCGCGCTCTTCCGCGTCGATGCCGGGGAATGCGCCCGGGGTATCCACGAACGTGAAGATCGGCAGGTTGAATTTCTCGGCCAGCTTCATCAGGCGCATGGCCTTGCGATAACCTTCCGGACGCGGCATGCCGAAGTTGCGCGCCGCGCGTTCCTTCGTGTCGCGGCCCTTCTGGTGGCCGATGACCATGCAGGACTGGCCGTTGAAGCGGGCCAGGCCGCCGATGATCGACTGGTCGTCGGCGAAGGTACGGTCGCCGTGCAGTTCATGGAAATCGGTGAAGATCGCGTTCACATAGTCCATCGTGTACGGACGCTGCGGGTGGCGGGCGATCTGGGAAACCTGCCAAGGGGTCAGCTTGGCGTAGATATCTTTCGTCAGTTGTTGGCTCTTCTTGGCCAGGCGGTCGATTTCTTCCGAGATGTCGACGGCGGAATCGTCCTGCACGAAGCGCAGTTCCTCGATCTTCGAATCGAGCTCGGCAATCGGCTGCTCGAAACTGAGGAAAGTTGTTTTACTCATTGTACCTCCGGGTGTGTTCGTGGCCGCGGAAGATCATCCGCGCGGCGGCAAGGGCGCTATTCTATACCGGAACCGGGTCCAGGCTACGCCATAAATACCATGTGGCAACTGTCCGCCAGGGTTCCCAGTTCGCCGCGACCTCGCGCGCATCGCTGCGCGAGACCGGCTCGCCGGAAAAATAATTCTGGCTGATGCCCTGGATCAGGCCGGGATCGTCCAGGGGCAGGACGTTCGGTCTGAGCAGATTAAATATCAAAAACATCTCGGCTGTCCAGCGCGTGATGCCGCGGATGCGAACCAGTTCGGCGATGACGGCTTCGTCATCCATCTGCGACCATTGGTCGGCATGGACGCGCTTCGCCTTGAAGTGATCGGCCAGGTCGAGGATGTATTCCGTCTTCCGTTTCGACAGCCCGCAGCCCGCCAGCTCTTCCGCGCCGGCCTTGATGACCTGGGACGGCGTCATCTTCGGGCACAGGGTGCGCAGCTTCGTCCAGGCGGCCTCGGCGGCCTTGACCGTCACCTGCTGGCCGACGATCGACCGGGCGAGCGTCGTGAACGGGTCGGGATGGCCGCGCAAATGCATGTCGCCGAATTGCGGGATCAACTTGTTCATGATGCGGTCCCGACGCATGAGCTCGGCCTTCGCCTCCGCCCAGTACGGTGGGACGGAAGGCTGAACGTCCGGCGGCGCCGGGACGGCGCCCGCGAGGTCCTTGGAAAGTGCCATGCTCGTGCGCGGGAGGCCGTTCAGGCGCGACGCCAGTTGGTGCTGCCGTCAGGCTTGTCTTCGAGCACGACGCCGCCCGCGGTCAGTTCGGCGCGGATCGCGTCCGCCTCGGCGAAGTTGCGCGCCTTCTTGGCGGCCGCGCGGCGTGCGATCGCATCGACGATCGCCGCTTCGTCCAGGCCGCCCTCGCCCGGGCTGCCGGCTTGCAGGAACGCTTGCGGGCTGCGTTCGAGCAGGCCCAGCACGCCGGCCAACGCTTTCAGCTGGCGCGCGGCGGCGACGGATTTGCTCTTGTTGACTTCGGTGGCCAGGTCGAACAGTTCGGCCACTGCCAGCGGCGTGTTGAAATCGTCGTCCATCGCCTCGCGGAAGCGCTGGGCGTGGGCCTCGTCCCAGTCGACGCTGACCGCCTCGTTGCCGGCATCCACCTCGGACAGCGCGGTGTACAGGCGCGTCAGCGCGCCCTTCGCGTCGTCGATGTGGACGTCCGAGTAATTCAGCGGGCTGCGGTAGTGGGCACGCAGGATGAAGAAGCGGATGACCTCGGCATCGTATTTCTTGAGGACGTCGCGGATCGTGAAGAAATTGCCCAGCGACTTGGACATCTTCTCGTTGTCGACGCGCACGAAGCCATTGTGGATCCAGTAGTTCGCCATCGGCGGGCCGAACGCACCTTCCGACTGGGCGATCTCGTTCTCGTGGTGCGGGAACTGCAGGTCCGCGCCGCCGCCATGGATGTCGAAGTGTTCGCCCAGCATGGCGCACGACATGGCCGAGCACTCGATATGCCAGCCAGGACGTCCCTTGCCCCATTTCGAATCCCATTTCGCCTCGTCCGGCTCGGATTCCTTGGCGGCCTTCCACAGCACGAAATCGAGCGGGTCGCGCTTGCCCGTGTTCACGTCCACGCGCTCGCCGGCGCGCAGGTCGTCCAGCGACTTGCCGGACAGCTTGCCGTAGCCCGGGAAATTACGCACGGCATAGTTCACGTCGCCGTCCTCGCCCCGGTAGGCGAGTTCCTTCGTTTCCAATTTCTCGATGATGGACAGCATGTGCGGCACGTAGTCCGTCGCGCGCGGCGCGAAATCCGGCGGCAGGATGCCTAAAGCGGCCGTGTCCTCGTCCATCGCCTTGATGAAGCGCGTCGTGAGCGCCGTCATGGTTTCATTGTTCTCGACGGCGCGCTTGATGATCTTGTCGTCGATGTCCGTGATGTTGCGGACATACTTGACGTCGTAGCCCGACGCCTTGAGCCAGCGGTAGATGACGTCGAACGCCATCATCATCCGGCCATGACCGACGTGGCAGTAATCGTACACCGTCATCCCGCACACGTACATGTTGACCTTGCCGGGTTGGAGGGGAACGAATACCTGCTTGTCACGCGCGAGCGTGTTGTAGATCTTGAGTTGGCTCATCGGATGTTTGCTAGAGGGTTGGAGCATGACGCTCGAAACGCAGCCTTGCGGCAGTGCCGTGACGTGGCGGGCGCGTCGGGAGTGTCAAGACCGCTATTCTTGGGAACCTTGTTCTTTTTGATAGAATCGGCAGTCCGTCGCAAAGTATAGCATTGATAAAATCCCGACTGGCCGCATATGCCATAGGTTTATTTTTCTGCAAAACCCTTGACAGCCCTTTGCGCTATATCCACCGAGAGGAAGCTACGATGTACGCCCTGAAATCGCCTGGTCTTCGCTTTGCCGCCCGCTTCGCCGCGGGGATCGCCGCGCTGACCCTGTCCGCCGCCGCGTTCGCCGCCGACCCGCAAGTCTCATTGAAAACGTCGATGGGCGAGATCGTGCTGGAACTGAACCAGGAAAAAGCACCCATCACCGTGGACAATTTCCTCAAGTACGTAAAATCCGGCTTCTACAAGGGCACGATCTTCCACCGCGTGATCGACGGCTTCATGATCCAGGCCGGCGGCATGGATGCCCAATTCCACGGACGCAAGACGAACAAACCGATCAAGAACGAGTCCAACAACGGCCTGTCGAACGAAAAGTATTCCGTCGCCATGGCGCGCGAATCGAATCCGGACTCGGCCACCTCGCAATTCTTCATCAACGTGGTCGACAATCCCGGGCTCGATTATCCGAACATGCAGGGCTCCGGCTATACGGTGTTCGGCAAGGTCGTGAAGGGCCAGGACGTCGTCGACAAGATCAAGGCCGTCGTCGTGGACGACATCCGCGGCCTCGAGAATGTGCCCGTCACACCTGTCACGATCCAGTCCGCGACCGTCCTCAAGGGCGATAAGGCGGTAAAATAACGAACTCGCAACTCCAACGATAGGATAAAAACATGACCACCGTACTCATGACCACCAACAAGGGCAACATCAAGGTCGAACTGGACGCCGAGAAGGCACCGAAGACCGTTGCCAACTTCCTGGACTACGTGAACAAGGGTCACTTCTCGAACACGATCTTCCATCGCGTGATCAAGGACTTCATGATCCAGGGCGGCGGTTTCGAGCCGGGCATGAAGCAAAAGCCGACCGAGCAGACGGTCGAGAACGAAGCCAAGAACGGCCTCAAGAACGACAAGTACACGATCGCCATGGCCCGCACGATGGCCCCGCACTCGGCGTCGGCCCAGTTCTTCATCAACACCAAGAACAATGACTTCCTGAACTACCCGGGCCAGGACGGCTGGGGCTATGCCGTGTTCGGCAAGGTCGTCGAAGGCCAGGACGTCGTCGACCAGATCAACACCGTCAAGACCGGCCGCGCCGGCATGCACTCGGACGTGCCGACCGAAGACGTCATCATCGAGAAGGTCGAAGTCGTTTAAACACGTCGACAAACCTGCTGCGCGTTGCAGATTCGGTCTGCGATGCTCGCTGTACATTCGTACAGCTGCGCTTCTCAACCAAATCTGCTGCCGCTCGCGACGGTTTTTCGAGGTGTTTAATAAAGTTAGAAAGGCAGGCATGACGCGCGGGCGCACTGCTCCGGCGATTGATCCTGGCAGCACATGACCGCGCGCACGCTCGCACTCTTCATTTCCGACCTGCACCTGCAGGCCTCCCACCCGCGTACGGCCGAAGCCTTCTTCCGCTTCCTGGCCGAACGCGCGGCGCACGCCGAGCGGCTGTACCTGCTCGGCGACATCTTCGAATACTGGGCCGGCGACGACGACCTCGACGACCCGTTCAACCGCAGCATCGCCACCGCGCTGCGCCGCGCGAGCGACGGCGGCACGGCCGTCTACTGGCTCGGCGGCAACCGCGACTTCCTCGTCGGCACCGGCTTCGCCGACGCGGCCGGCCTCACCCTGCTGTCCGAACCGCACGTGGCGACCATCGGCGGCCGCCAGGTCGTCCTCGTGCACGGCGACGCCCAGTGCACGGACGACGTCAAGTACATGGCCTTCCGCGCGCAGGTGCGCGACCCGGCGTGGCAGCGCCAGTTCCTCGCCATGCCGCTGGCCCAGCGCAAGGCGATCATCGCGGGCCTGCGCGAAGGCAGCCGTGCGGCGCACGGCGAAAAATCGTACGAGATCATGGACGTCACCCCCGCCGCCGTCGCCGCGCTGCATGCGGACAGCGGCACGGACGTCATCATCCACGGCCACACCCACCGCCCCGCCCTGCACGAGGCCGACGGCAAGCGGCGCTACGTGCTGCCCGACTGGGAACTCGACGCCGAGCCGGTCCGCGGCGGCTGGATCGCGATCGACCAGGACGGACGCATCCTGCGCTGCGGTCTCGACGGACAACCCCTCTAAGCCCTCTCAATCCTGCTAGGTTATCCCCGTATTGACCGTTGCCGACCTGGTGTTATACTTCACTACAACACCACGACTCTACATCACCAACATGGAGGCAGGCATGACACGGACTGCACCGCGACGAAAGGAGGCCGGCAATGACGATCGGCTGGAATGACAACTCTCCGATCTACCGGCAGTTGAAGGACAGGGTGATCGGTATGATGCTCGATGGCGCCCTGAAGGCCGGGGATCCGCTCCCCTCCGTGCGCCAGATCGCGGCCGAATACCAGCTGAATCCGATCACGGTCTCGAAGGCTTACCAGGAACTGGTCGACGACAACTTAGTAGAAAAACGAAGGGGGATCGGTATGTACGTCACGGAAGGCGCGAGCGAAAAACTGCTCGCCAGCGAAAGGGAGCGCTTCCTGCGCGAGGAATGGCCGGCGATGCTGGAACGGATCCGCCGCCTCGGCCTCAACATCGAGCAATTGCTGCGCGAACCGGTCGGAGGCGGAAAATGAGCGCCGTGATCGAAGCGAAGAACCTGACGAAGCGCTACGGCAAGCGCACGGCGGTGAACGGCATCGACTTCACCATCCCCGCCGGCCGCATCGTCGGCCTGATCGGCCCGAACGGCTCGGGCAAGACCACCACCCTGAAGGCCGCGCTGGGCCTGATCCCGTTCGAAGGCCAGCTGTCCGTGCTGGGCCTCGACCCGCGCACCCATCGCGACGAGCTGATGCAGGACGTCTGCTTCATCGCCGACGTGGCGATCCTGCCGCGCTGGCTGCGCGTGCGCGATGCCATCGACTTCGTGGCCGGCGTGCACCGGCGCTTCAACCGCGAGAAGGCGGAACGCTATATCGCGAACACGAAGCTGCAGCCGGGCATGAAGGTCAAGGAAATGTCCAAGGGCATGATCGTGCAATTGCACCTGGCCCTCGTGATGGCCATCGATGCGAAGCTGCTCGTGCTGGACGAGCCGACGCTGGGCCTGGACATCATCTACCGCAAGCAGTTCTACCAGAACCTGCTGGAAGACTATTTTGACGAGCACAAGACGATCGTCATCACGACGCACCAGGTCGAAGAAGTCGAGCACATCCTGACCGACCTGATGTTCATCCGCGACGGCCGCATCGTGCTGGCCGCGTCGATGGAAGAGATCGGCGAACGGTATGTCGAGGTGATGGTGCCGCAGGAAAAACTCAGCGCCGCGAACGCGCTGCAGCCGATCGACCGCCGCACCGTGTTCGGCAAGGCCGTGCTGCTGTTCGATGCCGGTCCCGGCGGCGCGTCGCGCCAGCAGCTGGCCGCGCTCGGCGAAACCCGCAATCCGTCCGTCGCCGATTTGTTCGTCGCGACCATGAAAGGAACCTACGCATGAATACGAACACCATGAAGTGGCTGCTGCGGCGCGAGTTCTGGGAACATAAAGGTTCGATGTTCTGGGCGCCGCTCATCGTCGGGTCGCTACTCGTCGTGCTGCTGGGCTGCACGATCACCTACGGCATCATGCAGCACGGCATTCCCGCGCACGTGACGGTCAATGGCCATACGCTGGATCACGCCCGCCTGGACCAGATCCTGCCCGATGAAACGAAGCTGATGGTCGCGAAGATCGCCACCGGCATGTACCTGGGCGCGTCGGCGCCGCTGTTCGCGATCCTGGTGGGCGTCGTGTTCTTCTACTGCCTCGGCGCCCTGTATGACGAACGCCGCGACCGCAGCATCCTGTTCTGGAAATCGCTGCCCGTCTCCGATCCGATGACGGTCCTGTCGAAAGCCGTCACGGCGATGGTCGTCGCACCCGCGATCACGCTCGCCCTGGCCGTCGCCGCGTCGCTGGCCCTGCTGTTCATCGTCTGCATGGTGCTCAGCACGCAGGGACTGAATTTGTTCGCGTCGCTGCTGGCGTCGTCCGACCTGTATTTGTCGCCGCTGCGCCTCGCCGCCCTGCTGCCGGTGTACGTCGTGTGGGCGCTGCCGACCGTCGGCTGGCTGATGCTCGTGTCGAGCTGGGCGAAGTCGAAGCCGTTCCTGTGGGCCGTGGGCGTGCCAGTCGTCGCGCTCGTCATCATCAAATGGATCAATGCGGCGCTCGAGAATTTCTCCGGCCAGACGCTGCTGCTGGCCCACTACGCGAGCGACGTCGTCGCGCGCATCCTCGGCGGCATCGTGCCGGGCATCTGGTTCACGTTCCAGCCGGGCCTGCCGACCGGCTTGCGCCCGACCGAGAACGGCGTCGACATGAGCGGGCTCGTGTCCCAGTCCTACATGTCGCTGGCCGGTATCGATGCGTGGATCGGCGTGGCGATGGGCGTCGCGATGCTGTATGCGGCGATCCGCATGCGCCGCTGGCGCGATGAAGGCTGAGGCAGTGCGCGCCATCCTCGCCGCCCTCGCCCTGTCGTCCGCCGCGCCCGAAGGAGCCGCACAATGAGTGACTATCGCAACGCCATGATGCTGTGCGCATTGCTGGCCTGCACCCTGCCGCCCGCGCATGCCGACGAACCCGTCCCATCGGTGCAGGTGAAGGGCATCGCGGATCCGGAAATGCGTTCGTACCGCAGCGTCGCCGCCGGCCTCGATGCGTTCGACGCGCACCGCGCGCTGGCGCCGCACGCCCTGCTCCGCTTCCGCATGCGCCACGCGGAAGGCGCGCCGGCGAACGCGGGCGACGGCCTGCGGCTGCGGCTCGCGAGCGACGACGGAAGCTTCCAGGAAGACGTGCCCATCGACGCCGCCGGCTTTCTCACCGTGGACCGCAACCAGGCCGCCTACGATGCGGACGCCACGTTCATCCTGAACCAGAAGAACGGCTCGTACACGGGACATCCGGACGTGCGCACGGCCGGCCTGCCGGACCACGTCCGCCGGCTGGGCGACCTGCGCCTGGAATGCCGGGTCACGATCGCCATCGTCAAGGACCAGATGCCGTTCATGGCGAAAGCGGCCATCAACACGCTGATGCTGACGTCGGACTGGTGCGCCAAGAAGGACTTCAACTATGGCACGCTGGCCGCGCAGCGGGGCGCGCGGGCCGTGCTGCGCGACGGCGAGCGGTCGCGCACGCTGGAAACCCATGGATGGAATGTGATGGTGCCCATCGGCGACACGGGATGGCCGGACGACGCCCTCGTGCAGTTTGACGAGGACGCGTCCGGGAACACTACTCGAACTGCTGACGGAACGCCGCGAACTGCGCCTTGAGTTCGTCGACTTCGCTGCGCAGCGCGGCGACTTCCTGCTCCAGCTGGGCCACGCGTGCGCCCGTCGAGCCGCCGGCCGAGCCGGCGGCGGCACCACCGCCCGCATCCATGCGCGCGACATCGATCGGGCCGCCGAGCAATTGTCCGTAGCGAGATTCCTTCGTGCCCGGCGCCCGGTCGAGCCGCGCGACGAGCGGCGGATATTTGTCGATGAGGAATTGCAGCACGCTTTCCACCTCGGCCACCGATTTGAAATCGTGCAGGCGGCCCGTACGGCTGCGGATCTCGCCCGCCGTCTGCAGGCCGCGCAGCATCAGCACGGTCAACACGGCGACCTTGTCCTGCTCGAGCGTCCACTTGATGCGCATGCGATGCTCGTACTTGATGACGCGCGCGCCGGCCTGGGCGATGCCGTTCACGAGCTTGCGCTGCATGAGGCGCTGCAGGGTGTCGTGGACGACGTCTTCCGACAGCTGCATCACGGGATCGCGGCTGGACAGCTGGTTGCAGCCGTTCATGACCGCATTCAGCGACATCGGATAGTTATCGGGCGTCAGCGCCTCTTTTTCGGCGAGGACGCCCAGTACGCGGATTTCATTGGGGTCGAGGTCGGATGCCGGGTCGAAGCTGCCCGGGATATCGTCTTGCATCGGTGGTCCTTTATTCTACGAGCCGGTTCAGTTGTGCCTGGTCGAGTTTATCACTCTCGTCCGGCGTATGGCAGCGGATGCCGGCCGCCTTCATCGTCGCGCACATGCGCTCGATCTGCTCGTCCTGCTGGGCCACGTGGTTGATCAGGTTGCGCAGCGCCTTCGACAGCGGATCGTCGCCGTTCGGCGTGACGCCGTAGGCGGCGAACATCTGGGCGCTGCGCGTCTGTTCTTCCTTGCGCACGATGTGGGCCGGGTTGCCGACCGCGGTCGCGCCCGCCGGAACCGGTTTGACGACGACGGCGTTCGATCCGACCTTCGCGTACTCGCCGACCGTGAACGCGCCGAGCACCTGCGCGCCGGCGCCCACGATCACGCCGCGCTCCAGGGTCGGATGGCGCTTCGTGCCCGCGACCAGCGTGGTGCCGCCCAGGGTGACGCCCTGGTAGATCGTGCAATCGTCGCCGACGACGGCCGTCTCGCCGATCACGACGCCGAAGCCGTGGTCAATGAACACGCGGCGGCCGATCGTCGCGCCCGGGTGGATTTCGATGCCCGTGAGAATGCGCGCGAAGTAAGAGATGAACCTGCCCAGCCAGCGGAAGTTGGCACGCCAACACGCGTGCGCCCAGCGGTGCATGACGACGGCATGCAGGCCCGGGTAGCAGGTGAGCACTTCCCATGCGTTACGAGCCGCAGGGTCGCGTTCGATGATGCTCTGGATATCTTCGCGCAGGTTGGAAAACATAGTCGTGATTCGTGCAAGTGAAACAGCATGGTAGCCTATCCGCGCCGTACTTGCTTATGAGGGAATCAATTTTGGGGGAGGCGGTACGCACGCGTTCGGTGGGCTCGGGGAGCCCACCCTACGGCAGAGGTTTCGTAGGGTGGGCACCCAGTGCCCACCATCAACGCCGGAGTTACTGCGGCTCGCGTGCCAGGCGCTGCCGGCGTGCCTCGTACAGGCAGACGCCCGAGGCCACGGAGACGTTCAGGCTCTCGACCGAGCCGAACATGGGGATGGAAACGAGCACGTCGCACGTCTCGCGGGTGAGGCGGCGCATGCCCTCGCCTTCCGAGCCCATCACGAGCGCCGTCGGGCCCGTGAAATCGCCTTCGTACAAGCCCTTGTCGGCATCGTCGGACGTGCCGATCAGCCAGATGCCCCGTTCCTTCAGGTCGCGCATGGTGCGCGCCAGGTTCGTCACGGTGATGTACGGCACGGTCTCGGCGGCGCCGCTGGCAACCTTGGCCGCCGTCGCGTTCAGGCCGACGGAGCGGTCCTTCGGGGCGATGACGGCATGCGCGCCGACGCCATCCGCCACACGCAGGCAGGCGCCCAGGTTGTGCGGGTCGGTGATGCCGTCGAGGATCAGCAGCAGCGGCGGGCCTTCCACGGCGTCCAGCAACTCGTCCAGGTTGCGCGCCAGCGACAGCTGGCTCGCGAACGCGATCACGCCCTGGTGGCGGCGGGTGCCGACGATCTTGTCGAGGCGCTCGGCATCGACGGGCATCACGCGCACGCCGGCCGATTTCGCGTTGGCGATCAGGTCCTGCATGCGGCGGTCCTGACGGCCTGCGTCGACGAAGATCTCTTCCACGCTGGCGGCCTCGTGGCGGAGGCGCGAGGTCACGGCGTGGAAGCCAAAAATCATTTTATTTTTCATGCGTTACTTCTTCTTCCTGGTTTTGGAGGCGCTTTTTGTGGAAGCGCTTTTTTTCGCCGCGGTCTTTTTCGTCGCGGTCGGTTTTGCTGCGGGTGCGGTGTTGCGAGGGCCGCGGCGGCCGCGCGTCGGCGGAACGAACACGACGTCTTCTTCGCTCTCGTCGGTGGCGCCGTACGTCGACGCAGCCGGCTCGGCCGGGGTCGTGCGGGCTTCCTGCTGCGGCACGGGGACGGCCGCCGCTTCCTTGGCCTTGCGCCTACGGGGCGGTTTCGGTTCGAGCGCTTCCAGCGCGGCGGCGCGGGCACGCTCCAGCGGCGCCGGCACCGTCTCTTCCGCCTTCGGCTGCGCGAGCACGAGGTCGATCTTGCGCGACTCCAGGTCGACGCGCGCCACCTGCACCGTGACGCGGCCCGTCAGCTGGTACACCTGGCCCGTGCGTTCGCCGCGCAACTCGTGGCGCGTCTCGTCGTACTGGAAGTAGTCCGTGCCGAGGCCCGTGACGTGCACGAGGCCTTCGACGAACAGCTGGTCGAGCTGGACGAAGATGCCGAACGGCGTCACGCCCGAGATCACGCCCGTGAATTCCTCGCCGAGACGATCTTTCATGTAGTAGCACTTGAGCCAGTTCTCGACGTCGCGCGACGCCTCGTCGGCGCGGCGCTCGTTGGCCGAGCAATGCACGCCCAGCGCGTCCCAGATCGTCAGGTCCTTCGGATTCTTTTGCTTGCCTTCCGCCTTGTCCTTCGCGGCCTGCTTGCGGGCCGCGTTCGACACCGTCGTGTTCAACTTGGACAGGTCGATGCCGGTCGGCTCGTACTTCTTGCCCTTCAGCACAGCCTTGATGGCCCGGTGCGTCAGCAGGTCCGGATAGCGGCGGATCGGGCTCGTGAAGTGCGCATAGGCTTCGTACGCGAGGCCGAAGTGGCCGACGTTGTCCGGGCTGTAGACGGCCTGCTGCATCGAACGCAGCAGCATCGTCTGCAGCAGGGTCGCGTCCGGGCGCTCCTTGATCCGCTGCATCAGCTCGGCGTAGTCGCGCGCCTGCGGCGTCGTGCCGCCGCCCAGGTTCAGGCCCACCTGCTTCAGGAAGGTGCGCAGCTGGTTCAGCTTTTCCTCGGTCGGCACGGCGTGGATGCGGAACGTGCTCGGCTGGTCGTGGCGGATCAGGAAGTCGGCCGCGCATACGTTGGCGGCCAGCATGCATTCCTCGATCAGGCGGTGCGCGTCGTTGCGGGTGCGCGGCAGGATCTTCTCGATCTTGCCCATCGCATTGCAGACGATGTACGTCTCCGTCGTCTCGAAGTCGATGGCGCCCCGCTCCTGGCGCGCCTGCAGCAGCGCGCGGAACACCTCGTTCAGGTTCAGCAGGTGCGGCACGATGCCCGGGCGGCGGCCCGCTTCCGGGCCGTTCGTGTTGCCCAGTATGGCGGCGACCTCGTTATAGGTCAGGCGCGCCGCCGAGTGCATCACGGCCGGGTAGAACTGGTAGGCCTTCACTTCGCCGTCCATCGTCACGACCATGTCGCACACGAGCGTGAGGCGGTCGACGGCCGGGTTCAGCGAGCACAGGCCGTTCGACAGCTTTTCCGGCAGCATCGGGATCACCCGGCGCGGGAAGTACACGGACGTCGAGCGCTCGATCGCGTCGCCGTCGAGCGCATCGTTCGGCTTGACGTAGTGGCTGACGTCGGCGATCGCGACGAGCAGGCGGTAGCCCTTCGTACGCCCGATCTTGACGGGTTCGCAGTAGACGGCGTCGTCGAAGTCGCGCGCATCCTCGCCGTCGATCGTGACGAGCGGCACGTCGCGCAGGTCGACGCGGTCCGCGAGGTCGGCGTCGCGCACCTCGTTCGGCAGTTTATTGGCCTGCTTGATGGCGGCCGGCGAGAAGATGTGCGGCACGCCGAACTTGCGCACGGCGATCTCGATCTCCATGCCGGGGTCGTCCAGTTCGCCGAGCACTTCGACGATCTTGCCGGTGGGCTGGCGGAAACGCGACGGCTGCTCGAGGAGCTCGACGCTGACGACCTGGCCGGACTTCGCCTTGCCCGGCGAGCCGGACACCAGGATGTCCTGGCCGATGCGCTTGTCTTCCGGCGCGACGACCCAGACGCCGTTCTCGTTCAGCAGGCGGCCGATGACGTGGGTGTTGGCGCGTTCCGTGACTTCGACGATCGTGCCTTCGGCGCGGCCGCGGCGGTCGGTGCCGACGACGCGGGCCAGCACGCGGTCGCCGTGCAGGACTTTCTGCATTTCCTTATCGGGCAGGAACAGGTCTTCGCCGCCCTCGTCCGGGATGACGAAACCGAAGCCGTCGCGGTGCGCGCTGATGCGGCCGGAAATGAAACTGGAGTGGTCCGTGAGCGCATATTCGCCCGCAGGATTGGCACGCAACTGGCCGTCGCGCTCCATCGCATTCAAGCGGCGCGCCAGCACGCCTTCCGCTTCCGGGTTGACTTGCAGGGCTCGGGCCAGGGCGCCGCTGTCGAGCGGACCCTGGGCCTGGCGGAACACGCCGAGGATTTCCTCGCGGCTTGGAATGGTATGTGTTGGGTGCTTCAAATTGGTTTTCTTATCTTTTCAGTGGGCGCCGTCCATCTGTCTGACGGCGCGGATATCGTTACATTGACACGTAGGCACGCGTAGTGTAACGGAGGACCGGCGGATTCGCCTAACGTCGCCCGTCAAGCGTGCTGGGAATGTCCCGCTCGGCGGCCCCTTTGACATTTGCCATCCATCCGCTATACTTTCGGTCTCTTCGGAAACGGCCCAGCCGGAAACGAAGATGCTGCGCAGGCGATGCGCGCTGGGAACGAACGAAAGTTGGTCTAGCGCAAAACGGCAAAGCCTGATATCGTAGCGGAATTCGACGGCAACGTCGAGCAATGCAAGCAAAGCGGTCCAATGCCCACGTGGCGGAATTGGTAGACGCGCATGGTTCAGGTCCATGTGCCGCGAGGTGTGGGGGTTCGAGTCCCTCCGTGGGCACCAGCTGGCGAGCGTTGCGAAGGTTGTTTGATTGCCCACGTGGCGGAATTGGTAGACGCGCATGGTTCAGGTCCATGTGCCGCGAGGTGTGGGGGTTCGAGTCCCTCCGTGGGCACCAGCTGGCGAGCGTTGCGAAGGTTGTTTGATTGCCCACGTGGCGGAATTGGTAGACGCGCATGGTTCAGGTCCATGTGCCGCGAGGTGTGGGGGTTCGAGTCCCTCCGTGGGCACCAAAAGCTACCTGTAGGAAGTACGAGCAGTAATAGCGGTATCGAAGTTGCATTGCCCACGTGGCGGAATTGGTAGACGCGCATGGTTCAGGTCCATGTGCCGCGAGG
>CBIHOW010000085.1:0-23154 GCA_966211695.1 uncultured Massilia sp. | reverse complement strand
CGTCGTCGATCAAGCCGGATTACCACCTGGTCGACCTGCCGCACAATCCGTGGATTCATCAACCGTTCGAGGATTACGACGGGCTGCGTCCGCATCAGCTGTCGGCGTGGCTGAAGAAGTTCGAAAAGAACTGAGTCGGGCGGATGCGAAAAGAACAGGGCGGTGCCGTTGGCATCGCCCTTTGTTTTTGTAGGGTGGGCGGCCTCCGCCCACGCGTAACGCCGATACATCGCACACGTTATGCGTGGGCACGGGGTGCCCACCCTACGATCGAATGATCGGTTAAGATTCTCTGATCGTAGAACAATAACAATTCATCCATGACCCAGAGCTTCTTCCAGACCTTCATCCTGCTGCTGCTCGTGACCGATCCCTTCGGCAACGTCCCCCTGTTCGTGACGGCGCTGAAGGACGTGGCCCCGGCCCGCCGGCCGCGCATCGTCGTGCGCGAATGCGCCATCGCCTTTCTCCTGCTGCTGCTGTTCATGTTCTTCGGCCGCCACTTCCTCGCGGCGCTGCAGCTGACCGACATCTCGCTGCGCATCGGCGGCAGCGTCATCCTCCTGATCATCGCCATCCGCATGATCTTCCCGCATCCCGACGGCGTGCTCGGTCGCAGCGAAGGCGGCGAGCCGTTCATCGTGCCGCTCGCGATTCCCGCGCTGGCCGGGCCGTCCGCGCTGGCGACCGTGCTGCTGTTCACGTCGCAGACGGCGCAGGAAGTGATGGTGCACGTGGCCGCGCTGGCGGCCGTCGCCGTGATCTGGCTCGCCGTCTTCCTCGGCGCCGAGCGCCTGCAGAAGGTGCTGGGCACGCAGGTCATGACGGCGTTCGAGCGCCTGATGGGCCTCATCCTGACGGCGATGTCGATCGAGATGCTGCTGGGCGGCGTGCGCGCCTTCGTCAAGACTTTATAACCTAAGGATTTACCATGACCCCGATGATCCGCGCCGGTGTCCTCGGCCTCGCACTCGCGCTGTCGCTGGCCGCCTGCAAGCGCAGGGAAGAAGCGCCGGCCGTGCCGCTGAAGGCCGACACCTCCGCCATCGAGTTCCAGAAGATCGACACCACCGTCGGCACGGGCGCGGAGGCCAAGGCCGGCTCGCACGTCACCGTGAACTACACGGGCTGGCTGTACCTGCCGGACGCGCCCGACCACCACGGCGAGAAGTTCGACAGCTCCATCGGCCGCAAGCCGTTCACGTTCCGCCTCGGCAGCGGCATGGTGATCCCCGGCTGGGACCAGGGTGTCGAGGGCATGAAGGTGGGCGGCAAGCGCACGCTCGTCATCCCCGCCGCGCTGGGCTATGGCGCGGAAGGCGCGGGCCCGATTCCGCCGAACGCCAACCTGATCTTCGACGTCGAACTGCTCGACGTGCAGTAAGCCATGCGGGCGTGGATGCACCATCCGCAGGGCGAGCTGGCCGAGGCCCTGCACGGCATCGGCTTCTATTCGACCGTGGACGAGCCATGGCCGCCGGCGCAGCCGCAACTGAACCGGTTTCCGGCGATGGTGTACTGCAGCCTGAACTTTTTCACGGAGGGCGCCGCCGCGCTGCCCGGCGACGACGGCGAATTGCGCGCCATGTCCGACCTGATCGTGTCCGGGCCGCGCACGCGGCCGATCGCGTCGCTCACGCTGGCGCCGCTGCGCACGGTGGGCATCGTGCTGTATCCCGATGCCTTCGCGTTGTTGACGGGGCTTTCGCCGGCGGCACTCCAGGACCGCAACGATCCCGCCGACCGTCTGCTCGACGATACCTGGGCGGACTGGCCGCAGGCACTGCGCGCGTGCGCCGACGACGCCGCACAGGCGGCGTGGATCGAAGCGCGGCTGGGAGAACGCTGGCGCGCCGTGCGCGGACGCTGGGATGCGGAGCTCGGCGCGAGCCTGCGCAACATCGCCGCCAGCGCGCCCGAGCTGGGCGTCGGCGAGCGCCAGACGCAGAGACAATACCGTGCCCGCGTCGGCCTGAGCCCGGCGCAGGCGCGCCGCCTGCAGCGCATGAACGCGGCCGTGTATGCCTTGCGCGACCCGGACGCGCCGGCGCGCTCGCTCGCGGACCTCGCCGCGGAACTCGGCTATGCCGACCAGGCCCACATGGCGCGCGAACTGCGCGAACTCGCCTTCCTGCCGCCGTCGCGGCTGGAAGAACACATCGACACCGATCCCGAGTACTGGCCATATCGGCTGTGATGTCGGGTTTGTTCAAGCCGGGCTGACAGCCGCTGGCGACAATCGTGCCTTTCCGAACGAGGCACGACCATGAAGATCACCTTTCTTACCTACGGCACCGAAGGCGATACCCGGCCGCTGCTGGCCCTGGCGCGCGAAGTCATCGACCGGGGCCATGAGGCGCACCTGCTGGCCGACGTGGCGGGCGCGCCGCGCGCGCATGCCCTCGGCATTCCTTTCACCGCATTGGCCGGCGACATGCGCGGCGCGTTCCGCCCCGGCGGCGCATTCGGCGCGCTGCTGCAGGACGGCGCCAGCATGTCGCGGCTCATGCGCGCCTGCGCGACGCTCGCGCGCGACAACACGCTGCCGTGGATGGAGGCCGCCTGCGCGGCCGCGCGGGCCAGCGACCTGCTCGTGTATTCGGGGCTGGCGGGCTTCGTCGGTCTGGCGGTGGCGGAGGGCTTGAACATCCCGTGCATCGGCGCCGCGATGTGGCCGATGACGCCCACGCGCGCATTCGCGCCGCCGTTCCTGAACACGCAGCGCATGCCGGGCTGGGCCAATATGCTGGCCCATCGCGCGTTCGAGCGCATGGCCTGGTCGATGTTCGGCCCTGAACTGAACCGTGCCCGCGCGCGGGTGTTCGGCGCGCCGCCGCGGCGCCGTCCCTGGCGCGACATGCCGCTGCTCGTCGGCTGCTCGCCCACGTTGCTGGCGCGTCCGGCCGACTGGCCGCCGAACGTCGCGGTCACGGGTGCCTGGCAGTTGCCGGCCGGGCAGGGCTGGACGCCGCCGCGGGCCTTGCTGGATTTCCTGGAAGCGGGCACGCCGCCCGTCTACATCGGCTTCGGCAGCATGGCGGGCATCGATCGGGCCACGCTGGTCGATGCGATCGCGGCCGTGGCCAGCGGGCGGCGCGTGCTGTTCCATCCGGGCTGGAGCGGCATCGATCCCGCGGCGCTGCCGTCCGACGTGTTCGTGCTGGACGACACGCCGCACGACTGGCTGTTTCCGCGCACGGCGCTCGTCGTGCACCACGGCGGCGCCGGCACCAGCCACGCCGCCGCGCGCGCGGGCGTGCCGTCCGTCGTCGTGCCGTTCGCCGGCGACCAGTTCTTCTGGGCGCGGCGCATGACGGCGCGCGGGATCGCCGCGGCCTGTCCGGCGGCCGGGCTCGATGGCGAACGTCTCGTGCGCGCGGTGGCCGCCGCGTCGCAGCCGGCGCTGCGCACCGAGGCGCGGCGCGTGGGACAGGCGATGCGCGCAGAAGACGGCGTGCAGACGGCCGTCGACCTGCTGCTGGGCGGCTGAGGTTGTGCTTACGAACTCTTCTACTTTTGCACAAATGTTAATTTAGTTGCGAGCCGGAAATGTTGATGGTTATAATTTCCAGACCAAATATAAATACTGAGAGAGAGTTCATGATCCAATCCCGCGCAGTCGTTTTCATCGATCCCGCCATCGCCGGCTGGGAAGACATCGCCGCCGCTGCCGGCCAGGCACGCGTCGTCATGCTCGATGACGGACAGGATGGCCTCGTCCAGATCGCCGCCGCGCTGGCGGCCGAGCGCGACCTTGACGCCATCCACATCGTTTCGCACGGCAGCGCCGGCCGGCTCGTGCTGGGAAGCACGGTCGTGACCGCCGGCGTGCTGGCGCACTACGGCAGCGCGCTCGCAACGATCGGGCGCAGCCTGTCCGCCGCAGGCGACATCCTCCTGTACGGCTGCGAAGTCGGCCAGGGCGACGCCGGCGCCGCCTTCCTGGCGCTGCTGTCCGACTACACGGGCAGCGACGTGGCGGCATCGACCGGCCTGACCGGCGCGGCTGCGCTGGGCGGCGACTGGCACCTGGAAGCGCGCGTGGGCACGATCACGGCCCGGCCGCTGGCGGCGCCGGCCTTTGCCGGCACGCTGGCGCTCGTGGGGGGCACCGTCAATAACGACCGCCTGGTCGGTACCGCGGGGGCGGACTCGATGACGGGCGGCGCCGGCGACGACGTCCTCGTCGGCAGCGCCGGCAACGACACGATGGATGGCGGCGCCGACGGCGCCTACGGCGACACCGTCGACTACTCTACCGGTCCGGCCGGCGTGACGGTCAACCTGGCGGCGGGCACGGCCACGGACAACTGGGGCCATACGGACACGCTGATCGGCATCGAGCACGTCAACGGCTCCGCGTTCGCCGACACGCTGATCGGCTC
Organism: uncultured Massilia sp.; assembly: GCA_966211695.1. Lineage (GTDB taxonomy): Bacteria > Pseudomonadota > Gammaproteobacteria > Burkholderiales > Burkholderiaceae_D > Telluria. The sequence continues at coordinate 18,769 of CBIHOW010000085.1, read as the reverse complement.
GGCCGGCCGGAACTGGTTCCGCCCCGGCAAGGGCAACGACATCGTCAACGGCAACGGCGGCGACGACGTCGTCATGTACGAGGGCATCTCCACCAGCGTCACCATCAACCTGCGGACGGGCACCGCCACCGGCGCGGACGTCGGCACCGACACGCTGGCCGGCATCCGCAACATCCACACGGGCGCGGGCGCGGACATCATCCAGTTGTCGGACCAGGGCGGCTATGTGTTCGCCCGCGGCGGCAACGACAAAATCACCGGCGGCAATGCCAGCGATACTTTCTTCGGCGGCAGCGGCAACGACACGATCGACGGCGGCGCGGGCCGCGACACGGCCAACTACATGGACGACACCTTCGACGGCACGGCGAACGTGGCGGTCACGGGCCTGGGCGTCAAGGTCAACCTGGCCACCGGCATCGCGACGGACAACTGGGGCAACACGGATACGCTCCTCAACATCGAGGACGTGTCCGGTTCGCGCTTCGGCGACGCCATCGCGGGCAATGCCGTCGACAACAACCTGCGCGGCGAGGACGGCAACGATACGCTCTCCGGCGACGCCGGCAACGACTGGCTCGACGGCGGCAACGGTGCCGACAGCGTGCTGGGCGGCGCCGGTTTCGACCAGCTGACCGGCGGCGCCGGCAACGACACGCTCGACGGCGGTGCCGACCGCGACCGCGTCAACTACAACAACGAGTACCCCAGCACCGGGCTCACCGGCAAGGGCGTGACGGTCAACCTGGCGACGGGCGTCGCCATCGACAACTGGGGCAATACGGACAAGCTCGTCGGCATCGAAGAGGTGACCGGCTCGCGCTTCGCCGACATCATCACGGGCGATTCGCAGGACAATTACCTGTGGGGCGAGGAAGGCAACGACAGCCTGGCGGGTGCCGGCGGATCGGACATGCTGACCGGGAACAGCGGCAACGACACGCTCGACGGCGGCGACGGCCGCGACCGCGCCAACTATTCCGACGATTACCGCGGCCCGGCGCCTACCGGCAAGGGCGTGTCGGTCAACCTCGTCACGGGCGCGGCCACCGACAACTGGGGCAACGTCGATAAACTCGTCAGCATCGAGGACGTGACCGGCTCGCGCTATGCCGACACGCTGACCGGCAACGCGGCCGACAACAACCTGTCCGGCGACGACGGCAACGACACGCTGTCCGGCGACGCCGGCAACGACTGGCTCGACGGGGGCGCAGGCAGCGACAGCCTGCTCGGCGGCCTGGGCATGGACAACCTGTCCGGCGGCGCCGGCGCCGACACGATCGACGGCGGCGCGGACCGCGACCGCGTCACCTATTTCAACGACTACGGCAACATCGCGCCGACGGGCAAGGGCGTCGTCGTCAACCTGGCGACCGGCACCGCGACCGACAACTGGGGCAATATCGACAAGCTCGTCAGCATCGAGGACGTGTCCGGCTCGCGCTATGGCGACGCGCTGACCGGCAACGCGGCCGACAACGGCCTGTCCGGCGACGACGGCAACGATACGATCTCCGGCGACGCCGGCAACGACTGGCTTGACGGCGGCAATGGTGCCGACAGCGTGCTGGGCGGCGCCGGTTTCGACCAGCTGACCGGCGGTGCCGGCAACGACACGCTCGATGGCGGCGCCGACCGCGACCGCGTCAACTACAACAACGAGTACCCCAGCACCGGGCTCACGGGCAAGGGCGTGACGGTCAACCTGGCGACCGGTGTCGCCATCGACAACTGGGGCAATACGGACAAGCTCGTCGGCATCGAAGAGGTGACCGGCTCGCGCTTCGCCGACATCATCACGGGCGATTCGCAGGACAATTACCTGTGGGGCGAGGAAGGCAACGACAGCCTGGCGGGTGCCGGCGGATCGGACATGCTGACCGGGAACAGCGGCAACGACACGCTCGACGGCGGCGACGGCCGCGACCGCGCCAACTATTCCGACGATTACCGCGGCCCGGCGCCTACCGGCAAGGGCGTGTCGGTCAACCTCGTCACGGGCGCGGCCACCGACAACTGGGGCAACGTCGATAAACTCGTCAGCATCGAGGACGTGACCGGCTCGCGCTATGCCGACACGCTGACCGGCAACGCGGCCGACAACAACCTGTCCGGCGACGACGGCAACGACACGCTGTCCGGCGACGCCGGCAACGACTGGCTCGACGGGGGCGCAGGCAGCGACAGCCTGCTCGGCGGCCTGGGCACGGACAACCTGTCCGGCGGTGCCGGCGCCGACACGATCGACGGCGGCGCCGACCACGACCGCGTCACCTATTTCAACGACTACGGCAACATCGCACCGACGGGCAAGGGCGTCGTCGTCGATTTGACCTTGGGGACCGCGACCGACAACTGGGGCAATGCCGACAAGCTCGTCGGCATCGAGGACGTGTCCGGCTCGCGCTACGGCGACCTGCTGACAGGCGACGCCGGCGACAACAATTTCTATGGCGACGACGGCAACGATACGATCGCCGGCGGTGCCGGCAACGACTGGCTCGACGCCGGCGCGGGCAACGACAGCCTGCTGGGCGGCATCGGTACGGACCAGCTGTCGGGCGGCGCGGGCAACGACACGATCGATGGCGGCGATGGCCTGGATCGCCTCACGTATTCCAACGACTATGGCAGCATCCCCACGAGCGGCAAGGGCGTCATCGTCAATCTTGCGACTGGGACCGCGATCGACAACTGGGGCAATACCGACAAGCTCGTCGCCATCGAAGAGGTGACCGGTTCCCGCTATGGCGACAGCATTACGGGCAATGCGTCGGACAACAACCTGTGGGGCGACGAGGGCAACGACACGCTGGCAGGCGGCGACGGCAGCGACTGGCTCGACGGCGGCAACGGCAACGACGTCCTGCAGGGCGGTACCGGCGTCGACAGCTTGATTGGCGGTGCGGGCGCCGACACGATCGACGGCGGCGATGGCCGCGACATGGTCGCCTACTTCAACGACTACGGCACGCAGCCCATCACCGGCGCCGGCGTGAAGGTTAACCTGGCGACTGGCGTGGCCACCGACAACTGGGGCAACACCGACACGCTCGTCAGCATCGAAGACGCGTATGGTTCGCGCTTCGCCGACAAGCTGACCGGCAATGCGGCGGACAACCACCTGGTGGGTCGCGCCGGCGACGACCTGCTCGCGGGCGCGGGCGGCGCCGACCGGCTGGTCGGGGAAGCCGGCGACGACACCCTGGACGGCGGCAGCGGCATCGACACGATGATTGGCGGCGACGGCAGCGACACGTATTACGTCGACAATGCCGGCGACGTCGTCGATGAAAGCAGTGCGCCGACAAGCGGCGGGATCGACGAGGTGGTGGCATCGGCCAGCCACGTGCTGGGCCTCAACGTCGAGAACCTGACCCTGCTGGGCGGGAACATCAACGGCACCGGCAATGCGCTGGACAACCTGATCATCGCCGGATCCGGCGTGAATGCGATCGACGGCGGCGCGGGCATCGACACGCTGTCGTTCGAAACGGCCGTCGCGGCGTCCGGCACGACGGGCGTGACGCTCACGCTGGGCGCCGCCGGCGTGAAGACCGTGGCGGCGGGGATTTCCGGCGCGGATACCGTGGTCAATATCGAAAACCTGATCGGGTCGGACTATAACGACACCTTGTCCGGCAATGCCGGCGTCAACGTCATCCACGGCGGCGAGGGCAGCGACGTCCTCAACGGCATGGGCGGCAACGACGTGCTGTATGGTGGCGCGGGCAGCGATGCGTTCGTCTTCACGACGGCGCCGGCCGGCAGCGTCGTGCGGGTCGAGGACTTCTCGAAAGGGGAGGACAGGATCCGGCTGGAAAACGCCATCTTCACGAAGCTGCAGGCCACGGGAACGCTCGGGGTCAACAACTTCAAGGTGATCGGCTCGGCGGCCCTCGACGCGGACGACTACATCCAGTACGACAAGGCCACCGGCGCGCTGTATTACGACGCGGACGGCTCGGGCGCCGGCGCGGCGGTCAAGTTCGCCATCGTCGGCGTCAACCTGGCGCTGACCAATACGGACTTCATGGTGATCTGAGGCAGACCACGACGGTTCCTGGGCTCTCCCGGGTATATACTGGATCGACGTTGCCCGATATCCAGTCCAGGAACCCGTGGTGCCAACATGAACCAGTCGCTCTCCCGCCCGACGACGCTCAGCTATTACCTGGTCATCCTGTTGTTGCTGGCGACGCCGGCGCTGCTGGTCTGGCAGCACTACGGGATGGTCCGCACCATCGAGATCTCGCCCAGCCAGCCGCATGGCGCCAGGGTCACCGACGACCGGCCCGAGCTGGGCGGGAACTCGGTCGCCATCCTGGAGCGCACCCGCGATGCGATCGTCATGCGGTGCGAGCTGGGCACGGTCGCGACGTACGGGTTCTGCAAGATGCAGTTCCTGCTGGGCCGGCCGGGCAAGGGGATCGACCTGTCCGGGTTCGACTCGATCGATTTCGACCTGCGCTACACGGGGCTGCCGCCGCACCTGATCAAGCTGCACGTGATGAATTTCGAGCCGGAGTTTTCCACGCTGGGCGACTGGAACTCGCAGCGGTTCAACGAAGCGGAAATCGAACTGCCCGAGCAGGCCACGTTCACGATTCCGATGAACGTCCTGCGCACCGCCGACTGGTGGCGCAGCACGCACAAGATCCCGCTGTCCAAGAGCTACGCCCGGTTCGACCGCGTGACGGCCGTGGAATTGTCGACGGGGGCCGTCCCGCACGGTCAGACGATCACGCTCGAGGTGCGGTCGATCCGGTTCCGCGGCAAGTGGGTGTCGAAGACGGCGCTGCTCATGGGTCTCGTCTCGGCATGGATCGCCTGCGGCGTCCTCGGCCTGTCGCTGGGCCTGCTGCATTTCCGGGACAGCCTGTCCGCCACGCGGTCGCGCCTGGAACACCTGGCCGCCGTCGACCGGGAACGCAAGGCGGCCGAGGCGGCGCGCGAGGCGGCGCTGGCCGAGGCGGTCGGCCTCGCGCGCCAGCGCAGCAATTTTCTGGCGCAGATGAGCCATGAATTGCGCACGCCGCTCAATGCCATCATCGGCTATGCGCAATTGCTCAAGCGCGACAGGCACCTGTTGAACGACCGGCAGGCAGTGGGCCTGGCCACCATCCACGAGAGCGGCCAGCACCTTCTCACCCTCATCAACGACATCCTGGACCTCGCGCGGGTCGAGGCCGGCCGGATGGTCTTGTACCCGGCCACCGTCCACCTCGGCGCCTTCCTGCAGGTGGTGGTCGACATCATGCGCGTAAAGGCCGAGGAAAAGGGGCTGGCGTTCGAGTACGCGCTCGCGCCCGACGTGCCGGCCGCAGTGACGATCGACGAGACACGCTTGCGCCAGGTGCTGCTCAACCTGTTGGGCAACGCGGTGAAATTCACCGATCGCGGGACGGTCTCGCTGCGCGTGTCGCGCGTGCCGTCCACCGTCGGGGACGATGCCTGCGTGCGGCTGCGCTTCGAAGTGGCCGACACGGGCATCGGCATGAGCGCGCAACAACTGGGGCGCTTGTTCCAGCCGTTCGAGCAGGTGGCCGACATGCCGCGGCGCGCCGGCGGCACGGGCCTGGGCCTGGCCATCAGCCAGCAACTGGTGCGCCTGATGGGCGGCCACATCGACGTCGCCAGCGAACCGGGCAGGGGCAGCGCGTTCTGGTTCGAACTCGCCGCGCCGGTCGCCACGGGCAGCCCGGCCAACGTGCCGTCGCAGCGCACGATCGTCGGCTATGAAGGGGAGCGCAAGCGCGTGCTGATCGTCGACGACGTGCCGCAGAACCGCGCGATGCTGGTCGACCTGCTGCAGGCCGTGGGCTTCGTCGTGGCCGCGGCCGAGAACGGCCTGGAGTGCCTGGTCCTGCTCGACGGCTTCAAGCCCGACCTGGTCGTGATGGACGTCATGATGCCCGTCATCGACGGCAACGAGACGACGCGACGCATCCGCCGGATGCCGGCGTGGAGCCGCGTGCCGGTCATCGCCGTGACGGCCGGCGCCAGCCCCGAGGACGAGGCGCGCTGCCGGGAAGCGGGCGCCAATGCGTTCGTGCCGAAACCGGTCGAACACGATGTCCTGCTCGGCGCCATCGGCACGCAAATGGGGCTGACCTGGATCACCGGCCGGCCCGCGCCGGAAGCGGCGGAGGAGGAAGAGGCCGCGCTGGTCGCCCCGCCCGCCGAAGAGATCGAGGCCTTGTGGCAACTGGTGCGGATCGGGAACATGCGCAAGATCCGCGAACAGGCCGGCCACCTGCGGACGCTCGACCCGTCGTATGCGCCGTTCGCCGACCATCTGGATGCGCTGGCGCGGGGCTATCACTCGAAGGACCTGGCCGCCTTCGTGGCGCGCTACCGGACGGAAGATACGGTGCGGCCAGCGGTTTGATTACAATCAAATACATATGTGTCGAAAAAATTTACATCAATACAACTATTCGACACAATTTAATCCGGTAAAAATGAAACAAGCGTTTGATTAATCAAGGAAATAACTCTTGGTTACAGATAATGGCATACCCCTTGCTTGATTGCGGATGAGCCTGCCAGTGCCGGCGGGATCTTCAACAATCGACAGGGAGCCTGCTTTGAGAACGCTTACCGCAATCGCTGTTGCCATCGGCGTGCTGACCACGTCGCTGGCGCACGGCGCCACGACCTCCACCCAGTTCCACCTCGACCGCGGCGCACGCATCGTCGACCTGGGCCTCGCGCCCCAGTCGGAAGTGCGCCAGATCACGCTGTCGCTGGCCGTCAGGAACGCCGCTGCGATGGAAGCGCATGCGGCGTCCATCGTCGACCCGTCCAGCCCGAACTACCGCAAGTTCCTGACGCCGGCACAGGTCGGCAGCCTGTACGGCCAGGACGCCACGTCCATCGCCCAGGTCGTCAACTTCCTGCAGTCCCAGGGCCTGACGGTCACGAAAGTGTATGCGAACAACCTGCTGATTTCCGCGAAGGGCACGAATGCCCAATTCGCCGCCGTGTTCGGCAGCCCGATCCATGCCTACCAGACGCTGGGCCGCACGTACGAGGCCCCGGCCGGCACGATCGCGGTGCCCGCCAACCTCGCCGGCGTCGTCAAGGCCGCGCACGGCTTGAACGGCCGCCCGCTGTTCCACAGCAATATCGTGCGCCAGCCGGCATCGGGCGTGGCGACCGGCGAATCGAAGCTGGTGCCGAGCCGCATCCCGACCGCGAACGCCGCCGCCGCATCGCTGCCGGGCGAGTACACGGTGCGGGACCTGGCCGCGAAGTACAACGTGAATCCGCTGTACTCGGCCGGCGTGACGGGCGCCGGCAAGACCATCGGCATCGCCACGCTGGCCGGCTATCGCCAGTCGGACGCGTACGGTTACTGGAACGCGCTGGGGTTGAATGTCGCGCCGAACCGCATCACGGACGTGCTGGTCGACGGCGGTCCGCTGCCGGCCGACGGTCCGGGCAGCGACGGCGCCGGCGAGACCACCCTCGACATCGAGCAAGCGGGCGGCGTGGCACCGGGCGCCAACGTCCGCGTCTACCTGGCGCCGAACCAGGGCAATGGTTTCCTGGACATGTTCGCCACGGCCGTCGACGAGAACATCGTCGACACGCTGTCCGTGAGCTGGGGTGCCGCCGAGGTCTTCAACGGCCCCGAGGACCTGGCCGCCTTGCACGCCGTGTTCGTCCAGGCCGCGCTGCAGGGCATCCCGGTGATCGCCGCCTCGGGCGATGCCGGCGCCTTCGACATCAACAGCGTGCTGCCGTATCCCGCCTGCACGACCCTGCTGACGACCGATCACCCGGCGTCGGACACGGCCGTCCTCGCGGCCGGCGGCACGACGTTGCCGCACACTCAGGTGCACAAGTACGGCAACATCACGATCCCGACCGAGCGCGCCTGGGCGTGGGACTACCTGCGCAACTACATCACGCAGTACTACGGGCAGACGACGTATTACACGGATTACTTCCCGGTGGGCGGCGGCGGCGGCGTCAGCGTCGGCTTCGACCGGCCGTCGTACCAGAACAACCTGGCCGGCGTGGCATCGACCTCGGCGGCACAGAGCCTGTACTGCAAGGCGTCCGTGCTGGGCGATCCGGGCACGGGCTACGAATGGCTGATCGACCTGCCGCCGGCCACGCCGGGCCGCAACCTGCCGGACGTCTCGCTCAACGCCGACCCGTACAGCGGCTACCTCGTGTACTTCGAGGGGCAGTGGGGCGCGGGCAGCGGCGGCACGAGCTTCGTCGCGCCGCAGCTGAACGGCATCTTCACCTTGATCGCGGCCGGCAGGAACAGCCGCCTGGGCCTGCTGCACCCGCAGCTGTACGGCGCATTCAAGACCCATGGCTACGGCGCGAAGTCGCCGTTCCGCCCGATCACGGCCGGCACGAACCTCTACTACAAGAGCACGAACACGTTCAATCCGGCGACGGGCCTCGGCTCGCTCGACGTGACGAACCTCGCGCGCGCGTTCGGCGTGAATCTGTGAACCCTTCAGGAAGAACCAAATGAAATCGATCAAGCAAATCATGCTCGGCCTCGTGCTCGCCACCTGCGCCGTCTTCAACGCCTCCGCCATGCCGACGTACAGCGACATGTTCTTCGTCGTGCCCGAGTTCGGACCGACCACGACGCAGACATGGGACTTCGGCATTTCGGCGCCGGGCGCCCTGGCCGGCGAAACGTTCGAGTTCGACTTCCTGTTCAACACGCCGCCCGAGCCTGCATGGTTCTCGTTCGTCGTTTTTCCGGACATCGCGGGTTCGATCGCGTTCACCGACCTGGGTTTCTTCGCAGGCGATCTCGTCACGCCGATCGACGCGCTGAGCCTGAGCCTGGCGAGCGAACTGGCCAGGGGCGCCGGATGGATCACGAGCGGCACCTATGATTTGCGGCTGGCCGGCACGTTCCTCGTGGATGGTGCCGGGTTCACGGGGCGTGCCGAGTCCGATATTCCGGAGCCGGCGAGCGTGGCGCTGGTGGGGCTCGGCCTGGCCGGGATGGTGGGCGCGCGGCGGCGCAAGGCGGCCAAGGAAAGGGCTGCGGAAGCTGCTTGAGCAGGAAGCCGGTGTGCCGCCGCGTTGGCGGCACGCCACCTGCCATGTTTTCCCATCGTGGTGCTGGTTCTCGACGCGTAGATCGGATTCTGACCGCAGACTTCATCCTGTCTATTGCAAATGTGTCTGGTGTGAGAAAATTAAATGTATAGACGTAACATTTGCGTCGAACATGTGATGCAGTACTTTTGGCTAATGGAGAACTTACTTGGCAATATCGGCTCATGCTGGGAGCCAGTCGGCTCAGGTTCAGGCACGTCGTCCCGCGTGGGCTGACATGCATCGGCACTATCCTTCCAAGGCAGTTGCGACCCCTACCTTGTACGACCAGATGATCGGAGGGCGGTTCAAGAAATTGTATGCGCAGCCAGGTTATGCAAACACATGTGCCGTACGCATGTCTTATGCGCTGAATCGGAGCGGGCTGAAACTGGCGAAGCACCCTCGTGCCGGATCGAGCATCGAGGGAGGGGACGGCTATACGTACTGGATTCGCGTTACCGATCTGAAGACTTACTTAATCGAGAGATTCAAAGGGGCCGATGAGGAACTGCATCTCCCTGCAATTTCGGCATCGATCCTTGATGATAACGAGGCCATGAGCAGGCAGTTCAAGGAGCGCGTCCGCCAAGCAGAGGCATGGTTGACTTCCAAGTTGAGTGGACGTAATGGGATTGTCGTCTTTGATGTTTCCGGCTGGGGCGATGCAAGCGGTCATTTTACGTTGTGGGACGGAAGCGCAAAAACGCTTGCATACGCCGATCCGCACGATGATCCGACCAATAATTTGTATTATTTTTGGCTCACGGAATTGCGTCAGCCAAAGTCGATTGTCCAGACGACCAAGGTACGGTTCTGGGAGCTGAAATGATACGGCGGTCGTTGATTGCCGCGTTCTTGATGGCTTGCGCGGCGAACGGGGTCGCTTCGGAAATATGTCCTCGCACGGACCTGAGCACTGAGTGGTCGGAAAAATGTTTCGAAGCACACGGCGCCGTCCGGAAAGTGAAGAGCCAGTTCGTCAGTAAGCTGCGGCCACGTGGTAATGCAATCAAGATTCTCGTTGCGGAAACACGGGAGCTACTGGCAGTTGATCCACGCGGCCGCGTCATACTGCCGAATATTGCTTACACCGGCGATTTCGATCTTCCTAATCCCGATGGCGTTGGGCGGTTTGGGTCGGGCACCTCTCTCGAAAAGGGAACGAAAGAGCAATGCGGATATTTCCGGGAAAAGAATTTGAAAATCATTGCGGCGCCGAAGTTCGATTATTGCGAAGCGTTTGCCGGTGGGAGAGGGCAGGCGTGCGTCGATTGTGTTGCATATTGTGATGACGAGGAATGCCACAGCAAGACCTTGGTCGGTGGGCACGGAGTCGAGTTGGACATCGAAGGCAAGATTCGCCGGCGTTTCGAATTGCCGAATATGGATGAAGTATGCGGGAAGTCCGACGGCGTTCGCATCGAAAAGCTCATCAATGGCATGTCCAGGGTGCACTGTTCGGCGAAGAAGTTCGGACCATTCGATCGGCTCAAATAATTGTCTAGGAATGGAAGATGGCTGGAGAAATCATAAGAAAAGGCGACCCCACGAGCCATGGCGGAACAGTGTTGGAAGGGTCGTTGACTGACATCTGCCATGGCAAACCGATAGCGTACATCGGGCATAGGGTACATTGCCCTAAATGTCGCGGCGACTTTCCTATCGTGGAAGGCGTCGTAACGACGACATTCTATGGAAAGGGCGTGGCGATCGCCGGCATGAAGACGTCTTGCGGCGCGAGTCTTATTCCCACGCAATTCACAGATATTGTGGAGTATGGCGGAGGGTCTCAGGCGAGCGATGTTGGACGGCAAGCTCACGAAAACTCTGCCGCGTTCGAGCCGCAGGGTTCGGCGCCATCTGACGTCAGCCAGGAATCAGAAGAAGAATCTGCTGGCCGCGACAAGGTGGTGAAGCGCTTATTCTGGACTTACGGGATGTCAGAGTTGTCGCTGGAGGAGGTGTCGAGGCATTACGTCGATCTGAATTTGCACGTTGACACCGAGAATTATTCGCCTGGAGAGACTGTCGATATAACGATAAGAAACGATGACGGATCAGAACTGATGGCGGGCGTGCAATCCTTGGATTTACAAGCAGTTGTCGGGCCGGATGGAGTCGCCAAAATACCGGACGTTTTCAAAGGCAAAACGGTCCAGATCGGTGTGATTGGATGAGAACCGGGATGATGTTGTGGAAAAGAACTAGGTGAAATTTACGGCGCTAATTGCTCGGAAAACAAATAGCGCCGTTGTGACTTGCATTATTCGACCCCGCTCCCCGACCCTTCGACCAGCACCGGCGCCCGATAACCCGCCGGCTTGTCGCCGACGCGGGACCCGCCGTACATCATGCCCTGCATCGCATTCGTGAAGAAATAGTAGGGGAACGGCGTCACGGGCTTGCTGGCCTCGTCCAGGCGTTGGACGAGTTCAGCGGGCAGGTCGAAGTCCAGCGCCCCGAGATTCGTTGTCATCTGTTCCGGCCGCGACGCGCCCACGATCACGCTGGCCACGCCCGGACGGTTCGCCACCCAGTTCAGCGCCACCTGCGCCATCGGTCGGCCGATGTCATTGGCCACCTGTTCCAGCGTGTCCACGATCTGGAAATTGCGCTCCGTAAGGTGCTGGAAGGCCGGATTGCCATTGCCCTGCATGGCCGCTAGGCGTCCATCGGCCAGCGCATCGCGGCGATACCGTCCGGCCAGCAGGCCGCTCGCCAGCGGGCTCCATACGGTGATGCCCATGCCGAGCTCGGTGGCGAGGCGCGTGTACTCGTGTTCGATGTTGCGCTCGACGAGCGAGTACTGCAGTTGCAGCGCCGACACCGGTTCATAGCCGCGCCATTCGGCGAGCGTCTGGGCGCGCGCCGCGTACCAGGCGGGCACGTCCGACAGGCCGATGTGGCGGATCTTGCCGGCACGGACGAGATCGTCCAAGGTGCGCATCACTTCTTCCACCGGCGTCAACTGGTCCCAGGCATGTACGTAGAACACGTCGAGATAATCCGTCTGCAGGCGCTTCAGGGAGTTTTCGACGGCGCGCAGCAGGTTCTTGCGGCCATTGCCGCCGCCATTCGGGTTGGCGGCTGCAAGGTTGAACGTGTATTTGCTGGCCAGCACGAGTTCGTCGCGCGAACCGCTGGCCTTGATGAATTCGCCCAGCCACGTTTCGCTCGTGCCGTTCGTGTACACGTCGGCCGTGTCGATGAAGTTGCCGCCATGGTCGCGATAGAGATTGAAGACCGTCTCGGCCGCTGCCTTGTCGGAGCCCCAGCCCCATTCCGTGCCAAACGTCATCGCGCCCAGCGACAAACGGCTGACGCGCAGGCCCGTGCGGCCGAGGGTGTAGTAGATGGGCTGGTTCATGTTCGTTCTCCTTGTTGGTTGGATGAACGACATCATAATTGTCTCGATAAGGAAGAAAAACAGGCATAATCTTCAATCCTTATTAAGGCATGCTTCATAATGAAACTGACGCAACTGGATGGCCTGCTGGCGTTCGCCACCGTGGCCAAGCAGGGCAATTTCACGGCCGCTGCCGCGCTGCTGGAGGTGACGCCGTCGGCCGTCAGCCAGACGGTGCGCCAGCTCGAGGAACGGTTGGGCGTGCGCTTGTTGAACCGGACGACGCGCAGCGTGAGCCTGACGGAAGCTGGCGAGCAATTTCTCGCGCGCGTGGGCCCGGCCGTCGCGGAGCTCACGCAGGCCGCCGCCGAGCTGGACGACTATCGCCGCGGCGCCAGCGGCACCTTGCGGCTGAACATGTCGCACATCGTGTACTTTGCCTATCTGCGCCCGCTGCTGCCGGCCTTCCTCGCGCGCCATCCGGGCATCAAGGTCGAGCTCGACCTGGACGACAGTTTCGTCGATATCGTGGCCGGCGGATTCGATGCGGGCGTGCGCCTGGGCGAATCCGTCCAGGTCGACATGGTGACCGTGCCGTTGACGCGGCAGGAAAGGATCTGCCTGGTCGCGTCGCCGGAGTACGTGGCGCGGCGCGGCCTGCCGGCTTCCGTCGAGGAGTTGCAGCAGCACGACTGCATCCGCTTCCGCTTCCGCAAGAGCAATGCGATCTACCGTTGGGAGTTGATGCGCGACGAGCAAATGATCGAGGTGGAAGTGAACGGCCCGCTGATCGTGACGAGCAGCGTCTCGATGGCCAGCGCCGCCCTCGACGGCATCGGCATTGCCTATGTCTTTGCGCGCCAGGTGCAGGCCGACCTGGACGCCGGCCGGCTCGTGCCCGTGCTGCCGGCATGCTGGCCGACGTTCACGGGTTTTCACCTCTACTACCCGACACGAAAACAAATGCCCGCGAAACTGCGGGCCTTCATCGATTACTGCAGTGAACGGCTGGGGGGATAGCGTTTCGGATTGCCTTAACCTGGTTTAAGGAAGATTACTGCCCAGGTCGCGATACTTCATGCATGGCTAAAAAATTTCCCATCCATCCGATACACCCAGAGCGTGTGTGCTGGGGATGCGACAAATACTGCCCTGCAGATTCACTCGCATGCGGAAACGGTTCGGTGCGCACGCAGCACCCGGAAGAATTATTCGGTGACGACTGGCAGGACTGGGGGCTCGATTCGAAGAATGCCTTCGAATCTGACTCCTCATAATGGCTCAACAGGATGCCTCGATCCTGAGGTTGGGCCAAGTGGCTTGCCAGTTCTTGCTGCGAACCCGGTCTACATATACGGCATGCTTCTCCGCCACGAACCGCTGTGTTGGCCGGACTGTCAGCGCAAACAGGTCGTCCAGGCCAAAAGGGGCGGCGACTTCGATCTGCCCGTGGTGATCGAGTCGCACGCCTACCGCAGTGGCGGTTTCCGGCCAATATCGCATCGCGTCCGACGCGGACAAGTAGGGATCATCAGCGTTGCGTTCATGCATTCGTGCCTGGTTCTTGACCGACCAACCAAGCGTGCTGTCCCGCGCGCATAAGCGCGACTCCAGCATGGCATCGCGCTCCGGCATCGATTGCGTCGGGTCGTACCAGATCACATCGATATCGCGAGGCAGCGGCGACGACGTTCGCCGATGCATGTGATCCCAGACGCAGCTACGAACAAACCCGGCTGCGACCCAACAATCGGGCAACGCCAACTCTTTCACGATATCGAGGACACGCATCCGCCGGCGGTCCGACGCGATCAGCGATCGCAGCTGGGCAAACAACCCTGAAGATCTCATCGCTTCTGTGCCCGCTTTTGCTCCTCGTAGATTTTGTCGGCCCGCTCGCAACTGCCTGTGTAGGGAACGATATGATCGGCCTGATCGGCATCGAAAATGGAGCGCCATGGGTCGACTTCCGAATAAACGATCATTTTTCCCATGTTCTCCGGGACGGCGCGACTGGGCCCTGCGCCCATCAGCATTTGATCGTCTGTGGTGGTCAGATCGCTATCCCGGTCAAAGAGAATGTATCCGAGAGAACTTTCGCCCTTATTGGCCTCGGGGCGGGGACGTTTTGCCTGGTATATCGATGCTTTTTTTCCTGGCTCGGCTTCCTTCGATATGGTCTTTTTTGGACTGCCGTCCGGAAAAACGATATTTCCATTCACATACGCCTGAAGCAATTTTCCGCCTTGGTCGAAGTCCGCCGAAATATTCCATCGCCAGATGTAGTAATGGCATAAATCGACATCATAAATATACTTTTCGACACCGGGCACGCCCGGCTTGACCTTTAGCGTTGCATGGCCTTCGTCGACGAATGCGTGCCGCAGATCCGAACGGGAAGTGCCGAGCGGGAATCTGGCCTGGATGAGCGACGCCATGTCATCGAGCGTCGATACCGAGTCGAATGCGAATGCGGGACCGGCGGCGGCAGGCATCGCGGCACTGCCCAGCGCAAGCGACAGGGCGGACAGGATAGACAAGCGCCTGGCGACCGCGACGAAAAACGGTGAATGCTTCATGCGTGCTTTCGTGTATGAGAGGCCTGTCACGCTACCAGATCGGCCTGTTCGAAAACGCGCACTTTGTCACGGGGCGGCATCGGACGTAAGAAACGGCTCCGAAGAGCCGTTTCCCTCGATGCACGCGGCAGCGCGTGATCGATGCCCCCGGCATCAATCACTTGCCGAGAATCGACACCACGTTGTCCGCCCCCGGCGCCCCAAACGCCTGCTGCTTGAGGACGTGCAACTGATCGCGCACCTGGGCCGCCTTTTCGAACTCGAGGTTCTTGGCATGGTCGACCATGAGCTTTTCGAGACGCTTGATCTCTTTCGAAATCTGCTTCTCGCTCATGCCCTCGACCTTGGCGGCTTCCTCCGACAAGCCGTTGTCGTTCAGCATGGCCTTCTGTGCGGCCGCGCTGTACACGCCGTCGATCATTTCCTTGATCTTCTTCTGCACGCCCTTCGGGGTGATGCCGTTCGCCTCGTTGAACGCGATCTGCTTGGCGCGGCGGCGTTCCGTCTCGTCGATCGCGCGCTTCATCGAGTCCGTGATCTGGTCCGCGTACAGGATCGCCACGCCGTTCAGGTTACGCGCCGCGCGGCCGATGGTCTGGATCAGCGAACGTTCCGAACGCAGGAAGCCTTCCTTGTCGGCGTCCAGCACGGCCACGAGCGACACTTCCGGCAGGTCGAGGCCCTCGCGCAGCAGGTTGATGCCGACGACGACGTCGAACGTGCCCAGGCGCAGGTCGCGCAGGATTTCCACGCGCTCCACCGTGTCGATGTCGCTGTGCAGGTAGCGCACCTTGATGCCGTGGTCGGACAGGTATTCCGTCAACTGCTCGGCCATGCGCTTGGTCAGCGTGGTGACCAGCACGCGCTCGTCCTTCTTGATGCGGTCCGTGATCTCGCCCATCAGGTCGTCCACCTGCGAACGCGCGGGTTTCACGATGACCTGCGGGTCGACGAGGCCCGTCGGACGCACGACCTGTTCGACGACATTGTCGGCGTGTTCCTTTTCGTACTCGGCCGGCGTTGCGGAGACAAAAATACACTGCCGCATCTTGTTCTCGAATTCCGAGAATTTCAGCGGCCGGTTGTCGAGCGCGGAGGGCAGGCGGAAGCCATAGTCGACGAGGTTCACCTTGCGCGACCGGTCGCCGTTGTACATGGCGTTCAGCTGGCCGATCATCACGTGCGACTCGTCCATGAACATCAGCGCGTCCTTCGGCAGGTAGTCGATCAAGGTCGGCGGCGGTTCGCCCGGCATCGAGCCCGACAGGTGGCGCGAATAGTTCTCGATGCCCTTCGTGAAGCCGACTTCGGCCAGCATCTCGAGGTCGAAGCGCGTGCGCTGCTCGAGGCGTTGTTCTTCCAGCAGCTTGCCCTGCTGGCGGAATTCTTCCAGGCGGTCGCGCAGTTCGGCCTTGATGGAGTCGACGGCCTTCAGCACGGTGGCGCGGCCGGTGACGTAGTGCGAGCCCGGGTACACGGTGAAGCGCGGAATCTTCTGGCGCACCTTGCCGGTCAGCGGGTCGAACAATTGCAGCGATTCGATCTCGTCGTCGAACATTTCGACGCGGATCGCGAGTTCGGCGTGTTCGGCCGGGAAGATGTCGATGGTGTCGCCGCGCACGCGGAACGTGCCGCGCGCGAAGTCCATTTCGTTGCGCGTGTACTGCATCTGGATCAGGCGCGCGATGACGTCGCGCTGCGCGACCTTGTCGCCCGTGCGCAACGTGAGAATCATCTTGTGGTACTCGTTCGGATTACCGATACCGTAGATGGCCGACACGGTCGCGACGATGACGACGTCGCGCCGCTCCATCAGCGACTTCGTGCACGACAGACGCATCTGCTCGATGTGCTCGTTGATCGACGAGTCCTTTTCGATGAACAGGTCGCGCTGCGGCACGTACGCTTCCGGCTGGTAATAATCGTAGTACGAGACGAAGTACTCGACGGCATTCTGCGGGAAGAACTCGCGGAACTCCGCATACAGCTGGGCCGCGAGGGTCTTGTTGGGGGCGAACACGATCGCCGGACGGCCGGCTCTAGCGATCACGTTGGCCATCGTATACGTCTTGCCGGAACCGGTCACGCCGAGCAGCGTCTGGTACATCAGGCCGTCCTCGATGCCTTCCACCAGGCCCTGGATCGCCGTGGGCTGGTCGCCCGCGGGCGGGAAGGGCTGGTGCAGCTTGAACGGGGAATCCGGGAACGTGATGACCGTAGGTGCTGGTGAATTTGCAACCGATAAATCTGCCATTGGATCAGACCTTTGCTAGAATGAGAATCCGCCTGCGATCTGGCATCGTCCAGACCGCCTATCTATACAACCGCTGCGAACCCAGCCGACAAACCAAGTTTATCACGATGAATTCCCCAGCTTCTGCCAGCATCTTCAGCGCCATCGCCATGGCTCCCCGCGATCCGATCCTCGGCATCACCGAGGCCTTCAACGCAGACACCAATCCCGCCAAGATCAATCTGGGCGTGGGCGTCTACTACGATGACAACGGGAAAGTGCCGCTGCTGGAATGCGTTCAGAAAGCGGAAGCGAAGTTGATGGAGCAGCCGACGCCCCGTACCTATCTGCCGATCGAAGGCCTGGGTGCGTACGACAAGGCTGTGCAAGAACTCGTATTTGGTGCCGACAGCGCCGTAATTCAAGAGAAACGTGCAGTCACGGTGCAAGCCCTGGGCGGCACCGGCGCGCTGAAGATCGGCGCCGACTTCCTGAAGCGCTTCTCGCCGGATTCGCAAGTCTACATCAGCGACCCGAGCTGGGAAAACCACCGCGCGCTGTTCGAAAGCGCCGGTTTCACCGTCAACAACTACGCCTACTACGACCCGGCCACGCACGGCGTCAACTTCGAAGGCATGCTGGCTGCGCTGAAAGCGATGCCGGAAGGCGCCATCGTCGTCCTGCACGCCTGCTGCCACAACCCGACCGGCGCCGAACTGAACGCCGACCAGTGGGGCCAGGTGATCCAGGTCGTGCGTGAGAACAACCTGATCCCGTTCCTCGACATGGCCTACCAGGGCTTCGGCGACGGCATCGCGGAAGACGGCGCCGTCGTCCGCCGCTTCACGGCCACCCCGGGTCCGCTGCTGGTGTCGAACTCGTTCTCGAAGTCGTTCTCGCTGTACGGCGAGCGCGTGGGCGCGCTGTCCGTCGTCGCATCGACCGCGGAAGAGGCGGCCCGCCTGCTGTCGCAGCTGAAGCGCATCGTCCGCACCAACTACTCGAACCCGCCGACGCACGGCGGCAAGGTCGTCGCGACCGTCCTGTCCACGCCGGAACTGCGCCAGCTGTGGGAAGACGAGCTGGCCGGCATGCGCGTGCGCATCAAGCAGATGCGTGACGAGCTGGTCAAGAAGCTGGCCGAAAAGGCCCCGGGTTCGGACTTCGAATTCGTGCGCAAGCAGGTCGGCATGTTCTCGTACTCGGGCCTGACGAAAGAGCAGGTCGAGAAGCTGCGCGCCGAATCGATCTACGCCGTGGACACCGGCCGCATCTGCGTGGCCGCGCTGAACTCGAAGAACATCGATCGCGTCGTTGACGCCATCGCAAAAGTTCTCTAAAATCTTGCTTCTTTCGCTGCGGCATCGGTCGTAGCGAAAGACAATTCCCTGATAGCTCAGTCGGTAGAGCGACGGACTGTTAATCCGCAGGTCCCTGGTTCGAGTCCAGGTCGGGGAGCCAGATTTCCGCACGGTTGCGTCCAGCCTGTGCAAGCCGTTGGTGAGCGGCTATAATACG
>CBIHOW010000084.1:0-23472 GCA_966211695.1 uncultured Massilia sp. | reverse complement strand
CGCGGCCCAGGTATTCGATCGGGATGGCCGCGCGGCGCGCGAACCAGCGCGCGGCCACGAACGCCACCACGAGCATGACGGCCATGATGGCGGCCAGGAAGGCCGCCGCATGCAGCGGCACGCGGCGCAGGTCTTCGGTCGGGATGCTGACGAGGACTTTCCAGTCCGACGAGGGCACGGTGCTGTAGAAGGCCTGCACGGGGATGCCGGCCAGGTTCCTGTTCGCGAACACGCCTTCGCGGTGGGCGGCGAACTCGGCCAGGGCCACGCTGCTGACCGAGCGTCCCCGGTACTGGTCGGGGTCGATCGAGCGCGCGATCAGCCGGCCCGTGCGGTCGATGATGGCGGCCTGCCAGTCGGCCGGGAAGCGCTGTTCGCCCAGCAGCGCCTGCAGCTGGGCGGCGTTCATGCTCATGGCGAGGAAGTAGCGCAGGCTGCCGTCCACGTGCACCGGCACCTGGATGGCGACCGCGTGGCGCCGGCTGAGCGAGGAGACGAACAGGTCGGAGACGAGGGTGCGGTCGGCGCCGTCCCGCTTCATCAGCGCGTCGAGGTTCGACGCCCGGCCGGGCGGCAGCGGTGCGCCCGGCGCGACCCGTGTGTTGAGCAGCTGGCGGCCGTCCTTGTCGAGCAGGATGATCGCCGACTCGCCGCCCGGCACCACCGAATGGGCGTGGCGATAGAAGGTATCGAGATCGCCGCGGGCCAGCGCGGGGGAATTGGCCAGCGTGCGCAGGATGCCTTCCTTGATCTCCAGTTCGTTGTCGACGAGGAGGGTGAAGGCGCGCACCGCTTCCTTGACGCTCGTTTCCTGCGCCCGCCGCTCTTCCTGGTAGACATACCAGACGGCCAGGACCGCCGCGAGGAGGGCGGGCACCAGGATCGCCAGGATCAGGATCAGCAGTCGGGTTCGGATACGCATGGGCTGGATGGCAGTCGGGACAAGGTTGTCCTCGAAGCTCAGCATACTACCGGACTCCGCCTGGCTTGTCCCGGCCGTCGTTACAGGCTAGTCCGGCCAGCGCTCGTTGATCTCGGCCGCCTTGTCGAGGTTCTTGATGAGGATGTCGACGTAGTGCGGATCGAGGTGCTGGCCCGCCACCTCGCGCAGGTAGTCGCGCACCTGGTCGATCGGCCACGCTTTCTTGTACACGCGCTCGTGCGTGAGGGCGTCGAACACGTCGGCCACGGCCACGATGCGGGCGTACGGGTGGATGTCCTCGCCCTTCAGGCCCTGCGGATAGCCGCTGCCGTCCCATTTCTCGTGGTGCTGGTGGGCGATCACGGCGGCCGCCTTCAGGATCGGGCGCTGCGAGCCGTCCAGGATCTGCAGGCCGATGGTCGGGTGCTGCTTCATGATGTCCCATTCCTCGGGCGTGAGGCGGCCCGGCTTGAGCAGGACGGCGTCCGGCGTGGCGATCTTGCCCACGTCGTGCATCGGCGCCGCATGCATCAGCACGGCCGTCTCGTCGTCGGACATGCCCGATTCCTGGGCCAGCAGGTGGCACACCTGGGCCATGCGGCGCACGTGGTTGCCGGCCTCGTTCGAGCGCGATTCGACGACGTCGCCGAGACGCAGGATCAATTCGGCCTGGGTGTCGGTGATTTCCTGGTTCAGCAGGATGTTGTCGAAGGCGATCGCCACGCCCGAGCAAAAGACGTCGAGCAATTGCACGTCGATCTCGTTGATTTCTTCCACGCCCTTGAGCACGAGCAGCGACGCCTTGCCGCTGCTGTTCGGGAAATAGCCGACATAGGTGTCGCCATGCAGCTTGGAGATGCGGTTGTGGCGCGCCTCGTCGAGCTGGGCGACCAGTTCCGGGCCGATGTCGTGGTCGCCGACGTCGCCGATGCGCGCCAGGATCTCGTACTGGCTCTCGCCGGTGATCACGCTGGCGCCGGCCACGCGCAGCAGCATGCTCTGCTCCAGGCGCAGCAGGGCGACGACCTGCTGCAGCAGGCCGCTGGCGAAATCCTTCAGATTGCGCTGCCTGAACAGGTGCGTGGACGCGGAGATCACGCGCTCCAGGCCTTCGCGGTAATTCTGCTGGACACGGCGGGCGTCCTCGACCTTCATGATGTCGCGGTAGGCGCGCAGGGCGGCGAACGTGGTCGTGAACAGCTTGGTGCGGTCGAGCTCGGTCTTTTCCTTGTAATCGTTGATGTCGTAGTCGACGATCACGCGTTCCTCGGGCGCCTGGCCCGGCTGGCCCGTGCGCAGCACGATGCGGGTGAACTGGTTGTCCAGTTCCTGGCGCATCCAGCGCGCCACTTCCAGGCCGCTGTCCTCGCGCTCCATGACCACGTCGAGGAACACCAGCGCGATGTCCTTTTCGCGCGCCAGGATCTCCTTCGCCTGCGCGCCGCTGTAGGCGTGCAGGAAGGAGAGGCTGCGGCCGTCCAGGCGGAAACGGGACAGCGTCAGCTTGGTGATGTCATGGATGTCCGGTTCGTCGTCGACGAGCAGTACTTTCCATGGTGCAAGCTTCGGCGCGGCTGAGGACAGGAAGGACATTGGACGATCTCTCGAGGTTTTGAGGTAAGGCAGCACGGGTCCGAAATGATTGTAGTATGAGCAGTGACCATTAACAACAAGAAATATTAATGACGCAGTGCAAAAAGTCACAATGTCGCAACGTGTTGCTTCCCTGCTATTTGTGCCTTATTCATACAACTTTTGGCAGCGTTCGCACCAGAAGCTGCGCCGGTTCGTCCGGCCCAGGTTCGCTTTATGAAAGGGGATATGGCAGCGGGGGCAGGTCTTCTGGTTGTGTGCCAACCAGTGCTTCTTGAGGGTGAATTCTTTTTTCCACTCGAGGAAGTCGAAGCTGTACTGGCGCGCTTCCTGCACGAGGGCGCGCAGCTTGGCCGGCGGCAGCGCGCCGACGGTCGATCGCGGATCGACCCGGATGCGGAACAGCACCTCGTTCTTGATGATGTTGCCGACGCCGGCAAAGATGTCCTGGTCGAGCAGGGCGTCGCAGGCGAGCCTGTCAGGCTCGGCCCGCAATTTCTTGCGCGCCTTCGCGGGATCCCATGCATCCGACATGACGTCCGCCGCCCAGTCGTAATACGCGTCGATGTCGCAGTCGATTTCCTTCACGGAACAGGCATAGAAATTCAGCTCGCCGCCGTCCGCGAAGCCGAGCGACAGGCGCGGCGGCTTGTCGCGCCGCTCGTTCACGCGGTACGTGCCGAACAGCAGGAAATGGATGCGCACGACCATCGCCGGCATCTGGATGAGGAAATGCTTGCCCCACGTGCGCAGCGCGACGACGGGCTGGCCGATGAGGCGTGTAGTATCGATGGCCCAGGTATTGCCCTCGGCGCGCACGATTTCCTGCCCCACGAACGGGGCGGTCTGCTCTTTCAAGATGACCAGCGACGGGCCTTCGGGCATGATGCATCCTCGCTTGCGTTGTCCCGTTCGGAATTGTGCCGGGCAAGCGCTCGCAGCCTTGTGCGGGGACTAACATTTCGATACAAACCAAGACGAATTCATAACGGACCCGGCAAGGAAACCGGCGTATAAGAATGAGGTATAAACAGTCGTACTGGATGAAAGGAACAACATCATGAAACCGTTCATGAAGACGATGGCCCTGGCGGGCCTGCTGGCGCTGGCCGCGGGCAGTGCGTCGGCCGCGGTCAACGTCACATGGGTCCATCCCGAGAATTTCCACGACCTGCCGTTCCCGGGCTGGGAGCGCAAGGAGATGCTGGACCAGATCACCGACCACTTCGTGAAGCTGGGCGCGAACCTGCCGCCGGGCGAGGACCTGCGGGTCGAGATCACGGATTTCGACCCGGCCGGCCGCCTCATCCCGAGCGCCCGGCTGGGCCGCGACATCCGCGTGATGACCGGCCGCGCCGACTGGCCGCGCATGGAGCTGAACTATGCGGTCGAGCAGAACGGGCAGGTGATCAAGAGCGGCCAGTCGCAGCTGCAGGACATGAATTACCAGCAGACGTTCAGCCACTACTTCGATTCGGAGCCGCTGCGCTACGAGAAGCAGATGATCGACGACTGGTTCGACAAGACCATCGCGCCGATCAAGCAGAAGCGTCGTTGATTACTTGTCCGCGCGGCCCTTGTCGCGCCACCGGCCGCCCGCTTCGCGCACCGTGTAATCGGCCGGCACGGTGAACAGGGCGGCCGCCGGTTCCTCGCGCCTGATGTTTTCGAGGCGGAACACGACGTCGCCGCTGCGCGGGTCGCTGTGCTTCGTGTAGACCGTCACCTGCAGGTCGGGCGCCGTCCACGTCTCGTCCGACACGACGATCGGGTTGCGGTTGCCGATCGCTCCGGCCGGGATCTCGTAGCTGCGCAGCTTGCCCTCGGCCCTGATGCCGCCCATGTCGCGCGTGCCCAGGTCCTTCGTCGTCGCCTTCGCCGACCACTTGACGTCGTCGAACGCACTGGCCAGGGGCGCCACGCGCGTCTGGATGTCGCGCATGGCCGCGCCGCGTTCCGCGAAGGCCATGGGGACCTGGATGCGGACGTCTTCCTGCACCGGGCGCGCATCCGCATCGGCGCGCACGACACGCTTCACGATGACCTCCTGCTTGCCGTCCGCGGTCGCGCGGCGCTCGATCGACGGCAGCGTGCCGTCCTTGCGCATCTGCTCGACCCGCGCGCGGACTTGCGCGGGGTCGACGGGATGGTGCTTGTCGAGCTTGATGGCGACGCGCTCCTTCGGCTTGAGCACCCAGTTCATGCCGGCGGCCGGGTCGTCGATGATCACGGTCTGCAACTCGCCTTTGTCGTTCATGATCTCCTGGCGCGTGCGCCCCGCGCTGTCGCGGTAATAGGCCATCGGGCCGCGGCGGACGTCGATCTGGTTGCCGTCGGCCAGGGCCTGCTGGCGTTCCCGGACGACTTGCGCGCTGTAGGGCGCATTCTTGATGGGGCGCATCCACGCGACGACGGTGCCGTCGGGGGCGGTCGTGATCGTGTCGGCACGCATGATCGAGGTGCCGTCGCGGCGCACTTCGAGGTGTCCCCGGGCCGGCTCCTCGGCGAGGACCGGTGCGGCGACGGACAGCAGCAGGGCGAATATCAGGGTCTTGGTTGTCATGGCATCCTCCAGTTGGTCGATCATTCGATGGCACTCAGGCGCAGGGCCAGCGGCTGGCCGTCGGCCGCGACGAGAATTTCGGCCCGGACGGAATCGCCCGCGTTTTCCGGCGTCAGCGGCACGCCCAGCGCGGCCAGGCTCGTGCGCGGGACGTCGGCGGCGACCATGCGCGGCGCCGGTTCCGCGGCGATGCGCTCGGCCGAATCCAGTGCGATGAACACGCCGTTGCCGTCGACCGAGACGAGCGCGCCGGCGCGGCCGTCGTCGGCCGGGTGCGGTGCCCGCAGGACGAACGCGAGCACGAGCGCGCCGGCCGCCAGGCCCGACAGGCCGCCCGCCAGCGCGAGCGGACGTCCGACGAGCGCGTGATACCAGCGCCGGCGCGGCGGGTGCAGCTGCGCGAACGCCTGCAGCAATTCCTTCTCGACGCCGCGCGGGGCGTCCAGCCGGCCCACCTCCGCGCGCAGGGCGTCGAACAGGGGATCGCGGTCGGTCTCCGGCGTGTTACGTGTGTCCATGATGGCTATCCTTTCATGCATGCCAGGCGCTTCGCGAGCGCCGCCCGCCCGCGCGACAGGCGCGAACGCACGGTGCCGATGTCGACCTGGCAGATGTCGGCGATCTCGGCGTACGACAAGTCGTGCATCTCGTACAGGATGACGGCGTCGCGGTAGTGCGGCGCCAGCAGCGCCAGCGCGCGCCGCACTTCCTCGGCGGCCTCGTTGTCCAGCAGGCGCGCCAGCGGACAGGCCGCGTCGTCCGGCAGCTCGTCGTCGTCGTCGTCATCCGACCCGCCCAGGGCCACGTGGCGCTGGTGCGCCGTCTCGTTCTTCAGGATCAGGTTGCGCGCCACGCCGAACAGGAAGTGCTGCAACTGTCCGCGCAGCGGATCGAACCGGAAGCGATCCGTCAGCAGGCCCATGAACGTTTCCTGGACCACGTCGGCGGCCGTGTCCGCCGAGCCGCAGCGCAGCAGCGCGAAGCGGTACAGCGGACCCTGGTGGCGCCGGTACAAGGCCGCGAAGGCGTCGGCGGCGCCGCTGCGCATCTGGCGCAGCAGGTCGGTGTCAAGGATAGGCGTGGTCATGGGTATGCGTGTTTACCCATATTCCAGCGGGAGGCGGGGAAAGTTCCAGCTATTTTTGCCCGCGTTCAGTCGATCCAGTTCACCCGGTCGAACTTGCCGCGGAAGTCTTCCGGCATGGCGACGACCTGGCTCGTCTTGTAGTTGAAGAAGACGAAGCCCTGCTTGGCCATCGCGACGAGGGTCTTGTCCTTGGGACGGGTGACCCGGAAGATGATGTCGCCGCCATATTTATTGAAGTCCATGACGCCGACTTCGAACAGCAGCTGGTCGCGCGCATGCGCTTCGGCGCGGTACGTCGTCGCGAGGTCCGTCACGATGATGCCCGTGCCGTCGCCCTCCGTTTCCGACACGCCGTATTCGAACAGGAAGCGGGCCCGTGCCTCGGAAATCATCGAGATCATCGAGTCGTTGCCCAGGTGGTTGCCGGCGTTGATGTCGGTGACGCGCACCGTCAGCAAGGTCGTGTAGTAGTACTGGTCTTCGGGGAAGGTGAGTATCAGTCGTGCCATGAGTGCATATTACCCGGTTCGGGTAGCGTGTCCGGTTGAAGAAATTCGACGCGCGTCAACGCGTCAGGCGATAGATCAGTAATGCCGCGCGCACGGCGCCCCGTTCGAGCGAGCCCACGTCCAGGTCTTCGTTCGGGGAGTGGGCGCCGTTGCCGCTCGCGCCGAGGCCGTCGAGGCTGTCGACGAGCGGCGCCACGAACTGGATGTCGCCCGCGCCGCGCGCTTCCGCCGGCAGGGCGCCGATCGTGCCGAGGCCGGCATCCTGGCTGGCGCGCGAATACAGGTCCAGCACTTTCAGGTTGCCGGGTGTGACGGCCATGGGCGGATACGAATCGTGGAACGCGATGGTGGCGCTGGTGCCGGGCAGGTTCTGCGCGACGATCTCGCGCATGCGCGCCTGGGCGCGGTCGCGCTGGGCGTAGTCCAGGTAGCGCAGGTCGGCCTTCACGGTGGCCGTGTTGGCGATCACGTTCGTCTTGCCGAACGCGGTGCCGCGCGAGTGGGCGTCGTCGAACGCGACCTCGGTGCCGCCCAGGATCACGCCCGGGTTGAACGTGAGGCCCGGTTCGACGACCTCCCGGCGGAAGGCGTCCAGGATACGGGCCGTCTCGTACACGGCGCCATAGCCGTTATTGCCGAACACGGCCATCGAATGGCCCTGGCGCGCCTTGACGTCCAGCTCCCACGTCGCGGTCGCGCGCCGGCCGACGGTGGCGGTCGCCTGGCCGTTTTTATCGAGGATGTTGGCCTCGAAGCTGAGGGCGACGTCGCTGCGTTTCGCCAGCGCCACCATGTCGCCGCGCGACACGCTCTTCGGGTTCCCCGCTTCTTCCTCGTCGCCGGTGAACATGACGGCGATGCGGGTGCCGTCGAGGGCGCCGGCGCGGTGCAGCGCGCGCAGCGCCTCGATGACGATCACGTCGCCGCCCTTCATGTCCGACACGCCCTGGCCGCGGACTTTATTTCCATCGCGCTGCCACATGGGCACCGAGGAATCGGGCTCGAACACGGTGTCGAGGTGGCCGAGCAGCAGCAGGCGTTTGCCGCGGTTGCCGTCGCGCGTCGCGACGAGGTGGCCCGCGCGGCGCATCTCGGGCGGCAGGTCGATCCAGCGCGTCGTGAAACCGAGCTCGTCGAACTGCTTGCGGAACAATGTCCCCACGTCGCGCACGCCGCGGGCATGCATCGTGCCGCTGTTGATGAGGACGCTTTGCTCGAGGAGGGCAAGGGCTTGCGGCGCGTGTGCCTTGATCTCGGCGACGATTCTCTGCTCGGTCGGGTCGAGCCCGTCGGCCCGCGCCGTCTGTACGCATGCCAGTGCTGTCAGCGCCAGCAGCGTCCCGGTCATCTTGCGCATCGTTAGTTTTCCAAAAACGAGGATGTGCAACTGTACACCGATTTACGCGTGCAGGCTGCGCAGGATGAACCCGCAACCGGCCACCATGCACAGTCCGCCGACCATGCGCTTGACGAACGCGCCGTCGAGACGGTGGATGAGGATGGCGCCGGCCAGCACGCCGGCAATCTCGAACACGGCGATGAAGGCGGCCAGGCCGTAGTCGATGCTGGCGTAATGCAGGTTCGCGAGCGAACCGGACAAGGCGCCGACGGTTTGCAGCATCTGCCCGACGCCGATCGCGGTGAGCAGGGGATAGCCGCACAAGACCATCAGCGGCACGGACAGCACCTGGCCGCCGATGCCGGTGAGGCCGGAAAAGAACCCCGTGAAGGCGCCGATCGCAGCAAGGACCAGCCGGCGTTGACGCGGGCGTTCCGGCAAGGCCAGCACCGCCCGGCCGCCGGCCCCCGACATGGTCATGCCGACGACGAGGATGACCGCGGCCAGCGCCGTCGACAGCGACGCGGTGGCGAGCTGATGGCCGATCCATGCGCCGGCATGGCCCGTCGCCGCCGCGCCCAGGCACACCGGCCGCACCAGCGTCCAGTCCATGCTGCCTGTCCTGTGGAAGTAGAACGCGCCCGCCGCGCCGGTAAAGATGAAGGTGAACAAGGACAACGCCATGCCCTCGTGGATGTCCATGTTCAGCAGCAGCATCAGGGCCGGCGGCATGAAAAACCCGCCGACGCCGACCGCGCCGATCGGGACGCCGATGGCAAGGGAGATCAGTACAAGGCCGGCATGTGTCAGCATGGCGCCCGCTCCGCTAGGCGGCCAGCTGTTTCTGTTCGTCCTCCCGCAATGCGGTGACGAGCGCAGGCACGACGTCGAACAGGTCGCCGACGATGCCGTAATCCGCCACGCCGAAGATCGGCGCTTCCGCATCCTTGTTGATGGCGACGATGACCTTCGCGTCGCCGATGCCGGCCAGGTGCTGGATGGCGCCTGAAATGCCGACCGCGATGTACAGCGCGGGCGCGACGACCTTGCCGGTCTGGCCGATCTGCAACGTGTTGCTGGCAAAGCCGGCGTCGACCGCCGCGCGCGATGCGCCGATCGCGGCGCCCAGCGCGTCCGCCAGCGGTTCCAGCGTGGCGAACCCGGCGGCGGAACCCAGGCCGCGCCCGCCCGCCACCACGACGCGCGCCGCGGTCAGCTCGGCCCGTCCCGACACCGTCCGCTCGACCGCAACGAAGCGCGCCGTGCCGGCGTCGTCGACCGGCACCATGTCCTCGATGACCGTCTCGGCGTCGCCCAGGGGCGCGGCATCGAAACTGGTGGCGCGCACGGTCAGCACCTTGATCGCGTCCAGTGCCTGGACGGTCGCGATCGCGTTGCCCGCATAAATCGGACGTTCGAAGATGTCGGGCGCGACGACGCGCGTGATGTCCGAGATCTGCCCCGCATCCAGCCCGGCCGCCACACGCGGCATGACGCTCTTGCCGAACGTGGTGGCCGCGGCCAGCACGTGGGTATAAGCCTCCTGCGCCAGCAGTTCCAGCGCCTGGGCCGCGACGTTTTCCGCGAGACCGTGCGCGAGCTGCGGGGCCGACGCGAGCCACACCTTCGCCACGCCGGCGACGCGGCCGGCTGCGCGCGCCGCGGCGGCGCACTCGTGTCCCGCGACGAGCAGGTGCACGTCGCCGCCGCACAGGCGGGCCGCGCCGACCGCGTGGCGCGTGGCGGCATGGAGTGAAACGTTGTCGTGTTCCGCAATGACCAGTACCGTCATGATGTTCCTCGATCAGTTAAATGACGTTCGCTTCGTGCCGCAAACGGTGGACCAGTTCGGCCGCATCCTCGACAAGCACACCGGGCCGGCGTTGCGGGGGTGGGTCGACGGCCAGCGTCCTCCAGCGCGGGGAGAGATCGGCGCCGAGGGTTTCGGCGGGCACCACGTCCAGCCGCTTCTTTTTCGACTTCATCAGGTTGGGCAGGCTGACGAAGCGCGGTTCGTTCAGGCGCAGGTCCGCCGTCACGACGGCCGGCAGCGCCAGTTGCACGGTCTCGATGCCGCCATCGACGTCGCGCGCGACCGCCAGCCCTTCGCCTTCGACCCGCACCTTTGACGCGAACGTGGCCTGCGGCCAGCCCAGCATGGCCGCCAGCATCTGGCCGGTCTGGTTGCAATCGTCGTCGATGGCCTGCTTGCCCAGGATGACGAGTTGCGGGACTTCGCGCCGGACGATCGCGGCCAGCAGCCTGGCGACGGCGAGCGGCTGCAGCGCCGCGTCCGTCCGCACCAGGATGCCGCGGTCGGCGCCGGCGGCCAGCGCGGTGCGCAGCACGTCCTGGCAGGCGTCGACGCCGCACGACACCGCGACGACTTCCGCCGCGTGGCCCGCTTCCTTCAGCCGCACGGCTTCCTCCACGGCGATCTCGTCGAACGGATTGATGGCCATTTTCACGTTGGCCAGGTCGACGCCGGACTTGTCCGGCTTCACGCGCACCTTGACGTTCGCATCGACCACCCGTTTTATCGGGACCAGGATCTTCATGTCGTTTCCTTTCACTTGTCGACGAACGCGCGCTCGATGACGTAATGGCCCGGATGGCTCATGTTGCCTTCCTTCAGACCACGGCCGGCAAGCACCTCCACGGTGTCCTTCAGCATGGCGGGACTGCCGCACAGCATGAAGCGGTCGTGTTCGATGTCGAGCGGCGGCAGGCCGAGCTTGTCGTAGAACCGTGCGCTCTGCAGCAGGTCGGGAATGCGCCCCTGGTTTTCGAACGGCTCGCGGGTGACGGTCGGGTAGTAGACCAGCCGATCGGCCACCAGGTCGCCCAGGAACTCGTGGTTCGGCAGGTCGGCCGCGATGCGCTCCTGGTACGCGAGTTCGTTGACGTGGCGGCAGCCGTGCACGAGGATCACCTTGTCGAACTGGTCGTAGATGTCGGGGTCCTGCACGATGCTCATGAACGGCGCCAGCCCGGTGCCCGTGCCGAGCAGGTACAGGTGCTTGCCCGGCAACAGGTTCTGGCTCAGCAGCGTGCCGGAGGCCTTGCGGCCGACCAGGATCGCATCGCCGACCTTGATGTCCTGCAGGCGCGAGGTCAGGGGACCATCCGGCACCTTGATGCTGAGGAATTCGAGCTGCTCTTCGTAATGCGGGCTCACCATGCTGTAGGCGCGCATCAGCGGCCGGCCGTCCACTTCGAGTCCGATCATCGCGAACTGTCCGCTCTGGTAGCGGAAGCTCGATTCGCGCGTCGTGGTAAAGGAAAACAGGCGGTCCGTCCAGTGACGCACGGACAACACCTCCGCTTCGTAAAAATTACTCATCACGCCATCCTGTCGTCAAAGATTGGGGAAGCCCGTTCGCCGGGCCGAATGCCATCTGTTTGAGATACGTCCAGGGATAGATCCCCCGCGCGTGGCCATCCGAGAAAACCAGTTGCATGGCCGCCGCGCCCACCGGTTCGATCTTCAGCAGGACCACGTCAGGGGCAACGGGCAGGACGCTGTCCGTCGACCTGCGCATCTGCTCGCATGCGCTGCAGCGGCAGGAACGGCGCAACGCCCGGTACGACAACACCGCCTGCCTGCCGCCCCACGCCAGCTCCAGCGCACGCGCCTGGCCGTTCAGGGTGATGGCGTCGGGCCAGGCCGATTCGTCAAAGGACATGGGCCACCCCCTCCGGTCCGATCTCCGTGCTGAGGCCGGCATAACCGCCGTCGCGCAACTCGCCGCCCATCGCGGCCAGGCTTTCTTCGCGGATCAGCTTCTTGATCGCGCGGACCAGCCCCGCGAATTCCGGCGTGTCCATCATGTCCGGCGTGCGGGGACGCGGCAGGGGCACCTTGATGTCGGCCTTGATCCGCCCCGGCCGGGCCGTCATTACATAAATGCGGTCGGACAGGAAGATCGCCTCGTCGATGTCGTGCGTGATGAACAGCACGGACAGCCTTAACCGTTGCCACATGTTCGTCAGGATCTCCTGCATGACGGAACGGGTCTGCGAATCGAGCGCACCGAACGGTTCGTCCATCAGCAGCACCTGCGGGCTGGTCGCCAGCGCACGCACGATGCCGACGCGTTGCTTCATCCCGCCGGACAACTGCGCCGGATAATGGTTTTCAAAGGCCAGCAAACCGGCGAGGCCGAGCAGGGTGCGCGCCTGCGTCTCGCGCTGCGCCGGCGGCACGTGCTGCATCTTCAGTCCGAACTCGACGTTCTTGCGCACCGTCATCCACGGGAACAGCGAATACTGCTGGAACACGACGCCGCGGTCCGAACCGGGCCCGGCGATGGGCCGGCCATCCAGCGTCAGTGCACCACGGTCGGCCGTGGTGAAACCGGCGACCGCGTTCATCAAGGTGGATTTGCCGCAACCGGAGGGGCCGATCAGCGAGACGAATTCGCCCGGCCGCACGTCCAGCGAGACCGACTTGACGGCTTGCACGGTCGCGCCGCGCGCCTTGAAACTGATGTCGAGGTCGCGCACCTCGATATGGCCGCATTGGCTGTTCGTGGAGGGCGCACTCATTTTCGCGCTCCCGCCGCCGCGCCCGTCCACGGCATGGCGAGCCGGGAACACAGGTCGATCGCCTTGCTGCACAAGAGGCCGAGCACGCCGATCGTGATCATGCCGAGCGCGATGTCGGGATACGAAATCAGCGAATACGCTTCCCATGTGAAGTAGCCGATGCCGAACTGGCCGGAAATCATTTCCGCCGCAATCAGCGACACCCACGCGACGCCCATGCCGACCGCAAGGCCCGTGAAGATATGCGGCAGTGCGCCGGGGATCACCACGAACAGGATCACATCCTTCTCTTTCGCACCGAGACTGTGCGCGGCGCGCAGCAGCACGCCGTCGACGCTCTCGACGCCGTGGATCGTGTTGATCAGGATGGGGAAGAACGCCCCCAGGAACGTGATGAACGCGATGCTGACCTCGTTGCTGGGCCACAGCATGATGGCCATCGGCACCCAGGCGATCGCGGGGATCGGGCGGAACAATTCCATCGCCGGCAGCGCCAGCGAACGGAAGATCCGGTAGCGGCCGACCATGACCCCGAGGATCGTGCCGACGATGGCCGCGCCGGAAAAGCCGAGCAGCACGCGCCGCACGCTGATCCCGATGTTCACCGCGTATTTGTCCGACCGCGTGACGTCGAGGATGCTGTGCCACACGTCCACCGGCGTCGGGATGTTCCCGAAGCGGACGTAGAGATCGAGCTTGTAATACGTCGCCAGATGCCAGGCCAGCAGCACGGCGGCGATCGACACGGTGCCGAGCAGCACCCCGCCGATGCCCGACTCCAGCCAGCGCTTCAGCGAGAACGGGATGCCTGGTGCGGGGGTGGTCCCCGCACCGCCTTCGATGGCTTCCAGCCTGGGCTGCCGTATCGGCCGGGCAGGGGCGGGGTGGGGTGGCGCGGCCGCGGGCGGCGGCGTGATTGGGTGACGGTCCATCAGAGCCATGATCATTTCTCCATCTTGGCGAGCACTTGCTCGTAGGTTGCGACGGTGCCTCCGGATTTTGCTGCGCTGGTCTCCGCGTCCTTCTTCAGCAGGAACGGCACGACATCCAGCTTCGCGCCGGTGCCGTTGATTGCGTAGAAGGCTCTGTCGGCAAATACCTTGATGCCGAGTCCTTGATCGAACAAATAGACCACAGCAATTTTCTTGCCAGCTTCCTGGTACTTCCTGATCCCCATGAAGGTGCAGGCCGGGGAGCTCAGGGGCACGATGTCACCGCCCTCGATCCAGATTTCGCCGGCGTCCTTCGGGCGGGCGATCGCCTTGCCGCAGACCGGGTCCTTGCCCTGGATGTCGTAGTTGGCCAGCGTGCGCTTCTGCGCGTCGTAGTCGAGGCCGCGCTGCTTGAAGGCGGCGCGCAGATAGCTTTCGTTGACCCACGCATCGACGTTGAATTCCTTCACCTTGCCCAGCTTTTGCAGCACGCCGTAGCTGGTCTTGACGGCATTCACGAGCAGGGGCTTGATCGTCGGGTCCAGCGTGTGGATGCCGTCGGGACCGAGGAAGATGTAGACGACCTCTTTCTCAATCTTCGTCCAGGCCGCGATCTTCTCGGCCGCCAGCCGCGGGTTCTTGCGGACCCAGTCGTCGGCATCCATCATGGCGCGGATGTAGGCGACGACGACTTCCGGATACTTGTCCGCGAAATCCTTGCGCACGACGATGCCGTGGAAGGTGGGGACCCCGGTCTCCGCGCCGTCGAAGATCTTGCGGGCGAAGCCGCGGTACGGCAGCAGCTCGCCGAAGGGGACGAAATCGGCGTGGCCGTCGATCTTCTTTTCGCGCAGGTTGCTGGTGCCGATCTCCGGCGTCTGGCTGACGAGATTCCAGAAATCGTCCGGCCAGCCGCGCGCCTGCATCGCCTGCAGCAGCATGCCGTGCGCCGCCGAGCCGAAGGGCACGGACACGTTCTTGCCCTTCAGGTCGGCCAACTGGTAATACGGGCTGTCCTTGTTGACCACGACGCCGTTACCGGCGCCGAAGGCGTTATAGGCGATCACGGCGACCAGCTGCGTTTCGTTGCCCCTGCTTTGCTGGCCGTTCGCGCCGTTCACCAGCAGCGGGTAGTCGCCCATCATGCCGATCTGGATCTTGTTGGCCATCATGCCGTTGGTCACGGGCGGGCCGGAGGTGAAGTTCTGCCAGTCCAGTTTGAAGTCGATGTTGGCGTACTTGCCCGTCTTCGGCAGGTATTTGTCGAGCAGGCCCAGCTCCTTGATGACGATGCCGCCGGTGACGGTGTTGGTGGTGGTGTTCTGCGTGCCGATGCCGATCGTGACGACCTCTTTCGCCTGCAGCGGCGACGTGAACAGGACAGCGGCGGAGAGTGCGGCAATACGGATGAGGAACCGAAGTGTCATGTTGAATCCTTCCAAAATGAGTCACAGCATGAAAAACGACGCATTGCCCACGTTGCTAGGCCACCTCCACCAGCTGGTCGCGCTTGTCGTGCCGGGAGGCCCATGCGTCGGCCTCCGGCAGCGGTTCCGTCGATTGCGTGATCAGGGGCCAGCGCGCCGCCAGCCTGGCGTTCAGCGCGACGTAGTCCTTCTGCCCGTCCGGCAGGTCCTTTTCGTCGTAGATCGCCTCGACGGGGCATTCCGCCACGCACACGCCGCAGTCGATGCAGACCTCCGGATCGATCACGAGGAAGTTCGGGCCTTCATGGAAGCACTCGACCGGGCAGACCGACACGCAGTCGGTGTACTTGCAGCCGATGCACGATTCACCGACGACGTGGGTCATGCCGCACCTCCGTTCAGCTGGATGGTCGTCAGCGCCAGCTTCGACAGCTTGCGCACGTCCGAATCGACATCCTTCAGCGCCGCTTCCAGGTGGGCGATGGCGCGCGTGTCGCCGATCTCGCCCAGCGCGATGACGGCTTCCTTGCGCAGGTTGCTCATCGGGTGCCGCAACGCGTCGCACAGCGCCTGCACCGCGGCCTTCGCCTTCAGCTTGCCGAGGCTGCGCGCCGCTTTCACCCGCACCTGCCAGAACTCGTCGTCCATGGCGCGCACCAGGTCCGGCACGCCGAGCGCCAGCCCGAGCTTGCCCATCGTCGTCGCCGCTTCCTCGCGCACCTGCCAGGCCGGATCGGCGAGGACGCGGCTGAGCGTCGGCTGGATGCTGACTGCCGACGCGTAACCGAGCGCCCCCACGGCGATGCGGCGCACTTCCTGGTCCGGATCGTTGGCCGCGGCGTTCGTCAGCGCGCCGATCGCTTCCGGTTTTTTCAGGTAGCCGAGCACGCCCACCGCTTCGCGCCGCACGCCGGCATCGACGTCACCCAGTGCCCGCAGCGCGGGTTCGAAGGCCGCGTCCACGCGCAGGGCACGGATCGCGTGCAGGGCGGCGATCCTGACCGAGGCTTCGTCATCGACCAGGTAGGGCAGCAGGTACGGTGCCGACGCCGGTTCCTTCAGTTCGGCCAGCGTGGTCGCCGCCGCGCGCCGCACCTCGGGGTCGGTGTCCTTCAGCAGCGGCACGAGCGCTTCCAGCACCTCGGGATCTTCGTAGCCTTCGATCGCCCTGGCCGCTTCCAGCCGCACGCTCGCGTCGGGGTCGGCCAGCGCGGTGACGAGCAGCGGCACGATGTCGTCTTCCTCGTCGGAGTAGGGGAGATCCAGCACCGCGACGCGGCGCACGCCCGGGTCGCTGCTGTTCAGCCGTTCGTGGAGTGTGGTTGCCATCATGGGAGACCCCTCAGCGCACGAGGTAGGGGATGTTGACGTGCACGGCGCCGGTCGGGCAGTCCTGTTCGCACGGCATGCAGTACCAGCATTCGTCGAATTTCATGAATGCCTTGTTGCTGACGATGTCGATCGCGAGCACGTCCAGGGGACAGACGTCGACGCAGACGGTGCAGCCCTTTTCGGCGATGCATTTCGACTGGTCGACGACGACCGGGGCTTGCGTGCGGGTGGTGGCGATGGTCATGATGCTTCCTTTCCGGTTCGGTTAGACGGCGATGGCGGACTTGCTGCCGGCCACGCGCAGGCGCTGGTACGCGGCTTTTTCTTCGGCATTCAGTTCGACGATGTAGGGCTCGATCTCGCGCTTGCGGAAGACCGCCTTTCCATCCGCGCCCTTGCTGACGTTGGTGTGGCAGAACCAGTTGTCGTCGTCCTTCTCGGGGTGATCCACGCACAGGTGGTACAGGCCCCAGCGGCTCTCCTTGCGGAACAACGACGCGCGCGCCGCGAGTTCCGCGCAGTCGCGGATCGTGTGCGCCTCCATGGCCCGCATCAGTTCGTGCGGATTGACGGCGCCGAGTTCCTCGAGGTCGTCCTTGATCTCGCCGAAGCGCTCGAGCGCGATTTCCATTTTTCTCGTGACCTTCGGCGGCTGCAGGTAGTCGTTGACGATGCGGCGCGTCTTGTACTCGACCTGGAACGGCGTCAGGCCTTCGCTGCGCGCCAGCGGCGCCATGATGCGCCGGCGCTCCGCTTCCACCATGTCGGTGTCGATCACCGGCGCCGACTTGCCGGCGATGTAGTCCGCCGCGTTCTCGCCGCAGAATTTGCCGTACACGAACGCGCCGAGCATGTAGTTGTGCGGGATGCTGGCGCAATCGCCCGCCGCGTACAGGCCGGGCAGGGAGCATTCTCCTTTTTCGTTGGTCCAGATGCCTGAGGCGCTGTGGCCGCTGCAAAAGCCGATTTCCGAGATGTGCATCTCGATCGCCTTCTGGCGGTAGTCGTTGCCGCGCCGTTCGTGGAAGCGGCCGCGGCTCGGGCGTTCGTTGGTGTGCAGGATGTGTTCGATCTCCGCGATCGTTTCTTCCGCCAGGTGATCGAGTTTCAGGAAGACCGGACCGCGGCCGCCTTCGAGCTCGTTATAAAACTCCAGCATCATCTGGCCGCTCCAGTAGTCGCATTCGATGAAGCGCGCGCCCGTGGAGTTCGCGGTGAAGCCGCCGAATGGGCCGGTGACGTAGGCACACGCGGGACCGTTGTAATCCTTGATCAGCGGATTGACCTGGAAGCATTCCAGGTTCGTCAGCTCCGCGCCGGCATGGTAGGCCATCACGTGGCCCTCGCCGCTGTTGGTCGGATTCTCGTACGTGCCGAACATGTAGCCGGATGCGGGCAGGCCGAGACGCCCCGCCGCGCCCGTGCACAGCACGACCGCCTTCGCCTTGATCACATAGAAGTCGGCGGTGCGGCAATCGAAGCCCATGACACCGGCGATCTCGCCGTGGAGGCCCGTGATCAGGCGCGTGGCGACCACGCGGTTGGTGATGTCGACGCGCTGGCGCTTCAGCTGGCGGTACAGCACCTTCTTCATGTGGTGCCCTTCCGGCATCGGCAGGACGTAGCTGCCGAGGTGGTGCACCTTGCGCACGGCGTAGTCGCCCGTTTCGTCCTTCTCGAACTTGACGCCCCAGCGATCCAGTTCCTCGATCATCGCGTAGCTGTTGCTCGCGTATGCGTACACGCCTTTCTGGTCGACGATGCCGTCGTTCGCGACCGTGATCTCCTTCGTATACTGTTCCGGCGTCGCATGGCCGGGAATGACCGCATTGTTCAACCCGTCCATGCCCATGGAGATGGCGCCGCTGCGCTTGACGTTCGCCTTTTCCAGCACCAGCACGCGCAGCTTCGGATTCTTTTCCTTGGCTTTCACAGCGGCCATCGGCCCGCCCGTGCCGCCGCCGACGATCACCAGGTCGTATTCCAGTTCAATGGTTTTCATGTCACCCTTTCGTTAAATTCGCCTTGCGGCACCGTGCGCACCTCGTCATAACTCGTCATAACAAGCTGTGCAAATTGCGTGCCAGTCGAATTCCCCGTGATGTGCGGGTCCGGGGCGGCAGAATGGTCAGGAACGGTGCGCTGCAGGTGGCCGTTGTGGGGAGCGGACGGCCAAAACGGGGCGGAAGGGAGGCGTCGCTAGCGCAAGACCTTCATCTTGTATTTGAAGGTCTCGGCGCGGTAATGCAGGTACTCGAACACGAGCGGTTTTTCGCCCTGCGCATAGGTCAGGCGCTCGATGCGCAGGATCGGCGAGCCCGGCGCGACTTTCAGGCGGGCGGCGACGTCGTTCGTGGCCGACGTCGCATCGATTTCCACGTCGGCCGAATGGAGCCGCTGGTGCAACTCGTTTTCGAGCAGGGAAAACAGGTCTTTCTCGCGCAGGTTCTTTTCGGTGAGACGCGAACCCACGTCATGCCTGACCCAGGAGTAGTCGATCGAGACCGGCTCCCTGTTCAGATAGCGCACGCGCCGGACCTCCGTCACCGGGCTGCCGTCTTCGACCTGCAGCTTGGCGCGGGGGATGCCGGACGCCTTGACGGTTTCCAGGCCAAACACATCCGAGAAGGTCTCGTGGCCGAGACGGTGCATCGCTTCGCCGAAACCCTGCAGGTGCGTCAACTCCTGGGAGACATTGGGCAAGGCGACGAAGGTGCCTTTGCCGTGTACCTTGAACAGCAAGCCTTCCTTCTGCAAGTCGTTGACCGCCTGCCGGACCGTGATGCGGCTGACGCCGAACGCGGCGATCATCTCGTTTTCCGACGGCAGCTGCTGGTGCCCGACGTAAGTGCCGTCGATGATCTTGGCGCGGATCGCTTCCTTGATCTGGGTGTACAGCGGGACGGTCGACGAACGTGGGAGCTGGATTTTCAAGGTGGGCGCACGACGGAATGGGGACAGTCCATTATATAGCGAGCCTGTACGGCCGGTACCTCGTCGTCAGGGCTTGGGATCGGTCGGATAGGGCGGACGCTTGCGCAGTTTTTTCACGATGCCGTCGCGGCCCAGCAGCAGTACCAGCTCCGTGTGCCCGCCCGGCGCCGGGCTCGTGTAGAGCCACGCTTCCATGCCGGAGTCGAACTGGACCGTCTTCGTGGGCCCGAACGCGGCCAGCAGCTCGGCCCGCGTCGTGCGGCCGGGGACGACGAGCTGGTCGAAGCGGGATTCGGCCACGCTCGTGCCGGGTTCCGGCGGGCGTGTGGCGCAGCCCGACAGAAACGCCGCGATCAGCAGGATGGGCCGCAGGTTCATGGCGCGTCATCCATGGTGTCGAACGTGACGAGGGTGTCGTCCGGCCAGCTGCGGTCCCAGATCGGCGCGTAATACGTGCGGTCGAGCAGCACCTGGCAGTCGCAGAACGGCAGCATGTCGCGCGTCTGCTCGCCGCCCGCGTACAGGAAGCGGAACGGCAGGACTTCCGTGCGGTCGCCCGCGTGCAGGGTCACGGCGAACACGGGACGCTCCGTGAAGAAGAGGAAATTGCCGTCGGGGCTGTTGCACACTTGTTCGGGACTCGTGAGGGCGTTCGAGATCCAGCCGAACAGCGGCGAACTGTTCGATACGAGCCCGGCCTCCATGCCGACAAGACACTCCAGGCGCAAATCGCCGAGCCGGCGCGTGCCGGGCGGCAGACCCGGCGTCATGACTTGTGCGCGCCACGTCATGCTCGTCGTCTTGCGGTTGGCGACGACGGCCGCGTCTTCCTGTAATGCCTGTTCGTTGCGCGGCAACGTGAAACTGTTGTCCGGGGCGATCGGGACCGGCACGGCGATGTGGTCGCCGATGACGCGCAAGGTGATGCCCTGCATGTCCACGGTCGGCGAACGGGGCAGCAGGCGGAAGCGCAACGTGGCTTGCGGCGCCAGCGCATGGTCGCGCTGGAACCGCTCCATGCCGCGGATCATTTTTCGGTAGGACTTGTCGACCGGGTCGCGCGTGTACGTGACGGTGACGGTCTGCATGCCCTGGTCGTCCGGCGCCGTTTGCGCGTGCGCCGTCCCCGCCGCGCTCAGCAGCGCCGACAGAGCCCACGCGACGGCCCGGCGCATGGTTACCAGTACCGCACGCGGCCGACGTCCATGTGCACGAACTGCGAGTCCGGGTAATAGCCGACCCCGCCCGCCTTCTGCGCCATCGCGATCTTGTGCAGCTTGGCCAGGTCCTGGCCGGGAATGCGCACGTCGATGGCTTTGCCTTCCATGTGCAGGCTGTGCTTGGCCACGCCACCCGTCTTTTCGTGCAGCATCTCGTTCGTTTCCGGCGAGCGATAACCCGAGATCACGTGCACGGTCGGGTGGTTGCCGTACTGGGCGCTGATGCGGTCCAGCAAGACGAGCAGTTTCGGATCGATGGCCGAGATCTTGTTGTTGCGGTGGTCGCGCAGCAGTTTATTAATATCCTGCAAGGCCTCGGGGATGAATTCGCCTTCGGCCCAGAAAATCGTGCGCAGGCTTTCGCCCGTGTGCGTGTTGTACAGGCGCACGATGCGCTCGTTCGGCGCGACAGGCGTGACGGGCGCATCCGGCAGGGTTTTGGCGCTGGTCCGGATGGCGGGGGCACCGAGCACCGATGCGAGGACGGCGGAACTTTTGAGGAAAGAGCGTCGTTGATTCATGAGCTTCTCCTTGCTGATTGCCAGTCTCAATGATACGCCCCATGCACGATTCTTGCAGCAGACCATGGCCGGACTGCTTGTCAGTCCAGGACGACAAGCCTGTGCAATATTTCTTAGAATGAGCGCGGCTCGCCACCCATGTCAGGAGATCCAGCATGCGCTTTGCCCTTCGCTTTGCCCTCGTGTTCTCGTTCGTCTGGATGCAGGCCGGGGCCACCGGCATCGACATCCCCATCCCCGACATTCCGTACACAAAATTTGTCCTGAAGAACGGCCTGACGGTGATCGTGCACGAAGATCACAAAGCGCCCGTCGTGGCCGTCAACACGTGGTATCACGTGGGTTCGAAGAACGAAAAGCCCGGCAAGACGGGTTTCGCGCACCTGTTCGAGCACCTGATGTTTTCCGGCAGCGCCAATTTTAATAAGACATTCCTGTCGGCATTGGAAGGCATCGGCGCCACCGACCTGAACGGCACGACGAACAAGGACCGCACGAATTACTTCGAGACGGTGCCGACCTCGATGCTCGACTACGCGCTGTTCGCCGAGAGCGACCGCATGGGCCACTTGTTAA
The DNA here is from genome assembly GCA_966211695.1 of uncultured Massilia sp. GTDB lineage: Bacteria > Pseudomonadota > Gammaproteobacteria > Burkholderiales > Burkholderiaceae_D > Telluria. The sequence continues at coordinate 1,969 of CBIHOW010000084.1, read as the reverse complement.
CAGTGCTGGATCAGAAGAAACTCGACCTGCAGCGGGGCGTCGTCCAGAATGAAAAGCGGCAGCGCGAGAACCAGCCGTACGGCATCGTCGAGCAGGTCGTCACGGAGAACACGTGGCCGGCGAACCACCCGTATTCGTGGACCGTGATCGGGGCGATGGCCGATCTCGACGCCGCGTCGATGACGGATGTCACCGACTGGTTCAAGGGCCACTACGGCCCGAACAACGTCGTGCTCGTGCTGGCCGGCGACATCACGCCGCAGCAGGCCCGGGAGAAGGTCGAAAAATACTATGGCGACATTCCTCCCGGCCCACCGCAGGCGCACCAGCAGGCGTGGATCGCGAAGCGCAGCGGCACGCACCGGGGGCAGGTGCAAGACCGCGTCCCGCAGGCCCGCATCTACCGCCTGTGGAACGTGCCGGGCGCCGACACGCCGGAAGAACCACTGCTCGACCTCGCCGCGCAGGTGCTGGGCGGCGGCAAGACGTCGCGTCTGTACCAGCGCCTCGTCGTGAAGGAGCAGCTGGCGACCTCAGTCGGCACCGGCAACGATTCGAACGAGATCGCCGGCCAGTTCGGCATCAACCTGACCGCGAAGCCGGGCGCGCCGGCAAACGACGTCGCGCGCATGGAAACCCTGGCCGACGAGGAATTGCGCGCGCTGATGAAGAGCGGTCCGACGGCGGCCGAACTGCGGCTCGCGCAGACGACGATCCTTGCGCAGCACGCGCGCGCCGTCGAGCGCGTGGGCGGCTTCGGCGGCAAGAGCGACGTGCTGGCCCGCTGCGCCACGTACACGGGCAATCCGGACTGCTACAAGGTCTACCTGCAGCGCATCAAGGACGCGACGCCGGCCGCCGTGCGCAAGGCCATGCTCGACTGGCTGGCCGACGGCGACTACGTGCTGGAAGTGGATCCGTTCCCGTCCGGGCTCGCCGCCGGGGCATCCACGGTGGACCGCAGCAAGGGCCCGCCGGCCGGCCATCCGGAAACCCTGGCCCTGCCGCCCATGCAGAAGACAACGCTGTCCAATGGCATGCAGGTCGTGCTGGCCGAGCGCCACGGCGCGCCCGTGATCAATTTGTCCCTGATGTTGAATGGCGGGTTCGCGTCGGATTCGCAGGCATTGCCGGGCCTCGCGAGCCTCACCTTGCGGATGCTGGAAGAGGGCACCACGACCCGCAGCGCCTTGCAGATCAGCCGCGAACTGGAAGCGCTGGGCGCGTCGTTCGGCACGTCGATCAACCTGGACGGCGCGTTCGTCAACATGAACGTCCTGAAACCCACGCTGGCGCAGGCGCTGGGCCTGTACGCCGACCTCGCGCTGCGTCCGGCCTTCCCGCAAGCCGATTTCGAGCGCGTGCGCAAGACGCGGCTGGCCGCGATCCAGCGCGAGCAGACGGTGCCGCGCCTGATGGCCTTGCGCGTGCTGCCGCCGCTGCTGTACGGCCCCGGCCATCCCTACTCGCTGCCGCTGACGGGCACCGGTACGGAAGCGGCGGTCTCGCGCATGACGCGCGCCGATCTCGTGGGCTACCACGGGACATGGTTCAAGCCGAACAATGCGACCCTGCTCGTCGTCGGCGACACGACCCTGGCCGAACTGACGCCGCTGCTGGAACGCGCGTTCGGCACATGGAAGGCCGGCACGCTCCCTGCACATGAGATCGCCAAGGTCGACCAGCCGGCCGGCACGACGATCTACCTGATCGACCGTCCGGGCGCGCTACAAAGCAACATCGTCGCCGCCCAGCTCGCGCCGCCGCGCAACACGCCGGATGCCGTCGCGCTGAACCTGCTCAACGACGTGTTCGGCGGCACGTTCAGTTCGCGCCTGAACATGGATCTGCGCGAAGATAAACACTGGTCGTACGGCGTCGGCTCGTCGCTCGTCGCGGCGCGCGGGCAGCGCATCTTCTACAGCGATTCGCCCGTCCAGACGGACAAGACGGCCGACGCGCTGCGCGA
>CBIHOW010000083.1:0-23716 GCA_966211695.1 uncultured Massilia sp. | reverse complement strand
ACGGCCGCTACTGGGGCGCGCTGGAACACGTGCCCTGCCTGCACTTCGAGACGGCGTATTACCAGCCGCTGGAATTCTGCATCGAACAGGGCATCCAGGTATTCGAAGGCGGCGCCCAGGGCGAGCACAAGATGGCGCGGGGCTTCCTGCCGACGCGGACGTGGTCCGCGCACTGGCTCGCGCACCCGTCGTTTGCCGATGCCGTCGAGCGCTTCCTGGAACGGGAGGCCGGCGGCATCGACGACTACATCGATGAGCTCAACGACCGGAATCCGTTCCGAAAGTGACCGCGCGGCGGCGCCACGCGTAACCACCGCCGACCACGACGACCGCCAGCGCCAGCACGACCAGCGCGCCGACCGTCTTCTGCACGGGCGTCATGGCCTTGACGCTTTCCAATTCGAAGCCGGACACCTTGCCTTCGGGCGCAGGTGCCGACGCCTTCACGGGTGAAGCCGGCGCCGCGGCGGCCGGCGCGGCAGGCGCACCGTGCGCCACGCCGCCCTGTCCCGGCGCCCGTCCCGCCAGCAACGGCTGCAACGTCAGCGTCGCCCGGCTGCACGAATCCGATCCGCACGCGGCTCCCGCTTCCGCGACGGCACGTGCATTCTCGGCGAGCAGCCGGCGCCGCGTGGCGTCGCCCGGCTTCCAGTACCCCTTCTCGATCGCCGACAGCATGCGGTCCGTGACGGCCTGCCACGCGCGCAGGTTGCCCGCCTGCGCGATGCGCTCGCGCACGCGCAGGCCGTGGCGGTCGGCGACGTACGTGTCGTACATGCGCTGCCACGTGCCGTCGTCGACGGCTTCCGGCACCGTCACCTGCCACGCCCACAGGTAATCGACGACGCGGTTGATGAAGCGCGCGCCCGAATACCCTTCCGCCAGCATCTTGTCGGCCCAGCGCGGATTCAGGTAGCGGCTCTGCATCTCCTGGCCCATGTACTGGTTCAACGTCTTGTGGCCGGCCCGGCGCGGGTTCGACAGGTCGCTCACCAGCACTTCCGGCGTCCTGCCGTCGACGCTGCGGATCGCCAGCGCCGTGCCGCCCAGGTACTGGAAGAAGTCGTCGTTGTCGAGCGTCGCGAACAGGTTGCTCGACCGGCTGTGCAGCGCGATGCGGCTGCCGGACAGCGCGAGCCGGAACACGTCGCGGCGACGTCCTGCATCGCCATCGTCGTCGCCCCAGTACCCGTTGCCGAACGGGTGGCTCATGCGGTTGATGAACACGTCGGCCACCTGGCGCTCGTCCTGCCACACGTTCGACAGCGGCAGCAGTTTCTCGATGTTGGTGCCGTACGCGCCGGACGGCAGGCCGAAGATGCGCACGCCGGCCAGCCGTTCGGCTTCCTCCGCCGGCACGCCCTGCTGCCGCAGCGCCGCCGCCATCGCCTGCGCGTGCGCGGCCAGCACGTTGCCGCCCGGGTCCTCGTCGTCCTTCTGCGCACGGGCCGCCTGCGCGGCCTGGTCGAGCAGTTTCAGCACGTTGCCGAACAGGTCGCGGAACAGGCCGGACGACACCATCGTCACGTCCACGCGCGGGCGTCCCAGCTCGCGCCGCGGGATCGCCTCGACGCCGGTGACGCGCCCGCGCTCGTCCCACGTGGGACGCACGCCCATCAGCGCCATCGCCTGCGCCTCCATCACGCCTTCGTGGCGCTGCGTCTCCACGCCCCAGAGGTTCATGGTCAGCTTGTCCGGCCAGGCGCCGTGGCGGCGTCGATAATCCTCGACGAGCTTCGTGGCCAGTTGCCGGCCCTGCTCGTAGACGGCGCGGCTCGGGATGCGCGCGGGGTCGAGGCCGAAGAAATTGCGGCCCGTCGGCAGCGCGCCCGGATTGCGCACGAGGTCCGCGCTGGGCCCCGTCGGAATGAACTTGCCGTCCAGCGCATCGACGAGGCGCGCCAGTTCCGCCGCGGCGCTCGCGTCGATGTCCCGTTCCAGCTGCGCGGCGCGGGCCGCCTTGCCGGCGTCGTCGAGATGCGGTTCCAGGCTCACGACGGCGCGCGCCGTCGCGGCACGCAGGTCGGGCGCGGGCGCCACGCCGAACGTGTGCAGGCCGAACGGCGTCAGCTTGCTGCCCGTGTCGTCGAGGTATTCCTCCAGCGCTTCCATGTCGGCCTCCGTGGACAGCGCCGTCTTGCCCATGTCCTTCAGCACGCCCGCCTTCCGCGCCAGCGCGTTAAGCGCCGTCAGGTGCGCCTTCACGAGCATGGGGCTCTTCTGCTCCGCCACGCGATAGTCGTTCAGCAGCGCGCCCAGCTCGCGCAGGTCCGGGTTCAGCCCGGCCGCGTCGAACGGGGGCGTCATGTGGTCGACGATCGTCGCCATGCCGCGCCGCTTGGCCTGGATGCCCTCGCCCACGTCGTCCATCACGTACGGATAGATGTTCGGCATTGCGCCGATCAGCGCTTCCGTCGGGTCGCTCGCGGACAGCCCCGCCTCCTTCCCCGTCAGCCATTCCTGCGTGCCGTGCGTGCCCACGTGGACGACGGCGTTCGCGTTGAAACCGTGCTGCAGCCAGAGATAAAACGCGATGTATTCGTGGCCCGGCGGCAGCGTGACGTCGTTGTGCAGCTTGGCCAGGTTCTGTTCCCACGCGCGACCCGGCTGTGGCGCCAGCAGCAGGTTGCCGTAGCGGCGCGCGGGGAACACGAAGTGCGGCACGCCGTGCGCATCCTTCCACAGCACGGGCGACTTCTCCGGCGGTCCCCACGCCCCCTCGACGGCCGCGCGCAGCTTCGCGGGCAGCGCGTCGTACCAGCGCCGGTAATCCGCGAGCGGCACGAGCAGCGCTTCGCCGCTGGACGCCAGCCGCGCGAGGCCGGCCAGGTAGTCGGCGCCGGTCTTCCCGGGATAATTACCCCATTGCTGGACCTCGCGCTGCAGCGCCGCCGGCGTCGACGGGTAGCGCTGACCGGCCGCGTAGCCGACGGCGCGCAGGCGTTCGGAAATCTGCCACAGGCTGTCCGGCAGCACGTTCAGGTAGGCCGCGCCGATCGTCTCGGAACCGTGCGGATAATTGAAGTAGACGATGGCCACGTGCTTGTCCGCGTTCGGCGTGCGCCGCAGCGCGAGCCAGGCGTCCACGCGCGCGCGCAGGCGCGCCACCCGCTCGGGAATCGGCTGTTCTTCCACGTACGCGAGGCCCGTCGCGGCATCGACGACCTTTTCGCGGCTGGCGACGACGGTCGGCTGCACGAGGCCCGCGACCTCGGCGCCGGACATCTGCCACGTACGCTCCATCACGTCCAGCCCGACCTTCGACGCTTCCCATTGCGCCACGCCGTGCTGGCTCAACGTGATGGCGTTGATGGCGGGGACGCCGATCCGGTCCAGCAGCGCACCCGTCGCCGCCGTGCCGCCGACCTTCATGCCGAGCGCCACGAGCAGGTCGATGCGGCGCTTGCCGTCCCCGTCGAGGAACAGTGTCAACGGCACGTCGTACGGATAGCCGTACGCGGGCAGTACGTTATAGCCCGCGCCTTCCAGCGCATGCACGATGGCGGCCAGCGGCAAGGTCTGGCCCGCGACGAGGCTCGCGCGGTAGAACATCACGCCGATCCAGGGCGCGCCGGGCCGGTGGTGCGCGTAGTGGGCCACGTAGTCGTCGAACGACGCCGCGCCGCGGCGCGCGTCGACATCGTACAGGCCCGCCTCCGGCATCGCGCGCAGCGGCGGCACGTCGACGCGGGCACCGAAGCCCGCGACCAGCACGCGCCGCAGCAAGCCTTCCATGTTCTCGATGCCGCCTTCGCGGTGGAAGGCAAGGATGGCGGCATCGGGCCGGATGCCGAGGTCGCGCTGGGCGTCGTCCGGCTGCGCGCCGACGGCGTACACGGGCCGCGCGCGGCGCCGCAGCGCCTCCAGGTCGGGCGCCACGAGTTGCAGCAGCTGGCTGCCCTTGACGTTGACGACGGCGACGTCGGCGCCCGCGAGCGCGGCATGGTCGGCCGGGGTCATGCCGCTGGCGGGGACGATGCGCACGGCCACGTCGGCCGCGGCGAGTTCGGGCGCCAGCGCGCGCACGGCCAGCACGGCGGGACGCGATTCCACGTCGCCCAGCAGCAGGGCCAGCGTGCGCGGCGCTGCCTGGGCGGCCTGGCCCGGCACCAGCGCCGCCAGCAGCGCCAGCAGAAACGCGAAACGGATGAACTTATTCGGGCACATACACGACCTTCCCGTCCGGCAGCTGGTACGCGGTGCCGAGGCGCTTGCCGGCGCCGGCCAGCGGCTTGTCGGACACGCGCGTGACCTTGATCTCGGCGCCCTTCTTCGTCATGACCTCGACCTTGCCGTCCGCGCCCTTCTTGGCGATCGTGACCTCGGACGACGGGTCGAGCAGATCGAGCATGTTCCAGGCCGAGAACAGCGCGAGCATCATCGCGACGATGAACACGATGCTGGCGTCGAACAGGTTGGCGACGCCGGCGAGCGGATCCTCGCCGTGCGCCGCATATTGGCCACGGCGTTGCTTCAGGTAGCGCATGGCGGCCTCACGCGCGGATGGCGTGCACGGGCGGCACAGTGGACGCCGCCTCCGCCAGCGCCTGCTCGGCCGCGAAGGCCACGTCCAGCATGTCGGCGCGCAGCCAGTGCTCGCGCACGAGCGCCAGCACGTAGGCGAGCACGCTGCAGGCCAGGCCCACGACCGTGGCCGTGAACGCGGTCGTCATGTCCTGCGCCATGTGCGGCAGGTCGCCGTGGGCGAGGCCCGCGAGCGCGATGCCCATCGGGATCAGGGTGCCCATCAGGCCCAGCGCGGGACCGACGCGCACGACGAAACGCACGGCGTCCAGCCGGCGCAGGCCGGCGCCCTCGGCGCTTTGCACGATGCGCTCCAGGTGGGCGTCGAGCGGCGCGGCGGATTCGCGCACACAGGTGTCGATGGCGGCTTGGGCGCCGTCGACGAGCAGCCGCGCGCCGCGCCGGCGCTCGCGCCATTCGCCGAGGAAGGCGCCGAGGCAGGCCAGCATGTACAGCAGCAGGACGGCGATGGCCGCGAGGACGGGCAGGTAGAGGACGGATGAAACGGAATACAGTACGGATTCGACGGCGCGCACGGCGCCGTCAAAGGACGGATCAGGCATGATTGAAGACGGTGACAGGCAATCTGCCCACTTCCCCGTGGGCGCGACTGGAACGGCGGGCCTTCGCGAAGGTCCGCCACCTGTCTGGCCGGTATCCGGGCTGGCAAGGCGGACCGGCCCACCTTCCCATGCGCGGTTGCGCACAGTGGTTCGAGGACCTGCCTGCCGTCGAAGACGGCGCTTGCTTACCGTTGCGGGGGCAGCACACCCTGGCGGACACGAACCGTCCGCCATGTGTTTCCCGTTTAACTGCGCGTGCCGAACGCACGCGCGGGCACCAGACGGTGCGGATTATACGTGGGTTTGCCGCGCGCCGGTCGGGGAAAGCCGGTCGAGCGCCCGCGCGATGTCCGCGGCCGGCAGCACATAGCGCGCATACGGCACGCCACGGTTGGGCGGCAGGTCGTGCTCGCGCACGAAACCGATCGACTCGTACAACCGCAGCGCGGTCGCCATGATGGGACTCGTGTGCAGGCCGATGGCGGGTGCGCCGGCACGCTGCGCCCGCTCGAGCGTGGCCGCGACCAGCGCGCGGCCGATGCCGCCGCCGCGCGCCGCGGGATCCACCACCAGCATGCGGATCACCGACCAGTCGTCGGGAAAGATGGCACTGCGCGGCCGTCCGGGCCCCACGTGCACGACGGCGCCCGCGATCCTGCCGGCATGCTCGGCCACGAACAGGTCGCCGTCGGCGGCCAGGTCGGCCATCCGGCCGATGCCCGCGCTGAACGTCGGCCAGTCCTCGTAGTCGTGCGCGTACTGCGCGAACGCGGCCAGGGCGACGGCGTTGACGGCGGCGCGGTCGGTCTCCCGGTACTCGCGGATGGTCGCCGCGTTCATGCCGCCCGCCCCATGTCGCCGTTGTGCCACCACAGCTTCGGATTGTTGTCGGCCAGGTCGCGCAGCAGGTCCCACACGACTTTCACGCGGCGCAGGCGGTACAGGTCCGTCGGCGCCGCGAGCCAGAACGAGCGCTCCGCGTAGAAGCCCGGAAGCACGGGCACGAGGCGGCCGTCGTCCGGCACGGCGTACGGCGGCGCCATCATGAGACCCATGCCCAGCGACGCGGCCTCGATCTGCGCCGTCATGCCCGAGCAGCACAGCCGCCGGCGCGGCGTGAACCCCAGTTCGTTCAGGTACGACAGCTCGCGGCTGGCCAGGCGGTCCTGCACGTAGTCGACGAAGTCGTGGCGTTCCAGGTCCGCGTGCGTGCGGATCGGCGGGTGCTTCGCGAGGTACACGGGCGCTGCGTACAGGTAGAAGCGGAAGGAGGCGAGACGGGTGACCATGTAGCGTCCCGTGGACGGCGGATCGAGCATGACGCCCAGGTCGGCCTCGCGGTTGGCGAGGTTGGCGAAGCGCGGCAGGGCCAGCAGGTCGATCGACAGGTCGGGATGGTCCTCGAACAGCTTCAGCAGCAGCGGCGCCACGACGCGCGTGCCGAACACTTCCGGCACCCCGAGCCGCACCACGCCGTGCGCGGCCACCTCCGCGCCGCCCAGCTGCTCGGTGGCCGCGAGCGCCGCGCCTTCCATCGCCTCGGCGTGCGGCAGCAGGGCCTGGCCCATCTCCGTCAGCTCGTAGCCTTCGCGCGAGCGGTCGAACAGCGTCGTGCCCAGTTGCTGCTCGAGGCGGTCGATGCGGCGCGCCACCGTCGTGTGCTCCACGTCCAGGCGGCGCGATGCCCCGGACAGGGTGCCGGCGCGCGCCAGCTCCAGGAAAAACCGCAGGTCCGTCCATTCCGGCAGGCTGTGCATGTGTGTCTCCCCTGTTCCTCCGACCCGTCACGCATGGGATCGCCATTCGCTGCGGCTTTTTCGGGAACCGTTGTTTGATATCAAGGTGACATATTGTGCACCAGTGCACATTGCCGCTGCAACGTTTTCGGAACACGGCTTGCGTATGCACAGCAAACCCGTTTTCCGGACGTCGCGACGTGCCGCGCCCTCTGGCGCAGCCCCTCACGGGACGTCCCGCGGCGTTGTGCATAAATGCACACCCTGTGGGCGCGGCGTTGTCTTTTCAGCCAAATTCATCCGAGGCACACTGTGATGCATGCGAAGACTGAACGCATGACACCACAACAAAATCAGGAGACCTCAATGCGTCTTAGCAAGAAAAAACAGCAGCTGATCCAGCGCTCGGCTGCCGCCCTGCTCGTCCTGTCCGGCGGTGCCGCCGGCGCCGCGCACGCCCAGGATTCGGGTGCCGCCAGCGGAGCCGTCGCCGCACCGGAAGGCAATATCGAGAAAGTCGTCGTCACCGCGCGCCGGCGCGAGGAAACGCTGCAGGATGTCCCGGTGTCCGTCACTGCGTTCAGCGCCGACCAGTTGTCCAAGCAGGCCGTTCCCGACGTCGTCGCGCTGACGACGACGTTGCCGAACACCACCCTGAAGGCGTCGCGCGCCACCAACTCCACGCTCACGGCATTCATCCGCGGCGTGGGCCAGGCCGATCCGCTGGCCGGCTTCGAATCCGGCGTCGGCATCTACCTGGACGACGTCTACCTGGCCCGTCCGCAGGGTGCCGTGGCCGACATCTACGACGTCGAGCGCATCGAGGTGCTGCGCGGCCCGCAGGGCACGCTGTACGGCCGCAACACCATCGGCGGCGCCGTCAAGTACGTCACCCGCAAGCTCGCCCCGCAGACGGACGTGCGCCTGCGCGGCACCCTGGGCAACTACCAGGAACGCGACGCGGTCATCACGGCCAGCACGCCCGTCAACGAGCAGCTGCGCGTGGGCGGCACCGTCGCGCGCTTCAAGCACGGCGGCTACGGCACGAACCTGTTCGACGGCTCGCCGAACTACGACAAGGACCTGAAGGCCGCGCGCCTGTCGGCCGAATGGACGCCGACATCCGATTTGTTCATCCGCCTCGCCGGCGACATCACGCAGGACGATTCGCATCCGAAGAACGGCCACCGCCTCATCGTCGGCCGCACCAGCGGCGCGCCGATCCTGTCCAACGTGTACGACTCGAATGCGGAGATGCTGACGGCCCTCGGCCACAGGCAGTCGGTGCGCCAGCACGGCGTCGCCGCGACCGTCGAATGGAACGTGTCGCCCGAGCTGACGTTCAAGTCGATCACCGCCCAGCGCCAGGACAAGTCGTGGGCGCCGATCGACTTCGATTCGCTGCCCGTCATCGACATGGAAGTCCCGGCGCTGTACACGAACCGCCAGTTCAGCCAGGAATTCAACCTGACCTACACGGGCCCGAAGATCCAGGGCGTGGCCGGCGTCTACTACATCGACGCGAACGCGTACAACAAGTTCGACACGATCCTCGCGGGCGCCGTCGCCACCAGCACCTTCACGAGCGGCAGCATCGACACGAAGGCCTGGGCCGCGTACGCCGACGGCAGCTACAACCTGACCGACGTGCTGCAGCTGTCGCTGGGCGGCCGCTACACGGTGGACAAGCGCGAGGCCGACATCTACCGCCAGATCTACCTGGGCAACAAGGGCACGCCGGAGATGGGCAACCCGGGCGCCATCCTGTTCCGCACCGACACCGACCTGCGCGACCTGTCGCGCGAGGACAAGAAGTTCACCCCGCGCATCGCCCTGAACTGGAAGGCGCTGCCGAACCAGAACGTGTACGCGTCGTATTCGAAGGGTTTCAAGGGCGGCGGCTTCGACCCGCGCACGAACGTGGTGGGTACGAAGATCTCGCAGGCGCAGGCCCGCGCCGGCTACAAGCCCGAGACGATCGGCACCTATGAACTTGGCCTGAAATCCTCGTTCAACGGCGGCCGCATCACGACCAACACGGCCGTGTTCTACAGCGACTACAAGGACGTGCAGATCCCGGGTTCGGTGGCGATCGACACCAACGGCGACGGCAAGGACGACAGCTTCGCGGGCATCACGACCAACGCCGGCAAGGCCAAGATCAAGGGCTTCGAATTCGAGGCCGTGGCGCACCTGACGAAGGAATTCACGGTGTCCGGCATGTACAGCTACATCGACGCCAAGTACAACGAGTACATCGTGGCCGGCGTGAACGTGGCCGACCAGCGCCACTTCCAGAACACGCCGCGCAACTCGGCGAACGTGCGCGCCACGTACGAGGTGCCGATGCCGCTGGCGGGCTACAACGGCCGCCTGTCGCTGATCGGCAGCGCGTCCTACCGCGGCCAGACGTACCAGTTCGAGACCCCGTCCGTCATCGACCAGGACGCCTACAAGCTGTACGACGCGAGCATCGTCTGGACCCGCGCGGACGGCAAGATCCGCGCCGGCTTGCACGGCAAGAACCTGTCGGACGTGCACTACAAGACGGCCGGCTATCTGTTCCCGACGCTGGGCAACGAAGGCACGCTGACCGCCTTCTACGGTGCGCCGCGCACCGTGCAGGGGACGATCGAGTACCGCTTCTGACCCGCCCCATCGCGTGGCCGGCCCACCCGGCCACGCGCCCCACACCGGCATCCGCCGCACTACCGAACATCGAACGACAGGATATCGCCAGCGTGGCCCACTACACATCCATCCGCTATACGAGCAACGACGGCCTGGCGCTGCATGCGCGGGATTACGCCGCCGCCGGCGACGACAGGGTCCGCGTGCCCGTGATCTGCATCCACGGACTGACGCGCAACGCCTCCGACTTCGACGAGTTCGCACCGGTCATCGCCCGCCAGGGCCGGCGCGTGCTGGCGCTCGACGTGCGCGGACGCGGCGAATCGCAGCGCGATCCGAACCCCGACAACTACGCCCCGGGCGTGTACGCCGACGACGTCGTCCGGCTGATGGCCGACCTGCGCATCCCGCGCGCCGTATTCGTCGGCACGTCGATGGGCGGCCTGATCACGATGACGCTGGCCGCGAAGCACATCGACCTGATCGCCGCCGCGGTGATCAACGACATCGGCCCCGTGATCTCGGAAAAAGGCCTGGCGCGCATCGCCGGCTACGCGGGCCGGACGGCCACCGTGGACTCGTGGGCCGACGCCGCCGGGTGCGTGCGCGACATCAACGCGTGCGCCTTCCCGGATAACGCCGACGCCGACTGGGACAAATGGGCGCGCCGCGCCTTCGCCCCGGACGCCGCCGGCCGCCTGGCGCCACGCTACGACCCGAATATTGCGATCGCGCTGCAAACCGGTAAACTCAGGCCGACGTCGCTGTCGCTGCGGATGGCGTTCCGCAAGCTCACGCAGGAACGCCCCGTATTGCTCGTGCGCGGCACGCTGTCGGACCTGCTCGAAGAACGGCAGGCCGCCTGGATGCGGCGCGCGGCACCGACGATGACCTGCGTGGAAGTCCCGAACGTGGGCCATGCGCCGATGCTGACGGAGCCCGTGGCGCTGGACGCCATCCTCAAGTTCCTGGCCAACGTGCCCTAAAGGAGACAACATGAATCGAATGATCAAACCCCTGCCCCTGGCCCTGTTCGCCGCCTTCGCCATGTCGGCGACCGGCGCCGCCCTGGCCGCCCCCGACCTGAAAGTCGCCCTCATCGCCGGCAAGACGGGCCAGCTCGAATCCTATGCCAAGGAAACGGAAACCGGCTTCATGCTGGGCCTCGAATACCTCACGGGCGGCAAGATGGAAATCAATGGCCGCAAGCTGAAGGTGATCGTCAAGGACGACCAGGGCAAGCCCGATCTCTCGCGCACCCTGCTGGCGGAAGCGTACGGCGACGACAAGGCCGACATCGCGGTCGGCACCACGTCGTCCGGTGCCGCGCTCGCGATGCTGCCCGTCGCGAAGGAATACAAGAAGGTGCTGATCGTCGAACCGGCCGTGGCCGACGAGATCACGGGCGCCAAGTGGAACAAGTACATCTTCCGCACCGCGCGCAATTCGATGCAGGATGCGCTGGCCGCGGCGTCCACGCTGAAGAACGGCAGCGTCGCGTTCCTCGCGCAGGATTACGCGTTCGGCCGCGACGCCATCAAGGCCGGCAAGGAAGCGCTGGCCGCCACGGGCAGCAAGGCGAACGTCGTGCACGAGGAATACGCGCCCGCCGCCGCGACGGATTTCACGGCGCCCACGCAGCGCCTGTTCGATGCATTGAAAAACAAGCCGCAGCCGCGCGTGCTGGCCATCGTCTGGGCCGGTCCGAACCCGATGAACAAGATCGCGGACATGAAGCCGGAACGCTACGGCATCTCGCTCGCCCCGGGCGGCAACATCCTGCCCGTGATGAAGACGTGGAAGGCGTACGCCGGCACGGAAGGCACCATCAATTACTACTACGGCTTCCCGAAGAACAAGATGAACGACTGGCTCGTGGCCGAGCACACGAAGCGCTACAAGGCCCCGCCCGACATGTTCACGGCGGGCGGCATGGCGGCGGCGGCGGCCGTCGTCGCGGCGCTGCAGAAGGTCCCGTCGGGGAACGGCGACCAGATGGCGGCGGCGATGGAAGGCATGTCGTTCGAGACGCCCAAAGGATTGATGACGTTCCGCAAGGAAGACCACCAGGCGCTGCAGCCGATGTACCACTTCCGCATCAAGAAGGACCAGAAGAACGAATGGGACCTGCTGGAACTGGTGCGAGAAATCCCGGCCAGCGAGCTGCCGCTGCCCGTCCGCAACAAGCGCTGACATGAATGTTCCAAACCTGGCGCCTTCGCTCGCCACGCGCGATTTGACCATCCGCTTCGGCGGCCACGTGGCCGTCAACGCGGTGACGGCCGAGTTCTATCCGGGCACCTTGACCGTGATCGTGGGCCCGAACGGCGCCGGCAAGACGACCTATTTCAACCTTGTCTCGGGCCAGTTGCCGGCGACGTCCGGCAGCGTGTTCGTGGGCGGCCAGGACGTCACGCGTCTCGGCCCCGCGCGCCGCACGCGCCTGGGCGTCGGGCGCGCGTTCCAGCTGACGAACCTGTTCCCCCATCTCACCGTGCTGGAAAACGTGCGGCTCGCGGTGCAGAGCCGCGCCGGCATCGGCATGAGCATGCTGTCGCTGTGGTTCGGCCACAAGGAAGTCATCCAGCGCGCCGAACACTATCTCGAACGCGTGTCATTGACGCCCAAGCGCGGTTCGCTGGTCGGCACGCTGTCGCACGGCGACCAGCGCAAGCTGGAGGTGGCGATCCTGCTCGCGCTGGAGCCGTCGATCCTGATGTTCGACGAACCCACGGCTGGGATGAGCGTGGACGAGGTGCCGGTCGTGCTCGACCTGATCCACCAGGTCAAGGCCGAGCGCAACCGGACCGTGCTGCTCGTCGAGCACAAGATGGACGTCGTGCGCGCGCTGGCCGACCGCATCATCGTGCTGCACAACGGCACCCTGGTGGCGGACGGCCAGCCGGCCGAGGTGATGCAATCGAAAATCGTGCAGGAGGCCTATCTTGGCACCCCCGAACCCGCATGACACGCTGAGAACGAAGCTGCCCATGAGCGAACCCATCCTGACGCTGTCCGGCGTCCACACCCACATCGGCCAGTACCACATCCTGCAGGGCGTCGACCTCGTCGTCCCGCGCGGCGGCCTGGCCGTACTGCTGGGCCGCAACGGCGCCGGCAAGACGACGACCTTGCGCACCATCATGGGCCTGTGGAAGGCCAGCCGCGGGACGATCACGTTCGACGGCCGCGACATCACGAAGGCGGACACGCCCGACATCGCCCGCGCCGGCATCGCCTACGTGCCGGAAAGCATGGCCGTGTTTTCCGAACTGACGGTGCGCGAGAACCTGTATCTTGCCGCGCGCAACGGCCCGCTGGACGCGGCGCGCGTGGACTGGATCTGCGGCTTCTTCCCCGCGCTGAAGAAGTTCTGGAACTACCCGGCGGGCAATCTGTCGGGCGGCCAGAAGCAGATGGTGGCCATCGCCCGTGCGATCGTCGAGCCGAAGAAGCTGCTGCTCGTGGACGAGCCGACGAAGGGCCTGGCACCCGCCATCGTGCAAAGCCTGATGGCGGCGTTCCGCGACCTCAAGGACACGAGCACGACCATCCTGCTCGTCGAACAGAATTTCAACTTCGTGCGCACCCTCGGCGACAGCGTGAGCGTCATGGACGACGGCCGTGTCGTCCACGCGGGCCTGATGCACGACCTGGCGCACGACGACGCCCTGCAGCAGCGCCTGCTGGGCCTGTCGCTGGACTCCCACCAATAGGACAATGATGAGTGCAACCCTCCCAATTGCCCAGGCGGACGCCCCGCTGCCGGCCGCACGGCGCGACATCGCCCCGCTGCTGCTCGTGCCGGCCGTCGTGCTGGCGGCGCTTCCCTTCATGAGCTTGCCGACCTGGATCACCCTGACGGTGGCCGGGCTGGCGATGGGCATGATGATTTTTATTATGGCCAGCGGTCTCACGCTGGTGTTCGGCCTGATGAGCGTGCTGAACTTCGGCCACGGCGCGTTCGTCTCCGTCGGCGCGTTCACGGCCACGTTCGTGCTGCTGCCGATGCGCGGCTGGCTCGAGATGGATTCGCTGCTCGCGAACCTCGGCGTGCTGGGCCTCGCCGTCCTGCTCGCAATGGCCGTGACGGCCGTACTCGGCTGGGCGTTCGAACGGGTCGTCATCATGCCCGTGTACGGCCAGCATTTAAAGCAGATCCTGATCACGATGGGCGGCATGATCGTGTCCGAACAACTCATCAACGTGATCTGGGGCGCCGAACAGATCGCCCTGCCGCTGCCGGCCGCGCTGCGCGGCGCCGTGTTCCTGGGCGAGGCGGCCATCGAGAAATACCGGCTGCTGGCGGTCGTGGTCGGCCTCGTCGTGTTCGCCACCATGTTCCTCACGTTGAACCGCACGAAGATCGGCCTCCTGATCCGCGCGGGCGTCGAGAACGGCGAGATGGTCGAGGCGCTGGGCTACCGCATCCGCCGCCTGTTCGTCGGCGTCTTCGCGGCGGGATCCGCGCTGGCGGGCCTGGGCGGCGTCATGTGGGGCCTGTACAAGGAAACGCTGGTCGCGCACATGGGCAGCGAGATCATGGTGCTGACCTTCATCGTCATCATCATCGGCGGCCTCGGTTCCGTCGGCGGCTGCTTCATCGGCTCCCTGCTGATCGCCCTCGTCGCCAACTATACCGGCTTCCTCGCGCCGAAGGTGGCGCTCGTCTCGAACATCGTGCTGATGATCGCCGTCCTCCTGTGGCGTCCGGCGGGCCTGTACACGAAAGGACGTCATTGACATGCTGATCAAGCTTCTTTCCGGCGACCTGCCGCGCAGCCGCGCGTTGACCGCCCTCCTCGTCGTCATCCTGGTGGGCCTGCTGTTCGCGCCGTTCCTCTTTTCCGGCGCGCGCCCGCTGAACACGGCGGCCACGATCTGCGTCTACATCGTGCTCGTCGCCTCGTACGACCTGTTGCTGGGCTATACCGGCATCGTGTCGTTCGCCCACACGATGTTCTACGGTATCGGCGCGTACGGCGTCGGCATCGCCCTGTCCAGCGTGGACGAACCGACGTGGGGCGCCATCGTCACGGGCCTTGTCGCCGCGCTGGCGCTGACGGTCGTCCTCGCCTTCGTCATCGGCCTGTTCGCGCTGCGCGTGCGCGCCATCTTCTACGCGATGATCACCCTGGCGGTCGCGTCGTCGTTCTCCGTGCTCGCGTCGCAGCTGTCGGACTTCACGGGCGGCGAGGACGGCCGCACGTTCAGCGTGCCGGAGATCCTGTCGCCGGGCTTCACGCTGATGGAGAACGAGGTGTTCGGGCGCAGCGTCGACGGCAAGCTGATCACCTATTACATCGTGTTCGCGGGCTGCCTCGTGCTGTTCCTGTTCCTGCTGCGCCTCGTGAACTCGCCGTTCGGCCGCGTGCTGCAGGCGATCCGCGAAAACGAGTTCCGCGCCGAGGCGCTCGGCTACCGCACGGTCGTCTACCGCATCTGGGCCAACGTGCTGGGCGCCGTCGTGGCTGCGCTGGCGGGGGCGCTGATGGCGCTGTGGCTGCGTTACGTGGGCCCCAAGACGAGCCTCGGCTTCGAAGTGATGACGGACATCCTGCTGATCGTCGTCATCGGCGGCATGGGCACGATGTACGGCGCGGTCGTGGGCGCCACCCTGTTCATCCTCGCGCAGAACTACCTCAAGACGCTGATGGGCCAGGCGTCCGAGATGCTGTCCGGCGTCCCGCTGCTGGCCGCCGCGCTGCATCCGGACCGCTGGATGCTGTGGCTCGGCGTGCTGTTCATCCTGTCCATCTACTTCTTCCCGATCGGCATCGTCGGCAAGCTGCGGCTGCGCCGCGCCGCACGCTGATGCACCGGTGGGCCGCCGCGCCCACCGTCTCTCCCTGCGCTCCCTCCCGTATCGCTCATCGATACCCTCGTTTTGTCCAGCTTGTTCGTTAGCTGAAAATCAAGAGTCGTCGTCGTCCGACTCATAACATGGGCCCATCCATATCGAATGAAAGGGCCTCCATGAAACCCGTAAAAACCTTGTTGGCGACGGCCACGCTGTCGCTGGCCGCGTTGGGCGCGACGACCGCGCGTGCGGCCGGCGTCGAAGTGCTCAACGAAGGATTCGACAACGTGGCGGGCCTGCCCGGATGGGCCCAGGTCAACCACAGCGTCCCGGCCGGCAACGCCTGGTTCCAGGGCAACCCGGCGCTGTTCCCGGCCCAGTCCGGGGCGCCGGACGCTTATGCGGCCGTCAACTTCCTCAGCGCCGCGAACGGCAACGGCAGCGTCGACAACTGGCTGATCACGCCGGTACTCAACCTGTCCGGCACGACGGTGCTGAGCTTTTACACCCGGCACGATGCCCAGCCCGGCTTCAACGACCTGCTCGAAGTGCGCTACGCGGCGGGCACCGGCACCGACATGGCCGACTTCACGACCCTGCTGACGACCGTCGGCGGCACGGCCGGCTACCCGACGGACTGGCAGCAGTTCACGGCCACCGTCACGAATACCGGCAACGGCCGCTTCGCCTTCCGCTACCTGGGGCCGGCCGATACCCTGAACTATGTCGGCCTCGATACGGTCTCGGTCGTAACGGCGGTGCCGGAGCCGGCGCACTGGATGATGCTGGCGCTGGGCCTGGGCATGATCACCCTGCTGCGCCGCCGGTCGCACGTTTGAACGGGAGGAAGCCATGTCCAAGGAAAAACTGCTCACCATCGGTACGCTGGCCGCCCTGTGCGTGCTGGTCGCCTTTTCGATGCACGCCAAGGCTGCCGGCCAGGAAGGCATGGTCGTCGTGCGCGATCCGCTGACCGGCCAGTTGCGGGCGCCGACGGCCGACGAGCTGAAGGAATTGCGCGCCAGGGCGCCCGCCACCACCGGCCTCGCCGCACCCCGCCCGCCTGCCACGATCAGCCGCCACGACGGCGCGCGCGGCGTGCGCCTCGGCGAAAAAAGCATGGTCTACGAAGTCGTCACACGCGGTCCGGACGGCAAGCTGACGAGCGAATGCGTCCACGGCGATGCCGACCAGGCAGGCCCGGCCCTCGACCACAACCACGGGGAGAAAACGCATGAAAGCCGCTGATTCGTCGCACCTGCAACGGGCGCTCGGCGCCCTTGCCGGCATCGCCGCCGCCTGGGCATTCACGGTCGGCGCGGCTGCCCCGGCCCGGGCCGCGGCCACCATCGTGATCGCCAACCAGAACGCGCCCGGCGTCGGCTTCAACGACCCGACCCCGGCCACGCCCGTCGGCGGCAATACCGGCACGACGCTCGGCGAGCAGCGCCTGAACGCGTTCCGGCGCGCGGCCGACATCTGGGGGGCGACGCTGACGAGCAGCGTGCCGATCCGCATCGGCGCGTCGTTCGTGCCGCTGGCCTGCACGGCCACCAGCGCCGTGCTCGGCTCGGCCGGCGCCAACGAGATCTGGTCCGACTTCCCGAACGCGCCGCGCGCCTCGACATGGTATCCGGCCGCCCTGGCGAGCAAGCTGGCGGGCCAGGACATCTCGACGCCGGGCGAGCCGCACATCATCGCCCGCTTCAATTCGCGCCTCGGGCTGTTTCCCGACTGCTTGCCCGGCTCGGGCTTCTACCTCGGCCTCGACAACAACTTCGGCAACCAGATCGATCTCGTCACCGTCCTGCTGCACGAATTCGCGCACGGCCTCGGCTTCCAGACGTTCACCGACAACGAGACGGGCGCCGAGACCCAGGGCATGCCGTCGATCTGGGATTACTACCTGCTGAACAACCGCACGGGCAAGCTGTGGGTGGAAATGACGGACGCCGAGCGCGCCGCGTCGGCCGTGACGTGGCGCGGCCTGTCCTGGAACGGACCCATCGTGACGGCGGCCGTGCCGCAGGTGCTGGCCCCGGTCTCGAACCTGGCCGTCAGCGGCGGCGCCGCCGGCCCGGCCGCGGGCAACTATACCGTGGGGGATGCGTCGTTCGGCCCGCCGCTGTCCAATCCGCCCGTCGCCGGCCAGCTGATGCCCGTCGTCGACCAGCCCACCGGCACGGGCCTGGCCTGCGATCCGCTGGATGCGTCGAACAGCCTCGCCGTGCGCGGCAACATCGCCCTCGTCGACCGCGGCACGTGCGACTTCGTCACCAAGGCCCGCAACGTGCAGGCGGCGGGCGCGCTGGGCATGGTCGTGGCGGACAACCAGCCGGGCGACGTCGCGGGCATGAGCGGCAACGATGCCGGCATCACGATCCCGTCCGTGCGCATCACGCAGGCCGACGGCATCAAGCTGAAGGCAGCGCTGCAGCGGCGTTCGCGCACGCAGTCGGGCGTCGTGGCCAGCCTCGGACTCGACACGACCCGCCTGGCCGGCACGGACGACGCGGGCCGGATCCTGATGTACACGCCGACCGCGTTCTCGCCGGGCTCGACCGTGTCGCACTACACGACGGAGGCCAAGCCCAACCAGCTGATGGAACCGGCGATCAATACCGACCTGACGCACGAGGTGACGCCGCCGCGCGACCTGACCTATCCGCTGCTGCGCGACATCGGGTGGTAAGCTGGCGACAACGAGGCAGGCCCTTCCAACGCCGGCTTCGTCGCCAGGCATCGGCCCTTCGATCAACCGAACGGCTTGTACTCGATGCCGTTCGCGAGAACGCCGACCAGTGCCGCCTGGTTCTCGGCGCTTTCGCTGAAGCCGGTGAGCACATCGAACACCGTACCGACGTGATTGTCGAGCTGCGTCGTCCACCAATCGACGCCCTCCGCCTCACCGGGGCGATGCAGCAAGTTCAAGTAAAACTGCTCGACGAGCGCACGATGGGTCGGCGCCGCGCCGTATCGCGCGACGAACTCCGCTGAACCGACGAAGCCATGGGACACCTGGTTCAACGACGCGCCCTCGTCCATCGCCTTGATCCAGAAGCCGAGCCCTTCGGCATCGGGCTGGCGCGCGAAGGCTGCCTGGTAGAGGCGGTAGACCTGGCCTGCGGTGCCGTTGACGTCCAGCGCCACGTCCATGTCGGCAAAATGGAGACGCTCGACGGCCGTCAATTTATCGGTCCCTTCGTGACCGGACTTGTCGCGGACCGTCCACATACCATTCACTGCGACGATCTCATAGTCGCCACGCTTGCCCGCATAGACGGCAGTGTCCAGTCCCGCACCGCCATCGATGACATCATTCCCCGCCGCGCCGGTCAGTCGGTCGTTCCCCCCCTGGCCGAACAGCTTGTCGTCGGCACCCGTCCCCGTCAGCACATCGTTGCCTTGACTTCCGTTCAATCCGCCACCGCCCGAGATGGTCACCAGTTTCAACGTGCCTTCCGTGATGTACTGCGGATGCACTTCGCTGGGCACCATGTACACGATCGCGCCATTGCTCATCGTCTCCCCACTTGCATAGCCGACCGTTTGCGCCGTCTGGGTGATGGCGCCGGTTTCCATGTCCATCACCAGCAGCGCCGCGTCGCGTGTCGTCGGGGCATGCGTGACCGGGTCGCCCGCGAACGTCACGAGATGGCCGTCGGGCGACATCAGACCGCTACTCAGAGAGTAATTCAGGGGCGACGCCGGTGCCTGCTGGACCACCTTCACGGCGCCCGACTCCAAGTCCTTGCGTACGAGTGCGATATCGGCATCACTTGCGCCCGCCACGCCCGTGCCCACGTTCGCCGTGTACAACACGTAGCGTCCGTCCGCGGAGATCGACAGCCCGTTGCTATCGCCGTGCCAGTCGGCTAGCACCCGGCTCGCGCCGGTGGCCACATTAACGATGTGCAAGTCGTCGTCCGCGACCAACAACGACTTGCCGTCGCCCGACAACTGCACATGCTTTACATTATCCAGGTCGTCCGACCGGTACACGACCTGCTTCGTCCGCACATCCTGCACGACGATGTTTTCGTGGAAATTGTCACCGTAGCTGGGACGCGTGAGATAGGCGACCAGCCGGCCATCATTCGACATGCTGAGATCGTCGAAAAAGACGGGCGTCGAACCCGACTTGCCCGCGACCTGCACCGTTGCGCCGGTCGCCATGTCCTTGACGGCGATGCCGGTCTGGCTCGTGCCATCCGCATTATCCGTCCAGCTCCGGTAGGCCACGCGCATGCCGTCACTCGTGATGGCAGGCATGTCCCCGCGAGGCAGGCCGTCGGACCGCGGTCCGGTGACCATCTGCAGCTTCCCGGTCGTGGTATCGACGCGAAACACGTCGAGCGTCTGGTCGGCGACGAGGTTCGTCTGCTCCAGTGCGAAGAAATTGGCGAACACGAGATAATGGCCATCTGCCGTGATGGCAGCATGCAGGGGCCAAGTATGGTCTACCGCCGGCACTAGAGTTGAGATCGTCATAACGTTTCCAGAAAACAAAATTTCTGGAATTGTCATCCAGGCAACCTCCATTGTCAATACAGTATTGACGAACTGATTAGAAAATACACGTTCAAAAAAAAAATCGGCCGCCCGCAGGCGACCGACTTCATTCGATGCAAACGGGCATGATGCGCCCGGATACCCTTGCTTACTGTGCCTTGGACTCGTGGTTCTTCACGCCCGCCAGGATCTCGGCCTTGGCCGCGTCCGGGCCTTCCCAGCCTTCGACCTTGACCCACTTGCCTTTTTCCAGGTCCTTGTAGTGCTCGAAGAAGTGCTGGATCTGGCGCAGGGTCAGTTCCTGGACGTCTTCGACCTTTTGCAGGTGCGAGTAGACCGGCAGGATCTTTTCGACCGGCACGGCCAGGATCTTCGAGTCGCCGCCGGCTTCGTCCGTCATCTTCAGCACGCCCAGCGCGCGGCAACGCACGACGACGCCCGGGATCAGCGGGAACGGGGTGATGACCAGCACGTCGCACGGGTCGCCGTCGTCGGCGATCGTGTTCGGGATGTAGCCGTAGTTGCACGGATAGTGCATGGCGGTACCCATGAAGCGGTCGACGAAGATCGCGCCGGATTCCTTGTCCACTTCGTACTTGATCGGGTCGGCGTTCATCGGGATTTCGATGACGACGTTGAAGTCGTTCGGCACATCGCGGCCGGCGTTGACGTTATTCAGGCTCATGGATAGTCCTTGGTTGCTGGGAAAACAATAAAAGGTCGATTATAACGAATCACTTGGGGCTTGTGCGTCGCACAAGGTTGCAGAGGCACGGAAAAGACGCCTGTTGGTCCGCGCCCCACGCATCGGCGCGTGGTGTTGGCCCCATTCCAACCCGGCAGGCGCATGCCGCCGCTGGATGCCCCTGCCACCGGTTGGCACACCTCGTGCTGGATGGAGCACGTTACGTCACCAACCCGAGGGGAACAGCATGAACATCCAGAAACACATGGAAGCCATCTTCTTCACGACGCTGGCCATCGTCGGCGCCGGCTCCATCGTCATCGATCGCCTGCCGGTTGCCCGGGCGGCGCAGGCCGTCCCGGTCGCGAACAGCATCGGCACGCCGGGTCATATGGCCGTGGTCATCGTGCGCGGAAAGCGGGAAGCAAGCCGCCTGTGAACGTCACAGCACGGTCGCCAGCGCGCACAGCCGGTAGTGCTTGTCGGCCTCTTCGCGCTGTCCCAGCGCCTCGTGCAGCTGCGCCAGCTTCAGGTGGGCTTCGCGCACCATGTGGGGCTCGGTGGCGTCGGACAGCGCCTGCTCCAGGTAGCGCTGGGCCTTGCCCCACAGCTTCTGGCGCAGGCACAGGGAACCCAGGGTCAGTTCCAGTTCCGGATCGTTCGGATGGGCGCGCAGCCACGCCTCGCAATTCTCGATCTGCGCCAGCAACGTGGCCGTGCCTTCCGGACCGGCCGCTTCGCGGTAGGCGCGCACGACGCGCTCGTCCCAACCCGCTTTCAGCGCATCCTCGACGATGCCGCGGGCCTCGTCGTGCAGGCCGCGCGCATTCAGCGCGGCGGCGGCGCGGGCCGCGATGTACGGTTTCACCCGGTCGCCGGCGGGAACGCCGGCCCACACGCGGCGAATCGACTCGGCGTCGTGGCCGCCTTCCGACAGCAGCGCGTCGTACGCCATCTCGCGCAGGCGCGCGGACAACGCGGGATGCAGCGCGTTGCGCTTGTCCAGGATGCGCACGAGGCGCAGCACCTCGGGCCAGTTGCGCGCCTGCTGGTTGGCCTTCATGGCCCATTGCAGCGCGTGGATGTGGCGCTGGCCGCTGGCGTTCAGTTCCGCGACGGCTTCCAGCGCGCCTTCCGGCTTGTGGTCGTCGACGAGCAGTTCCGTGACCGTCATCAGGCGCGCCGTCTTGAGGGACTGGTCGTGCACGATGCCGGCGAGCCACGCGTCGCGGCGCGCCGGTTCGCGCATGCGGTGCGCGGCCCTGGCGCCGATCAGCGCGGCGAGGCCGGCATTCTCGGGCAGGTCGGCGGCGCGCTTGGCGGCCTTCTCGGCATGGCCGAAGCGGCCTTCGAACAGGGCTTTCAGCGCCTCGCGCAGGCCGCGGTTCGCTTCGCGCTCACGCTTGCGGTAACGGTACTGGGCCACGCGCTCGGGCATGCCGAGCGTGGCGCGTACCGCGCGGACCAGCCCGTACAGCACGAGGAACAGCAGGAACGCCAGCACGACGAACAGGTTCAGCGACAGGTCGATCCGGTGCGGCGGATAGAAAAAGACGACGTTGCCGGGATTGAAGCGCGCGGTCACGGCAATGCCGATGGCCGCGGCCATCAGGGCGACTAACCAGAGTAATAAACGCATCGTTCAGGCCCCGCGCTTCACGGCTTCGATTTGTAATTGCGCACGGCGTTCAGGCTCTCCGCCAGGTCGGGCACGTCGATGGTGACGTTGTTGGCCTGCACCTGGCGCAGCAGGGCCTGCGCGGCCTGCGTCGAGCGTGCCTTCGTGTCGAAGTACTTCACGAGCATCTGCTGTGCGGTATTCAGGTCGTCGCGGAACGTGCCTTCGTTGCGCGACAGCAGCGCCAGGCGCGCGTTCAGCAGGCGCAGCTTGAGATTCTCGCGCACGAAATACGATTCGCTCGGCGACAGCATCAGCGCATCCGGATTGTCGACCGTGCGCACGCGGATCAATTGCCGGATGTCGTCCCACATCTCGTGGCTCCAGTTGCGCCACGTTTCCGTCATGCGCTGGCCCAGCGTCCGGTCGGCCGGCGTCGCCGCCTTGCCGGCCAAAGGCGTCACGCGCGACGGCGCGATCGGCTCCGCCGGCTTTTCGTCGGACAGCAGCGGCAGGGTGTCGATCTGCGAGATGACGTTGTCGAGGCGCAGCGCGATGCCGGGCTGGTCGACGGAAGGCAGCGCCTTCAGCTTCTCGATGTCGCGCGCGATGGCGCGGCGGATCGTGATGAATTGCGGCTTGTCGGAGCGCGACAGCGAACGGTCGGCGTTCTGCAGCGCGATCAGCGCGCCCTGCACGTTACCGGCCAGTTGCAGTTGCTGGCTCGCGGTGGACAGCACCTGCTCGATCTCGGACAGCGCCCATTCGTCGCGGTTCTTTGAAATGTCCTGGTACATCTGCTCGAGCGCGGCCTGCTGGCTCTGCGCCTCGGTCTGGCGGTTTTCCAGGACGCCCACCTTGACCTGCAGGTCCTTGGCCGTTTCCTTGATGTCGCGGACGGCCTGGGCCGTCTCGGCGTTCGAGGCATTGTCCTTCTGGAGCGTGCGCGCGACGTCCTCGCGCAGCTTGTTGAAACGGCTGTGCGTGGAATACGTCTGGAGGGCAAGCAACACGGCCAGTGCGAGGATGGCGACGTTCTGCGGCTTCTGCAGCAGCCCGCCGAGACCGGAACCCTCGGGAACGCGGGGCTCGCCGGGGCCCGCCGGGGCCGGCGTCACATAGCTTTCCGGCGGAACGACCGGACCGCCCATGTTTGGTTTTTCTGGATTGTTGGGCAATTCGTTCATGCTCGTGATTGTAACGCGGCAAGCAGCCGCTCGTCGCCGGACCCCGTGAGTGTCACAGCGGTGAAACCGAGTGCAGAGGCCGTTTCCGCGATGCGGGCATGCGGAACGATCAGGTGCTGCCGTTGCATATTTGCCACACTTGTTCCACCGTCAAGCTGCTCGACGAGACCGGCCAGGCCCCGCAGGGCTTCCGAGCTCGTGATTATCCAGTCGTTCGGGCCCGCCAGCAAGGCGCGTAATGACGCGGCCAGGTCCGGGGTCAGTGCCGGGACGGCGCGGCGGTAGGCGGCCACGGTCTCGACCTCCACGCCGGCCGCGCGCAAAGCATCCGGCAACACTTCGCGGCCCGTCTCGCCGCGCACGACGAGCACCTTGCGGCCCGCCAGCGTGGCCAGGTCGAGTGCCTGCAGCAGGTGTTCGGAATCGCTGCGGGCGGGGTCGAGCGGCAGATACACGCGGT
>CBIHOW010000082.1:0-24018 GCA_966211695.1 uncultured Massilia sp. | reverse complement strand
GCGGTGATGATCGGCCGCGCCGCGCAGGGCCGTCCCTGGATCTGTCGCGAAATCGATTACTTCCTGCGCACGGGCGAGTATCTGCCGCCGCCGCTGGTCGAGGAGGTGCGCGAACTGATGAACGAACACCTGCCGGCCCACTACGCCTTTTATGGCGAATACCTGGGCGTGCGCACGGCGCGCAAGCACATCGGCTGGTACGTCGAAGACTTGCCTGGCGGCGAAGAATTCCGTCAGCGCATGAACCGTCTGGAATCGACGGCCGAGCAATTGTCTGCCGTCGATGCGTTTTTTAAATCGCAACTCCGGTACGGCGAGCGGTTACAATACCGGCCCGCGCATCCTGACGATGACGCGATTGCCGCCTAAGTAATAGAAGAAAAATAACAAGAACGTCGGAGACAAACGCTGCCACAAGCAGCATTTAACCAGGATGAAGCTGTAGACATGAGCAAAGAAAGTATCCAGGAAGTCGTTCAAAAAAGCCTCGAAGACTATTTCAACGACCTGGGCGAGCAGAAACCGACGAATATCTACGACATGATGCTCCTGACCGTCGAAAAACCGATCCTGCAAGTGGTGATGACGCGGGCGGAGGGCAATCAGTCGCATGCGGCCCAGATGCTGGGCATTAATCGCAATACGTTGCGCAAGAAGTTGCAGGAGCACGGGCTGCTGTAAGCGCCGGCGGAGGGGCCGGGGCGTGCAGGCGTGCGTCGGGCCCTTTGTCCGGCGTGCGCGAGCCCGTCCAGATTTTTTTCAACAGGCCACTCCCATGATCAAACAAGCACTCATCTCCGTTTCCGACAAAACCGGCGTCCTCGATTTCGCGCGTGCGCTGTCCGCCCTCGGCGTGAACATCCTGTCCACCGGCGGCACCGCCAAACTGCTGCAGGACAATGGTGTGCCGGTGACCGAAGTCGCCGACTACACCGGCTTCCCGGAAATGCTCGATGGCCGCGTGAAGACGCTGCATCCGAAGGTCCACGGCGGCATCCTGGCCCGCCGCGACTTCCCGGAACACGTTGCCAAGCTGGAAGAGCACGGCATTCCGGAGATCGACATGGTGGTGGTCAACCTGTACCCGTTCCAGGCCACCGTCGCCAAGGAGCAATGCTCGCTGGAAGACGCGATCGAGAACATCGACATCGGCGGCCCGACCATGCTGCGCTCGGCGGCCAAGAACCACCGCGACGTCGTCGTCATCGTCGATCCGGCCGACTACGGTCCGGTGCTGGCCGAGATGAAGGGCACCGGTGAGACGGCCGGCACGGTCGGCTACGAAACGAAATTCCGCCTGGCCAAGAAAGTGTTCGCACACACGGCGCAATACGACGCCGCCATCACGAACTACCTGACGAGCCTCGGCCCGGACAAGGACCACACGAACCGCGCCGCCTACCCGCAGACGCTGAACCTGCACTTCGAAAAAGTCCAGGACATGCGCTACGGCGAAAACCCGCACCAGACCGCCGCGTTCTACCGCGACCTCGTGCCGGCCGCCGGCAGCCTGGCCAACTACCGCCAGCTGCAGGGTAAAGAGCTGTCGTACAACAATATCGCCGACGCGGATGCGGCCTGGGAATGCGTCAAGTCGCTGGGCGGCTTCAATTCGCCGGCCGGCTGCGTGATCATCAAGCACGCCAACCCGTGCGGCGTCGCGATCGGCGCCGACGCGCTGGACGCCTACCAGCGCGCGCTGAAGACGGATCCGACCTCGGCCTTCGGCGGCATCATCGCCTTCAACGTGCCGGTCGACGGCCCGGCGGCGGAAGCCATCGCCAAGCTGTTCGTGGAAGTCCTGATCGCCCCGGCGTTCACCGCCGAAGCGCTGCAGATCATGTCGGCCAAGCAGAACGTGCGCCTGCTGGAAATTGCCCTCGGCGACGGCCAGAACGTGTACGACGTCAAGCGCGTGGGCGGCGGCCTGCTCGTGCAATCGCCGGACGCGAAGAACGTCGGCATCGGCGACCTGCGCGTCGTGACGAAGAAGCAGCCGACCCAGCAGCAGCTGCAGGACCTGATGTTCGCGTGGCGCGTGGCCAAGTTCGTGAAATCGAACGCGATCGTGTTCTGCGCCGGCGGCATGACCCTCGGCGTGGGCGCCGGCCAGATGAGCCGCATCGACTCCGCGCGCATCGCGTCGATCAAGGCGCAGAACGCCGGCCTGTCGCTGGTGGGTTCGGCCGTGGCGTCGGACGCGTTCTTCCCGTTCCGTGACGGCCTGGACGTCGTCGTCGACGCGGGCGCGACCTGCGTGATCCACCCGGGCGGCTCGATGCGCGACCAGGAAGTGATCGACGCGGCGGATGAACGCGGCGTGGTCATGCTGTACACTGGCACGCGTCACTTCCGCCATTAATCGCGGACGTTTGGTGGGCTCGTGATTGATGCCATTGGCATCAATCACCCCACCCTACGTGGTGGTTCCGCCATCGACCTGTGTTTTTGCACAGTATTTTTCCCACGAAACACCCGCGCCGGTATAACATTCGACAATGATTATTCTCGGCATCGACCCGGGCCTGCGTACGACAGGGTTCGGCGTCATTGAAAAGCAAGGCAACCGGCTGCGCTACATCGCGTCCGGCACCATCAAGACGGGCACCGAAGGCGCGCTGCCGCCGCGGCTGAAAGTCATCCTGACCGGCGTCAGCGAAATCGTCGCTACCTACCAGCCGGCCTGCGCGGCCATCGAAAAAGTCTTCGTCAACGTCAATCCGCAGTCGACCCTGCTGCTCGGCCAGGCGCGCGGCGCCGCGATCACGGCCCTCGTCGGCGCCGACCTCGACGTGGCGGAGTACACGCCCACGCAAGTGAAACAGGCCGTCGTCGGCACGGGCAAGGCCGTCAAGGCGCAGGTGCAGGACATGGTCGCGCGCCTGCTCAAGCTGCCGGGCCTGCCGGGCACGGACGCGGCCGATGCGCTCGGCATTGCCATCTGCCACGCCAACAGCCAGGATGCGCTGGCATTGATGGGCTCGCTCGCGCCGGCCAATCCGAAGAAGCCGACGCTGCACATGAAGCGCGGCCGCCTCGTCTAATTATTGAAAGGTCACCATGATCGGTCGTCTCTCCGGAGTCCTGCTGGAAAAGAACCCGCCGCAAGTGCTCGTCGATTGCCAGGGCGTCGGCTATGAAGTCGACGTGCCGATGAGCACGTTCTACAACCTGCCGCACACGGGCGAGCGCGTGACCCTGTTCACGCACTACGTCGTGCGCGAGGACGCGCACCTGCTGTTCGGGTTCGGGTCGTCGAACGAGCGCGCCGTGTTCCGCCAGCTGATCAAGATCACCGGCATCGGCGCACGCACGGCGCTGTCCATCCTGTCCGGCATGACGGTGGCCGACCTGGCCCAGGCCGTGACCTTGCAGGAGACCGGCCGCCTCGTCAAAGTGCCGGGCATCGGCAAGAAGACGGCCGAGCGCCTGCTGCTGGAACTGAAGGGCAAGCTGGGCGCCGACATCGGCGTCGCGGCCGGCGCGCCGCACGACGATGCGCAGGCAGACGTGCTCAATGCGCTGCAGGCTTTGGGGTATTCTGACAAGGAAGCCCTCGTCGCGATCAAGAACATGCCGGCCGGGACCAGCGTGTCCGACGGCATCAAGCTGGCGTTGAAGGCGTTGTCCAAGGCGTAATCAAAGATGAGCATCCAGACCGACAATTTCACCGAGCAGCGCATCATCGATGCCGCGCCGGCCTCGCCCAACGAGGAGGCGATCGAGCGCGCGTTGCGCCCCAAGCATCTGGACGAATACGTCGGCCAGGAAAAAATCCGCGACCAGCTCGAAATCTTCATCCACGCGGCCCGCAAGCGCCGCGAGGCGCTCGACCACACGCTGCTGTTCGGCCCGCCTGGCCTCGGCAAGACGACGCTCGCGCACATCATCGCGCGCGAGATGGGCGTGAACCTGCGCCAGACGTCCGGCCCCGTGCTGGAGCGCCCCGGCGACCTGGCCGCGCTGCTCACGAACCTGGAAGCGAACGACGTCCTGTTCATCGACGAGATCCACCGCCTGTCTCCGGTGGTCGAGGAGATCCTGTACCCGGCGCTGGAAGACTACCAGATCGACATCATGATCGGCGAAGGCCCGGCCGCGCGCTCCGTGAAGCTCGACCTGCAGCCGTTCACGCTCGTCGGCGCCACCACGCGCGCGGGCATGCTGACGAACCCGCTGCGCGACCGCTTCGGCATCGTCGCCCGGCTGGAGTTCTACAACGTCGAGGAATTGACGAAGATCGTCGCCCGCAGCGCCGCGCTGCTGGAAGCGCCGATCGACGAGGAGGGCGCGCGCGAAGTCGCCAAGCGCGCCCGCGGCACGCCCCGTATCGCCAACCGCCTGCTGCGCCGCGTGCGCGACTATGCGGAGGTGAAAGGCAATGGCGAGATCACGCGCGAGATGGCCGACCGCGCGCTGCGCATGCTGGACGTGGACACGGTCGGCTTCGACGTGATGGACCGGAAGCTGCTGGAAGCGGTGCTGTTCAAGTTCGCCGGCGGGCCGGTCGGCATCGGCAACCTGGCCGCCGCCATCGGCGAAGCGGCGGACACCATCGAGGACGTGCTGGAACCGTACCTGATCCAGCAGGGCTACCTGCAGCGCACGCCGCGCGGCCGCATCGCCACGCCGCAGGCGTACAAGCATTTCGGCATCGCCGCGCCGCGCATCAGCCCGACGGGCGACCTGTGGGATAACCTCCCGCCCGCCTAGTTCACGTCAGGGCAGCGCCGGCTCCTGGCGGTCGCGCTTGCGCATGGGGCGCCGGCTTTCAGGGAAGCCGGGGAAGATGAAGCTGATGAACATCAGCACGGAGGCCGCGAGCAACCCGCCGCCGGCCAACAGCATCTCTTCCTGGGTACGCGTCAGCAATACGGCGAGGCTGGCGGCCACCGGCAGCATCAGCAGCAGGCCGCCCAGGACGCGCAGGATGATGGAGCGGCGCATGCGCGGCGCCAGCAGGGCGATGTACAGGAAGCTGCCGGAGACGAGGCTCATGCCGAACAGGCCGCCCAGCACGGGCCAGCCGGGCATGCCGCGGGTGACGTCGCCGAGCACGAGCGGCAGCGCCATCGGGATGCCAATGCCGATCAGGAACGACAGGAGCCGCAAGAAGATCATGTGAATGCCAATTGGGTGAATGCAACATTCACCAGATTAGCATAGCGGCACCGTCAGTGGCGCGCACGACACGCAAATACTGTATTGACGAGCGTCCTCATTCCTGGCGCAGCCAGACTTGCGACCGCCCGAACATCGGCACGCCGACATAGCCCCGCACTTCGAGTTTCTTGCCGCCTTCGTGGACGCTCAGCTTGCTCTTGTAGACCTTGCCGTTCTTCGGGTCGAGGATCTCGCCGCCCGTGTACTCGTCGCCGTTCTTGCGCAGGCCCGAGACGATGGTCATGCCGACGATCGGCTGGTCCTTGCGCGCGCCCTGGCACAACGTGCATTTCGGATTCTGGTCTTCTTCCGGCGTGCGGAACAGTTTTTCGATTTTCCCCTGCAGTTCGCCCTGGTTGTCCGTGATGCGGATCAGGGCGGTGGGCTTGCCGGAAGCGTCGTCGATGGTCTTCCAGAGTCCGACCGGCGACGCGTCGTCGGCCCACGCCGAATGGGTGGCGAGCACTGTGGCGAACGCCGCGAGGGCGGCGGCTTGGATCAGGGGGCGCATGGTGTCTCCTTGTTGGTGTCGTGGTGATCGTGCTTTGCCAGTGTAGCAAACTGCACGGTCGTGCGGTAAACGAGGATCCATCTCGTGACGCTTGCCGGACGGCCGCGATCGCACGGACGTTTGTAAAAAACAGACACTTCACCCGCTGCACATGCGGCCGGCGATGTCATTTTTTGAGGTAATGCACGCCAGTTCCGCGCAGAGGTTTGTGAACTGATAAGCGAAGTGTCGTTTTTTTCGTTTTGCAAAAAAATTTCCATGCGGCATTAAAAAAGATGCGGTAATGTTCCGATTCTCGTAGTTGCTGAGCGGCGGAAGACTGACGGCATGGCTACATCTGCGCAGCGTTTTTCCATCGCGCGCCTCATTACATCGCATTGCGAGGAGCCCTCCATGAAACACCCTCTCGACCGAGCGCCGGGCACAGAAACCCGAGCGATACTCGCGCTGGCGGACGGCAGCATCTTTCCCGGCCATGCCATCGGCGCAACCGGTCACACCACCGGCGAAGTCGTCTTCAACACCGCGATGACCGGCTACCAGGAAATCCTGACCGACGCCAGCTACATGCGCCAGATCGTCACGCTGACCTATCCGCACATCGGTAACACCGGCGTCAATCCCGAAGACGGCGAATCGTCCAGCGGCCCCGCGGCGCGGGTTCACGCCGCGGGCCTGGTCGTCAAGGACCTGCCGCTGCTGGCATCGAATTTTCGCGCAACCCAGGCGCTCTCGGATTACCTGAAGGCCCAGGGCGTCGTCGCCATCGCCGGCATCGACACTCGCAAGCTCACGCGCATCCTGCGCAGCAAGGGCGCGCAGAGCGGTGCCATCGCGACCGGCTTGTCCGCCGAGGAAACGGTCGCGCTGGCCCGCGGCTTCGAAGGCCTGGGCGGCATGGACCTGGCCAAGGTCGCCAGTGTCCGTGAGCGCTACGAGTGGCGCGAAACGGAATGGCGCCTGGGCGCAGGCCATGGCGTCCAGGATGCGCCGCGCTTCCACGTGGTGGCGTACGACTTCGGCATCAAGGCCAACATCCTGCGCATGCTGGCCCAACGCGGCTGCCGCGTGACGGTGGTGCCGGCGCAGACCGGTGCCGCGGAGGTGTTGGCGCTCGATCCGGACGGCGTGTTCCTGTCGAACGGCCCCGGCGATCCGGCCCCGTGCGATTATGCGATTGCCGCGTCGCGCGAGATCATCGGGCGGGGCGTACCGACCTTCGGCATCTGCCTCGGCCACCAGATCATGGCGCTCGCTTCCGGCGCGCAGACTGTCAAGATGAAGTTCGGCCACCACGGCGCCAACCATCCCGTGCAGGACCTCGCCAGCGGCAAGGTCATGATCACCTCCCAGAACCACGGCTTCGCGGTCGACGCGGCCACGCTGCCGTCCAATTGCCGGGTGACCCACGTGTCGCTGTTCGACGGCTCGCTGCAAGGCTTCGAGCGCCTGGATGCGCCGGCCTTTTGTTTCCAGGGCCACCCCGAGGCTTCGCCCGGTCCGCACGACCTGGGCACCCTGTTCGACCGTTTCATCTCGCTGATGGAGGCACGCCATGCCCAAGCGCACTGATATCAAAAGCATCCTGATCATCGGCGCCGGCCCGATCGTGATCGGCCAGGCGTGCGAATTCGACTACTCGGGCGCCCAGGCCTGCAAGGCGTTGCGCGAGGAAGGCTACAAGGTCATCCTGGTCAACAGCAATCCGGCCACGATCATGACCGACCCGGACATGGCCGACGTCACGTACATCGAGCCGATCCAGTGGGAAGTCGTGGCGCGCATCATCGCCACCGAAAGGCCGGATGCCGTCCTGCCCACGATGGGCGGCCAGACGGCGCTCAACTGCGCGCTCGACCTGCATCGCCACGGCGTGCTGGCCGAGCATGGCGTGGAACTGATCGGCGCGACGCCGGACGCCATCGACAAGGCCGAGGACCGTTCCCGGTTCAAGGAGGCCATGACGAAGATCGGCCTGGGCTCCGCCCGTTCGGGCGTGGCCCACGACATGGCCGAGGCATGGGCCGAGCAGGCCAAGCTGGGCTTCCCGGTCATCATCCGCCCGTCGTTCACGATGGGCGGAAGCGGCGGCGGCATCGCGCACGACGCGAGTGAATTCGCCGCCATCTGCGCGCGCGGCCTGGAACTGTCGCCCACTTCCGAACTGCTGATCGAGGAATCGCTGGTCGGCTGGAAGGAATACGAGATGGAGGTCGTGCGCGACAAGAAGGACAACTGCATCATCGTCTGTTCGATCGAAAACCTCGACCCGATGGGCGTGCACACGGGCGACTCGATCACCGTCGCGCCGGCGCAGACGCTGACGGACAAGGAATACCAGATCATGCGCAACGCGTCGCTCGCCGTGCTGCGCGAGATCGGCGTCGACACGGGCGGCTCGAACGTGCAGTTCGCGGTCAACCCGGACGACGGCCGCATGATCGTGATCGAGATGAATCCGCGCGTGTCGCGTTCGTCGGCGCTCGCTTCCAAGGCAACGGGCTTTCCGATCGCCCGCGTGGCGGCCAAGCTGGCCGTCGGCTTCACGCTCGACGAACTGCGCAACGAGATCACCGGCGGCGCCACGCCGGCCTCGTTCGAGCCGGCCATCGATTACGTCGTCACCAAGATTCCGCGCTTCGCGTTCGAAAAATTCCCCGGTGCAGACACGAGCCTGACCACGCAGATGAAGTCCGTCGGCGAAGTGATGGCGATGGGCCGCACGTTCCAGGAATCGTTCCAGAAGGCGTTGCGCGGCCTGGATATCGGCGTCGATGGGCTGCGGCGCAGGCAATCGGGCACCGAGGTGATCGATGCGGAACTCGCGGCGCCCGGCCCGGAGCGTATCTGGTTCGTGGGCGACGCGTTCGCCCAGGGTTATTCGCTGGACGACGTGCAGCGCCTGTCGCGCATCGATCCGTGGTTCCTGGCGCAGATCCGGGACCTGGTCGAGGTCGAACTGTGGCTGGAGACCCAGCGCCTCGGCGCCCTGGACGAGCCCATCCTGCGCAAGTTGAAGCAACAGGGTTTCTCGGATCGCCGCCTGGCGGCGCTGCTGAAAACCCACGAAGACGAGGTGCGCGCGCGCCGCCACCAGCTGGGCGTGCGTCCCGTGTACAAGCGCGTCGACACCTGCGCCGCCGAATTCGCCACCCGCACCGCGTACCTGTATTCGACCTACGACGACGAGTGCGAAGCCGAACCCACCGACAAGCGCAAGATCATGGTGCTGGGCGGCGGCCCGAACCGCATCGGCCAGGGCATCGAATTCGACTACTGCTGCGTCCATGCCGCCATGGCGCTGCGCGAAGACGGCTACGAGACCATCATGGTCAACTGCAATCCGGAGACCGTCTCGACCGACTACGATACGTCGGACCGCCTGTATTTCGAATCGCTCACCCTGGAAGACGTGCTGGAAATCGTCGCGCTGGAAAAGCCGGAAGGCGTGATCGTCCAGTACGGCGGCCAGACGCCGCTGAAGCTGGCACTGGCGCTGGAGGCCAACGGCGTGCCGATCATCGGCACGTCGCCCGACATGATCGACGCGGCCGAAGACCGCGAGCGCTTCCAGCAACTGCTGAACAGGCTGGAACTGCGCCAGCCGCTGAACCGTACCGCGCGTACCGAGCTTGACGCCGTGCGCATGGCGGAGGAAATCGGCTATCCGCTGGTGGTGCGCCCATCGTACGTGCTGGGCGGGCGCGCGATGGAGATCGTGCATGAACAGGCCGACCTCGAACGCTACATGCGTGAAGCCGTCAAGGTGTCGCATGATTCGCCGGTGTTGCTGGACCGCTTCCTGAACGATGCCATCGAGTGCGACGTCGACTGCGTGGCGGACGGCACGGACGTCGTGATCGGCGGCGTGATGGAACATATCGAGCAGGCGGGCATCCACTCGGGCGATTCGGCCTGTTCCCTGCCGCCGTATTCGCTGGCGCCGGAGACGATCGCGGAACTCAAGCGCCAGACCGCCCGCATGGCGCGTGGCTTGAACGTCGTC
Organism: uncultured Massilia sp.; assembly: GCA_966211695.1. GTDB lineage: Bacteria > Pseudomonadota > Gammaproteobacteria > Burkholderiales > Burkholderiaceae_D > Telluria. The sequence goes on along the minus strand of CBIHOW010000082.1, from coordinate 14,338 downwards.
GGCCTGATGAACGTGCAGTTCGCGATCCAGCAGGTCAAGGTGGACGGCAGGCTGCGCGACCATGTCTTTGTCCTGGAAGTGAATCCGCGCGCCTCGCGCACGGTGCCGTTCGTGTCGAAGGCGACGGGACTGCAGCTGGCCAAGATCGCGGCGCGCTGCATGGCGGGGCAGTCGCTGGCGAGCCAGGGCGTGACGGCGGAAGCTGTCCCGTCCCGTTTCTGCGTCAAGGAATCCGTGTTCCCGTTTGCGAAATTCCCCGGCGTCGATACCATCCTCGGCCCGGAAATGAAATCGACCGGCGAAGTGATGGGCGTGGGCGCCACGTTCGGCGAAGCGTTCCACAAGGCGCAACTGGCGGCCAACGTGCGCCTGCCGCGCGCGGGCCGGGTCTTCATGCGCGTCAAGCGCGGCGACCAGGCGCGCGCCGTGGCGCTGGCCCGTCAGTTGCACGCGGCCGGTTTCACGCTGTGCGCCAGCCATGTCACCGCGACCGTGATCGCGGCGGCCGACATTCCCGTCGCGACCGTGGACGACGCCGAGGCGCTCGATCTGATGCGCGCCCGTGAGATCGCCCTGGTCGTGTTGACCGTGGACGAGAAGCGCACCGCCATCTTCGCGTCGAGCGCGCTGCGCGTGGCCGCGCTGGCATGCGGTGCGCCGTGCTACACCACCATCGCCGGCGCGGAAGCGGCGCTGGAGGGAATCCGCCACATCGACAACTATGGCCTGTACTCCTTGGGTACGCTGCACGGCGCGGCCTCCGCGGCGCCGTCCGCGCGCGGCCGCCCGGCGCCGACCGAGGCCGACCTGGCGGCGGCCGCGGCCACGATTCCCGAGCGCCGCCGGCACGAGCGCAAGCGCGTGGCGGGGGCCGAGCCGCTGAAGGTGTTCATCCGCCAGCCGTTCACCGAATCGGACGCGCTGCAGCAGCGCATGATCAGCGACATCATGCACCTGATCGACAGCGCCAACGGTGCACCGTACGCGTTCGATTACCTGACCGGCATCCAGGCCGAAAGCGCCTCCACGTTCAAGCAATCCTTCGAGCGCGAGCAGCACATGCCGTTCACGCCCCGGAACTTCCGGAACCACCGCCTGGGATTGCTGGACCAGGCCGACGTGATGATCAACATCCGCGTCGGCATGAGCGAAAGCAGCGCCTTCGAACTGAGTTACCACATCTTCAAGGGACGGCGCACCCCGTTGCTGTTCCTGGTGTGGAAAGGAGCACCGATCAAGACGACCCTGATCCGCGAACTCGAGGATCTGGTGGACGTGACGTACGTCGAGTTCGACGAGGTGGAGGAGCTGCGCGCGGCCATCCACCAGTTCTTCAACAGCCGCCGCTTCGATGGCGTATCCTGCCGCGCGCTAGACGATTGAGAACGCCGAGGAATGAAAATGTTAAACAATATGAAGATTAAGACGCTCGTCGTGACGGCATTGAGCTTGCTCGTCGCGATGATGCTGGTGATTGGCGTCACGGGCCTGTACGGCGCGGAGCGGTCGGTCGGCCTGATCCGCGACGTGATCCTGGCGGACCAGAAAAGCGCTTACGACCAAAAGTCGATCCGCCTCGACATGGAGCTGGCGCGCAGCCAGATTCTCCAGGCCTTGCAGCATAACCCGACGCTCGCCTGGTCGCAGCTGCATGACCATCCGCTGACCGTGCATTTCACCCAGATCGATGCGTTGGCGAACGCCACGACCGACAAGTGGACGAAGTACAGCGCGTCGATCACGAATGGCGAGGAAAAGCGCCTGGCCGAGGAATGGTTCGCCAAGAGCGATAACCTGGGCGTGGCGCATATCAAGGCGGCGGCCGACGCGATCCGGGCGGGTGACTGGGACGGTGCGGAAGCAACCCTGATCAAGAAGATCAATCCGTCGTACCGGGTCGGTGACGAAGCCATGGCGGCGCTCACGCGCGCGTCGAAGGAGCGCGCGGCGGCCAACGAGGCGGACGTCACCGCCAGCCTGCGCCGCATCGCGTATATGGCGGGCGGCGTGCTGTTGCTGGCCGTGCTGGTCGGCGTCTCCGTGGGCGTGGCGATGATCCGTGCGATCTCGGCGCCGCTTGGTGAGGCGACCGCCATCGCGTCCCGCGTGGCCGCGGGCGACCTGACCGGACCGATCGAGGCGCGCGGCAACAACGAAATCGGCACTTTGCTGGCGGCCCTGTCCAAGATGAAGGCCAACCTCGCCGGCATCGTGGCGGAAGTGCGCGCCAGTACCCAGACCATTTCCAGCGCGTCCACCCAGATCTCGGCCGGCAACATGGATCTGTCCGAACGTACTTGTGGCCAGGCCAGTTCGCTGGAACAGACCGCCGCGTCGATGGAACAGCTGACCGGCACGGTACGCCAGAACGCCGACAACGCGCGCCAGGCCAATCAGTTGGCCGTATCGGCATCGGAAGTGGCGGTGCGCGGCGGCGGCGTCGTGGCGCAGGTGGTCGACACGATGGGCGCGATCAACGAGTCTTCGCGCAAGATCGTGGACATCATCGGCGTCATCGACGGGATCGCGTTCCAGACCAATATTCTCGCGCTGAACGCGGCGGTGGAGGCGGCCCGGGCCGGTGAGCAGGGCCGTGGCTTCGCGGTCGTCGCATCCGAGGTGCGCAACCTGGCCCAGCGCTCGGCCGGTGCCGCCAAGGAAATCAAACAACTGATCGGCGATTCCGTGAACAAGGTCGACAGCGGCGCGCGCCTGGTCGACGAGGCCGGCGCCACCATGAAAGAGATCGTCAACAGCATCCAACGTGTGACGGACATCATGGGCGAAATCACCCAGGCGAGCATGGAACAGACTTCCGGGCTCGACCAGATCAACCAGGCGATCGGACAGATGGATTCGATCACGCAGCAGAACGTGGCCCTGGTCGAGGAAGCCGCTGCCGCCTCCGCTTCGCTGCAGGACCAGGTCGGTGTGCTGAGCGGGGTCGTGGACGTGTTCGTGCTGGACGAGATGCCGGGCCAGCGTGAGCTTCATCGTACGTCCGCCACGAGTCCGCGAACGAAGCCGGCCGCCCCGGTGCACGCCCTCTCCGCGCCCGCGCGGCGCGCGACCGGGGCCGCGAGCGCGGGTGCGCCGTCCGCCGTGAAGCGAAAAGCGACGGTGGCGGACGAGGAGTGGGAAACGTTTTGATGCCGGCGGCGCCCGTCACGCCACGTTCGGCAGCAACAGGAGCAGATCTGTCGGGCCGACGTCGACGCCCAGTTGGGAGAACAGCGTCGTCGCCTGGCCGCGGTGGTGCGTCTGGTGGTTAAAGACGTGCAGCAGGACGTCGCCCAGCCGCTTCGTGCTGGCGATGCCCTTCATCGATGTCCACGTGAATGCGGCGTCCAGCCGGGCGGGTCGTACCTCGGCGCAGAAACCGATGATGGCCGCGTCCAGCTGCGCGCGCAGCACGTCCAGTTCGGGGAGCGTCGCGCACAGGCGCTGGTCCAGGGACGCCGGGCGGGGCAGGGCGTCCAGGCTTTGCAGGGACGCGAGGCCCGGCAGGCCGGCGGCGATGCGCTTGAACCAGATGAGGTCCGCGATCACGAGGTGGTTGAGCGTCCCGAAGATCGAGCCGAAGAATGCGCCCCGGTCCTCGTGCACGCGCTCCGCCGGCAACGCGGCGGCTGCGTCGTACAGCTTGCGGTTCATCCATTCGTTATAGGCGGCCAGTTGGGCGAAGTGGGAAATCGTCATGTCCGTGATCCGATAAAAAAAACGCGCCGGTATGACCCGGCGCGTCGTTCATGGGAGAACGTGGCGCGTCAGGCCGGCGGCAGCTTGGCGAACTGCTCGTTCAGCTTGGCCAAGGTGGCGCTGAAGTTGTCCAGGCGCTCGCGTTCCTGCGCGACGACGGCCGCCGGTGCGCGGGCGACGAAGCTTTCGCTGGACAGCTTGCCGTTGGCCTTGGCGATCTCGCCTTCGATGCGCGCGATCTCCTTCTTGAGGCGTTCGCGCTCGGCGGCGACGTCGATCTCGACCTTCAGCATCAGCTTGGTCGTGCCGACGATGGCGACGGCGGCCGGCGAATCCGGCAGCGCGTCGACGATCTGCACTTCCGACAGCTTGGCCAGCAGCGCCACGTACGGTGCGAAGCCCTGGGCGGCCGCGCGGTCGGCGTCGTTCGCCGGCTCGACGATCAGCGGCACGCGCACGGACGGCGACAGCTTCATTTCGCCGCGCAGGTTGCGGGTCGCGTCGGTGACCTTCTTGAACTGCTCCATCCAGCTTTCCGCATCCGCATCGATCAGCGACTCGTCGGCGACCGGGTACGGTTGCAGCATGATCGTGTCACCCGTTTTGCCTGCCAGCGGCGCGACGGCCTGCCACAGCGCTTCCGTGACGAACGGGATGATCGGATGCGCGAGGCGCAGCACGACTTCCAGCACGCGCAGCAAGGTGTGGCGGGTGGCGCGCTGCTGCGCTTCCGTGCCCTGCTGGACCTGCACCTTCGCCAGTTCCAGGTACCAGTCGCAGTACTCGTCCCACACGAAGCTGTAGATGCTGTTCGCGATGTTGTCGAAGCGGTAGTCCTCGAAGCCCTTGGCCACGTCCAGTTCGACGCGGTTCAGGCGCGAGATGATCCAGCGGTCGGCCTGCGAATAGTCGGCCGGATCCGGCCTGCCGCAATCCTTGCCTTCCGTGTTCATCAGCACGAAGCGGGTGGCGTTCCACAGCTTGTTGCAGAAGTTGCGGTAGCCTTCGCAGCGGCCCAGGTCGAAGTTGATGTTGCGGCCGAGGGAGGCGTAGCTGGCCATCGTGAAGCGCACGGCGTCCGTGCCGAACGCCGGGATCCCGTCCGGGAATTCCTTGCGCGTCGCCTTGGCGATCTTCTCGGCGGCCTTCGGATTCATCAGGCCCGTCGTGCGCTTGGCGACGAGCGATTCCACGTCGATGCCGTCGATCAGGTCGATCGGGTCGAGCGTGTTGCCCTTCGATTTCGACATCTTCTGGCCCGACGAATCGCGCACGAGGCCGTGCACGTACACGGTCTTGAACGGGACCTTGCCGGTGAAGTGCGCCGTCATCATGACCATGCGCGCGACCCAGAAGAAGATGATGTCGAAGCCGGTGACGAGCACGGAGGAGGGCAGGAACAGGTCCATGTCCTTCGTCTGTTCCGGCCAGCCGACCGTCGAGAACGGGACGAGCGCGGACGAGAACCACGTGTCCAGCACGTCGTCGTCGCGTTTCAGTTCACCCTGGATGCCGGCGGCCGCTGCCTTCTGCTGCGCTTCTTCCTCGTTGCGGGCGACGACGACTTCGCCGTTCGGACCGTACCAGGCCGGGATGCGGTGGCCCCACCACAGCTGGCGCGAGATGCACCAGTCCTGGATGTTGTTCAGCCACTGGTTGTACGTGGTCGTCCAGTTCTCCGGGACGAATTTGATTTCTCCGCTCGCGACCTTTTCCAGCGCCACGTCGGTGATCGACTTGCCCGGGTTGTGCGTGCCTTCCGGCGCCGGCTTGCTCATCGCGACGAACCACTGGTCCGTCAGCATCGGCTCGATGACGACGCCCGTGCGGTCGCCGCGCGGCACCATCAGCTTGTGCGGTTTCACTTGTTCCAGCAGGCCTTGCGCCTCGAGGTCGGCGACGATCTTCTTGCGCGCTTCGAAGCGGTCCAGGCCGCGGTAGGCTTCCGGTGCGTCGTCCGTGATCTTCGCGTCGAGCGTCATGATCGACAGCAGCGGCAGGTTGTGGCGCTGGCCGACGGCGTAGTCGTTGAAGTCGTGCGCGGGCGTGATCTTCACGCAGCCCGTGCCGAACGCTTTATCCACGTAGCTGTCGGCGATGACGGGGATCTCGCGGCCGACGAGCGGCAGCTTGAGCATCTTGCCGTGCAGGTGCGTGTAGCGTTCGTCGGTCGGGTCGACGGCGACGGCGACGTCGCCCAGCATCGTTTCCGGACGCGTCGTCGCGACGGTCAGGTGGCCGCTGCCGTCCGCCAGCGGGTACTGGATGTACCACATCGAACCGTCTTCTTCTTCCGACACCACTTCGAGGTCGGAGACGGCCGTGCCCAGCACCGGATCCCAGTTGACGAGGCGCTTGCCGCGGTAGATCAGGCCCTGCTCGAACAGGCGCACGAACACTTCGGTCACGGTCTTCGAGCGCGGCTCGTCCATCGTGAAGTATTCGCGGTTCCAGTCGGCCGAGGCGCCCAGGCGGCGCATCTGGCCCGTGATCGTGCTGCCCGATTTTTCCTTCCACTCCCAGACCTTCTCGACGAAGGCTTCGCGGCCCAGGTCGTGGCGCGAGATCTTTTGCGCGTCGAGCTGGCGCTCCACGACGATCTGCGTGGCGATGCCGGCGTGGTCGGTGCCCGGGATCCACGCCGTGTTAAAGCCACGCATGCGGTAGTAGCGGGTCAGGCCATCCATGACGGTCTGGTTGAAGGCGTGGCCCATGTGCAGGGTGCCCGTCACGTTCGGCGGCGGCAGCTGGATGCTGAACGACGGCTTCCCGTCGTCCATCGACGCGGCAAAGTAACCGCGCTGTTCCCATTCCGTGCGCCAGAATTGTTCGATGTCGACTGGCTCGAAAGACTTGGCTAATTCCATGATGGCTGTAGTGGCTGGATTTGCGAAAACGACCATTATAGATGCATTACGCGGCCGTTAATATAAAAAGGGGCGCTCGTGGCGCCCCTTTTCGTGCACTGCAGCGACGGATTATTTACCGCAGCCCAGCGCCTTGATGCGGTCGTATGCCGCCTTGGCCTGCACGAGACCGTAGCCGTACTTGGTGTCGCGGCCGGCCGTGCCCAGGTCGAGCGCGCTGTTGTCCAGCGACGTGCGGATCTGGGAACCCGTGCAGGTCGGGAAGTAGCTCCACACCAGCGCGGCGACGGCCGACACGTGCGGCGTGGCCATCGACGTGCCGTCGAAGTAGGCGTAGTTCGATGCCTTCACGGCCACCGTCGCGCTCTGGCCCAGCTGGGCCTTCATCGCGGCGCCGTCCGTGTCGGACGCGGTCAGCGACGGGATCGAGGTGACGGTCGTGCCCAGCGTGCCGCCGAAGGCGCCGGCCACGTTGTTGTAGACGATCGCGCCCACGCCGCCGCTCTTCTCGCAGTTGGTGACCTTGGTCGCGAAGTCGATCGTGCCGCGCTGGATCAGGCAGACCTTGCCGGAGACGGACGAGTTGACGGTGTCGCCGAGGCCGAAGTCGGCCAGCGGTGCGGTCGCGGTCTTGACGGGCGAGCCTTCCATCGCCGACGAGGCGTAGTTGGTCGAGCCGACGGTGAGCGCCGTATCGACGCCGGTGCCCATCGGGACGGTCGACAGCACGGATACGCCCGGACCGGCGATCTCGACGTCCTTGTTGTATTGCGAGAACGAGGCGACGACCTTGTTTTCGTCCACGGCCGCCACCGACATCACGCTGGCGTAGCCGGCCGGGTACGAGGTCGTCGAATTGCCGTCGTTGCCGGCCGCCGCGATCGAGAGGACGCCCTTGGTCTGCAGGTTGTCGAACGCGCGCTGCTCGGTGAGGCTCTTGGCGCCGCCGCCCAGCGACATCGTGATGACGTTCGCACCCGCCGCTCCGCATTTGTTCGCCGCGTTGGCCAGGGTCGACGAATAAGTCCACGCGCCATCCTTGCCGAACACCTTCACGATGTGCAGCTTGAGCTGCTTGTTCGGGTTCACGCCGACGACGCCGAGACCGTTGTTGACGCCCGCGATGGTGCCGAACACGTGGGTGCCGTGGTGGGTTTCGTCCGTGTACCACCAGCCGGTGCCGGAATCGTATTCGCCGGTGACGTTGGCGCCGTTGTCCTTCAGGTCTTCATGGCTGAAATCCACGCCCGAGTCGATGATGCAGATCTTGCGGTTGCTCGTGTTCGCGTCGGACAGCTGGTCGGCCTGGACTTGCTTGATGCCGTACGGAACCAGCTGGCCGGCCGTGTACGGCACGCCGGTGGACGGCGTCGTCAGCGCGAACGGTTTGCGGATCACGTCTTCCTCGACGTACTCGACGTTCGGATTGTGCTGCAGGCCTTGCAGCGCGGCCGTCGGTACTTCGATGGCCATCGCGTTCATGTTGAAGATTTCCTGCTTGACCGTGCCCCGGGCGGCGGCGACGGCGGACTTGATGTTGGCTGCCGATCCCGGTTTAAAGGCGACGATCACGCGGGTCGTGTCGGGCGCGGCCGACACACTGCCCGAGAACGCGACGGCCAGGGCCGCCACGCACAGCCCGAGGGCCGGAACCATCTTCGATGCGCGAGTGTATTTCTGATTCATCGGTGTTTTCTCCGTCTAAGAAAATATGTATTGCAGCTGGCCTTGTGGACCGCATGCTTATTGGTTCTCCGCTACCCGTATTGGGCAGCAAAGATCAGTTTATTTTGAGAAGTTATACATATGCAATCGGATTTCAATCGTGCGCAACAGTTGTTGCGTAAGCGCAGAGATTGTGAATTTGTTTGACGAGACCGCTTGTCAACGTGCTATATTTTTGGCGCGCCGCAGGCGCCCATGCGACTGCGTGCCGCAACGGTCGCGTGCAACCTCACGCTGCGAGAACCATAACAATGAGCGCGTCCGTCCCTCCCCGCCGACTGATCCTCCTGGTCGACGACGATCCCCTCCTGCTCGACTACCTGAAAACCGTACTGGACCACGCGGGCTACGACACCGTGGCGGCCGAATCCGCCGCCGAGGCGCTGCAGCGCGTGGCCGAGCGCGAAGCCGACATCGCCCTGGCCCTGCTGGACGTCAGCATGCCCGGCATGTCCGGCCTCGACCTGGCGCGCCGCCTCAAGGACCACACGTCGGTCGCGTTTATGTTCCTGTCGTCGGTGGACGATACCGAGACGGCCCGCCAGGCCGCCAGCCACGGCGCCGTCGGCTTCGTCGTCAAGCCGGTCGACGCCGCGCGATTGCTGCCCGCATTCGAATCCGCGCTGGCCCGCGCCGACGAGATCCGCCAGCTGCGCCGCACCGAGGCGAACCTGAACGCCGCGCTGGCGGCGGGCCGCGAGACGAGCCTGGCCGTGGGCCTGTTGATGGCGCGCTTCCAGACGGACCGCAACACGGCGTTCGAAGTGCTGCGCGACCACGCCCGTTCGAACCGGCGCAAGATCAACGAAGTGGCCGAGCAGCTCGTGTCGGCGGAGGAATTATTGAACAGCCTGCACGGGGCGTTCGCGGGACGGTTGAAGGGAAAGTAGGTGTTCGCGCCGGCTTGGTATCATGCCAAACTTTCCTTCACCATCTTCCAGGGACAGACAACATGAAAACCAGGGCCGCGATTGCATGGCAGGCAGGGAAACCGCTGACGATCGAAGAGGTCGAGCTCGAGGGACCGAAGGCGGGCGAGGTGCTCGTCGAAGTCAAGGCGACGGGCATCTGCCATACCGACTACTACACGCTGTCCGGCGCCGACCCGGAAGGCATCTTCCCGGCCATCCTGGGCCATGAGGGCGCCGGTGTCGTCGTCGACGTCGGCCCCGGCGTGACGAGCCTGCGCAAGGACGACCACGTCATCCCGCTGTACACGCCGGAATGCCGCCAGTGCAAATTCTGCCTGTCGCAGAAGACGAATTTGTGCCAGGCCATCCGCTCGACGCAGGGCCGCGGCCTGATGCCGGATGCGACGTCGCGCTTCTCGCTGGACGGCAAGCCGATCTACCACTACATGGGCACGTCCACCTTCTCGAACTACATCGTGGTGCCGGAAATCGCGCTGGCGAAAGTCCGTTCGGATGCGCCGTTCGACAAGATCTGCTACATCGGCTGCGGCGTCACGACGGGCATCGGCGCCGTGATCTTCACGGCGAAGGTCGAGGCGGGCGCGAACGTCGTCGTGTTCGGCCTGGGCGGCATCGGCTTGAACGTGATCCAGGCGGCGAAGATGGTCGGCGCCGACAAGATCATCGGCGTGGACATCAACCCGGGCCGCGAAGAGATGGCGCGCAAGTTCGGCATGACCCACTTCGTCAATCCGAAAGAGGTCGAGAACGTCGTCGACACCATCGTCCAGCTGACGGACGGCGGCGCGGACTATTCGTTCGAATGCATCGGCAACGTCACGACGATGCGCCAGGCGCTGGAGTGCTGCCACAAGGGCTGGGGACAATCGATCATCATCGGCGTGGCGGAAGCGGGCAAGGAAATCGCGACGCGTCCGTTCCAGCTCGTCACGGGCCGCGTGTGGAAAGGCTCCGCGTTCGGCGGCGCGCGCGGCCGTACGGACGTGCCGAAGATCGTCGACTGGTACATGGAAAACAAGATCAACATCGACGACCTGATCACCCATCACCTGACGCTCGACCAGATCAACGATGGCTTCGACCTCATGAAGAAGGGCGAGTCGATCCGCTCGGTCGTGGTGTTCTAAACAAACGGTTTTCTTCCGTCTGTTCCGCGTTTCGTGCGGTCTGTCGCACGCACGTCGCGGGACAGTGTGCCCGGCGCTATCGTGCTGTCATCGCAACGCGCGTCCACACGGAGGAAAACCATGTCTAGCCTCAAGCAACTCATCGCGGTCACCGGCCTGGCGCTGGCAACCGTCATCCCCACCCACGCCGCCGACCGCGGCGAGCCGTATGCACTCGTGCGCGACGGCGAACGCGGCACCAGCATGACGGGCGACAGCGCCGACTGGTCGACGGTCAAGAACCTGCGCAAGCGGCTCAGCGGCGACTTTTTATGGTTCCGCGACGGCGGCAAGGCCTACATCGTGCAGGACCCCGCCGTGCTGGCGCGGGCGCGCGCGGCGTGGGAGCCCGTGGACAAACTCGGCAAGGAAATGGATGCCTACGGCCGCGAGATGGACAAGCACGGCAAGGTGATGGACGCCCTCGGCAAGGACATGGAACGTGCCAGCGCCGGCATGAAGCCGGACGAATCGAAGATCCGCGCGATCGAACGCCGCATGAATGAAGTCGGCAGCAAGATGGGTGACGTCGGCAGCCGCATGGCCGGGGCCGACGAAGCGGGACAGGCGCGCCTGAACCGCGAGATGGCCGACCTGAACCGGCAGATGGCGGACCTGAACCGGCAGATGGCCGCCGCGACGCAATCCGACAGCCAGCGCGCGGCACAGCGTTCGATGGACGACATCGGCCGCCGCATGAACGAGGCCGGCAAGCCGATGGATGCGCTGGGCAAGCAGATGGACGTCCTCGGCAAGCGCATGGATGCGGAGAGCCGCACGGCCGACAAGACGGTGCGCGCCCTGATCCGCGAAGCGCTGGACAAGGGCCTCGCGCAGCCGGCGCCGCAAGTGTAGAAAATCAGCGCAGGGGCGCGACGAGGCAGCCGTGGGCATCCAGGCTGCCGGCGTCCTGGTCCCAGCCGCGCGCATACAGCGGCACGCCCATCCCATCCGGCAGGGCTGCCGTCGTCGGTCCCAGGTTCGCATAGACGACGATGCGCTCGCCGTCCAGGCTGCGCACGAGGCCGATCACGCCATCCGGCAAGCCGTCGATGAAGGTGGTGGCGCCGCGGCGCAGGGCAGGGTGGTGCCGGCGCAGCTTGATCAAGGCGCTGAAATGGGCGAACGTCGCGTGGTCGAAACGTGACCAGTCGAGGCGCCAGTCGTCGAACAACACGGTCCAGTCGCGCCAGCCCGACTCGCCGAATTCCTGGCCCATCAGGATGTGCGGCACGCCGTCCATCGCCAGCAGCACGGCTGCCGCGGCCAGGTGCGCGTCGTGGCCGAACACGGCGTCGGCACGCGGTTGCTCCTTCTCTTCCAGCCAGCGCAGGCGCAATGCGCCGCGCGGAAAACTGTACGTCGATTCGTTCCAGTACTGCGCGAACGCGCGCGCGTCCGCTTCCCCGTGCGCCACGCGGCGCAGCATCTCGCGCGTGCCGCCTTCGTACGTCAGGTCGCAGGCGGCGAGGTGGTGGAATTCATCACAGGCCTGCGAGATCAGCGCGATGTCAGGGTTCACCTTCGCCAGCGCCGCGCGGATCTCGTCCAGGAAATCCGTCGGCGTGATGTCGGAATCGTCGAAGCGCATGCCGTCCAGGCCGAAGCGTTCCACCCAGCGGCACATCGCATCGACCAGGTAGCGGCGCAATGCGGCGTTGCGGAAATCGAAGCCGGCGAAATACTCGCGCCGCGGCACGGCGTACATGACGTTGCCGGCCCGGTCGCGCTGGAACCACTCGGGATGCGAGACCGTCAGCGGATGGTCGACGCTGCTGCGGTTCAGCGTCCAGTCGAACACGATGCGCATGCCGCGCGCGTGGATCGCGTCCACTAGGCGCCGCAGGCCGTCTTCGTCGCCCAGCGCCGGATCGATGGTCTCGAAGTCGCGCACCGCATACGGGTCGCCCAGGGTCCCGCGCCGGCCGGCCACGCCGATCGGGTGGATCGGCATCATCCAGATCGTGTTCACGCCCAGGTCGGCGAGGTGGCCGAGGCGTGCGCGCACGCCGTCGAAGTCGCCGCCGAACGCGCGCACGGACAGCTGGTAGATCACGGCGTCGCGCAGCCATTCCGGACTGGCCAATGCCTGATGCTGTTGGTACAGCACCCCCGGCACGTCCGCATTCAGGCCGCGCCGGCGCAGGAACACGGTGCCGTCCAGGCAGACGGTGAGGCAGGAATTGCCCTGGCCATCCTCGGACATCCACGGGTTGGCCGGATCGGCAATCCACTTCGTATCGTCCAGCACGAACTTGTACAGGTGGCGGCCGGGAGGGAGCGGCAGGATGCACGTCCAGCGGGTCGGCGTCACGCGTTCGAGCAGGCAGGCGTCGCCCACCCAGCTGTTGAAGGTGCCGGCCAGTGCGACGCTGCGCAAGGTGTCCGGACCATCGAAGACAAAACGCACGCCGCCGGGGACGTCGTGGGGCAGCAGGGCGGGATTGGCGTCGCGGGCGATGTGCATGGGCTTCCTTGGTGTTGTTTTTGTTATTGAACTACAAAATTATTGCTTAGTAAACGGTAGCAATACTACATTTCCATTTCTTGTAAATATTCGGGAACTTTTCGGCGATCCTGTTCAAATAAAAGAAAAGAACGAACGAACCCGACGTGAACGAGACCGAAGACTTGCAACTGCTGCGCGCGATCCGACAGGGAGATCAGGCCGCATTCCAGACCCTGTACCGGCGCCACCGCAGCGGCTTGTACAGCTTCGCGCTGCTGCACAGCGGCGCGCCGGACGTGGCGGCGGATGTCGTGCAGGACGTGTTCATGGGCCTCCTGAACGACAGTTACGGTTTCGATCCGTTGAAAGGCATGCTCGCCAACTTCCTGTACGGCGTGGCCCGCAACCTCGTGCTGAGTCACGCGCGCCAGAACAGCCGCTGGGTGCAGCCCGCCGGCGACGACGACGGGGACGACGGCCTGGAGCAGGTCGATCCGGCGGCGGGTCCGCTGGCCAGGTTGCTGGATGACGAAGCGGTCGAGCATCTGCGGCGCGCGCTCGCGGTCCTCGCGCCGCATTACCGCGACGTGGTGATCCTGTTCGAGCTGCACGAAAAGACGTATCAGGAAATTGCCCAGATCTGCCAGCTGGAGATCGGCACCGTGCGGTCGCGCCTAGCGCGCGGCCGTGCCGCCCTGGCACAGGCGCTCGCGCCGTACCGGGCCATTGCAAAGGACAACGCATGAACAGGTTTGATTTCGACGACGGTGACCGCGACGGCGCGGCGCCGGAATGGCAGGCCGCGCGGCGCACGCTCGCGCAGGCAGCGCCGCCGGACCGCGTGGAGCAGGCACTGCTGCGTGCGTTCGCCGAACGCCATGCGCCGCGGCCGAGGTATCGCCGGTGGCGTGCCGATGCGGTCGCATACTGGGCCGGCATCGGCGTGGCGGGATGTGCGCTGGCCATCGCCGGCATGAGCCTGTTGCCCGCGGCGGCGCCGTCGCCCCGGGTCGAGCGCGTGCTGGCGGCGGCCGACGTCGGGTTCGTGCCGCTCGTGGCCCCGGAACGCATGGCGGCCGCGCCGAATCCGCAGCTGAAGCAGGCGAACCTGTCGCGCGCGGCGCTGGTGCAGATGGGGATCCCGATCGTGGCGGACGCGCCGCATGAACTGGTCCATGCCGAATTGCTGGTGGCGGCGACGGGCGAACCGCTGGCAATACGGCTGGCTGTGAACTGAAGTTTTTTCCAAGGAGGAGTGATGAGACGGATAGTCCTGTCCGCCGGCCTCGCTTTGCTTGCGCTGGCCCCGGTGGCCCATGCGCAGCAGGGCGGGGCGGCGAATGACGCGCTGGAAGTGATGCTGTTACGGATCAGCGCCTCGACCCGCTGTGCCGATGGATGCGCGCTGCGCGGCTCGCCATATTCCGCCGAGCGCGTGACGGAATCGGTCAAGGTGCTGGCCGACGGCAACCGCATCGTCCAGCGCAACACGGAAAAGCT
>CBIHOW010000081.1:0-24297 GCA_966211695.1 uncultured Massilia sp. | reverse complement strand
GCACGACGTCGTAGCCCGCATTGGCGAGGCGGTACGCGACGTCTTCCTTGCCCGAGCCCCACGCGTTGTTCCACGCATAGACCTGGAAACCGGGGCCGCCATCCTCGTACACGAGCGCGGTCTCTTCCCAGCCCGCGAATGCGAGACCGTGGCGTGCCAGGATCGCGCGGCAGCGGTCGACGAAATCCGCCTGCAGCTGTGCGACCTGCGTCCAGCCCCGCTCGCGCATCAGGGCCCGGCAGCGCGGGGAACCTTCCCACGCGCCCAGCGGCACCTCGTCGCCGCCCGTGTGGATCGTCCTGAGCGGCACGCCGGCCTCGCGGTACAGCGCGGCCACGTGGGCGACGACCGTGTCGATGAAGCGGTCGACGGACGGCAGCGCGATGCAGATCACGTTGTCGCGCCACAGCTGCACGGATTCGTAGACGGAGGCGTCGTACGGATCGCTCAGCAGGTAGCGCTCCGCGCCTTCCACGTCGCCCTGCGCGCGCAGGCGGTCGTGGCGCGCGCGCATCGCCAGCACGGCCGCGCGCGCGTGGCCCGGCATGTTGAATTCCGGGATCACCTCGATGTGGCGCGCATGCGCGTAACGCAGGATGTCGATGAATTCGTCCGCCTCGTAATAGCCCGTGCCGGACGACGCTTCGACCTCCGCGCCGGAACCGAACGATGGCGGCAACGCGTGGTCGCCGGCCACGCCTCGTCTGCTGCCGATGTCCGTCAGCTCCGGCAGCGCGTCGATCCGCAAGCGCCAGCCCTCGTCGTCCGTCAGGTGCAGGTGCAGCCGGTTCAGTTTATAGCGCGCCATGCAGTCGAGCAGGCGCTTGACCGTCGCGACCGATGCGAAGTGGCGCGCCACGTCGAGCATCATGCCGCGGTAGCCGAAGCGCGGCGCGTCGAGCACGCGGCCGCACGGCAGGCAGCCGTCCGCACCCAGCAACTGCGCCAGCGTCTGGATGCCGTTGAACACGCCGTGCGCGCCGGCGCCGCGCACGAGGATCGTGTCCGGGCCGATGTCGAGGCGGTACGCTTCCGGCCCCGCCGCCGCCACCGTGCCGATCTCCAGCAGGATGCGCGCACCGTCGCCCTCCGGCAGATCGGCCAGCAGCGCGCGCAACAGCGCCGCTTCGCCGGCCAACTCGGCCCCGGCCGTAATTTCGGTGGCCGGCGTCGCGCCGGCTACAACCTCGCTGGCGCGTGTCAGCCGGCAGCGCGCGTCCGTGAAGCGGGCCGAGACCGGCGTGGGCGTGATGCGGCCCACTTCATCCGGCGGCAGCAGGCGCAGGCTACCGTTCTCGCGCCAGCGCCAGGCCGCGTCGGCCGGCGGCAGCATGTCGCGCGCGTGGCGCTGCAGCTGTTCGGGCCGTGCGAACGGCTTGACGTCCGGGTCGCCCAGGTCGACCGTGCGCCCGTCCGCCTCGACGAGGTAGAAGCCGAGCGGCGCGTCCGTCACGCTGATCGCCCAGAACCGTGCCTCGTAGCGCACGTCGAGCGTCTCGCCCGGCTGCCATGCCGCGCCACCCGGGCGCCGCAGCGCGAACAGGTCGCCGTTGACGTGCTCCATGTCGAAACCCGCGCTCACGCTGCCGGCCAGTACGCGCCGGCAGGCGTTGAAGTAGACGGTCCACCCCGCCGCGATCGGCGCTCCCGACACGTTGGTCAGTAGCAGGCGCGCCGCGAACACGTCGTCCGCGACGAGGTTGGACAGACATTCCCATGCCGCGGCCACGGGCACGCCGTCCCGTTTCTCCCGTTGCGACACGATCAGAGCTTGCCGCGCAGGCCGAGGTAGAAGGTGCGGCCGTTCGAGTAGAACGCGCGCGGCTGGTCCTTGTTCTCGGCATACATCTTGATCGTCTCGTTGGTGAGGTTCAGCGCATCGAACGTGACCGTCAGGTGCTCGTTGATCTTGAAGTTCACCGAGGCCGCGAGCGACGGCATCGAATCCACGTGCTGGCTCGCGCCGCGGTCCACGCCGGCCTTGTACGACGAACGGTAGCTGTACGCGAGGCGCGCGGAGAAGCGGTCGTTCTCGTAGAAGCCCGTCACGTTGTACGTGTTCTTCGACGCGTTGAGCATCTCGCCGCCGCCATCCAGTTCGCCGTCCGCCCACGTGTAGTTGGTCAGCACGCCGAAGTTGTTCCACAACGGCTGCTGCCATGAGAGTTCGACGCCCTTGTTGGTGGCGGTCGTGTTGTACGGCGACGTGATCTGGTAGTCCGTGAACGCGCCGCGCTTGTTGTTGTAATAGCTGCCCGTGCTCGTGCCCTGCGCGACGATGGAACTGAAGTCCATGTAGAACAGGCCCGCCGACAGCATCGCCTTCGGCATGTAGTACCACTCGGCCGACAGGTCGTAGTTGACGGACCGGATCGGATCGAGCTTGACGTTGCCGCCGCTGCCCGACAGCGCGTCGTCGTTCAGCGACACGGAGCCGCCCAGCGCGCTGTAGTCCGGCCGCGCCATCGTCTTGGCGATGCCGGCGCGGACGACCAGGTCGGAACGCACATCGAACTTCACGTTCGCGCTCGGCAGGTAGTCGCGGTACTTGCGCTCGTACGTCGTCGGGGTGTACGGGCCGAACGCGGAACCGGTGACCGGATTCTGGCCGCCCGGCAGGTTCACGACGGTCGTCTGGCGCGTCTCGACGGCGCGCAGGCCGAAGTTACCGCTCCAATTGTCGCCGCCGATTTCCGCCATGCCGTAGACGGCCGCCGTCTTCTCGGCCACCTTGAATTCGTCGAGCCAGTTGTGGCGCAGGGTGAAATCGAGCAGGCGGTTGCCCGGCACCGCGCCCCAGGCGCCGAGGGCCGCTCCGCTGTACTTGAAGTAGTTGTTGAAGACGCTGCCGCCGAGGTCCGAGCCGAAGTCGGACGGGTACATCTCGCCGTTCCACACCGGCCCCGGATTCGAGAAGCCGTTCGGGCCGGGGCGCGTTTCCAGCGGGTGCTCGGCGGTGCGCTTGTGGTCCGTCCAGCGCGCGCCGAAGCGCACGCCCTGCAGCCACGGGTTGTCGTGCACGCGCCATTCGCCGTCCACCTGCGCATACTTTTCCTTGTCGACCGACTGCGCCTCGCCGCCGCCCGCCCATGCCGTCGATCCCGGTTTCGTCGTGTTCCCGCCCGGGTAGCTGACGGTGGCAGGCGTCATGCCGTTCAGCGCATACATCATGCCGCCGTCGACGTTGTTCTGGTAGTAGACGTCGCCGTGGTCCCAGCCGATGCCGTGCGTGCGGCCGATCTTGCCCGTGAAGCTCAGGTCTTCGTTGACGCGCCAGCGGCCGTTCAAGTCGATGTACCACGATTCGCCGCCCGCATCCGGACGGTAGATGTTGTCGACCTCGCCCGAGTTGCTGGAGAACGTCGCGCCGACGAGCGTGCCGTTGCGGACGACGGGACTCGTCGGGATCAGGTTCGCGCTGTTGATCGAGTTCGCGGGCGCGGCCAGCCAGTTCGTGTTCTGGTGCGGCGCGCTCAGTTTCGAATAGAAGCCGTTCAGGTCGACGCCGATGTCGCGCGTGGGTTTCGCCTCGATGTCGAACGCGCCGCCTTCACGCTTCTTCTTTTGCTCGAAGAACGCGGCGCCGATGAAGGTCGGGACCTTCACGCCGGCCAGCGACGGATTCGCGACGGCGGCGGCGCTCGTCGCGCTGATCGGCGTGTAGCCGAGGATCTCCTGGCCGTCGCGACGCACGCTCTGCTTTTCCGAAAAGCCCTGCAGCAGCACGCCGAACGTATTGGACGCGTTCTTCCAGCTCACGAGGGCGGACACCTGCGGCTCGGTCTTTTTCGCGAGGTCGTTGTAGTTCGCCTGCACCGACGCTTCCACCGTCAGGGGCTGGCGGAAGTCGAGCGGACGGCGCGTGATCACGTTGATGGCGCCCGACACGCCGCCTTCGACGAGATCGGCGGTGGCGCTCTTCTGCACGACGATGGAACCGACGAGCTCCGACGGCAGCAGCGAGAAGCTCGACGAGCGGCCCACGTTGCCGCCGTACTGGTTCAGCACGAACCAGTCGCCCGTGCTGATCGCGTGGCCGTTGAACAGCGTCTGCTGCAGGCTGGGGCTCGTGCCGCGCAGGCTGACGCGGTCGTTCTCGCCGAAGCCGCCTTCTCCGCCCGCGGACGATTGCGTGTTCACGCCGGGCAGGCGCTGGATCGCGTCGGCCACGTTCTTGTCGGGCATCTTGCCGATGTCTTCGGCCGTCACCACCTCGACGACGGCGTCCGCATTGCGCTTCTGGCGCAGCGATTGTTCCAGTGCCGCGCGCACGCCCGTCACGATCACGGTCTGCGCTTCCTGTGCGCGCGCCTGTGCCGCGATGCCCATCACCAGTACCGCCACGGCGCCCGCGATCGCGGTGGTCCGCCCCATCTGCTGTCTCATGTGCTCTCCCAAAACTGTATCGATCAAAGAACTTTTCCAGTTTCGAATTCGTGGACGCTGCAGCGTCTCTCGTCTTCGTATGGGGCGCATTGTCTCGTTGAAATTCCGACCGTGTTTGTCAAATCTTGCTAATCAGCGGCGGAAGATCCACAGCACGATCGAGACCACGATCGAGATGACGAGGCAGGTAACGATGGGGAAGTTGAAGGAAAATCCTGCGCGGACGACGTGGATGTCGCCGGGAAGACGGCCGAACGGGAACCGGCGCAGCCACGGCCAGAGAAGCCCGGCGGCGAGCAGCACGAGGCCGAGGACGATGAGGAGTTTTTGCATGGCGCCAGTCTAACGCCTTTCGTACCTCGTGAAAATTCTGGTTGGGATAGACTCTCCCTCAGCCTGTATGGCCCCGGTGGGGCCTACACCTTCAAATTTATTTTCGGAAAAAGGGGGAAAGCATGCCTACCACCTGGATCGTATCCGCCGACGCGGGCCGCGCCCGCATCTTCGCCGAATCGGACCCGAAGCAGCCGTACATCGAAGTCGAGGACATGGTGAGCGCCAACGCGCGCCTGCGCGACATCGATATCAACACGGACCGGGTCGGCCCGACCTCGGCCGGCCAGAGCATCCACAACACGGGCGGCGCCACGCCGAACAAGCAGTACCAGCCGGCGCAGACGCCGGAACAGCACGATGCCGAGTTCTTCGCCAAGGACATCTGCAACTTCCTGCTGAAGGGCTGGCAGGAGCAGCGCTTCCAGAAACTGGAACTGGTGGCCGAGCCGAAGTTCCTGGGCGTGCTGCGCGGCCAGCTGGACAACCAGCTCAAGCCGCTCGTCGATCTTGAACTGAACAAGGACTACAGCCACTTCAACGCGCACCAGCTGCGCGAACAGCTGCAGGCCCAGAAGTCCAAGTTCTGAATCAGGCCCGTGCCAGTGCCGGACGCAGTGCCGCCGGCACCGGCACGGCGGCGTGCTGCGCGCGGGTCCGGAACACGCCGACCGACGCGGCCAGGCGCCTTGCCTCGTCGCGCATCGCACCGGCCGCCGCCGCCGTTTCCTCGACCAGGGCCGCGTTCTGCTGCGTCACCTGGTCCATCTGCGCCACCGCGACGTTGATCTGGCCGATGCCGGCCGTCTGCTCGCTGCTGGCGGACGTGATCTCGCCCATGATGTCCGTGACGCGGTGCACGCTCGCGACGATCTCCTGCATCGTCGCGCCGGCCTGCTCGACGAGCCGGCCGCCCGCCTCCACGCGTTCGACCGAATGCTCGATCAGCCCCTTGATCTCGCGCGCCGCCGCCGCCGAGCGCTGCGCCAGGTTCCGCACCTCGGTCGCCACGACGGCAAACCCACGCCCCTGCTCGCCCGCGCGCGCCGCTTCCACCGCCGCGTTCAAGGCCAGGATGTTCGTCTGGAACGCGATGCCGTCGATGACGCCGATGATTTCGGCGATGCGGCGCGACGATGCGCTGATCTCGCCCATCGTGCCGACCACGTCGCGGATCACGGCGCCGCCGCGCCCCGCCACGCCGGACGCCGCCGCGGCCAGCGTATTCGCCTGGCGCGCATTGTCCGCATTGTGTTTCACCGCCGACGTCAGTTGTTCCATCGACGCGGCCGTTTCTTCCAGCGACGTCGCCTGCTGCTCGGTGCGGGCCGACAGGTCCTGGCTGCCGGCCGCGATCTGGTCCGACGCCGCCGCGATCGTGTCGGTGCCGCGCCGCACTTCGCCCACGATGGCGGCCAGCGACCCGTTCATGGCCTGCAACGCCATCAGCAACTGGCCGATCTCGTCATGGCGCTCGATGCGCACGTCCTGCGTCAGGTCGCCGGCGGCCACGCTGCGCGCGAGGCGCACGGCTTCGGCCAGCGCCGCGCCGATGCCGCGGATGAGCAGCATGGCCACCAGGGCGCCGGCCAGCGTGCCCACCGCGATCAGGGCGATGGACAGGTTGCGCGTGCGCTCGTAGCGCGCCAGGGCCTGGTCGTACTGCGCCCGGGCGAGGTCCTGCTGCAGCTGCACGAGCGCCTGCATGTGCTTTTGCGCGACGAGGAAGCGCTCCTTCAGCGGGCCCTTGACGAGGGCGCGGATGCGCTCGACGTCGTTGCCGTGCAGGGCCGCCATGGTCGGCTTGAGGCCGTCCTGCACGAACGCCATGCGGCTGTGGATGAAGGTCTCGGCAAGCGCCTGTTCGTCCGGGCTCAGGGCGGTTGCCCTGTACTGGTCCCACAGGCCGCTGATCTCGCGGATGCGCCCTTCGACGTCCGCGACCACGGGGCCGTTGTCCGCCTCCCCGGCGAGTGCCGCGCTCGACAGGGCGTTCTGGTTCTGCTGCATCAGCGAGAGGATGCGGCTGAGGCGTGAGAGCACCAGCAGGCGGTCGTTGTAGACGGTGCCCAGGGCGGCATTGGTCGCCCCCTGGTTGACGAGGCCGACGGCGCCGACGAGGATGGAAACCGCACTCAACAGTACGGTCAGGAAGATGAGGCGGGTCTTGATGCTGAGGTGTTTGAGCATGGGGTAACCGGGATGATGAACGCCATCGAACTGTAGAGCAGTTTCATTGGCGCCGGTACCCCGGCTGTTGCCATCTGGCTACAAAATCGTGCAAGCCCACATCAACATGCCGTCATTTGCACCGAAGTGGCCAGCGCACTCACCAGGCAGGTGCGCTCCGTCCAAAACGGTGCGGTGCCGCCAGCGGTACGCGCGCGGGCGCGGGTGCCGTCGCGTGGTCCAGCTTGAACACGCTGACCGCCTCGGCCAGGGTGCGCGCCTGTTCCTGCATCGATTCCGTGGCCGCCGCGGCCTGTTCGACGAGCGCCGCGTTCTGCTGCGTCACCTGGTCCATCTGGTTGATCGCGGCGCCGACCTGCTCGATGCCGGCGCTCTGCTCGCCCGACGCGGCCGAGATCTCGGCCATGATGTCCGACACGCGGCGCACGCTGGCGACGACTTCCTGGATCGTCGTGCCGGCCTCGCCGACGAGGCGCGAACCGGCGGCGACCTTCTCGACGGAATCGCCGATGAGTTCCTTGATTTCCTTGGCCGCCGCCGCCGAGCGCTGGGCCAGCGTGCGCACCTCGCTCGCCACGACGGCGAAGCCGCGGCCCTGCTCACCCGCGCGCGCCGCTTCCACGGCCGCGTTCAGGGCCAGGATATTCGTCTGGAACGCGATGCCGTCGATGACGCCGATGATGTCGACGATCTTCTTGGACGACGCGTCGATCGCGCCCATCGTCTCGACCACCTGCGCGACGACTTCGCCGCCGCGCACGGCCACGCTCGACGCCGATGCCGCCATCTGGTTGCCCTGCTGGGCATTCTCCGCGTTCTGGCGCACGGTGCCCGTCAATTCTTCCATCGACGCCGCGCTCTCTTCCAGCGCGCCGGCCTGCTGCTCGGTGCGCGCCGACAAGTCGTGGTTGCCGGTGGCCACCTCGACGGCGGCGGTGGCGATGGTGTCGGCACCGCTGCGCACGCGCGTCACCAGCGCGTTCAGGTTCGCGTTCATGGTCTGCAGCGCGATCATCAGTTCGCCCGTCTCGTCGCGGCGTTCGATCTCGATCCGGGTCGTCAGGTCGCCCTGCGCGACCGCATTGGCCACGGCCACCGCCCGGCGCAGCGGGCCGGTGATGCTACGCGTGAGCCACCACGCCAGCGCCGCGCCCAGCAGCACGGCCGCGGCGCCGACGCCCACCAGCAGCAGGCGGCCGCTCGCCGCCATGTTCTCGACGCGCGCCTTGGCGTCGTCGAAGCCTAGTTTCTGATGCTCGGCCAGGTTGGCCGCCGCCGCCTCGTAGGCGGCGAGCGCCGGATTCATCTCGGCATCGGCCGCGCGTTCGATGGCGGCCTGGTCGACGGTGCCGCCATCCTTGAGCGCGAACAGCTTCTTGCGCGCCGTCGTGTAGACCTTGCGCCGCTCGTTGAGGGCCGCGAACAGCCGCTTGCCCTCGCTGCTCGCGACGAGGCGCTGCAATTCTTCGTCGATATGGGTGATCTCTTCGCTGTTCGCCTTCATCCTGGCGTTGATGCGCTCGCGGTCCTGCGCATCGACGGCGCGCAGGCGCGCTTCGGTCAGCGCGCGGTTGATGCGGGTGCTGGCCAGCCAGCGGTCGGCCAGGCGCGTCTTGCGGATCGACGCGTCCATATCGGCGGTCGCGCCGACCACATGCTGCAGGCGCAGGGCGCCGACCACGGTCAGCATGGCCGACAGTCCGAGCACGGCGGCGAATGCGAGCCCGAGACGGGCTCCGATTTTGAGATTCTGGATGTTCATGTGCACCTCGGCGAAAAACGGTCATGCTGCGGATGCGCGCGGCGAATCGTGGCGGCGGGCCGGAGCGGTGAACTGGGCAAGGATGGGGCCCTCACGTGCCGCGCCTGCGCGGGCGGGGCCGTGTCACGAGTCCATGATACACACCATATTTCTTCCGGGAACATCCAGTTGCGACATCGCAACGCTATTTCGTCGCAAAATGAGGTAAAGCCTGACGGTATAACGTTAGAATCCCAGATTCCGCTTTGTCCGCGATTGCCATGTTCGCATCAAATTACGCCTTCCCGCCCCGCCGCCGATTCCTCGCCGCCGCCCTGTCGTTGTCCGGCCTGCTGCTGCCGGCCCGCGCGGCCGCGCCGCGGCCCGTGCTGCTGGGGATCGACGGCGAATTCGGACTGGACAATTCGACATCGGCCCAGGCCATCGAACTGGGCATGCGCGCGGCCATCGCCGAGATCAACGGTGCGGGCGGCGTGCTGCATGGCCGGCCCTTGCAGCTCGTGATCAAGGACCATCGTTCGATCCCGGCGCGCGGCATCCGCAACATCCAGGAATTCGCGGCGATGCCCGATCTCGTCGCCGTGTTCGGCGGCCGCTTCAGTCCCGTCGTCATCGAGGAACTGCCGACCCTGCGCGACACGCGCACGCTGTTCATGGCGCCATGGTCGTCGGCCGACGTCATCGTCGACAACGACATGCGCCCGAATTATGTATACCGCCTGTCGCTGCGCGATTCCCTCGCCATGCCGAAGCTGCTGCAGACGGCGCACCGGCGCGGCCTCGACCGCATCGGCCTGCTGCTGACCAACACGTCCTGGGGCCGCAGCAATGCCCAGGCGGCGGCCCGCGCGGCGGAAAAGCTGCCCGCGCTGAAGCTCGTCGGCACGTCGTGGTACAACTGGCGCGACGCGAGCCTCGTCGACAATTACCAGCACCTGCGCGCGGCCGGCGCCCAGGCCATCGTCCTCGTCGCCAACGACGACGAGGCGGCGATCCTCATGCGCGAGGTGGCCGCGCTGCCGAAAGAACAACGCCTGCCGATCCTGAGCCACTGGGGCGTGACGGGCGGCGACTTCGCGGCCCAGGCGGGACCGGCGCTGCAGCAGGTCGACTTTTCCGTGATCCAGACCTTCAGCTTCTTCCGCGCCGACCCGGCACGCGTGAAACGCTTCCTCGCCAGCGCGGCGCAGGTGTCGAAGGTCCGCCGCATCGAGGACATCAAGAGCCCCGTCGGCGCCGCCCATGCCTACGACCTCACGCACCTCCTCGCGCTCGCCATCGACCGCGCCGGCAGCAGCGACCGCAAGGCCGTGCGCGACGCGCTCGAGCGCCTCGGCACGTACCGCGGCCTCGTCAAGACCTATTCTCCGCCGTTCACGCCGGCCCGCCACGAGGCGCTCGGCCCGGACGACCTGCTGCTGGCGCGCTACCGCGCGGACGGCATCCTGGTGCCGGCACGCGACTGACATGATCGATGCACCCGCCCCGGCCAGCCTGGCGCGCCGCTTCGCGAACGCGGCCGCGATCCTGACGGCGGCCGCCGTCCTGCTCATCGCCGGCGTGTCGTTCTGGCTGATCGACCACCAGCGCGCACAGGCCAACGCCCTGCTGCAGGAGCGCGAAGTCGCGTTCCACGCCGCGGCCGTCGGCCACAACCTGCAATCCGTGGTCACGCGCCTGCACGAAGTGGGGGCCAGTCCGATCCTGGCCACGGCGCTCGTCGACAGCGCGGGCAAGGAAACCTACCTGACGCCGTTCCTGCACGGCCTGCGCCAGATGAACGGCATCCCGCTGCGCCTCGTGTTCACGGATTTCGAGGGCAAGGAGATCGCGGACAACGGCGTGCCCGGCTTCACGGACGCCGATCTGGCGTGGCTGCGCGCACGTCTGGAAAGCGGTGACGACCGCGCCACCTTGCAGACGGGTGCCGACGGTGGGGAACTGCTCGGCGTCGTGCTGCTGCGCTACCAGCGCACGCGCACGCCGGAGGGCGCGCTGATGTACAAGGTGCGGCTGGCCGACCTGAAGCCGACGTCGTGGGCCGTCCTCGCGGCCGCGGGCAAGGCAGCGGGAACAGCAGCCGGCGCGCACGAGATCGCGGCGCCCGTCCCGCTGCCGCCACGCCTGGCCCACCTGGGCCTCGTGCTGCGCGAAGACGAGCGCCGCCTGCCGCTGCCGCTCGAGACGTCCGGCCCGCACTACCTCCTGATCCTGGTCATCGCGTGCCTGCTCGCGCTGGTCGTGTTCATCCTCGCGTCGCGGCTGGCCTACGGCCTCACGCGCGAGCTGCGCCGCCTGGAGACGTTTTCCGCGAGCCTCGGCGACGACATCGGCACCCAGCGCGCGCCGCTCGAGGGCTCGCGCGAAGTCGTCAGCCTGGCGCGCGCGCTCAACCGCATGCTCGACCGCCTGTACGAACAGCGCGCGCACCTGGAAGAAGAACGCCGCAAGTTCCTGCAGCTCGCGAACAACATCCCGCAGCTCGTGTGGATGGCCGACCCGGACGGCAACATCGTCTGGTTCAACGAGCGCTGGCACGAGTTCACGGGCAGCCCGCCGGGCAGCACCGGCGCCGACGAGTGGCACCGCTATCACGACCCCGAGGTGCTGCCGCAGGTGATGCGGCGCTGGAAGGAAGCCCTCGCCAGCGGCAACATGGCGCAGATGACCTTCCCGCTGCGCGGCGCGGACGGCCGCTACCGCAGCTTCTTCACGTCGGTGGCGCCGCTGCGCGACGAGGCCGGCCACATCGTCCAATGGTTCGGCACGTGCACCGACGTCACGCCGCTGGAGCGGGCGGAACGCGCCGTGCGCTACAGCGAGGAACGCCTGCAGCAAGGCCTCGTCGCCGCCCGCATGGCCGTGTGGGAGCGCGATCCGGACAGCGGCCAGGTCACCTTCTCGGCCAACCTGCACAGCGTATTCGGAAAAAACTGGCGCAACATCGCCGAGCTGCAGAAGCTCGTCCACCCGGACGACCGCCAGCCCCTGCGCGACACGGTCGAACAAGCCATCCGCGCCGGCGGCGAATACCGCGCCACGCCGCGCATCCGCCGCGCCGACGACGGCCGCCTCGCGTGGATCGACATGCGCGGCCGCCTCGGCCTCGGCGCGGACGGCCGCAGCACCGTCGTGCACGTCGTCGCGATCGACATCACGGAGCGCAAGCGCGCGGAGGAAGCGCTGCAGCTGGCCGACCGGCGCAAGGACGAATTCCTCGCCATGCTGGCGCACGAACTGCGTAACCCGCTGGCGCCGATCTCCAGCGCGGCCGACATGCTGCGCCTGGCCTATGCCGGCGAGCCGCGCGTGAAGCAGATCAGCGACATCATCGCGCGCCAGGTCACGCACATGCGCCACATCGTGAACGACCTGCTGGACGTCTCGCGCGTCACGCGCGGCCTCGTCGCCGTGGCCAGGCGGCCGATCGACCTGCGCCGCGTCGTCGCGGAGGCCGCCGAACAGGTCCGCCCGCTCGTCGACGCGCGCCGCCACGGCCTCGACGTCACGCTGGCCGAGACGCCCGTCATGGTGGACGGCGACCACACGCGCCTCGTGCAGGTGGTGGCGAACCTGCTCACCAACGCCGCCAAGTACACGCCGGAGGGCGGCCACATCGAGGTCGAACTGGAAGCGGCCGACGGCCACGCCTTCCTCGCGGTGCGCGACAACGGCAACGGCATCGGTCCCGACCTGCTGCCCGTCGTGTTCGACCTGTTCACGCAAGGCTCGCGCACGCTCGACCGCGCCCAGGGCGGCCTGGGCCTGGGCCTCGCCCTCGTGCGCAAGCTCGTCGAACTGCACGGCGGCGAGGTCGACGCCGCCAGCGCCGGACCGGGGCGCGGCAGCACATTCACCGTCACGCTGCCGCTGCTCCCCACCACCGAACCGGCCTGACAAATTCGGGGTCAGAGCACGTTTTTCCTTAAATTCGGGGTCAGAGCACATTTTGTAGCAATGTTTCCGGGTCAACCATCGACGCGCCTGATTGTGATCGGGCAGCCTGCCCGAGAGAGGACAGCACAGCGACCACCGGACTGTTCTAGCCGCAGAACAATTTCTCGAAAAAGTGCTCTGACCCCGAATTGCGCCGAAAATGTGCTCTGACCCCGAATTTGGGTCGAACTGGATTTGACCCGCTGTTTACCGGGTTTCTGCGCCGCATTGGTTTGACGGCATGGGTGGATCGGGGGACCATGATCCCAACGTCAACGCTCCCGCTTCGCCCATGTCCGTCCCGTCTCCGCCCCAGCTCGGCCTCGTCTGCATCACCGTCTCGAAGGACATCCGCTACCGCACCGTGACGCGCAAGCGCCTGCTGGAGCAGTCGGACGATGGCCAGCGCAAGCTGCTCGACGCCATCTACCGCGACAACCTGCAGACGCTGGACGGCGCGCTGCAATACTGCCTCCGCAACGGCATCCGCCTGTACCGCATCCCGTCGTCGATCTTCCCGTTCTTCGACGAGGACATCGGCCGCGCCGTGATGCAACCCCTCGCGCCCGCGCTCGCGCGCACGGGCCGGCGCGCGACGGAGCTGGGGCTGCGCCTCGTGATGCATCCGGACCAGTTCGTCGTGCTCAGTTCCGACTCGCCCGACGTCGTCGCCAACAGCGTCAAGATCCTGCAGATGCACGCCGACATCATGGACTTGCTGGAGCAACCGCGTTCGCCGTGGGCGCTGCTCGAGATCCACGGCGGCAAGGCGAACCGCGCCGACGCGCTCGTCGACCGCATCCGCGCGCTCCCGGACGCGATTCGCCTGCGCCTGTGCCTGGAGAACGACGAGTATGCGTACGGCGCGGACGAGATCCACGACGTGTGCGTACGCGCCGGCGTGCCGATGGTGTTCGACGCGCACCACCACGTCGTGCACGACAAGCTCGCCAGCTACGACGACCCGAGCGTGGCCGCGATGCTCGCCGCGGCGCGCGCGACATGGCCCGTGCCGGAGCACCAGGTCGTCCATATCTCGAACGGGCGCGACGGGTTCAACGATCGGCAGCACTCGGACCTGATCACGACGATGCCGGCGGCGTACGTGGAGGCGCCGTGGATCGAGATCGAGGCGAAGCTGAAGGAAGAGGCGATTGGTGGATTAAAGGGTTGGCTCCGACCCGTCGCGCCCGCGAAGGCGGGGGTCTAATTGTTCATGAGCTGTCGAAACGCATGCAAACTTGGGTCCCCGCCTCCGCGGGGACGACGTTGTGTTGCTTAGCGGTTGAGCGTCCCCATCGCGCTTTCCGGATACCGCGTCCCCGCCGCGGCCCCGCGCGGAAAGATCGCCTCCAGCTCCGTCATCTGCGCCGGCCCGATGTCGATGTCGACCGCGTCCACGTTCTCCTCGAGGTACGTGCGGCGCTTGGTCCCGGGAATCGGCACGATGTCCGGCCCCTGCGCCAGCACCCACGCGAGCGCCAGCTGGCCCGGCGTGCAGCCGGCCTCGCGCGCCAGTTCGCGCACCTTGTCGACGAGGGCGATGTTCTGCGCGAAGTTCGCGCCCTGGAAGCGCGGGCTGTTGCGGCGGTAGTCGTCCGGCGCGAAATCGTCCGGCGTGCGGAGCTCGCCGGTCAGGAAGCCGCGGCCCAGCGGGCTGTAGGGCACGAAGCCGATGCCGTGGCGGCGGCACGCATCCAGCACGCCGTCTTCCGGATCTCGCGTCCACAGCGAATACTCGCTCTGCAAAGCCGTCACCGGATGGACTTTGACGGCGCGCTCGATCGTCTGCACGGACGCCTCGGACAATCCGACGTAACGCACCTTCCCCGCGCGGACGAGATCCGCGAGCGCACCCATCGTGTCCTCGATGGGCGTGGCCGGGTCGACGCGGTGCTGGTAGTACAAATCGATCGTGTCGATGCCGAGCCGCCTGAGGCTCCCTTCGCACGTGGCCCGTACGTACTCGGGCCGACCGCAGACGCTGAAATCGCCCGGATTCTCGGGCGTCCGCCTGACGCCGAACTTGGTGGCGATGACGAGCCCGTCGCGCCGGCCGCGGATCGCCCGGCCCAGCAATGCCTCGTTCGTGTGCGGACCGTACATATCGGCCGTGTCGAACAGCGTGACGCCCAGGTCGATGGCGCGCTGGATCGTCGCGATGGATTCCGCATCGTCGCGGTTGGCGTAGAAATCGCTCATGCCCATGCAGCCGAGGCCGATGGCGGACACGTGCAAACCCTGATTGCCCAGCTGGCGAGTCTTCATCGCGGTCCCCCGGTGCTGTCGATGGCCGTGACGATAACCGTTTTACGGCGACCACGGCACACGGGACGCGGCCGGTTTATGATGATGCAATGACGCATTTCATGGGAACCGCAAATGATCGTCCGTGACCGCCCGTCTGCCCTGCGGCTGTTCTTCATCATGCGCGGATCGGTCCTGCCGCGCATCTGGACGCACCTCGCGGTCAGCACGCTGCTGGCGGTCATCGTCACCTGGACCGACGGCCAGTTCGGCCACCACAAGCTGCATTTCACGACGACGCCCTTCACGCTGATGGGGCTTCCCCTCGCGCTCTTCCTCGGCTTCCGCAACAACGCCGCCTACGACCGTTACTGGGAAGGCCGCAAGCAGTGGGGCGAACTCGTGCTGCGCAGTCGCAGCCTCGCGCGCCAGTGCCTGTCGCTCGTCGCGCCTGGCCATCACGACGCCGACGATCCTCACCTGCGCATCATCCGCCGCGCCATCGCGTATGCGCACGCGCTGCGTCACCGCCTGCGCGGCACCGATGGCGCGCCCGCTGCCGACGTCGCGCCGTGGATCGCCAGGGAGGAATGGGAACGCGTGCGCACGCAAGCGAACCTGCCGTACGCACTGATGCTGGAGATGGGTGCGGACCTCGGCCTGTGCCTGCGCACGGGCCGCCTGGACGCTTGCCTCGCGCCTTCCATCGACGCGAGCCTGTCGGCGCTGACGGCGGTGGCCGCGTCCTGCGAACGCATCCGCGGCACCCCGATCCCGTTTTCGTACACCCTGCTGCTGCACCGTACGGCGTACCTGTATTGCTTCCTGCTGCCGTTCGGCCTCGTGGACACGATCGGCTACCTCACGCCCCTCGTCTCGGCCATCGTGGCCTACACCTTCTTCGGCCTCGACGCCCTCGGCGACGAGCTCGAGGAACCCTTCCGCGCCTCCGACAACGGCTTGCCGCTCGACGCCCTGTGCCGCACGATCGAGATCGACCTGCGCACGGCACTGGGCGACCGCGACCTGCCGCCTCCGCTGCTGCCGGAGAATTACCGGCTCAGCTAAGCTTACTTGACGTCGAGCTGGAACGGCGCCACCGGCAGGTCGTCCGCGCCGAACAGGTTCACGAACGGCGCATCGGCCCACGCGTAGCGCACGCGCGTGACGTCGGGAGTCCCCGCGCCGGCCAGGACGACCGTGTCGCCCGACACGCGCGCATCGGCATAGCGGCATGTCGTGCCCGCGCACACCTCGAACGCGTTGGCGCGGTCGGACGAATACGTCGCCAGGCCGCCGCCCGTGTCCTTGAACGTCACGACGATGTCGCTGCCCTTGCGCTGCGCCGACACGGCCGTCGGGCTGCCGGGGATCGTCTTTTCGCCGTACGCGACGGCGCGGGCCGCGCGCGCGAGGCGTTCGCCGACGAGCGTCTTCTGGGTCGGGTGGATGTCGAAGCGGTCGCCCACGTCGATCGTGACGGCCAGGCCCGCATGCGGATCGTTCGCCACCGTGGCCGCCTGCGCGTCGCGCAGTTCGGCCCAGCCGGACTGGCCGGGCGTTTTCGCGGGCGCCCCGTACGACGTCAGTTGCACGATAAAGAACGGGAGTGCCGGCTGGCCGAAGCGCTGGCGCCAGTCGTGCATCAGCAGGGGCAGCAGGGTGCGGTATTCCTGCGCCGCGCCGGCGTTCGATTCGCCCTGGTACCACGCCGCCAGCTTGAATTTATAGCCGACCAGCGGCGCGATCATGCCGTTGTACAGCGTCGTGTAGCTCGTCGGCACGGACCACGGCGCCGGCGGCACGGACTGGCCTTTCATGGCGCCGCCGCGCTGCACCTTCCACGATGCAGGCAGCGGGATCGCCTGGCCGTCCGCGAGGCCGATGCTGCGCCTGTCCACCGGCCCCGACAGGCCGCCGCCCTGCCCGCCGCTCAGCACGCGCATGGCGATCACGTTGCGGCCCGGCTTGAACACGCCCGCCGGCACGTCGTAGTCGCGCCAGATCCAGCCCGTGCTGGTGCCGCCCACGCGCACGCCGTTGACCCACGTAGTGTCGTACGTGTCGACGGGGCCCAGGTGCAGCGCGTTCGCGGCCTTCGCCTGCGCTTCCGTCAAGGTGACGGTCGTGCGGTACCACGCGACGCCGTCGAAGTCCTTGAAGCCCGCCACGCCGCTGTCCTTCCACGACCCGGTCGGCGTGACCGTCTGCCATTTGCTGTCGTCGAAGTCGGGCGCGATCCACGCGCGCTGCGCGCTAGCGGCCGGATCGTGCGCCGTCCACCAGGCCTCGTTGCGGGCATCCTCGGCGCGCATGCCGGCCACCGGATCGGCGCCGTACTGGCTGACGGCGTCGACGCCGGCCGTGTAGTCGCCGAGCGTGCGCAGCGATTCCCCACCGATCCAGCCCTGGATCGTCGTGCCGCCCCAGCTCGCGTTGACGAAGCCGACCGGGATCTTGTAGCTGCCCTGCAGCGAGCGCGCCATGTAGTAGCAGACGGCGGAGGCGTCGCCGATGGTGTCCGGCCCCGCGATCTTCCACGCCACCGGGCCCTTGAGCTCATCCTGCGGCGCCGCCGTGCTGTTCTTCTCGACGTTCAGGAAACGGATGCGGTCGTTCGCCGCCGTGATCGTCGTCGACCACGCATTGGTCGAGTTGTGCACGGCAAATTCCATGTTCGACTGGCCCGAGCACAGGTAGACGTCGCCGACGAGGATGTCGGTGCGGCTGACCTCCTGGCCGCCCGAGGCGACCTTCAGCGTGTACGGGCCGCCGGCCGGCTGCGGCGGCAGCTGGGCCTTCCACTTGCCGCGCGCATCGGCCGTGCCGTTCACGGTGCGTCCGCCCAGCGTGACGCTCACCTTGCTGCCGGCGCCGGCCGTGCCCCACACGGCGATGGGCTGGTCGCGCTGCAGGACCGCGTGGTCGGAAAAAATACGGGCCAGGCCCAGTTCGGCCGCCTGCCCCGGCAGGCAGGCGCTTGCCGCCGCGAGCGCCAGCAGGCGTGCGGCCAGTTTCGTTGTCTCCATCATGTCCTCGTCGTCGTTGGCGCAGATGTTTGCGCTTTTCATTTTTGATTAGGAAATGATGTTATACCAATGACGGAACAATGGCAGCAAAAAAAACGCCAGCCCGCAGGCTGGCGCTTCGTTGTGGCGCGGATGGATCAGTAGCCGCGGCTGCCGCTGCCCTGGCTGCCACTGGTGGTGCTGGAACTGGTGCCCGTGCCCGCTGCACCCGTGCCGGTCGCGCTGGTGCCCGTACCCGAGCCGGAGCCCGTGCCGCTCATGCCGCTCGAGCCGGACAGGCCTGTGCCGCTGGCGCCGGTGCTGCCGCTCATGCCGCTGGTGCCCGACGAGCCGGAACCGGTGGTGCCGGTCGCGCCGCTCGAACCCGAGGACCCGGTGCCGGTGCCGGTCGGCGGCGTGGTCGTGCCGGTGCCCGTGCCCATGCTGCCGCCGGTGCCGGTACCCATGCTGCCCGACGTGCCGCTGCCGCCGCTGGTGCCGGTGCCGGTGCCCATGCTGCCCGACGAGCCCGAGGTACCCTGGGTATCCTGGCTACCGCTCGACGACGAGCCGCTGGTGCCGCCCATGCTCGACCCGCTGCTGGTGGAGCCGCTGCTGCCGCTCGAGCCCGCGCTGGAGCTGCTCTTCTTATGGTGTTTCTTCTTGGTGTGTTTCTTGGTGGTCGAGCTGC
This sequence comes from uncultured Massilia sp., assembly GCA_966211695.1. Classification (GTDB taxonomy): domain Bacteria; phylum Pseudomonadota; class Gammaproteobacteria; order Burkholderiales; family Burkholderiaceae_D; genus Telluria. Next base: position 5,744 of record CBIHOW010000081.1, on the reverse strand, counting down.
CCGACGTCGACTGGTCCTGCGCGGTCGCGCTGCTGCCCGACGTCGAGCCGGTCTGCGCCTGCGCATTCACCGTACCGAACATCGCCACCGTGACGGCGGCACCCAGCAGGCCCTTCAGTAACTTATTCATTTTCATATCGCTCTCCTCAGAGAATGGATTTGGGGCAAAAAAAGCTCTGCAATATCAAGAAGATACTGTGGAGGCGGAGTTTAAAGACATCGCCATGAAGGGTGCGCGCGTTAGCCGCGCGGAAACAAAAAATCAGTCCGCCCAGGCCGCCTGCGCCGCGAGCGTGCCCATCTGCGTGTACACGTCAAGGATGTTGCTCTTGTCGTCCGGATAGACGCGATTCGACAGGAACACGTAGAACGACTTCGACTGCGGATCGATCCACAGGATGCAGCCCGTGAACCCCGTGTGGCCATAGCTGCCGACCGGGTACACGGTCCCGCGCGGACGCTTCGCGTACGGCGAGTCGATGTCCATGCCGAGGCCGCGTTGCGCCAGGCCGGGAGGCGATTGCACCGTCGTCAGCAGGCGCACGCTGTCCGGGCTCAGGATGCGTACGCCGTCCAGCACGCCGCCCGCCAGCAGCATGCGGGCGAAACGCGACACGTCGCCGACGGTCGTGAACACGCCGGCCGAGCCTGCCACGCCACCCATGCGGCGCACCGTGGGATCGTGCACGACGCCGCGCAGCAGCTGTCCGGGTTCGAGGTCGCCGTGCGCGCCCCTGTTTTTATCTTGACTGTCGACGCTGCCCACCTGGGTCGGCGCGATCGTGGCGGCATCCACGCGCCGCAGCGGCAGGTAACCCGTGTTGCGCATCCCCAGCGGCGCGTAGATGTGGGCCTGCGCGTAATCGTCCAGCGGCGTGCCCGTGACCTGTTCGACGACCTGGCCCAGCAACACATAATTGATGTCGGAATAGCGGAAGAACGTGCCCGGCGCATGCGTGACAGCCTGGTCGCACGCGAGCTTGTGCGCGGCCGCGCGGCCTTTCCACGCGGGCTTGGCCGGCAACCCGGCGGGCAGGCCGGAACTGTGCGTGAGCAATTGCCGGATCGTGATCGTTTCCTTGCCGCCGTTCGCGCAATCCGGAAAGTATTTAATCAGCTTGTCGTCCAGGCCGATGCGCCCCTGTTCGGCCAGGATCAGCACGGACGGCGCCGTGGCCAGCACCTTCGTCAGCGACGCGGCGTCGAACGTCGTCGCCGTCGTGACGGGCGCCGCATCCGGCTCGTAGGTCAGGCGGCCGTAGGCGCGTTCGTAGAAGGCATCCTCGTGCTCCAGGTGGAATACGGCGCCGGGCAGCTTGCGCGCGGCGATCGCCTCGTCGATGGCGGCGTCGATCTGCGGGAAGCGGCGCACGTCCAGCCGGGGGACGTCGCCCAGGGGCACCTGCGGCGCACGGCTGGGCAAGGTACAGCCGGCGACGAGCACGGCGATGCAGGGAATCAGGTAAATACGCATGATGGGCAGAAGAAGATGCCGTGGAGACATTGTTCAACCGGCCATCATATGCCGTTCCGGACCGTGGCGCACGCGAAAAATTCGATCGGCGTATCATGAGCCGATGACTGCACCCATGATTCCTTTCTCGATTCTCGACCTCGCCCCCATCACCGAAGGCAGCGACGCTGCCGAATCGTTCCGCCGCACGCTCGACCTCGCGCAGCACGGCGAACGCTGGGGTTACCACCGCTTCTGGCTCGCCGAACACCACGGCATGCCGGGCATCGCCAGCGCGGCGACGGCGGTGCTGATCGCCCACGTGGGCAACGGCACCTCCACCATCCGCCTCGGCGCCGGCGGCATCATGCTGCCGAACCATTCTCCGCTCGTCATTGCCGAACAGTTCGGCACGCTCGAATCGCTGTTCCCGGGCCGCATCGACCTGGGCCTCGGCCGCGCGCCCGGTTCCGACCACGCGACGGCACGCGCCCTGCGCCGCAATCTCGCGTCCGACGCGGACGAATTCCCGCAGGACGTCGTGGAACTGATGGATTATCTTGCGGACGCCCCGCGCCGCCACGTGCGCGCCGTGCCCGGCGCCGGCCTCAAGGTGCCTGTGTGGATCCTCGGCTCCAGCCTGTTCGGCGCGCAGCTGGCCGCGATGCTGGGCCTGCCGTACGCGTTCGCGTCGCACTTCGCGCCGCAGATGATGATGCAGGCCATCGAAATCTACCGCACCAACTTCCGCCCCTCGGCCCAGCTCGACAAGCCGTACGTGATGCTCGGCTTTAACGTGTTCGCGGCCGAGACGGATGCGGAAGCGCAGTGGCGCGCCACGTCCATGCAGCAAGCGTTCGTGAACCTGCGCAGCGGCCATCCGACGCGGCTGAAGCCGCCGGTCGAAGGCTATCTCGACCTGCTCGGCCCGGCGGAACGCGGCATGCTCGAGGGCGTGCTGTCGTGCTCGGCGATCGGTTCTCCTGAAACCGTCGAACGGCAGCTCGAGGACTTCATCGCCCGCACCGGCGCGGACGAGCTGATGATCACGTCGCAGATCTACGACCACGCGGCGCGGTTGCGCTCGTACGAGATCGCGGCGGAGATCCGGCGCAAGGGTGACCTGGCGAACATTCAACCGGCGCAGCCTTAGCCACACTGTCCGCCATGAACTGCCATGGAGGACCCATGAAAACCCACCTCATCGCCGCAACCCTGATGCTCTCGCTCGCCTCGACGGGCGCCGCCTACGCCAAACCCGGCTGCGTGAAAGGCGCCATCGTGGGCGGCGTCGGCGGGCACGTGGCCGGCAAGCACGGCTTGCTGGGCGCTGCTGCCGGCTGCGCCATCGGCCATCACATGGCCAAGAAACAGGAGAAGGAGCAGCAGCGGCAGGCGCAAGCGCAGCAGCAGGCCGCGAACAGCCAGCAGTCGGCGCCACGCAAATAAGCCCGCTGCCCCAACCGACGGGGCCGCATCAAGCGTCGCCCGTCCCCGCCTGCAGCGCGTCGATCACGTGGCGCGTCGCGCGCACCTTGCCCATGACGGGGAAGATGTGCCCGCAGGCGAACTTGTGCGCATCCGCCGCCATGCTGCTCATCGCATCCTCGACGAAGACGACTTCGTAGCCGCGGTCGAACGCGGCGCGCGCCGTCGACTCGACGCCGAAGTTGGTGGCGATGCCGCCGAGGACGATCGTCTTGATGTGGCGCCGGCGCAGCAGCTGGTCCAGTTCCGTGCCGTAGAACGCGCCCCACTGGCGCTTCGTCACGACGATGTCCTGGGCCTGCACCTGCGCATCCGCCGCCAGCACCGACGCGTCCGGCGGCGGCGCGGGCGTGCCCGGTTTGCGCAGCGGCGCGTCGGCCGGCGGCAGCTGCAACTGGTCGACGAGCACGCGCACGAAGATCACCATGCCGCCGCGGTCGCGCATTTCGCTCGCCAGCAGCACGCAATTGCCGACCACCTGCTCGGCCGTGTACGGGGCCAGGTCGCGTTTCACATTGCTGTTCTGCAAATCGATCAGCACCAGGGCGGTGCGGGCAATATCAAGGTCGAGATCGCTCATTCGTCATCCTCCTCGCCGCGCAGTATCCGCCAGCCGCGATTTGCGTGGCGCCGGTTTCCGCTGTGCTACATTCCCAGCATCATGCAAAGAACCGCCATCGCCGCCCTGTGCGCCCTGCTGGCAGGCTGCGCCAGCCAGCCCGCCCTCACCGACTACACGGTCAATTCGGGCGCGCAGCGCAGTGCCGCGCAGCAGGCGCTGTCCTTCGACCATGCCGACCTGGCCCTGCGCATCGATCCGGACAGCCGCAGCCTGCGCGGCGACGCGACGCTCACGTTCAGCACCCGCGCGCCGCTGGACAGCATCGAGCTCGACCTGGACCGCAACCTGCCCATCGATGCCATCGCCGTGGACGGCACGGCACTCGCGGCAAGCCAGTGGCGCAATCCGGACGGCAAGCTGACGATCAATCTGCCCCAGCGGCTGGAACCGGGCCGGCAGATCAAGGTCCGCGTAACGTACCACGGCGAACCGCACGTGGCCAAGCGGGCGCCGTGGGACGGCGGCTTCGTGTGGGCGCGCACGCCGGACGGCAAGCCGTGGGTCGCGAGTGCCGTCGAAGGCGAAGGCTGCGACCTGTTCTGGCCGTGCATCGACCATCCGATGGGCAAGCCGAAGGTCGTTGACGAACACATCACCGTGCCGGCGCCGCTCGTGGCCGCGGGCAATGGCATCGCTACCGGCATGACGGAAGCGAACGGCTGGCGTACATGGCACTGGCGCGCCAACCACCCCAGCACCTACGGCATCGCCATCAACGTGGGCCCGTACGAGGTGCTGTCCGGCGAGTACCGGAGCCGCTACGGCAATGTCATACCGCTGCGGTTCTGGTACCTGCCGCAGAACAAGGCGCAAGCGCAAGGCCTGTTCGCCGAGTTCCCGCAGATGCTGGATTTCTTCGAATCGACGATCGGTCCTTATCCGTTCGCCGACGAAAAAATGGGTGTCGTGGAAACGCCGCACAAGGGCATGGAGCACCAGACGATCAATGCCTACGGCAACAAGTACGTCAAGACGCCATACGGCTACGACGACCTGCTGCAGCATGAATTCGCCCACGAATGGTTCGGCAACCAGCTCACGAATGCCGACTGGGACGACATGTGGCTGCACGAAGGCCTCGGCTCCTACATGCAGCCCCTGTACATGCAATACCTGCACGGCGACCAGGAATACTTCGCCGCGCTGATGCAGCAGCGCGCGAGTATCCGCAACAAGGCGCCGCTCGTGTCCGGCAAACACAAGCGCGAGGAAGATGTCTACGACCTCAAGCGCGGCGGTCCCGGCGGCGACATCTACGCGAAAGGCTCGCTCGTGCTGCACACGTTGCGCGGCCTGATCGGCGACGACGCCTTTTTCCGCGCCGTGCGCGAACTCGTGTACGGCACCCAGGACCCGCGCCCCGGCAACCTTGCGCCGCGGTATGCGACGACGCCGGACTTCATCGCCATCGTCCAGCGCGCGAGCGGACGCGACCTCGGCTGGTTCTTCCAGGCCTATATGTACCAGGCCGCCCTGCCCGAGCTCGTGGCCACGCGCCGCGGCGACACGCTCGACCTCGCGTGGAAGACGGCTGCCAACACGCCGTTCCCGATGCCGCTCGACGTCCGTGTGGACGGGCGCATCGTCACCCTGCCGATGGCGGACGGGCACGGCAGCGTCGCGCTGCCGCCGCACGCGACGGTCACGCTCGATCCGCATTCGAAGATCCTGCGGCGCGAGAGGCGGTTCGAGGTGTTACACAGGTAGGGTGGGCACCCCGTGCCCACGCGTAACGCCAACACATCGCAGGCGTTCGCGTGGCAGGAGGGCCGCCCACCCTACCGGGCCTGGCCGTCGACGTCGATCCGGCGCACCTCGCCCAGGTTCAGCGCACGGATCGGCGCCTCGATCTTGCACATGTCGCCGACGACGATCCAAACGGGCTGCCGCGGCAGCACGACCCGCGCGGCCAGCGCGTTCAGTTGCGCGGGCGTGACGGCCAGCGCCGTCGCCGTATACGTGTTGTAGTAATCCTCAGGCAAGCCGTATTGCAGGATCGTCGCGTAGGCATTGCTGAGCTGGCCGACCGTCTCGAACGAACCGGGCAGGCCCAGCGTCTCGTTCGCCTGCGCATCCTGCAGCTCGCGCGGCGTGACGGGGCGTGCGCCGCCCAGCTCGGCATATGCGCGCGCCAGTTCGCGCAGCGCGTCGGCCGTCTTGTCCGTCTGGACGGGCGAATCG
>CBIHOW010000080.1:0-24406 GCA_966211695.1 uncultured Massilia sp. | reverse complement strand
TGGCGCCGTTGAGCATCTTCATGAACACGGTGGCCGCCTTTTCCTGCTCCGCGGCCGGGATGCGTTCGAGGAATTTCGACACGGCGAGATAACCGCCCTGGTTGCCGTCGCCCGCGAAAATGGCCAACGTCTTGGCGGCGGATTCCTGCAGCTGCGTGGACAGCGCCCCGCTCGCGTCGCCCGGCGGCAGCGCGCGCGCGGCATAGCGGCGGGCCGCTTCCTCCCGCAGCGATGGGTCGGCGAGCGCGGCGCGCAGGCGCATCCATTCGCGCAGGCCGTGCGCGTCGTCGGCCGGGATGCGCAGGAAACTGAATTGGTCGGACGGATTGCTGCGCACGCCGGCCAGGAACACCTCATGGCCTTCCAGGGTGACGGGCTGCATGTAGTTCAGGAACTCGCGCGCCTGGCCCGTCTTGTCGCGCAGCTTGTATTGCACGCTGGGGCCGACATTTTTCAGATCCTTGTTGCCGACGTTCTTCGCGGCCGATCCCGAGTGCTGGGACAAGGTCTGGGCGAACTGTTCCTCGAGACTCTTGCCCTTGGTGACGGCACGCGCGTCATTGTTCTGGCTCGTGTTCTCGACGTTGAACGGCCGGAAACCCGACCACTCGACCGAATAGACGTCGGCGCCCTGCTTCAACTCGGTCGCATTGCCGACTTCGCCTTCGAATGCGAACGATTTGTCGCTCGTGCCCGTCATGGGCCAGCCCGTCAGCTTGAGCTTGCTGCCGCCATCCTCGAAGCTGGACTGGTAGACGGCGACGCCGCGGTAGATCAGCGGCTCGTTGACCTTGATGGTGGCCGGGAAGGTCTTGCCCGTCTCGTGGTCGCGGATCACGACTTCGCTGGCGAACAGCTTCGGCATGCCCGTCGAGTAGAAGTCGATGATGAATTTGCGCAGCTCGATGGTGAACGGCAGGTCTTGCACGAGCACGCCGTCGGCCTGCTGGATCAGCGCGGTGTCGCTGGCCTGGCCTTCCGGAATCATGGTGTTGCCGCGGAAAGTCGGGTTGCCGAGGCCCAGGCGGTGCTGCGCCGGGATGGCGGAGATCAGGCCCGTGCCGGCATACGGCGTCTTGCCCATGAACCATTGCTGGAAACGAATAGGCAAGTTCGAATCGAGCAGGCCGCCCAGCAGGATCACGATGATGGCCGTGTGCGCGAAGATGTAGCCGAACTTGTTGCCGGCGCCCTTTTTCGCGGCGACGAGCACGCCGCCCGCCTTGTCGACCATCTTCGTCTTATAGCCGGCGTCGACGAGGCGGGTCGCAGTCTGCTGCGCGAGCGGGACCATGTCCAGCAGCGCCGTCCATTCGCTCCGGTGGTGAAAATTGCGCAGGGATTCTTCTCGCACGGAATCGCGCCAGCTCCGCATGTCGCGGATCATTTTCGGCGCATTGCGCGCGATGCACAGGCTCGTGGACACGATCAGGAACGCGAGGATCAGCAGGAACCACCAGGCCGAATAGACCGTGTACAGGCTCAGTTTGCGGAACACCTCGAACCAGAACGGACCGAACTGGTTCACGTAATCCGGCATCGCCCGGTCCTGCTGCAGGATGGTGCCGATGATGGCGGCAATCGCGATCATGACCAGCAGGGTAATCGCGAAACGCATCGAGGACAGCAATTCGACCGCTTCGGCCACGCCGCGCCGGCGCGTCTTCAGTTCAATTCCGGTGGTGCTCATCGACTTTCACTCTAGACACAACATTCAACGAGGATACAACAAAAGGGCGCACCGCTTGCGCGGCCGCCCTTCCCTGTTGTTTCCTGATATTTTTATTATTGGCCGATTGGTCGGCTCTGGTATTACTTCAGGCCGGCGATGTAGTCGGCCACGGCCTTCATTTCATCGTCCGACAGGCGCTTGGCCAAGGCCGCCATCTGCGGGCTGTTGCTGCGCGCGCCGGTCTTGAACGCCTGCAGCTGGGCAACGGTGTAATCCTGGTGCTGGCCCGCCACGCGCGGATACTGGGCCGGGATGCCGGAACCGGTGGCGCCGTGACAGCTGGCGCAAGCGGCCACGCCGCGGTCGGCGATGCCGCCGCGATAGATCTTACGGCCCAGTTCAAGCGTGTCCTTGTTGCGCGCGGCGCCCTGCTTGGGCTGCTGCGTGGCGAGCCAGGCGGCGATATTCTTCTTTTCGTCCTCGCTCAGCATCTTGGCATACGTCGTCATCACGGGCTGGTTGCGGGCCGGCGTCGTGAAATCGACGAGTTGCTTGTGCAGGTAGGCGTCGACCTGGCCGGCCAGCTTGGGGTTCGTGTTGATGGTCGAATTGCCGCCGGCGCCATGGCACGACGCGCAGGCGGGCAGGCCGCGGGCGTTGTCGCCGGTGTCGTAGAGGGAACCGCCCTTGGCCGGATCGGCCTTGGCGGCAGCCGGGGGCGCGTGGGCCGCGTCCGCTGCAAGAGCGCTGCCCACGATGAGGAAACTGGCCAGCAAGGACTTCACGATCGCCGCACACGCGGCCGGTTGGAACACACGATTCATTCAAGCACCCTGAAAAAGTCAAAGATAAACTTGCAGTTGCAGTGCAGCGGTCATGCTCGTGCCCCCGCGTCGGCAATCCAGCCTTCAGGCTCGCCGGCGGCAGGTAACTCCCTATTGTACAATAGCCTTTGTTTCCTGCCCTCACCTTCGTTGTCTTTTTCGCTTCGTTCCCCCATGTCCAAACTCTGGCAAGCCCGTTTTTTCACGACCGTCAACCAGTTGCGGGATCTTCCCAAGACCCAGGTGCCGGAAATCGCCTTCGCCGGCCGGTCCAATGCGGGCAAATCGACGGCGATTAATATCCTGACGAACCAGAAGGGCCTCGCCTTCGCGTCCAAGACGCCGGGCCGCACGCAGCACATCAATTTCTTCTCGATCGGCGGGGCGCACGTCGCCATGCACCGCAAGGATCCGACCAAGGTCGAGGAAATCGAAGGCCTGCTCGTCGACTTGCCGGGCTATGGCTACGCGGAAGTGTCGGGCGATGCCAAGCTGCACTGGCAAAAGCTGCTGGGCGACTACGTGCAGCGGCGGGAGCAATTGGCCGCGCTCATCCTGATCATGGATTCGCGCCGCCCGTTCACCGAGCTCGACGTCCAGATGCTGGAATGGTTCGCCCCGACGGGCAAGCCGATCCACTGCATTCTCACGAAGGTCGACAAGCTCAACCGCAACGAATCCGTCAATGCCTTGCGCCAGGCGCAGCAAGTGCTGGACAGCTATGTCGACGAGGAAGGCAACGGCTTTCCGTTCACCGTCCAGCTGTTCTCGGCCCTGAAGCGCATCGGCATCGAGGAAGCCAACGACAAGATCATCGAACTGCTCGGCCTGGAAGACGAACGGGCCGACACCGACAACTAATCAGGAACCGCCATGCCGATCATCACACCTTCGCAATACCCCGCCGTGCGCATGCGCCGCATGCGCCGCGACCCGTTCTCGCGCGCCCTGATGCGCGAAAACGTCGTCACCGCCTCCGACCTGATCTATCCCGTGTTCATCCTCGACGGCCAGAACCAGCGCCAGCAGGTCGCGTCGATGCCGGGCGTGGAGCGCCTGTCGGTCGACCTGCTGCTGAAGGTGGCCGAGGAAGCCGTCGCGCTGGGCATCCCCGTGCTCGCGCTGTTCCCCGTCATCGAGGCGTCGCTGAAGACCTATGACGGCGTGGAGGCGACGAACCCGGACGGCCTCGTCCCGCGCGCCGTGCGCGAACTGAAGCGCCACTTCCCGCAACTGGGCATCATGACGGACGTCGCGCTCGACCCGTACACGACCCATGGACAGGACGGCTTGCCGGACGAGAACGGCTACATCGTCAACGAAAAGACGATCGCGATGCTGACGCGCCAGGCGCTGGCCCAGGCCGAGGCCGGCGTCGACGTCGTCGCCCCGTCGGACATGATGGACGGCCGCATCGGCGCGATCCGCATGGCGCTGGAAGAGAAGGAACTGATCCACACGCGCATCATGGCCTACTCGGCCAAGTACGCGTCCGGCTACTACGGCCCGTTCCGCGAAGCCGTCGGCTCCGCCGCCAACCTGGGCAAGGCCGACAAGAACACGTACCAGATGGACCCGGCCAACAGCGACGAAGCCCTGCGCGAAGTGGCGCTGGACATCGCGGAAGGCGCGGACATGGTCATGGTCAAGCCGGGCATGCCTTACCTGGACGTCGTGCGCCGCGTGAAGGACGAGTTCAAGGTGCCGACCTTCGCCTACCAGGTCAGCGGCGAGTACGCGATGCTGCAGGCCGCGTTCCAGAACGGCTGGCTCGATCCGGACAAGGTCATCATGGAAACGATGATGTCGTTCAAGCGCGCCGGCGCGGACGGCGTGCTCACCTATTTCGCGATGGACGTCGCGCGCCGCCTCAAGGCCGCGGCGTAATCTCTCGCTGCTCAACCTCCTCGCGCGCCACCACGGCCCCGAGGCCGAGGACGGTGACGACACCCAGCGCGAACATCGGTCCGCACAGCACCGCGGCGGCGACACCCGCCGCCGCGGCCAGGCGCGCGCCGCGACGCTCCCGGGCGAGCGCGGCCGCGGCGGACTTCACCATCCCCACGCCGATCAGCAGGATGATCCCGGCCACCGCCGGCACGGCGAGGTGACCCAGCGCGGGCCCCGCCACGCACGCCAGCCCCCACAGGAACACGGACGCCAGCAGCGCCGCCGCGCGGGTGCGCGCGCCCGCCTTCACGTGCGCGGCCGTGCGGTTGAACGACCCTGAGCCCGCAAAGCCGCCCGCCAGCGCCGCCGCGACATTGGCCGCTCCTTGCGCCAGCAATTCGCGGCGCGGGCTGAAGACATCGCCGTGGTCGCGCTGCAGCGCCCGCGCGATCGCGACGGTCTGCAGGCCGCCGACGACGGCGATCGCCACCGCCCCCTGCGCCAGCTGTTTCAACACGTACCACGCGTCCCAGTCGATGGCCGGCAGCGCCGCGCCGCCCGCGTACAGGCGCAGGTTGCCCACACGCTCGAGATCGACGACCGCCGGCCCCGCCAGCACCCCCAGCACCCAGGCCGACACGGCCCCGACGACGCATGCCGCCACGAGGGCGTGCCGCGGCGCCAGCCATCCCGCCAGCACGGTGACGGCCGCGACGAGGGCGGCATACGGATTCATCGCCGGCCAGTTCAGCAGCGCGTGATACGCGACGCGCCACGGCGCGGCGTCCGGCACGGCCATCTGCCCCGTCGCCGGCGCGATCTGCGTCGCGATCATGACGAGGCCGATGCCGGCGGTGAGCGCAGGCGGCACGAACGCGGGCAGCCGCACGAGCAGGCGGCTCGCGCCGGCGAGCGCCAGCACGACCTGGACACCGCCGGCGAACAGGGTCAGCGCGGCCGCCAGCGCGCCGTAGTCGCGGCTGCCGGGCGCGGCCAGCGGCAGCAGGGCCGCGGCGAACATCATCGACACCATCGTATTGGGCCCGGACAGCAGCCGTTGCGACGCGCCCGCCAGCGCCGCCACGATCACAGGGATCACGGACGCGTGGATGCCCGTTTCCGGCGGCAGCCCGGCGATGACGGCGAAGGCGATTGCCTGCGGCAGCATGACGACGGCCGACACGACGGCGGCATGCAGGTCGCCGGGGCCTAGCGGTCGAGGAACCACGCGAGTACGCCCTTGCGCGGATCGGGACCGCGTTCCTGCATGACGATCCAGGCGGCGAGATCCAGCGCCTCCTGGTCGCCGAGGTTCGGATTATCGAGCGGCATGTTCGCCTTGACGAAGCCAGCCAGCAGGTCGGCCCGGTGCATGCCCGCGCCCTTGTTGAAACTGTTCAAGCCCCACAGCGGCGGGACGACCGTCTTCCCATCCGCGCTGAAGGTGCCCTCGCCCCGCGCGCCATGGCAGCCCGCGCAGCGCGCCGCGTACAACGCCTTGCCGCGCAGCGGATCCGGGTCGACGCCCGTCCGCGCCACGGTCGGAAACCCGCGTCCGGGCGGGGCCACGCCGACGGGCTGCCCCCGCGCCAGCCACTGCATGTACGTCGACAGCGCCAGCACTTCGTGGCTGTCCAGCGGCGGCGGCACGCCGTCGATGCTGAACCGGAAACACTGCTGGATGCGCTCGCCGAGCGTGATCACGCGGTCGGCCTTGGCGGAAAAGGCCGGGTACATGCCCCAGGCGGCGGACATCGGCGCGGCGTTCGGGCGCCGGCCCGCATCCAGGTGGCAATGGGTGCACGAGAGCGCATTGCCGCTGTAGCGGGCGGCGAAGCGCGGCGTGTCCGTGAAGATGGCGTAGCCCTGCCGCACGAGTTCGCCGTATTTGTCGCGGGGCAGCGCCGCGACGTCGGCCGGCAAGGCGATGTCGTCCGCCGCGGCGGCCGCCCGCGGGTCGCGGTGCCAGCCCTGCAGCAGGCCGGCCGCGCCGAACGCGAGCACGAGCAGCACGGCCGCCACGGGCCGGCACGCCTGGCCGATGCCATGCACGGGCAGCGGCCACGATTCAGTTGACCACCAGGCAGGCATTCGTACCGCCGAAGGCAAAGCTGTTGGACAGCGCGGCCTTCACGCGGGCGCCGTGGCGCGGCGTGTTCGGCACGAAATCCAGGTCGCAGTCGTCGTCGGCCGCGTCCAGGTTGGCCGTCGGCGGGATCATGCCATGCCGGAGCGCGACGATCGCGGCGGCCAGTTCCAGCGCGGCCGACGCGCCCAGCAGGTGCCCGTGCAGCGACTTGGTCGAACTGACGGGAATCGCATCCGCCTGCGCGCCGAAGACCTGGCGGATGGACCGGGTTTCGACGGCGTCCCCGACCCGCGTGGCCGTCCCGTGCGCATTGATGTAGCCGATGTCGCGGGCATCGAGTCCCGCGTCCGCGAGCGCGAGGCGCATGGCGGCCGCCTGGCCGTCGGCGCACGGCGTCGTCAGGTGCAGCGCATCGGCCGACGTGCCGTAGCCGGCGAGATTGGCGTAGCGGTGCGCGCCCCGGGCCCGCGCATGCTCTTCCACTTCCAGCACGAAGAACGCGGCGCCTTCGCCGAGGACGATGCCGTTGCGGTCTTTCGAAAACGGCTTGCAGCTGCGTTCTTCCGCGTCGGCATCGGCCGACGCCAGCACCCGCAGCGCTTCCCACGCGCGGAAAATGCCTTCGCCGAACGGGGCTTCCACGCCGCCGGCCAGCGCGATGTCGAGATAGCCGTGGCGGATGGCGCGCATGGCCTCGCCGATGGCCAGGGCGGACGATGCGCAGGCGGCCGCGAACGTCTGGCAGGCGCCCTTCAGTTGCCAGTCCATGGCCAGGTGCGCGGCCGGGGCATTCGGCAGGCAGCGCAGCAGGGTCAGCGCTTTCAGGCTGTCCGACGCGTACAGCGACCGGTACGATTCCGTCACCGCATGGGACGGGCCGGATCCGCACCCGACGAAGACGCCGGCGCGGCAAGAGTCGATGCCGCCGCGCGCGAGGGCGGCATCGGCCATGGCCGCGCCGCCCGCGATCATGGCGAGCTGGGACGTGCGGTCGAACAGGGCGCGCTGCTGGCGGTCGAAGCGGCTGTCGACGTCGGCCGTGACGACGGCGCCGACGCGGTGTTGCGGGCCGCCCGCGAGGCGGCCGATGGCGGGCTTCGCCGCGCTCAGGCTGTCGAACAGTTCCGTGAACGACTGCCCGACCGGCGTCAGCAGGCCGATGCCCGTGATGACGACGTTACGCATGGCTGAGGACGCTCTGTTCGAGCGCGCCGACGAGGTCGTTCATCGACCGTATCGCCTCCAGGGCTTCGTTGGACAGCCTGACCTTGTAGTGCCGTTCGAGCAGCGTGATGACATCGATGACGCCGAGCGAATCCAGCCCGAGCTCTTCCAGGTCGCTGGCGCCGGCAACCTGTTGTTCCGGGAGGTCCAGGTGCTCCGCCACCAGGGCGATGAGTTCGTTTCGAAATGTGGACATGGGATACCTTTCGCGGAAGGACAGGCACGCCGCCGGTGGACGGCGTGCCTGTCGGTTACGGCACCCGTGCCGTATCAGTTATCCTTGCAGCAGCAGCTGATCGCGCCGACGATGCCGCGCGGTGCGGCGACGGCCGGCACCGGGATGCGGACCTTGGCGTTGTTGGCACCGAAGACGCGGACGGTTTTCTGGGTGGTGGTCGTTTTCATGTGGTTTCCCCTTGATGTTGTGTCGTTGATTAATTGTCTTTGCAGCAGCATTCCAGCGCGCCGACGATGCTGCGCGGGGCCTGGACCGGCTTGACGGGCACGGTGACCTTGGTCGCCGCCGACGAGAAGATACGCACTGCCTTGGTGTCTTTCGAAACAGGGTTCATGTTCTACCTTTCAGAGTGCGTGCTGGACAACAACCTCGCCGGCGGCAGCACGGGAATCCGCCGGCAAGCCGCCGCACCGGGCGTTACTTCGATGCGGCGTCGGAATCGACGAGCAGGCTGACGGCCGTCGCAAAATGGGGCCGGATCTCGTCCGGGCGGGCCCCCAGCGCGACGACCGGATTTTCAGCCTGGTATTTCTTTTCGATGGGCAGCAGGATCCGCCCCTGCGCATTCGCGAGCAGGTGCTTGTCGCCCTCCTTCCCGCGAATCTGCAGGGTGCCCTTGGCCGGATCGGCGAACCGGAATTCGAGCCCCTTCGCTTTCGGCATGAACAGGGCCCACATGCCGGCATGGCTGCGGACGGCGCTGTTGGCATCGTCGAGCAGCTTGTCGAGCTCGGCATATTGGTAGGTGTCGCGCACGGGCGCCTTGATCAGCACCTCCACTTCCAGCTCGAGTTTTTTCCCTGCCGGCAGGTTCGTCATGATGGTGGGATTCTCGCGGTGCAGTTGCTCGCTCAGCGGAAAGACGAGGGTGCCGCCGGCGTCGATGGGAATCTCGATCCGCCCCTCCTTGCGCACGACGCTCAGGTGCACCTGGTCGCGGCGGATGCTCTTGTCCACCGGCGTCGCCTTCAGGCGGAACGTCAGGTGATCGCGCTGCGCCTGCGGCAGCGCCTGGTATTTTTCGTACAGCCCGTACAACTCGTTGTAGGGCGCCCAGGCGCGGCTCGCTTCCTGTGCATGGCCCCAGGCAAACGGCAACAGCAGGGCCGCCATGCCGATGCACGACTTCGTGAATCCGTTCATGTCTTCCTCTCGAGTGTTCTCTGGTCTACAGCGCAGCCGCGATTTCCCGGCCGAAATGCCACTTCACATGCACCGACTGCCAGCCATCCCAGGACTCCGGATACCGCTGGACTTGCCGCTCCAGGTCGTCGTTCAGGCGCTCGCCCATCCACGTCACGCAGTCGTCCCCCGGGCAGTCGTCCGGCCGGATCGGCGCGCCGAAGGTCGTCGCGAAGCGGCCGCCCGCATAGTGCGTCGTGCACAGCTGGATCGGGGCGCCGGTGCGCTCGGCCAGCAGCAGGTAGCCGGCCGCCAGGCAGGACGGCTTGCCGAAGAACGTCCCCGGCACGACGGCCATGTCGTGGTCGATGTGGTCCATCATGCAGATCACGATCTCGCCGCGCCGCAGGGCGCTCATCGCATCGAGCGCCGAGCGCCTGTCGCCCAGCACGATGAACGACAGGTCCAGGCCGCCGAATGCGAGGATCTTTTCGTACAGCGCCTGGAACGTCGGGTCCACGGCCGGCCGCACGAGGTGGACGCGCGGCGCCGGCGCGCCGTCCGCCCGCGGCCATTGCGCCAGCATGGCGTAGTAAAAGCAGGAAAAGAACGACGCCGCCAGGATGACGCCGCGCCCTTCGGCGAGGGTCTGCTGCAACAGTTCGACGTTGGCGAATTCGCTGCGCCCGCGTGCGCGCTGCGCCACCGTGGCCGGATTCCCGAACAGGATTTCCGCGCTGTCGAATCCGTACAATGTCGACGCGACGGCCACGCGCCACGCGATCCGGACCGACTGCCGGGTGCCGGTGCCGAGGGCTTCCCGGACCAGCGGGACGATCCCCGTCCGGCAGCCGTGATGGTCGATGCAGAAGAACAGCGAGCCCAGCACCCAGGCCGTCGCGCGCCACAGCGGACGGGGCCCCCTGATCAGCGTCTTGCCGAACACCGAACCGAGTATCGTTTCGAGCTTGATCTGCATGGTCAACGGGATTTCTGGTTGTCGTCGATCCAGTGCGCCAGTTCGTCGCTCGTCAATCCGCCGTATTTGATCTTCCCGTTCGGCGCGATCATGGCGGGTACGGACTTGATGCCGAGCGCCTTGCCGGTCTGCAAGTTATTCTTGACCGCGGCATTGCAACTGGCATTCGCGACGGCTTTTCCTTCCATGGCCCGGTCGAGCGCATCGCGCCGGTCGCGCGCGCACCAGATATTTTCCAGCAGATTCTGGTTCTGTCCCTCGGACAGCAAGGGATAAACGAATATGTACACCGTCGTATCGTTCAGTTTTTCGATTTCCCGATGCATGGTCCGGCATGGCGCGCAATCGACGTCGGAGAAAATCGCCACGGTCCGGCTGCCATTTCCGAATTTATAGGCAATCGCCTGGTCGAAAGGCAAATGATCGTAGCTCGTCGAACTCGGGCCGCAAATACCGAATAAACATGCCAGGGTCACCAATGAATTGCTCATGCCGTAGCCTCCTCCACGTCGGTGTTTAATAATTTTCCGTCCCGCATTTCGACGATCCGGTCCGCGCATCGATGAATATCGTCGTCGTGCGCGATCAGTAATATGCCGTGCCCGCGTTCCCGCAATTGCGGCAGGATGCGCGAATAAAAAACGGTTTTACTCTTCCGGTCCTGGTTGGCCGCCCATTCGTCGATCACGAGGAACGGCTTGTTTTCCAGTACGAGGCCGACGAGCGCCACCCGCCGGCGCTGCCCCACCGACATCCCGCGGCAATCGATCCAGCCCGTCGCGAATGCCCGCAGCGCGTCCAGGCCGAGCGCCGTCCACATGTCCCGGCCCGCGTCGAGCGCGCCTGCCTCGCCGTCCAGGAAGCAGACATCCTGGGCGTTCTCGGCCCACAGGCACGCGATCTGCGCCCGCTGCCAGCCGGCGTCCACGATGCGCCGCCCGTCGTGCCGGCACGCGCCGCCCGCCGGGCGGTACAGTCCGGCGAACAGCTTGGCGGCCGTCGTCTTGCCCGAGCCGTTCGCACCCGCCAGCGCGACGATTTCGCCGCGGCGCACGTGCAGGTCGAGCGGACCGATGTCGACGCCGGCCTGCGCGCCCGGATAGTGGTACGTGACCCCTTGCAATGCCAGCGTGACCGGCACCGGTCCGTGCGGGTCCGGTTGCGCGGCATGGGGCTCGGCTTCCAGTTCGAAGCGCTCGACGTTGCGCAGGGCGACGTTCGCGTCCGACATGGGCGCGATCTGGTTCAATACCGCGGCCAGCGGCGTGACCATGAAGATATAGGCCAGGATCACGGCCCGCATCGTGTCCGCCGGCACGGACGGGGCCACGTGGGACACGACGTAGAAGACGCAGCCGATCGACAGCAGGAAACTGGCCTTCGCGAACGTGTCCATGGCGACGCTGACCCGGTTGACGTCGTCGGCGAACGCCCGCACGGCGCCGATGTTCGGCCGGTAGAGCCCGTCGTAGAACGCGCGCCACTTGCGGTCGCTTTGCTTCAGTTCCTTGATCGACGACACCAGCAGGTGGAAATGGCGCATCAGGTCCTGGCGCGCCGTGGCGGCCCGCGCCAGCAGGTGCTGGAAGCGGGCCAGCAGGCGCCACATGCACAACAGGCTTGCGCCCTGGACGGCCACGATGACCCCGCACAGCAGCGGACTCAGCGCCGCGATGTACACAAGGGCGGCGAGGCAGATCGCGCCGTTGACCACGGCGATCGGCAAGGCGAACGCGCCCTGCGCGAGGCGCATCAGGTCGTCCGACAGCACGGCGAGGATGCGCGCCTCGCCGATCGTCTCCAGGTGCTCGAGCCCGGCGTTGCGCACCTGCCTGCAGAGGGACAGCCGCAGGTCCGCGATATGGCGTTGCATCAGCCGGTACATGCCGTGGCCGGACAGGAACGTCAACCCGGCGACGACCGCCACGCCGGCGAGGTACGGCCCCCACGCCGACACCGCGGCGAATTGCCGCCACTCTTCCGCCCCCAGCAGGCGCGCCACCGTGGCGACGGCGCCCGTGAACAGGACGCCGCCGGCCGTGCCGGCCAGCATGGCCCCGAAGAATGCCCCGGGCGATTCGGCGATCAGGAGTCGGATGAGCCGCATGGTCGCTCCTACCGGCCGAGCCCGAGCAGCCGGGCGAGCAGGCCGCCGAACGGCAGGCGCTCGACGACGGTCTTGAGCAGGCCGCCGCCCTTGGGCGCCGCGTCGATGTGCAGCAGGCGCGGCGCCTGCACGCCGAGGTGCGTCGCCAGCCAGGTCACCGCCGCGACCGTCCCGCCGGTGGCGTCGACCAGCCCGTGCGCCAGCGCCTGGCGGCCGGAAAACATGCGGCCGTCGGCGGCGTCCGCGGGGAGCGCGTCGAGCTTGCGCCGTTCCCGGATCCAGTCGACGAACTGGGCGTGCACGTCGTCCACCAGCCCCTGCAGCGAGGCTTCGCCGGCCTGGCTCGTCGTCGGATGGAGGGACAGATAGGCTTTCAACGGCGCGCTCTTCGTGACCCGGTAGCGGATCCCGAGGCGCTCCTCCAGCGCCTGGATGTCGTAGGACCCGACGACGGCGCCGACCGCGCCCAGCGTGGCGGCCGGCGTCGCCACCACGTACTGCGCCGCCAGCGTCAGGAAAAACGCGGCGGACAGCGCGATGTCCTCGACGATACTCACCACCACGATGCCGAATTCCGTGCTCAGCGTGTCGAGCGCCTCGGCGATCGCCTGTGCCGCCGCCAGCGATCCGCCTTCGCTGCAGATGCGCAGCAGCAGTCCGCGGATCCCCTGCTTGTGCCATTGCACCTCGCGCAAAGCCATGAAGATCGCATGCGCCGTCGCGTCCGATATCCGGCCCTGGACGCTCAGGATGGCGATGGTGTCCGGCGTGGAGAGGAATCGCATGATCAGGGACGAATGTAGGCGTAGCCTTCTTCGTTTTGCAGCCGGACGATTTCTTCCACGCCGGATCGGACCAGCGTGGCTTGCGGCACGACGGCGGATCGTTCGATATGCTGGTTCACCAGCGAGATATTGCAGACCCGAAAAGAAACGCCATGCGCTGCGAGGTCGCCGATGGCGCCGGCAAATGGCGCATCATTCTCGTCATGCGCATCCCGGAGCAGCGATTCCACGCCTTGCGCGTGCGCCACCACCACGATTTTCGATGCCGGATTCACGCTGATCTGGTTCGTGATGTACCGGAGTGCGCGTTTCATTTGCGCAGGACCCGCGTCGCCGATGTGATAAACGACTTTCGCGGTTTTTAATTCCGCCGCATGAATTGGCAGGCTGATCGCCAGAAACAGGGCGATACACAGATTGACGATTTTATTCTTCATTGATTCCAATCCCATTCCAGAGACAACAGGAAACGAATGCTTCTTATATTTACGTCTGCGGGATCAGTGTATCAATGAGAAATGACGGGAATCTCTCTAATTTCCACGCCAAAAAACAGGAAAGCGGAGCGGATGTGTTTTTTCACCCGGAAAGAATAATTTCACCCCAAAAAAACGGGAATATGCGCGAAATTTATCCGTATTAAGAAAAATCCTATAAACAAAATCGGAATTCGCCTAATTAAAATTGATAGGCCGTATGTTCGCCATCAAAAGCAATCTCGAATGCCTGCGCCAGGAAAGCGACCAGCGTACGCACGCGCGCCGACTGCTGCCGGTGCTGCGGATAAACCGCATAAATGTCCGCATCGGGTGTGAGGTACTGCGGCAATACCTGCACGAGCCGTCCGCTGTCGAGATAGCGCGCGATATCCCATTCCGCGCGCAGCAGGATGCCGTGGCCGTCGAGCGCCCAGTTGACCGCGGTTTCGCCGTCATTGGTCGCCAGGTTGCCGCGCACCTTGACGGTTTCCCCGGAGCCGTCGGCGCGGTCCCGGTGCAAGCGCCACGTCCCGTGGGCGTCGTCGCCCTGGCGGATGCAAATGCAGTTGTGGCGCGCGAGGTCCGCGGGGCTCGCCGGCGTGCCGCGGGCCGCGAGATACCTGGGCGACGCGCACAACAGGCGGCGGTTGCTCGCCAGTTTCTTCGCGATCACGCGTGCGTCGGCAGGCTCCCCGAACCGGATGCAGACATCGAACTGGTCGTCCGTGAGAGGCGGCGGCCTGACGGACAGCTGCAGCTGGACGTCGACCTCGGGATACCGCACCACGTACTGCGAGATGGCGGGAGCGACGTGAAGACGGCCGAAACCCAGCGTCGCGTTCACCCGCAACTGGCCCTTGGGCCGGTCTTTCGACGCGCTCAGCAACTGGTCGAGGTCGGCGATGTCGTCCAGGATGCGGCGGGCGTGCGCGAGCAGGACTTCGCCATCGGGCGTCAGGCTCATGCGGCGCGTCGTGCGGTTCACCAGGGGCAGGCCCAGCCGTGCCTCCATCTGCGCCAGGCGCTTGCTGACGGCAGCCGTGCTGACGCCGAGTTCACGCGCGGCGCCGCTCAGGCTCCCGCAGGTCGCCAGCGACACGAAAAACCCCAGCTCGGCTGGCTGCAAGCCTGTACCCATCCCGATTCTTAATCTGAAGTTAAAGACGCATTGAGTCTAGCCATCCTGGTCCCGTTCGTCCACCGCCTACAGTAGCGCCATTCATCCAGACAGGAGGCAGGCACATGAAGACGTATCGGATCGCAACCATTCCCGGCGACGGCATCGGCAAGGAAGTCGTGCCGGCGGGGCGCCGGGTACTGGAAACGCTGGCCGCGGCAGGCGCCGGGTTCGACTTCTCGTTCGACAACTTCGACTGGGGCGGCGACTATTACCGGCGCCACGGCGTCATGATGCCGGCCGACGGCCTCGACGCGCTGCGCGACAAGGACGCTATCCTGTTCGGCTCGGCCGGCGATCCGGACATTCCCGACCACATCACGCTGTGGGGCCTGCGCCTGAAGATCTGCCAGGGTTTCGACCAGTACGCGAACGTGCGTCCGACGCGCATCCTGCCGGGGATAGACGCGCCGCTGAAACGCTGCGCGCCGCAGGACCTGGACTGGGTCATCGTGCGCGAGAACTCGGAGGGCGAGTACGCAGGCGTGGGCGGCAGGGTGCACCAGGGCCATCCGATCGAAGCCGCGACCGACGTCACGGTGATGACGCGGGCTGGCGTCGAGCGCATCCTGCGCTTCGCGTTCAGGCTGGCGCAGTCGCGTCCGCGCAAACGGCTGACCGTCATCACCAAGAGCAACGCGCAGCGCCACGCGATGGTGATGTGGGACGAGATCGCGCTGCAGGTCTCGAGGGAATTCCCGGACGTCGCCTGGGACAAGGAACTCGTCGACGCGGCAACCGCCCGCATGGTGAACCGCCCCGCCACGCTCGACACCATCGTCGCGACGAACCTGCACGCCGACATCCTCAGCGACCTGGCCGCGGCCCTGGCCGGCAGCCTGGGCATCGCGCCGACCGGTAACGTCGATCCGGACGGCCGCTATCCGTCGATGTTCGAGCCGATCCACGGTTCGGCCTTCGACATCATGGGCCGCGGCCTGGCCAATCCGATCGGCACGTTCTGGTCGGTCGCCATGCTGCTCGACCACCTGGGCGAGGCCGACGCGGCGCGGCAGGTGATGCGCGCGATCGAAAGCGTGACCGCCACGCCGTCGCTGCACACCCGCGACCTTGGCGGGACGGCGACGACGGCGGACGTCACGCGGGCCGTGTGCGCCTTCCTGGCCGCGCCGCATAACATGCCGAACCGGCCCTGAAAAACACAACATCCCCCAACTTGCGCCCCCCCACGACGGCCGTTCCCGCCTGCGCTTCGCGCCTACGATGAAGAGATCCATCGTCCCAACCGATCTTCAAGGAGCGTTTTTCATGGGGAAGCACATCTACAACATCGCCGTCATCCCGGGTGACGGCATCGGCAAGGAAGTCATGCCCGAGGGCCTGCGCGTGCTCGACGCCGCCGCCAGCCGGTTCGGCATCGAGCTCCACTACAAGCACATCGAATGGGCCAACTGCGACTACTACGCGGCCACCGGCAGGATGATGCCCGACGACTGGAAGGCGCAGTTGTCCGGCATGGACGCAATCTACTTCGGCGCCGCCGGCTGGCCCGCCGCCGTGCCCGACCACGTGTCGCTGTGGGGCTCGCTGCTGAAATTCCGGCGCGAGTTCGACCAGTACGTCAACCTGCGCCCCGCCCGCCTGTTCGACGGCGTGCCCTGCCCGCTGGCCAACCGCAAGCCGGGCGACATCGACTTCATGATCGTGCGCGAGAACACCGAGGGCGAGTACTCGTCCGTCGGCGGCATCATGTACGAAGGCACCGAACGCGAAATCGTGATGCAGCAATCGGTCCATTCGCGCATCGGCAGCGACCGCGTGCTGCGCTTCGCCTTCGAGCTGGCGCGGCAGCGGCAACGCAGGCATGTCACGGTCGCCACCAAGAGCAACGGCGTCGCGATCAGCATGCCGTGGTGGGACGGCCGCGCCGCCGCGATGGCGGCGCAGTACCCCGACGTGGACTGGGACAAGCAGCACATCGACATCCTGTCGGCGCGCTTCGTCCTGCAGCCGCAGCGCTTCGACGTGGTGGTCGCCTCGAACCTGTTCGGCGACATCCTGTCCGACCTCGGCCCCGCCTGCACCGGCACGCTGGGCCTGGCGCCGTCGGCCAACCTGAATCCCGAACGAATCTTCCCGTCGCTGTTCGAGCCGGTGCATGGCTCCGCACCGGACATCTACGGCAAGAACATCGCCAATCCGATCGGCATGATCTGGTCGGGCGCGATGATGCTCGACTTCCTCGATGCCGGCGGGGGCCCCGGACGCCAGGCCCACGACGCCATCCTGGCCGCCATCCAGCA
This sequence comes from uncultured Massilia sp., assembly GCA_966211695.1. Taxonomy (GTDB): domain Bacteria; phylum Pseudomonadota; class Gammaproteobacteria; order Burkholderiales; family Burkholderiaceae_D; genus Telluria. The sequence continues at coordinate 7,556 of CBIHOW010000080.1, read as the reverse complement.
GGTGCTGCGCGACGGCCCGCGCACGGCGGACCTGGGCGGCAATGCGTCGACCACGGACATGGGCCGGGCCATCGCGGCGGCGGTGGCGGGGGCGTGACCATGGACACCGCTACGCTGCCCGCCTATCCGATCGACGTCGCCTTCCCGGACCTGCACCCTTATGCCGCCGGCAACAGCGGCATCCCCTACCTGTACACGTACGACAGCGGGGTGCCGGGTCCGCACGTGATGGTCAACGCGCTCACCCACGGCAACGAGGTGTGCGGCGCCATCGCCGTCGCCGACCTGCTCCGCCTCGGCATCCGTCCGCGCCGGGGCAGGCTGACGCTCGCCTTCGCCAACGTCGAGGCCTACCTGCGCTTCGACCCGGCCCATCCCGACGCGTCGCGCTTCGTCGACGAGGATCTCAACCGCGTCTGGACCGCGGCCATCCTCGACGACCCCACCCGCGATTCGTCCGAGCTGCGCCGCGCGCGCCAGTTGCGGCCCGTGCTCGATACCGTCGACTTCCTGCTCGACCTGCATTCGATGCACGAACGCTGCGCGCCGCTGTCGGTCTGCGGCCCGCTGGACAAGGGCATCGCGCTCGCGCGCCGGCTCGGCACGCCCGCCTGGATCGTCAGCGACGAGGGCCACCCGGAAGGCCGGCGCATGCGCGACTATGCCGGCTTCGGCGATCCGGACAGCCCGAAGAACGCGCTGCTGGTCGAATGCGGCCAGCACTGGGAAGCCGGCGCGGCGGACGTCGCCCGGGACGTCACGGCCCGCTTCCTGCTGCTGCACGGGGTCGTCGAACCGTCCGACCTGCCGGCCGCGTGGCTGCAGGGGCGACCCGCCGCCACGCGCGTGGTGCGCGTCACCGAGCCGGTGGTCGCGTCCAGCATGGACTTCCGCTTTGCCGCCGACTACACCGGCCTGGAAACCTTCCGGGACGCCGGCGCCGTGATCGGCTGGCGCGACGGCGAGCCGGTCACGACGCCCTATCCGGATTGCGTGCTGGTCATGCCGTCGCTGCGCCAGTTGCGTCCCGGCGTGACCGTCGTGCGGCTGGGACGCTTGCTGGACTGACGCACTGGCGCGAAATACACGATTTCCTCCTCCCCACTCCTATCTAAGGACGCAAGATCATGACTCTGACACTGACCCGTACCGACCTGCTCAAAGAGCACAACTTCATCGATGGACAATGGTGCGACAGCAGCAGCGGCGCCCGCTACGACGTCGCCGACCCGGCCTCGGACGAGCGTTTCGCCGCCGTACCCGCCAGCGGCGCGGATGACGCGCTGCTGGCCGTCGCCGCCGCGCAGGCCGCGCTGCCGGACTGGCGCGCCCGGCCCGCGCGCGAACGCGCCCGCTTCCTCAAGCGCTGGCATGCGCTGATCGTGGCGAACACGGACGACCTGGCGAAGCTCATTTCGCGCGAACAGGGCAAGCCGCTGGCCGAGGCACGCGGCGAAGTGGCCTACGGCGCGTCCTACGTCGAATGGTTTGCCGAGGAGGCCGTGCGCGGCTACGGCGACATCATCCCCGAACAGGTGCGCGGCAAGCAGCTGACGGTGACCAGGGAAGCGGTGGGCGTCGTGGCCGCCATCACCCCGTGGAACTTCCCGCTGGCGATGATCGCCCGCAAGATCGCGCCGGCCCTCGCGGCCGGCTGCACCGTCGTGGCCAAGCCGGCGGAAGACACGCCGCTGACCGCGCTGGCGCTCGTCAGGCTGGCGGAGGAGGCGGGCCTTCCCGCCGGCGTGCTCAATATCGTGACCACGTCGCGCGACCGGGTGGCGGACGTGGTCGGCGCATGGCTGCAGGACGCCAGGGTCCGCAAGATCACCTTCACCGGGTCGACCGCCGTCGGCAAACGCCTGGCGCGCGAATCGGCCGGCACCCTGAAGCGCCTGTCGCTCGAACTCGGCGGCAACGCCCCGTTCATCGTGTTCGACGATGCCGACCTGGATGCCGCGATCGACGGCCTGATGGCGGCCAAGTTCCGCAACGGCGGGCAGACCTGCGTGAGCCCGAACCGGGTCTACGTGCACGATGCGGTCTACGCCGCGTTCACGCAAAAACTGGCCGCCCGCGTGGAAGCGCTGCGCGTCGGCCCGGCCACCTGGGCCGACGCGCAGATCGGCCCGATGATCAATGCCCGCGCGGTCGACAAGATCGAAGCGCACGTGCGCGACGCGCTGGCCAAGGGCGGCCGGCTGGTCGTCGGCGGCAAACGCGTGAACAGCGGCGTCGCCTCCGGCCCCCACTACTACGCGCCGACCGTGATCGCCGAGGCCAGCCACGACATGGCGCTGGCCTCGGAAGAGACCTTCGGGCCGGTGGTGCCGTTGTTCCGTTTTGCGGACGAGGACGAGGTCGTGCGGCTGGCCAACGACACCCCGTACGGCCTCGCGGCCTACTTCTACTCGCGCGACATGGTCCGCGTGGCGCGCGTGAGCGAGCGGCTGGAGACGGGTCTGGTGGGCATCAACGAAGGCGTGCTGGCGTCGGAGGCGGCGCCGTTCGGCGGCGTCAAGGAATCGGGCTACGGCCGCGAAGGCTCGCGCTACGGCCTGGACGATTACACGCAAATCAAGTACCGGTGCCAGGGCGGCTTGGCGTAAGCCTGCCCCCGCGACGCCATCCGCCTGCCTCCCCGCGAGGGGACGCAGGCATTTTTTTGCGCCCGAAATCCGGCAGCCACAATTCGGGGTCAGAGCACATTTCGGATCAATGTCCAACTACACAACAAGCTCCCGCACCCAAGACGAGGGGCCGCCACGTCGCCATGCGGCGTGGCCGGCCCGACGCCATGGGCTGACGTTCGACCTTACCTCAAGGATCTTGCGCGAAAAAGGGACCTGACCCCGAATTTGCTGCGGGTGCTCAGAAGATGTGACGGATGCCCCAGTCGACGCGGTTCGCGTTGTTGGGGTCGATGTGGCCGATGGAGGTGAACAAGGAAGTCCGCTTGGACAGGGGGTAGGTGTAGCCGATCGCATACTGCGCCGAGTCGGCGTTGCGCGCCGAGCGGTCGTTAAGGCGATTGTACGACGCGAGGATGCGTCCGCCGCCCGCCGGGATCGTCAGGCCGAGCAGCAGGTCGCTCGCGTCCACCGGCGCCAGGCCGGCGGCGTCCGTTTTCTGCCGGTCGAGGCCGAAATGCAGCTTGGCGACGCCGAAGTCGTAATTGCCGCCGACGAAGCGCAATTTGGCCGCTCCGGTGCCGTTGGCGTCGTTGTTGTTCTGGTAGCCGTACGCCAGCTTCAACTGGCCGATCGTATAGGTGAACGCGCCGCTGATCTGCCGGTTGGCCGACATGTTGCCGGCCGTCTCGCCGAACGCATACGACACCTCGCCCTTCAGTGGGCCGAACTGCTTCGAGTAGAACACGGCGTTCTGCGTACGGATGTCGATCACGGCGTAGATATTGCGGCCGAAGAAGGACTCGGCCGCGCCGGACATGCCGTCCTCGAAGGGATCGATGACATCGGTCAGCAGGCAATAGGACGGCGTCCACGTGCGGCCGAAACGCACGGTGCCGAAGTCGCCTTTCAGTCCCACCCAGGACTGGCGGCCGAAGATGCGTCCGCTCTGGCCCGCGGTGCCCGTATCGGGACTGAAGCCGTTTTCCAACTGGTAGAGGACGGACAGGCCATTGCCCAGGTCTTCCGAGCCGCGGAAGCCGAGGCGGGAGCCCCACCAGCCGCCGGGGTCGACGCCCCAGCGCGTGGGCGCCACGTCCGATTTCGAGTACACCAGGCCGATGTTGATCAAGCCGTACACGGTGACGTTCGATTGCGCGGATGCGGGGACGGCAGCGGCACTGCAGACCGCCAGCGCAAGCAGGGTTTTCTTCATGATTGTCTCCTTAAATTATGGTTTGGATGTAGCACCAATTTAAGGCCGCTCCCGCAACACATTTCCTCGAAAGACGGTGGGCCGACAACATGAACACTGCAAATTCGCCGTGCGCGACGGCGGAATATGCTGCGCTGTCCGCGGGCATTATTCGCAGCGCTGGTAGATCGCGGCGAGGTCGCACAAGTCCCAGTTCCCGCCGCTTAAAACCGCGCACACTTTCTCATCCGGCCGGACGGCGACCGCACCGCCCAGCAAGGCGCCGATGCCGATGGAAGCGGCCGGCTCGGCGATCAACTTCGCATCGTTGGCGAGCATGCGCATGCCCGCGACGATGTGCGCGTCGTCCACCAGCACGATCTCGTCCACGTACTTCTCGATGATGGGATACGGATTCCGGCCGGGGACACTGATTCTCAAACCGTCCGCAACGGTGTCCTGCAACGGCAGCGAGGTGCGTTCGCCGTTGATCCGGCTGTGGAAGTACTTCGGCGTCAGCGCGGGCTCGGCGCCGATGACGCGCACCGACGGCTTCGTTTCCTTGATGGCGGTGGCGATCCCGGAAATGAGGCCCCCGCCGCCCAGCGGCACGATGACCGTGTCGACGTCTTCCAGGTCGTCCAGGATTTCGCAACCGATCGTGCCCTGGCCCGCCATCACGAGCGGGTCTTCGAAACCATGGATCACCGCGTACCCGTTTTCTTCGGCGATTTCATACGTCTTTTTCCAGCGGGCCGCGTTATCGCCGTCGAACAGGATGACTTCCGCCCCGAGCGCCCTCGTATTGGCGATCTTGACTTCCGGCGCGGTGGCCGGCAGCACCAGGAACGCCTTCACGCCCAGCATGCGCGCCGCGTAGGCGAGTCCCTGCGCATGGTTGCCCGACGACGTGGCGATCAGGCCGTTCGCCACGGCGTCCCGGGGGAGCGCCAGCGCTGTGTTCAGGGCGCCCCTGATCTTGAATGCGCCCGTGATCTGCAGGGTTTCCGGCTTGAGCCAGAGCTGGCAGCCGAGGGCCTTTTCCATCTTCTCCGCACGTAGCAGCGGCGTATGCCGTATATGGGGTTTCAGCCGTTCCCGGGCTTCGCGGATATCCTGGATGGTCGGGTAGTTACGCATGATGTCGTTCTGCAGGTTGCGTGAAGAATTCGAAGAAGGTGCCGACGCCGTTTTCCAGCGCGTTCCGGTAGATCCGCGACGCGGTGGTGTTGTCCTGGATGGCCATGCCCGTGGAATCGAAGATCGTGATCTCGTCGTCGTTCTCCCGCCCCGGCTTTTTTCCCGCCAGGACCTCGCCGATCTCCCCGTGGATGTCGTCCATCGTGATGATGTCCGCATTCAGCGGATGCCAGGTTTCGCCCTTCGTGACGCATTGCGCGATGGAGTCGTTGACGATCTTCGCGTTGCGAAAGATCGCCGGGTCGAGTTCCTGCTTGCCGCGCTGGTCGGTGCCGATGGCGACAATGTGCGTGCCGGGCCGCACCCAGTCCGCTTCCACCAGCGACCCTTTGCCGCGGGTCGTGGTCACGAGGATGTCGGCCCGGCGGACCGCGTCCCGCTTCGACGCCGCCATCACGACGGGAATGCCGAACTCCCTTTCGATATCGGCCTTGTACTTCGCCAGCGTCTCGGGATGGTTGTCCCAGGCGTGGATCTCCTCGATGGTCATGACCTCGCTGATCGCCCGGATCTGCAGCCTCGCCTGGATGCCCGTACCGATAGCCGTGACCGTTTTCGCATCCTTCCTGGCCAGCGCCTTGACCGACACGGCCCCCGCCGCCCCGGTCCTGAGGCCGGTGATCAGGCTCCCGTCCATGACGCACGTCAGCGCACACGTCCGGGCGTCGAACAGCAGGATGGTGCCCATGTTGGTGGGGAGGCCGTATGCCTTGGGGTTGTCCGGAAAGCCGCCGGACGACGCCTTCATCGAAATCACCTCGTTGGCCTGGTAGTAGCCGAGCTTGAAGTCGATTTCCCCGCGCGGGGGCGGCAGGTGGATGCCGATATAGTCGGGTTGCTCGACCTGCCCGCCGCTGAACGCCACGAAGGCTTCTTCCACGGCGGCGATGACTTCGCGCATGCAGATCAGCTGCGCGACTTCCTCTTTATTGAGTAGCAGTGTTTTCATTGTGTGCCTTTCGATGCCAGTAACCCCGCGCCCGGTCGACGAGGCCGAACATCGGCAACCCGTCCCGATGGCGCCGGATGTTGCCGATGACCGCGTCGGCCGGGGTCGCGTCATGCTGGCGATATCGCGGCTGCCAGTACCCAGTCCGCTGCTGGTCGAGGCAGGTACGCCAGTCCCGGTGGATGGACAACACGGCCAGGGCGACGTATTCGACCATCCCGCCGACGATGCCCGGCTCGCCGGTCACGATCTTCCCCCGTTACGCCGGACGGTAGATCACGTACAGCTTCGCCACGTGCTCGCGGCTGTCCCAGGTGCACGAGGCCTTCTGCTCGATGAGGAAGATGTCGCCCTTCGAGAACGTGCCGCTGCGGCCCGTGTCATCGACGAAGGTCACGCTCCCTTCCAGCAGAACCATCAGTTCCATGTGGCGGAAGTACAGTGCGCGACGGGCATAGGGCGTCGAGTCCCAGGTGCCGCACGTGAATTCACCGTCCTCGGACTTGTAGTCGGTGTAGTTGCGGCACGCCGGCGTGGGCGTCAGCAGCAGGTCGGGCGACGGGCCGCCGGCCGACGGGCCCATCTCCGGATTTTCCCTGATCGGCACGATGGCGCCGTCGCCCGCCCGGCTCTTGTTGTAGCGGACGAAGATCAGCGACACCGGTCCTTGCGCGGACCAGGTGAATGCGGCGCCATGCTTGAGAATCGCACCCTGGTTCGGCCCCAGCGTGAGGGTGGCGCCCTGCTGCGTCAGCGTCAAGCTGCCCTGGTGGACGATGATGAATTCGTCCTTTGGCAGCGCCCGCACGGCGCCGCTGCCCGCGTCGAGCGCGATAACGCCCGCGGTGACCGGGCCCGGCGCCCAGTCCAGGACCCGGCGGCTGGCAAGGAAGCGGTCTTCTCCCGCCGGCGCGGTCACGGCGATGCCCTGGGTCGGGTCCTGCGCGAACTTGCGCAGGTCGACGAACGATGGCGTGTGGACCGGGACGGCGACTGCGGCTTGCTGAAAATTCGACTTAATGGTGGCTTGAGACATGAGGGTGGCTTGCATTGAATGTTGATGGGAATGAGATTCACGCGGCGTTCGCGACCGGCGTGGCGAACCGTCCGATGTGGTAGCACTCGATCGGCGTGCTGGTGGCGCCCGTGGCGATCAGTTCCGCCATCACGTCGCCCACGCCCGGCCCAAGCTGGAAGCCTTCGCCGGAAAAGCCGAACGCATAGAACAGGCCGGGTACGCGCGCGCTCGGTCCCATCGCGGGCCGGCTGTCGTCCATGTATCCCTCGATCCCGCTCCAGACGCGGATGATGTGCAGGTGATCGAATGCCGGCATCACGCGTGGTGCGCTCTTCAGCTTGTACAGCGTCCTGGCCGGGTTCACGTACGAGCGCCGGTTCTCGATGTCCGCCGGTTCGTGGCCGCCGCCGCCGATGACGATGTTGCCGCGCGCAACCTGGCGGAAATAGACGACCTGCTCGAACGTGTCCGCCATCGCACCGATGGTCGGCCGGATCGCATACGGCACCGGTTCGGTGACGCACATCTGCGGCGCCTTGGCGATCATCGGCACCGGTTCGCCGA
>CBIHOW010000079.1:0-24415 GCA_966211695.1 uncultured Massilia sp. | reverse complement strand
GCTTCACGCAGATCGACTACGACCGCGAGATGGCCTTCATCGCCACGCGCACGGGCCCGGACGGCCATCCCGAGACGCTGGCCGTCGCCCGCGTCGTGGCGGACCCCGACAACATGAGCGCGGAATTCGCCGTGACGGTGCGGTCCGACCTGAAGGGCAAGGGCCTGGGCGTGATGTTGATGAACAAGCTGATCGCGTACTGCCGCGCGCGCGGCACGCGCGAGATCGTGGGCGAGGCGCTGCCGCAGAACGCGCCCGTCATCGGGCTGGTGCGCAAGCTCGGGTTCACCGTGGGGCCGGTGGACGAGGACGAGGGTGTTCGGAAGTTCTGGCTGGAGCTGCGGTGACAAACTGTGATGATTCACGGGATTGCGTCACGTAGAATCGGTGCAGACAACCGAATGGAGAAAACATGGCTGAACTGATCGTGCGCAGGCGCGCCGCGTGGTGGCAGGACCGGATGCGCGATTACATCGTCCTTGTGGACGGCAGCGAGCGCGGCCGCGTCGGCAATGGCGGCGAAGTCCGCGTCCACGTGGAACCGGGACGGCACAAGGTGCGGCTGAAGATCGACTGGTGCGGCTCGCCGACGGTGGACGTCGACGTGCCGGAGGACGGCGCGCAGGTGCTCGACTGCGGTCCGAACGTGACGCCGTTCACGGCCATCTTCTACATCATGTTCCGCACCAGCCATTACCTGACCTTGCGGCCGGGCGCGCGCCGCGATGCCGTGCCGGACCTGCGCGATCCGCGCGGCGCCGGGAAGCCGGCGCTGTCCTGATCGGGGAAGACGAGATCGAACGGGCCGCGGCCGCGCTGCCAGGCTGGCGCTACGACCGCGCGGTGCGCACGCTCCATGCGGACGGCGGGCTGCAGCTGTGGTTCACCGATGGCGAGTTGTGGACGAAGAATCCGGACGACATCGCGCTCGAACGCATGATCGCACTGGCCAAGGCCCTGGACGCGCGGGTACGCGGCGACGAAGGCGAAACGTACCGGTCGCCGGATGACGCGTATGCCCACCCCGACGAGGAGGACGACCGGCGCGCGGCGGCCGCCGGGTCCGCGCAATGGGCGCGCAAGGAAAGGCGCACGTGGGTGTTTCGCGGCATCGTCGTCGCGCTGCTTGCGATCGCCGCCGGCCGGCGGCTCGTCCAGGCGTACTGGTGAGCGTCAGCGCCGGAACCGCACGTCTTCCTGCACGACGGGCGCATCACGGTCGACGTGTTTCGGCTTCTTGGGCTTCTTCGGCTTCTTGACGATCTGCCCGGCCGCAGTCGTCTGCGGCACGCGGTGCTCGGGCTCGAAGCCGGCTTCCTCCTTGCGCTGCAAGGCCTGCTTCGTCAGCGCCTCGATGGCGGCCAGCTGCTGGACTTCGTCCGCGCACACGAGCGACACCGCTTCGCCGGACGCGCCCGCGCGGCCCGTGCGGCCCGTGCGGTGCACATAGTCTTCCGCCACGATGGGCAGGTCGACGTTGACGACGACGGGCAGTTCCTCGATGTCGAGGCCACGCGCGGCGACGTCGGTCGCGACGAGCACGCGCACCTCGCCCGCCTTGAAGCGGTCGAGCGCACGCAGGCGCGCGGGCTGCGGCTTGTCGCCGTGGATGGAATCGGCCGCGATGCCTTGCGCGGCGAGCAGGTCGACGAGCTGGTCGACGCCCTTGCGGGTCTTCACGAAGGCCAGGACCTGCGGCCAGCCGTGGCGCTTCAGCAAGTGCAGGAACAGGTCGGGCTTGCGCTTCTTGTCGACCGGGACGATCCACTGGCGGATCGCCTTCGCCGTCGTGTTGCGCGGCGTGGCTTCGATGCTGACCGGATCGACCAGCAGCTTCGTCGCCAGCGCACGGATCGGATCGGAGAAGGTGGCGGAGAAGAGCAGCGTCTGGCGGCGTTTCGGCAGCAGCGCCAGCAGGTTGTCGATGTCGCGCGCAAAGCCGAGATCGAGCATGCGGTCCGCCTCGTCCAGCACGAGCGTCTGCACCTGGTTGAAGCGCACCGCGTTCTGGCGCTGCAGGTCGAGCAGGCGGCCCGGCGTGGCGACGAGGACGTCGACGCCCTTACGCAGCCGCATCATCTGCGGATTGATGCTGACGCCGCCGTACGCGACCATCGTGCGCAGCGGCAGCCCGGCGCCGTACGCGCGCACGCTCTCGTGCACCTGTTCGGCCAGTTCGCGCGTCGGCACGAGGATCAGCGCGCGCGCCGAATTGCTCGCGACCTGGGCGCCGTCCATCACGAGGCGCTGCAGCAGGGGCAGGGCGAAACCGGCCGTCTTGCCGGTGCCCGCCTGTGCGGCGGCCATCACGTCGCGGCCGGCCAGCACGGCGGGAATCGCCTGCGCCTGGACGGCGGTGGGCGTGTGATAGGACAGCGAGGCGAGGGTACGCGTGATCTGGTCGATCAGGCCGAGCGATGCGAACGACATGGTGGCGGAAGCGGTTTTTTGAAAGGCGACAGTGTAACCTGTCGCGGGCAATGGAGTTCGAAGAGTACGATGGGTATCATCCTGATTTCGCTGTTCCTGGCGATGCTGCTGGGTTTCTCTTGTCCGGGTATCGGACTGGGTGTCCGCGCCGTCTTGCGGGCGCAAGGACGGCTGACCGCGACACTGGTCCTGCTGGCGACGAGCGTCGGCCTCGGGCTGTGCGCCGTGGTGTTGCCGTTCGCCGTGATGACGGGGCGCCGGGTGTCCGCATGGGGATTCGTCTTCATCGCGGTGACGTGCGTCGCCGGCATCCTGGGCGCGGCCGGGTCGTATGGCAGCGCGCGCTTTCGCGCTGCCGGCAGGCCGGTCGACGGGCTGCTCGGCGCGGCGTCGTTCCTTGGCGCGGGCAGCTTTCCCGTCATGTGGTTCTGGCTTGCGCCGCGGTTGGAGGTGTGGTTCCGGGTCGGGTGGATTTATTGATCGATGTTCATGTGAACGCGAAGTCCACCTCCGGCGCGCGCCCCGACACGATGTCCGCGACGGCCCTTCCGGACCCGCACCCCATCGTCCACCCGAGCGTGCCGTGCCCCGTGTTCAGGTACAGGTTCGCAAAGCGCGTGCGGCCGATGTACGGCACGTTCGATGGCGTCAGCGGCCGCAGGCCGGCCCAGTACGTCGGGTTGTCGTAGTCGCAGGCGTCCGGGAACAGCGCACGCACGCGGCGCGTGATCGCCTCGCAGCGCACGGGGTTCAGGTCGCGCGTGTAGCCGTTCAGTTCGCAGGTGCCGGCCACGCGCAGGCGGTCGCCGAGCCGCGAGAACACGAGCTTGTGGCCGTCGTCCGTCAGCGAAACCGTGGGCGCCGCGTTTGGATCGAGAATCGGGTAGGTGGCCGAGTAGCCCTTGCCCGGATAGATCAGCAGCCGGATGCCCAGCGGCGCCAGCAGGCCCACGGAAAAACTGCCCAGGGCGACGACGACGGCGTCCGCGTTGACCACACGGTGCCGGCCGTCCGCGTCGATGATTTCCACGCCGCGGATGCGGTCGCCCTCGGCCAGCAGGCGCGTGACCGTCGTGCCGTAGGTAAAACGGATGCCGGCGGCGGCGCCGCGCGCGGCCAGCTGCGTCGTGAAGCGGTGGACGTCGCCCGATTCGTCGGTGGCCGTGAAGTCGCCGCCGACGAGCTTGCGCCGAAGGGCGGCGAGGGCCGGCTCGATCCGCACGGCTTCAATGGCGTCGACCGTCATGCGGGGGCAGCCCAGGTCGCGCATCGCGGCGGCCGCGTGACGGGCCCGCTCGAACTCGCGCTCGTCCGTGTAGAAGTGCAGGATGCCGCGCGTGAGGCTGTCGTACTCGATGCCGGTCTGCGCACGCAGCGCCTGCAGGCTGCGCCGGCTGTACTCGGCCAGCGCGACGATCCGGCGCAGGTTGGCGGCCACGCGGCCGGGTGCGCACTCGCGCACGAATTGCAGGCACCAGCGCCATTGCAGCGGGTCGGCCTGCAGGCGGAACAGCAATGGCGCATCTTCCCGGCCCAGCGCCTGCACGACCTTGAGCAGGCCGGCGGGCGTGGCCCACGGTTCGGCGTGCGAGACGGAGATCTGGCAGCCGTTCGCGAAGCTCGTCTCCTGCGCGGGGCCGCTGCGGCGCTCGATCACGGTGACGTCGTGGCCGGCCTCGCGCAAATACCACGCGGACGCGGTGCCGACGATGCCGGCGCCCAGGACGATCACGTTCATGGGCGCGGGATTCCATTCAAAACGGGATGATGCATCGGCTCCTCGTTGGTGTCGTTCGACGGGTGGAGCCGGCAAAGGAGAACCGGAGCCGGTGCGCGACCGGAATCCGCATGCTTCCCTTCGCTGGCATTACCCAGATCAGGTTCGGAGGGTGTTTCTCACCCGCGGCCGCGGTGGCGGCTGCAGGACCCCTAGCGTTGCCTTATGGCAGGGAAGATTCTAACACGAGGATGCAAAGGAACACCGGCCCGCGGGCGGGGCCGGACAACGGGGCAGGCCGCGCGGCAGGCGCGCGGTCAGGCCGTGACGGCGATGGCGGCCGTGGCCAGCGTGACGGTGGGTTTCACCGGTTCGCGCCGGTCCTGGCAGGCCACGAGCATGAGGCAGGCCAGGAGCACGAGGCTCCAGCGTGCGCGATGGTTCATGATGCGGCTCCTCCTTTGCCTGCATCGTAGCGCAATGCCGGGGCGCGCGGCGCGCCTGTGAATCGATCAGAACCGGTAGCCGATGCTCGCGCGCACGACCGGATAGACCTTCAACGTGTCCACGTCGTCGCGCAGGCGCAGGCGCTCGGCGGCGACGTCGGCGGCGAGCGCCTTGCAGACGGTGTCCGACGTCGTGCAGCCGACGCTGGCCAGCTGAACATTCGGATTGCCCTGGTAGAACACGCCGAGGTCGATGTTCGTGGTCCAGCGCGATGCGGGCGCCAGCGCATTGCCCCAGCCGATGCCGAGGTAGGGCGCGGCCTTGCGGTAGTCGATGCGGCCGGTCAGCAGGCCGACGTCGGCCGCCGTGTACGCGTGGCCGTTCAACGTGAAGCCGCCAAGGCTGTTCGGCTTCGCTTTCGCATTGAACTTGTTGCCGTTGTAGACGAGGCCGCCGGTCAGGTGGAAGTTGCTGCCTGCGGTCAGGTACCAGTCGAACAACACGTCGAACGTCTGCAGCTTGCCCTTGATGTCGTAGTCGACGCCGTCGGACGTCTTGTCGAAGTCGTGGCGGAAGTAGTTGGCGCCGAAGCGGCCGTTCAAATAGGTTTCCATCGGCACGACGACGTGGAAGCCCACGCCCGTGGAGCCGACGTCGGCCGTTGCGCCGACCTGCGCGTTGGCGGCGCCCGCCGCCAGCAGGACGGCCGCGGCCAGCACGGTGTTTTTCATGGACATCGAGGACCTTTCAGTGAATCGAGGCGGCGATTGTAGCCGGGCCGTTGAACCTGGGGAAACGTTGTGCGCCGGTTTGTTGTATTCCTGCCCGGAACGACAATGTAAGCAGGTGTTGCAGCGAATTGTGCATATGATTTCATTTGATAAACTTAAGTGAAACACTACAACGAGAGGTCATCCTATGAAAGCCCTGATCTTCGGCGCGGCACTGTGCGCCGCGTCCCTGCCGGCCCTTGCCCAGACCAATGTCTCCATCAGCGTCGGCCAGCCCGGCTTCTATGGCCGCATCGACATCGGCGACTACGTGCCGCGTCCCGTCGTGTACGCGCCGCAGCCGGTGATCATCACGCCGGCGCCGCACTACGTGGCGGAACCCGTGTACCTGCGCGTGCCGCCGGGCCACCGCAAGCACTGGGCCAAGTTCTGCGGCCGCTACGGCGCCTGCGGCCGTCCGGTGCTGTTCGTGCGCGACGAGTGGTACACGAACACGTATGTGCCGCGCTACCGCGAGCATGTCGGCTATCGCGAGGCGCCGCGCGAGGTGCGCGTCGTCGAACGCGTGGAATACCGCGACGACCGCGGCGGCGACTGGGACCGCGGTCACGGCAACGGCCATGGCAAGGGCCACGGCGGCGGGCACGGCAACGGCCACGGCCACGGACGCGGCCACGACTGATCCGTGCCGGGCGGTTCGACCGCCCCGTAGTAAACTGCCTGCGTGAGCCCGGAGACGGGCGCGACCGACGGAGGCAGGCTTGCAAAGCGATATCGTGATCGTGGGCGGCGGGGCTGGCGGACTGGAACTCGCCTGCAAACTGGGCCGCAAACTCGGGCCGGACAAGGTGACGCTGGTCGACAGCCGGCTGTACCACGTGTGGAAGCCGTCGCTGCACGAGGTGGCGGCCGGCACGCTGGACATCCACCAGGAAGGCCTGTCGTACCAGATGCTGGCGCACGACCGCGGCTTTTCCTTCGTGTACGGCGCCATGACGGCGCTGGACGCGGCCGCGCGCCACATCACGATCGCCCCCGTCACCGCGTCCAGCGACGGCGAAGAGGTGCTGCCCGAACGCAAGCTCGGCTATCGCTCGCTCGTGATCGCCGTGGGCAGCACGTCGAATTATTTCGGCGTGCCCGGCGCGCGCGAACACACCATTTCCCTGAATGCCACCGAGGACGCGGAACGGTTCCGCCTGCGCCTGCTGCGCCTGCTCGCCCAGGCCGAGCAGCAGAAGGAGGACGGCGCCGGCGACGCCGGCCTCGACATCGTCATCATCGGCGGCGGCGCCACGGGCGTCGAACTGGCGGCGGAATTGCGCGAAGCGTCCGGCGTGTATGCCGCATACGGCTTCCGCCGCCTGCAGGTCAGGCGCGACGTGCGCATTACCCTGCTGGAAGGCGCGCCGCGCATCCTGGCGCCATTGCCGGAGCGCGTGTCCGCCGCGGCCGCGCGCCTGCTCGACCAGCGCGCCATCCGCGTCGTGACGGATTGCCGCGTCAACCGCATCGATCCGAAACAGGTCAGCGACAACAAGGGCAACGTCTATCCGGCCGACCTGTGCGTGTGGGCGGCGGGCATCCGCGCGCCGGAATTCCTCGGCTCGCTCGGGCTGCCGGTCACGAAGGGCGGCCAGATCGACGTCGATGCGCACCTGGCGGTGAAGGGCGTGCCGGGCGTGTATGCGCTGGGCGATTGCGCCGCCTGCACGGACGGCAACGGCAAGCCCGTGCCGCCGCGCGCCCAGGCCGCGCACCAGCAGGCCGATTACCTGCTCAAGACGTTCCTGCGCCTCGACAAGGGCGAGCCGCCGCAACAGGCGCCGTACGTGTACCGCGACTACGGCTCGCTCGTGTCGATCGGCCGCGAGACGACGGTGGGCAACCTGATGGGTTCGCTACGGGGCGCCAGCCTGTTCGTGGAAGGGTTCATGGCGCGCATCATGTACATGAGCCTGCACCTGATGCACCACCAGGCCGTGCTGGGATCGTTGCGCACGGGCCTGATGGCGTTCGCGCGTTTCCTGATCCGGCGGACGACGCCGCTCGTCAAGCTGCACTGAAGGTCAGACTGCCCGTTTCGGGAAGATCAACGTGAGCGCGGTCCCTTTGCCATCCGGTCCGGTGCCGATCGTCAGCGTGCCGCCCAGCGTGCGGGCGCGCTCGCGCAGCATGCGCAGGCCGTAGCAGCTCGTGGAAGGCGAGGCGCCGTTGCCGGGGCCGACGCCGTCGTCGCGCACGGTCAGCATGGCCTGGTCGCCGTCATCGTCGAGAATGACGTCGACCCTGGTCGCCTGCGCGTGCTTGACGACGTTGCGCAAGCCTTCCTCGGCGCAGCGCAGCAGCGCCACGCCCTGGGCGCGGGTGTAGTCCGGGTCTTCGTCCGGCATGCTGGCTTTCGCCTTGATGCCGTGCTCGCGGCTCCATTCCTGCACGAGTTCCGCGATGGCGGCCTTGGGGCCGAGGAATTCCAGCTTGTCGTTCCAGAGCGCCAACTGCATCTTGCGGTTGGTCTCGATGATGTTGTTCAGCAGTTGCTTCATCTGCGCCGCGCGGTCGCGCTGCGGCTGTTCCTGCAGGTGCTGCGACAGCAGGCCGAGATGCATCGTCAGCGCCGTCATCGACGAACCGAGACTGTCGTGCAGCCGGCGGGCCAGCTGGCGTCGTTCTTCGTCCCAGCAGGTCGTCATATGGGCCAGGAGTTCGGCCAGCTCGGCGGCACGCGCCGCATGCTGGCTGTCTTCTCCGGAATCCGGCGGATGAGGTTCCGAAACTTTCATGAAGGCAACCAAATTATGTTTCTCGGGATGATACAACAGCTTGGGCCGGGACGGCGCAGGAATCGTCTTTGTGAGTTCCCGTACAGTCCGATGTTGCATATCCGGTCATTCTAGGGGCTCCGGCCCAGCGCCGATCACCCCCACTGAAGGAGTCAACATGAGCACGAGAACCCAATCCGGCGCACGGGCCGGCACCCAGTCGAACGCCATGGCCGCGGGCCAGGACGCCATCGCCCTCCTGACCGCCGACCACCGCGAAGTCTCCGAGATGTTCGAGCAGTTCGAGCAGCTGGGCGACCGCGCCACGACCAGCAAGGAAAAGCTGAAGGACAAGATCTGCAAGGCGCTGATCGCCCACACGACCATCGAGGAAGAGATCTTTTATCCGGCCGTGCGCGCGGCGAACGTCGAGGAGGGCGAGGACATGGTCGATGAAGCCATCGTCGAGCATGCCTCGGCGAAAGACCTCATCAAGCAGTTGCAGGAAATGCAGCCGGACGACGACCTGTATGACGCCAAAGTGAAAGTGCTCAGCGAACAGATCGAGCACCACGTCAAGGAAGAAGAGAAGGAGATGTTCCCGAAGGCGAAGAAGGCCGGCCTCGACCTGCTCGCGCTGGGCCAGGAAATGGCGCTGCGCAAGCAGGAGCTGATGTCGACGCTGTAACCCTACGTCTGCGCGGCCACCGCGTCGCGCGGACGCAGCGCGGGGTCGGCCAGCTGCTCGAGCAGGGCGTTCAATTCCACGGGCTTCACGAGGTGCAGGTCGAAGCCCGCTTCCAGCACGCGGCGCTGGTCTTCCGCCAGGCCGTAACCCGTGAGCGCGATCAGGCGGATGCCGTGCGTGGCCGCTTCCTGGCGCAGGCGGCGTGCCACCTCGTAGCCGTCGATGCCGGGCAGGCCGATGTCGACGAGGGCGACGTCCGGCCGTTCCGCAAACGCCACCCGCACGCCTTCCAGGCCGTCGCCGGCCTGCAGCACGGGATAGCCGAACGAGGCGAGCATCGTCGCCATCATTTCGCGGCCGTCGTCGTTGTCTTCGATCAGCAGGACTTTCGGCTTGCTTGCTTCCTGCGGCCGGGCACGCGCGGGTGCGTCGGCAGCGGCCGCCGGTTCGGCGCGCGGCAGGCGGATCTCGAACGTGCTGCCGCTGCTGTTGCCGGGGCTGCTGGCGCTGACCGTGCCGCCATGCAGTTCGACGAGGCGGCGCACGAGCGACAGGCCGATCCCGAGGCCGCCCTGCGAGCGGTCGATCGAGATCGCGCCCTGCACGAACACGTCGAACACGTGCGGCAGCAGGTCCGGTGCGATGCCGACGCCGGAATCGCTCACGCGCAGCACGATCTCTTCGCCGATCGGCACCACGGTGATGTCGATGCGGCCGCCGGCCGGCGTGTATTTCAGGGCGTTGTCGATGAGGTTCGTCGCGATCTGTTCCAGCCGCGTGGCGTCGCCGTCGACCCACGCCGGGGCCAGCTGCGCGTCGATGTCGTAGCCGGCCGTGCGGCCCGTCGCGCGGAACGTGTCGAGGCAGCTGGAGACGAGCGTGGCGATGTCCAGGCGCTTGCGCGACAGCAGGATCTTGCCCGACATGGCGCGCGACAAATCCAGCAAATCGTCGACGATGCGCGACAAATGCTGGCTCTGGCGCTGGATGATCAGGCGGGCGCGGGCGATCGATTCGGCGCCGACGCCCGGCATGCCCAGCAGCGAGCCGGCGCTGCTGATGGCGGAGAGCGGATTGCGCAGCTCATGGCCCAGCATGGCGAGGAATTCGTCCTTGGCGCTGCTCTTGCGTTCGGCCGCGCGCCGTTCTTCCATCTCGCGCACGAGGCGTTTATTGGTCGCGGTCAGCTCGGTCGTGCGCTGGGACAGTTTTTCGGCCTGGCGCTTGAGCTGTTCGTTCTTCGTCGCGAGCGCCACGAACACCTGCACCTTGGCGCGCAGCACCTGCGGGATCACGGGGGTGAACAGGAAATCGGCGGCGCCGCGCTGGTAGGCCTTCAGGCGGTCGATCTCGTCGGCGAGGAAGGCCGTGACGAAGATGATCGGGATGTCGGCGGAGCGGGGGCGCAGGTGGATCGCCTCGGCCGTCTCGAATCCGTCCATGCCGGGCATGTTCACGTCGAGCAGGATCACGGCGAAATCGTGACGCAGCACCTGGCGCAGCGCATCCTGGCCGGAGCGCGCGGACAAGACTTCGTAATTGCTTTCGTCGGCCCATTGCTCCAGCAAGCTCGTCAGTGCAAGCAGGCTGGCAGCGTCGTCATTTACGACGAGAATCTTCGGTTTTTCGGTGAGGGACACGGCGTTCGAACAGGCTCGGAAACTGTATTCACAAGCTCGGCAGGTAGCAGAGCATGCCGCTTTGTAAAATTAGTGATAAAAACTGTTGCAATACGTCATGATAGCATGGCCCGTCCGTACCTGAAACTCAATCGTGCGCGGCCACCCGCGGCCATCGTTCGGTGCCGCACATACCGTGGCAAGCCCGTATGCGATAGTGACAACGTGTCAGGGGCCCACTTGAAAGGACAGACATGAATATTCAAATCATCGTAAATGATACCCATCACGATAAATGTTTCCGCGAACTGGTGAACCAGCCGGTGACGGCGCTGCGCGACGTGACCCAGCAGCAGGCGGATGCGCTGCGTGATGCGTTCGGTATCAATACCATCGCCGACCTGGCGGACCTGAAAGTCGTGAAATGGGCGCGCGCGATCCGCACGATGGCCAGCGCCGAGGCCGAGCCGCGCGAAGCCGTGGCCAAGGAAACCCTGCTCGACGATGCCGTGGAAATGACGTTCCCCGCCAGCGACCCGGTGTCGGTGGCCTCCAGCATCACCCGCATCGAGGTGCCGCCGGAGAAGGTGGACGCCAGCTCGGACCACCAGAACGCGGCCGCCATCGAGGCCCACAACGAAGAAGCCATCGGCTGCCGGGCGCTGGGCCCGGGCGGCGAAAAGACGGCCGGAGCGGCCTGATCCTTTGCGGGCGCGTGCCGGGCGGCACGCGCCCGTGCCATCAGAAGTTCATGCGGAACTGCGCACCGTAGTTGCGCGGTTCGTTGACGATGCCCGTGAGGTTGTCGAAGTCGATCGCCGCCACCACCTGGATCCGGTTGGTGATGTTGCGGGCGAATGCGGCAACCTCGTACTTGCCGTTATCCCACTTGTAGCCCACGCGCAGGCCGCCTTCCAGCAGCGACTTCGCCTTGTACTCCTTCGCCTCGTACAGGAACATGTTGTACTCGGTCCGGTACGACCAGTCCGTCAGCGCATACAGTTCCCCGTCGGCCAGCGGATGCGAATAGCGCAGGGTGAAGTTCGTCTGCCATTTCGGCGAACGGGGCAGCGGCAGGCCGTTCAGCTTCTGCGTGTACGGGAACGGGCCGGACGTGCCCGTCGGGGTACAGCCGTTCGCGCCCTTCGTGTTGGGCTGGTTGCCGCAGGTCTGCACGAACAGGTTCGGGTCCTTGATCTCGGTGTCGTTGTAGCTGGCGCCGAGGCTCGCGCGCCAGTCGTCCGACAGGATCGCCTGGAAGTCCAGTTCCACGCCCTGGCCCGTGACCTTCTCGGCGTTGATCAACTGGTTCATGTTGATCGTGCCGCTGCCGGCCGTCAGCTGCTTGTCCTTCACGCGGTACTGGAACGCCGTCGCGGACAGGCGTGCGCGCCGGTCGAGCAGGTCGGCCTTGATGCCCGCTTCATACGACAACGCCTTTTCCGCGCCCGCCATCGACGGCTTGTCGCCCAGGCCGTTCAGGCGGCCCTGCATCGACGGTGCGCGATAGCCGGTCGCCACGCGCGCGAACAGGTTCGTGTCCGCATCCAGCGCATACGTCGCCGACGCGTCCCAGCTCACGTTGTGCGAATCGCTGTGCAGCGGCAGCGGGCCGCTCGTCTTCGGCGGTTCGAAGCGCTGCGCGACGAAGTCCTTGTTGTCGCTCGTGTAGCGCAGGCCGCCGCGCAGCTTCAGCTGCTCGGACACCTTGTAGTTCACCGTGCCGAACACGGCCCAGGAACGGGCGTCCTGCGTTTGCGTCGCATAGGCATCGTTCTGCGGATTGCCCGGGGCCAGCGTGTTGAAGCTGATCGAATCGATGCGGATGTGTTCCTTGAAGTAGAACACGCCGGTCATCCACTGCAGCGGATCCTTCGTGTTCGATTCCAGCCGGAATTCCTGCGTCGTCTGGTCGTGCTCGGGCAGCAGGTCGGCCGTCTCGACGGTGAACGGGATGAACGCGTTCTGGTTCGGATAGTTCGGGCCCATCGGGGGCGCATACACGGCACCGAAGCCGCCGTCGACGTCGCCGCGGCTGTAGAAATCGGCGTGCTCGTAACCCGTGATCGAGTGCAGGGTCATGCCGTCCAGGTCCCAGCGCAGGCGCAGGTTGGCGCCGCTGGTGCGCAGGGTCTGGTTGTTGCCGCCGTCGGTCGGGTAGCTGTCGTAGTTGAACCCATCGACGAGGTCGCTCGTTCCCTTCTTGATGATATTTGCGCGGAACAGCGTCGCATTGCCGCGCATGTCGCGGCCGTGCACGCCCACCAGCGCGGAGAAGTCGCGCGTCGGCTTGAACAGCAGCTGGATGCGCGCGGCGTTGTCGTCATAGCCTTCGAAGTCGCGGGTGTACGCGTTCGGCTGCGGGTTGTGCACGCGGTCGTTGCGGTGCTGCGACTGCAGCGAGACGCGCATGGCCACCGTGTCCGACAGGGGCAGGTTGTATGCGCCTTCCGCGTTGATCGTGCCGTAGTTGCCGGCGCCGAGCACGGCATAGCCTTCCGTCTTTTTCAGGACCGGCTTGGCCGAATCGAACTTGATCACGCCGGCGGGCGAGTTGCGGCCGAACAGCGTGCCTTGCGGGCCGCGCAGCACTTCCACCTGGTCCACGTCGAACACGGGGAAGCCCTTCAGCATCGGGCTTTCCTGCACGATGTCGTCGACGACGAGGCCGACCGGCTGCGAGGCGTTCAGGTCGAAGTCGGTATTGCCCTGGCCCCGGATGTAGAAGCGCGGGAACGAGCGGCCGTAGTCGGATTCGACGTTCAGGGAGGGCGAGCGGCCCGCCAGGAAGCGGATGTCGGCGCCGCCGGACGTCAGCACGTCCAGTTTTTCGCCCTTGATGGCGGTGACCGACATCGGGACTTCCTTGAGGTTCTCGGCGCGCCGCTGGGCGGTCACGATCACGGTTTCCAGGCGCTGGCCGGATTTCGGCGCAGCGGCGGCGGTGTCCTGTCCGGTGGCGGCCTGGTCGGGTTCGTCGGCCAGGGCAATCATGGGAAACGCGCTCGTCACGGCGGCAGCGAGCAGCGTGCGGGCGAACATTCGGGTGGGTCGTACGCTCATGTATATCTCTTCCTTATCTTGGTGCTTGTTTTTATTGTCTTTGTCATTTGGCAAAGATTACTCATCCTAGCAGTAAAGACATTTGGAAAAGATGCCGATGTATATATTTTGAAAACGTATAAATTACTTAACTAAACGGTATTTGCCTGTGCCGGCCAACTGTTGCATAGTGGCGGGTTGGCGTTCACGATCGTATTTGCGGATTCCAGAGAGAGAGGAACGGCGCAAAGGTCGCCGTCGGGCAGCGCGCGGCCTGCCCGGCGTATGATTCAAGCAACGTTTGGCGTTGTTGTTAATGGCCAACACCGATGCTAGTTCTGGAGATCCGGCGGGATGTCGTAGCTGAAAGTCTTGGTGTCGAACATCAGCTTCCAGGTTTGTGCTTCCACCGGCTTGTCATCCAGCGTGCCGCCCGCCGTCACCGTGATGGGCACGGGGATGTTGCCGTTGACGGTGGCCGTGCGATAGGTCCAGCGGCGCTTGTCGCAGCGGGACGGCGGTATCCCGCCATCGTCGCCGTCGTTCGTGTTCGCGACCTGCGCCATCCAGGCGTCATACGCGGCCTTCGCGTCCTCGCAGGATCCCTCCGGCTTCGCGTCGCGTGCGGCGAGGAATTCTCCCAGCACGGCGATCTGGCCGTCGTGCGGCGCCAGCACCGTATTCATGGTCGTGACGGCGTCGCTGTCCGGATCGGCATCCCAGCGCGTCTTGACGACCCAGCCCCACAGGTTCTCGCTGAGGGCTTCGAATCGGACTTGTTCGGGCTTGACCGGCGCGGTCGACAGGAAGCGGATCTGCGTATTTTCCTGGGCCAGGCCGCCGTCCTTGCCGTCCGGGTGCACGTAGAACACGCCATAGACCGCCTGGCCGTCGCCGTTCACCGCGGCGCCGCTGGCGACGAAGTAGAGCTCGTCGCCGTCGGCGCCATCCGGAATCTTCGCGTGCTGCACCACGCGCATCAGGTAGGTGACATTGTCGTCGCCCACATACAGCCAGCCCTTTTTCGCCGCCGAGTATTTGCCGTAAGTCTCACCCATCACGTTGTCGATGACGGCTTCTTCGTCGATCGTGACGCGTTTGTGCGCATCTTTCGCCTGCAGCCAGTAGGCCAGCGCGATCAGGACCAGCGCGAGCGCGCCGACCGTGGCCAGCGCATACAGCAAGACGCGGACCCAGCGGCGGGGCGGGCGGGCAGGGTGGACGGGCGCGGCGGGCGCGGCCGCGATCGGTTCCTTCAAGTCTTCCATGATGTTCCCAAAAGTGAAAAATCGAAAATGCTAAATTGCAATTGTCAAATTTTACATTAGGGAGGCGGAGTGTTGTAAAGAGAAAAACAAAACGCCCGCGCAAGGGCGGGCGTCGTGGCGGTGCGGCGGCACGGTCAGCGGTGTTGCGCCAGTTCCGGCGAGGGCGTGACGGCCGGGGTGGCGGGCGGCGGCATGGTCGGCTTGACGGCCAGCGCGGCCTGGCGCGCGGCGCTGCCGTTGGCGCAGTAGCGGTTCTTGCCGGCGCGTTTCGCCTCGTACAGCGCGTAGTCGGCGATGCTGATCAGGTCGACGACGTTCTCGGCGTCGTCCGGATACAGGCTGATGCCGATACTGGTCGATAGCTGCAGCGTCAGGTCGTTGATGAAGAACGGCTCGGACAACGCCTCGACGAGCTTGGCGGCCGGTCCCTGCGCATCGGCAAGGCTGTGCACGTCGGCCAGCAGGACGATGAATTCGTCGCCGCCCAGGCGCGCCACCGTGTCTTCCTTGCGCGAGTTCGACAGCAGGCGCTGCGACACCATCTTGAGGATCTCGTCGCCGTAGGCGTGGCCGTACGTGTCGTTGATCGCCTTGAAGCCGTCCAGGTCGAGGTACATCACCGCGGCCTTGTGGTGGTTGCGGTTGGCGTGCTGCAGGGCCGTTTCGATGCGGTCTTCCAGCAGGCGGCGGTTGGGCAGGCCGGTGAGGGCGTCGTGCAGCGCCAGCTCCTGCTGGGCGCGGCTGTACTGGGCCAGTTCCTTGTACAGCAGGCGCACTTCCAGCATGTTATGGATGCGCTTGTGCACTTCGAGCAGGTCGAACGGCTTGCTGATGAAATCGCGCGCGCCCGCTTCCAGCGCGGCGATCTTGAAACTGGGTTGCGCCGTCAGGGCGAGCACGGGCAGGTAACCGCCCTGTTCGATTTCCTTCAGGCCTTTCATGACCTGGAAACCGTTCAGGCCCGGCATTTGCAGGTCGAGCAGGATCAGGTCGTAGTTGTGTTCGCGATGCAGCGGGCATACCTGTTCCGGCAGCATCGTCGAACTGACGTCGGTGTAGCCTTCCTCGCGCAATATCTCTTCCATCAATTCGATATTGTCGGGGGAATCATCTACGACCAGGATCTTCGCGTTCAGGATGTCTTGTCGGCTGGGCATGCGTACTCTCGTCAAATCAAGGCCGGTATTATTTGTTCCTTAACTAATACCAACATTTCATAGTCTAGCAAAACGCCGAGAATTTCTTGTAGGACAGCGCCGCG
Source organism: uncultured Massilia sp. (assembly GCA_966211695.1). Lineage (GTDB taxonomy): Bacteria > Pseudomonadota > Gammaproteobacteria > Burkholderiales > Burkholderiaceae_D > Telluria. The sequence continues at coordinate 8,450 of CBIHOW010000079.1, read as the reverse complement.
TCCTTGGGTAGGAACATCTTTCGTATTACACGAGTCCCTACTAGCGTACGCCATTTCTGCCCGCAGTGGATGCGGCAGCACGATTCACGAGGGGCGCGGAGGGGCCGACGACGGAAGCAACTGTTGCAATTAGTTCACTCGGCTCGACCGGTTTGGAGATGTGCGCGGAAAATCCGGCCTCCAGCGCGCTCAGCCGGTCTTCCGAGCGGGCGAATGCCGTCAGGGCGATGGCCGGGACCTGGCTGCCTTCGTCGCGCCCCAGGTGGCGCACCCAGTCCAGCAGTTCGAAGCCGTCCACTTCCGGCATGCCCAGGTCGCTGATCAGGAGGTTCGGTACCCGTTCCTTGAACAGGGCGAAGGCATCGCGCGCGCTGGCGGCGATGCGGACGGAGGCGCCGCAATCGCTCAGGATGCGCTTGATCAATTCGCGCGCGTCGCGGTCGTCGTCCACGACGAGCACGTTGACGCCGGACAGGTCGAGCACCGTCATTTCCGGCGTGGCCGGTGTCGGCAGGATCATGGCGGCGCGCGCGCTGCGCGTCGCCGGCGGCTGCTGCTTGGCGAGCGGCAGTTCGATGGTGAAGCTGGCGCCCTTGCCCTCGCCGGCGCTCTCCGCGCGGACGGTGCCGCCGTGCTGCTCGATCAGGTGCTTGACGATCGCCAGGCCCAGGCCGAGGCCGCCGTGGCGGCGCGTCATCGACGCGTCGGCCTGGCGGAAGCGTTCGAACACGTGGGTGATGAATTCCGGCCGGATGCCGACGCCGTTGTCGCGCACGGTGATGGCGACGTTCGTGTCGTTGCGGGCCAGTTCGATGCCGACGCGGCCGTCGCGCGGCGTGAACTTGATCGCGTTCGACAGCAAATTCCACACGACCTGCTGCAACCGCGCCGGATCGCCCGCGACGAGGCCCGGATCGGCCGCGTAATGCTTGTCGATGCGGATGTTCTTCGCATCGGCGGCGGGACGGACCGTCTCGATGGCCGCGTCGATGAAGCTCGCGGGCGCGACGGCCTGCATGTCGAGCAGGACCTTGCCGGACGTGATGCGGCTCATGTCGAGCAGGTCTTCGATCAACTGGGCCTGGGCACGGGCGTTACGCTCGATCGTCTGCAAGCCTTTCTGCAGGTCGTTCTGGTCGCGGCTGCCGCGCCGCAGGACTTGCGCCCAGCCGAGGATCGCCGACAGCGGCGTGCGCAATTCGTGCGACAGCGTGGCCAGGAATTCGTCCTTCATCTGGCTCGTCCGTTCGGCCTCGGCGCGCGCCTGGCGTTCGCTTTCGAGCAGCACCTTGCGCTCCTCGGCGGCCCGCTGGGCGGCTTCGTACAGGCGCACGTTGTCGATGGCGACGGCGGCCTGGGCCGCGATGCCGCGCACGATGCGTTCCGTGCGTTCGCTGAACACGTCCGGCTCGGGATGCCCGAAGAACATCGTCCCGAGCAATTCGCCGGAATGGCCCACGACGGGCACGGCGAGATAGCTGCGCACGGCCGGATGCCCGGCGGGCAGGCCGAACGGCGTACCGTCGCGCAGGCGTGCGTCGACCGTGACGTCGGCGGCGCGGACGACACCGGACGGATGGTCCAGCAGGCCCGGGCCGAACAGCCCGTTGGGGCCGGCCGCACCGAACGCCTCGAACCCGACCGGACTGCCGCCGGACACGGTGTACAAGGTGAACAGGTAGTTCGCATCGGCCTCGATGCCGTCGTTGCGGCCGTGGTACAGGAACGCGCCCTGGCGCGCGCCGGCGATGCCGGTGGCGGCATCCGTCGCGGCCTGCAGCAGCGAGCGCAGGTCGCGCGTGGACGCGAGCGCGCTGCCGGTGCTGTTGAGCAGTTCGAGGACGTGCGATTCGTCGCGCAGCGCCTGCTCGGCCCGCTTGACCTCGTCGACGTCCGTGTTCGTGCCGAACCAGCGCAGCACTTTCCCATGGCGGTCGCGCACGGGATTCACGCGCGTGAGGAACCAGCGGTACTTGCCGTCCGCGCCGCGGATCGGGTATTCCATTTCGAACGGGTCGCCGCTCTTGAGGCTGGCATTCCAGCGCTCCAGCATGGCCGGCAGGACCGTCGGCTCGACGGTCGTCTGCCAGCCCCAGCCCACGACCTGGTCCGGCGTCGTGCCCGTGTATTCGAACCAGCGTTCGTTAAACCAGACGATGGCGCCGTCGGCCTGCGCCATCCAGGCCAGCTGCGGGATCGTGTTGGCCAGCGCGCGCAACACTTCCTCGCTCTGGCGCAGGGCGTCGGCGGCGCTGCGGCGGGCCGTGACGTCCTGCACGACGCCCGTCATGCCGAGCACGCCTTCGCGGCGCGCCTGGTCGGCGTAATCGGCGCGGCCGACCAGCGCCACCCAGCGCGGTTCGCCGTTCGGCCCCGGCAGGCGGCATTCCAGTTCGAGGTCGCTGTGGCCGGCGAAGGCCTGCAGGACGGCGCGCCGCACGCTTTCGCGGTCGCCCGGGTCGAGGCGGGCGCGCAGTTCGCTCCACGCGAGCGGCTGCTCGGCCGGCAGGCCGAAGATGGCGGCCGCCCGTTCGCCCAGCATCACGCGGTCGCTGGCGGCGTCCCAGCGCCAGTCGCCCAGGCGGCCCGCGGCCAGCGCCACCTGCAGGCGGCTGTTGCCTTGCTGCAGGGCCTGCTGGTCGGCCTTGCGCCGGTTGATGTCCTGGAAGTACAGGGTGAGGCCGTCCGGCGACGGATGGGCACGCACCTCGAACCAGCGTTTCAGCGCCGGCCAGAAAAATTCCTGGATCGCCGTCTCGCGGCTGACCATGGCGCGCCGGTAGACGGTCTCGAGCATGCTGCCGCGCAGTTCGGGGAACGAGGCCCACAGGTCGTGGCCGACCAGGCTGGGACGGGACTTTTGCAGGGGCGCGAGCATGTCCAGCGCGCGCCCGTTGATGTACATGATGCGCCAGTGGTGGTCGACCGCGCAGAAGCCGTCGGTCAGGCTTTCGAGCATGTTTTCCATGCGCGCGTTGGCCAGGCGCAGGGCTTCGCGCGCTTCCTGCAATTCGCGCGCGGTCGCGGCCGCGGCAGCAGCGGGCTGCGCGGAGGGATGCCGCAGCTCGTCGCGCTCGTCGTTCACCGTACGCCTCCCCGCGAGATCACCGCGGACGCCGCCAGGTCGAGCTTGTCCGTCTGCTCGGAGGGGCGGGGTGCACTGCCGGTGGGCTCGAAATCGATCATCGTGTTGGGCTCTGCGCGCGCGGCTGTCGTGCCGCGCAGAATGCGCGGGCACGTCCGTCCACGGCGCGTAATGAGCCGTACGTCGATTCTAGCCCAGCCCGGGCGCTTCGTTGCACACCTTTGGGCCATCGTTCAGGTGCGCACCGGCAGCGGCTGCGCCACCTTGTCGAGGGCCTGCTGGAGCTGGTCCAGTTCGTAGGGCTTCTGCAGCGACAGGTAGGGGAATTCCACGTGGCGCAGCAGGGTGTCGCCATAACCCGACGCAAAGATCACCCGTATCGACGGCGCCTGAGTCACGGCCTGGCGTGCCAGGTCGACGCCGGACATGCCCGGCAGGCTGACGTCCGTGAACAACACGTCGTATTTCCCCGCTTCAAGACGCGCCAGCGCGTCGTTCGGATGGCCGACGCCGTCCGCCTCGTGGCCGAAGGCGCGCAGCATCTCGCAGACCAGGTACTGCGAGTCGACGTTGTCTTCGACGACCAGGATGCGCAGCGGGCCGGCCGACTCGGCAGGCGCTTCCGCCACGGGCGCGGCGGGCGCCAGCGCGCACAGCACGCCCGCGACGGATTCGCCGTCCGCCCGGATGGGCGTGAAATACAGGTCGTAGTGGCCGCTGCCGCCTTCGCCGCCCGCGAACATGAGGTTGCGGTCGGGGGCGCACGCGGCTTCGCCGCTCCAGGCGCGCTGCAGTTCGTCGCCGGCCACCGCCAGCGGGGGCGGCATCACGGGCGGCACGCTGCCGCCGGGAACCCGTCCGTACGCCGGCCCGGCCAGCGCGCCGTAGGCGTCGTTGAACAGCACCGTCATGTCCCGTCCCCACACCAGCAGCAGGGGCAGCGGCGTATTGAACATGACATCGGCGGCCAGCCTCAACGCCTGCGGCCATTGCTGCGGATCGCCGAGCCGGGAAGCGGACCAGTCATAGGAACTGGAAGAGTGTGCGGACCTGCCGGGATGGAGCATAGCGCGGTAAAGATTGTTATCTAAACGAAAAGAGAAAGCATCGTACACCAAATCCGCAGCAGGGGGCGGCACGACTGCGCGCCCTGTCAAGAGTCGGAAAATACGCTACGAAGGTCGCAAAACAACAACATCGCGCACGATTGATATTGCACCACAGCATGGCGTGGCCCGTGCGGGGCGCCGAGGCAAAAAAAAGCCCGCTGCGGGAGCGGGCTGAATCTATCCTTGGAGGAGAATAGAGGAGACAGGTTCATAATGCTGCATCGCAAAAAATAAATCCAATTTAGATTTGCAATACCAGCCATTGCTTTTATAAATGACACAGCCGTGCCCGCTTCAATCGGGTCACCCTTGGTGCACCAAAGAAAATGTTCTACGATAGCAAAATGTTTAAAGACGCCTTGCTGTCGTTTACGTTTTCTCGAGTCGATCCGTCTTCGTTGACGCCGCCTGCGCGCGCGTTGCCATTGTCGACCTTACCCGGCTATCATGGCTCGTCACAGACCGGCCGTTCCGTAGGGCGCCATTCTTCCAGGCGCTTCCTGCCACCGTTTCCAGTCCAGGGTTTGCCATCCGGCCGATGCATCGTCAACTGAAGCTATCCATGAATCGAGGCCTGCGCCGGTCCTTCGCCGGCTGGGCGCTGGCCTCGCTGGCCGTGCTGTGCGCAGGCGTCGGAGCGGTGCCGTCCGTGCGCGCGCAAAGCGCCGTGCCCGGCGTGCCGCTGGAACGGCGCGTAAAAGCGGCCTTCCTGTACAAATTCCTCGGCTATGCCGATTTTCCCCCGAGCGCGTTCGCCGATGCCACCGCGCCGCTGACGATCGGCGTGATCGGCGCCGACGACCTCGCCATCGAGCTGGCGCGCGTGGTGGCCGGGCGCACCGTCAACAACCGCGCGCTCGAAGTGCGTGAGCTGCGCGAGAGCGACGCGGGGGCCCGTGTGCACCTGCTGTTCGTGGGCGGGACCGATCCGCAGCGGGTCGCGCGCATCGTGCACCAGGCGCTGGGCGCGATGCTCGTCGTGACCGAATGCGACAACGGCTTGCAGCTCGGTAGTGTGATCAATTTCCGCATCGTCGACGAACGCGTCCGCTTCGACGTCGCGCTCGACGCGGCGGAGCGCAATGGCATCAAACTCAGTTCGCGCCTGCTGACAGTGGCGAACCGGGTGCAGAAAGGAGCGCAGTGATGGTGGTGCGCGACGGCGGCACGGTCCGCGGCAAACTGATTCTGATGGCGGTATCGACGACGTTCGTCGCGCTATTGGCGGCTTCCGTCGCCATGTTGCTGTTCGACCTGCGCGCATTCCAGCGCTACTGGACGGACGACCTGATGACCCAGGCCGACATCATGGCGCGCGTGACGGCCCCGGCCCTCACGTTCAACGACGAGGAGACGGCGCGCCAGAACCTCGCCGTGCTGCGCGTGCGCCCGCAGATCCTCGCGGCCGCGATCTACACGAGCGACGGCACGCGCTTCGCCACCTATGCGGCGGCTCCGAACCAGCCGATTCCCGCCCGTCCGGCGCCGTCCGGCTACCGCATCGAGGGCGGCGAGGTGGCCGTGTTCCGCAACATCGTGGAAAACGGCGAGATGGTGGGCACGGTCTACCTGCGCTCGCGCTACGGCCTCGTCGACCGCCTGTTCAGCTATGGCGCCATCCTCGGCGCCGTGATGCTGGGCGCGCTGCTGATCGCCGGCCTCGTCGCCTCGCGGCTGCAGGCCGCCATCACGCGTCCGCTCGCGGCCGTGACGAATGTCGCGCGCCAGGTGATGCAGCGGCGCGACTTTACCTTGCGCGTGCCGGGCAACGACAGCGGAGAGATCGGCGTGCTCGTCGCCGCCTTCAACGACATGCTGGCCGAGATCGGCCGCCGCTCGCACGCGCTGCAGGAAGCGAACGCGACCCTCGAGCACGAGATGCAGGTGCGCGAGCGGGCGGAGGAGGCGCTGCGTCTCGCCGACCGCCGCAAGGACGAATTCCTCGCCACCCTGGCGCACGAGCTGAGGAATCCGCTGGCGCCGATCCGCACGGGCCTGGACATTCTGCGCCTGCGCAGCGGCGACGCCCAGGCCACCCAGCGCGCCACCGACATCATGGAGCGCCAGCTGCGCCAGATGGTGCGCCTCGTCGACGACCTGCTGGACGTCTCGCGCATCAACACGGGCAAGTTCACCATCAAGAGCGGCCGCGTGGAGCTGAAGGCGGTCGTCAACGACGCGCTGGAAGTCGTGCGCCCGTACATCGAGCTGCATGGCCACGAGCTGACGATCGACCTGCCGGACCGCCCCGTGTTCCTGAACGGCGATGCGACGCGCCTCGCGCAAATCCTGTCGAACCTCTTGAATAATGCGGCCAAATACACGAATCGGGGCGGCCGCGTGGGCCTGAGGGCGACGGTGGACGACCGCACGCTGACCCTGGTCGTGTCCGATACCGGCATCGGCATTGCGCCGGACATGCTGGACACGGTGTTCGAGATGTTCGTGCAGGTGGATTCGACGCTGGAGCGATCGGTCGCGGGCCTGGGCGTCGGGCTGTCGCTGGCGCGCAAGCTGGTCGAGCTGCACGGCGGCACCATCGAAGCGCACAGCGCGGGCCTCGGCCACGGCAGCCAGTTCGTCGTGCGGCTGCCGATCGTCGTCGAGCCGGAACTGCCCGCGAAGCCGACGCCCATGTCGTTCATCAGTGCCGAAACCTACCGTATCCTGCTGGCGGACGACAACGTCGACTTCGTCAACAGCATCGGCGCGCTGCTGACGGCGATGGGGCACAGTGTCGTCATCACGCATAATGGCGCGGATGCGCTGGCGGCGGCCAAGCGCTTCTGTCCGGATTACGCTTTCCTCGACATCGGCCTGCCGCAGATGTCCGGCTACGACCTGGCGCGCAGCATCCGCGACCTGTCGTGCTGCACGATGACCGTCATGGTCGCCGTCACGGGCTGGGGGCAGGAAAAGGACCGGCAGCTGGCGTTCGAGGCCGGTTTCGACCATCACATGGTCAAACCCGTGCGCTTCGAGCAGATCGAGGAGATCCTGGGGAACCGCAGCATCATCAAGAAGCTGCGCACATAAAAAAAGCGGAAGCGCGAACGCTTCCGCCCGACTCATGCGAAGAGGCTGTTATGCCGGCTTGGCTGCCTTGCGGCGACGAGCCAGGTAGCCCAGCACACCCAGGCCAGCCAGCATCATGCCGTAGGTTTCCGGTTCCGGCACCGGGGCAGCCAGGGACACCGCACCACCGAAGCTGGCGGCCTGGTCCGACACCAGGTTGCCGCTCACTTGCAGGTAGTAGTTGCCGGCGGCCAGGTTGTCGCTCGAAATCGTCCAGACGTCGATGTCGCCCGACTGGAGCGATTTGCCCGACGAGATCAGCGTGTCGCCGGTGGCGCTGTACAGGGACACGCCGGTGATGTCGAGACCGGTGTCGGCGCTGCGGCTCACCGACGAGATGATTGCGTCGAGGTTCCAGCCGGTGGTGCCTTCGACGGAGAAGGTGAAGCGGTCGGCAAACGTGTTGCCGTTGTTACCCGTTGCGAACGTATCGCCGAAGAAGCCGGCGCCGTCGGTCAGGTCGAGGACCTGCGGGGTGTTGCCGACGGTTGCCGCCATGGCAGCGGTGGAAACGAACGACGCAGAGGCCAACACAACAGCAGCAATCAGTGATTTTTTCATTTCTTACCTCGCAAAGAAACAGCCGCGTCCTGCAGCTTGGTTTTCAAGAATCGGGGACCTTAATCGTATCAAACCATCGATAAAACGCACGGAAAATCACGGAAGTGTGCGCTTCTTCCGGGAAAGATGCTGAACATAAATTATTTCTTGCCGGATGCGGTTTTAACCCGCTCTTCATAGAGGAGATGGCGTGTCTGGTATCTGCCGACGCCGGGAGCGACGCATATTGCATAGTGTTTGTAGGTTCACTCCTACGTAAAGACGCGAGAAAATCCGCCGCTGAGTTTTTTCTGTTTGCAAACAGGCATTGCGCGATCGGCAAGATCGCAGGTGCTATGGCTGAGAGGAGGGAAGGGCCGGACGCGGCAATGAAAAAGGCCAGATCTTGCGATCTGGCCTTTGAAAAGTTGGCGCGGCTGGCAGGAATCGAACCCACGACCCCTTGGTTCGTAGCCAAGTACTCTATCCAGCTGAGCTACAGCCGCCCGAGTCACGCATTATAGCGGCGAAATGTGGTTTCGCAAAGGGCATTGGTGCCCATTGGCCGGCATCCGCACAGCCAAAGAAAGGCTGTGTTCGCGGTAAGTCGGTAATCGGCTCGCTTAGCCGAGCTGGACCGC
>CBIHOW010000078.1:0-24715 GCA_966211695.1 uncultured Massilia sp. | reverse complement strand
AGGCGGACGCTGCCGATGACCTGCGCCGAGTCGTGCACGTACACGCGCTCGGCAAGTTGCGGGACGGCGTCGAGGTAGTTCGAGAGCGGCATGGTGAAGTTGTTCAAAGGTGGATGATCAGGCCGGCGGTTCCCACAGCTCGACCTTGTTGCCTTCCGGATCGATGACCCAGCCGAACTTGCCGTAGTCGCCGTCGTCCGTCCTGTCGAGCACGTTGCAGCCTTCGTCGCGCAAGGCCTGCAGCAGGGCGGCGAGATTATCGACACGGTAGTTGATCATGAAGGGTGCCCGGCTCGGCGCGAACTGGTCGCTGTCTTCGGGGAAGACGGACCAGGCGGTCGTGCCCGACGTCGGATTGCCCGCCGCATCGGTCCAGTCGAACGCGGCGCCGCCCCATGGTTGCACGTCGATGCCCAGGTGGCGCTTGTACCAGGCGCCGAGGGCGGCCGGGTCTTTTGCCTGGAAGAAGATGCCGCCGATGCCAGTCACTCGTTTCATGTCCGTCTCCTGTCGGTCACACCATGGTCACTGGGCGCCCAGCGCTCCCAGCCGCTCGCGCGCATGCGCCTGCGCGGGCTCCAGCGCCAGCGCCTGCCGATAATTCGCGATGGCCGCGTCGCGTTCGCCGGCCGCCTCGTACGCCTGGCCGAGGCCGTCGTAGAGGAAGTCGAAGCGTTCCGGATACAGCTTCACGCCCAGCCGGAACACCTGCATGGCGTCCGCCGCACGCCGTTCGCGCAGCAGCTTCATGCCCCAGTCGTGGGCTTGCAGCGGGTCGAGGGCGAGGTCGGGATTCTGCGCGTGCAGGCGGTCGTAGATGGCGGCGATGTGCTCGAAGCCTTGCTGGCCCAGTTGCTCGAGGAACGTGTCCAAGGTCGGCGGCGCGCCCGTGGCGCGGTGCACCGCGAACGACACGAAGCCGGCCGGCGGACGGTTCGCGGCGAGCGCGTCCTCCAGCTGGCGGCGCGCGGGGGCGTCGTTGCGCAGGCGGGCGTCGAGGAAGCGCTCGACCATGCGCGCCATCGCGCCGTAGGCCTGGGCCGATTGCGCGCGCGTGCGCTTGCCGAAGGCGGCGTCCGGCGCCATGCGCAGCGACCACGACGAGAAATCCATGTGGCTCGCCGCGTCCAGCGTGGCGAGGTAGACGTCGCCATAGCGCATGCGCGCCAGCAGTTCGGAGCCGATGGCGCCTTCGTCCTGCAGGCGTGTCATGTACAGCAGCGGGATGCCCAGGCGTTCCGGCGTCACGTAGCTTGCGGCGCGCGGGCCGCCGTTCACGTAGTCGTACGCTGCGCGCAGCGAACCGTCCAGGGTGACGAGGGCGCGGATGCGGTCGTCGCGGGCCGCGGCCAGGACGCTCGCGAGGCTGCCCCAGCTGTGGCCGACGACCGCGATGCGGTGCGTGTCCGCCTGCGCCAGCGTCTGGGCATAGCCGACGAGGAAGCCGATGTCGTCCGCCTGCGCTTCGGCGCCCTCCAGGCTCGCGGTCATCGTGTGCGAGCGCGGGCCCAGCGACGGCGTCGCGATCACGATGTAGCCGTGGCTCGCCAAATATTCGCACAGGTCCGTGTTTTCGATGGCGTACGCGCTGTGGCTCGGCGCGTAGATCACGACGGGAAATTTACCCGGACGCTCGGGTGCGTCGCGCAGCGCGCGCATGGGATTGGCCAGGTCGCGCTGGACTTGCGGAGGCCGCGTCTCGACGAGCGCGTCGGTGGCGCGGCGCACCTGGTCCGGCATGCGGCTGAATTCCTCTTCCGTCGCCACGGTCGTCACGTAGTCGCGGTAGGTCAGCGCGCCGCCCGTGCCGATGGCCGGATACCAGACCAGCGTCTGCAGCGGACGCGAACGGTCGCCGCTCGTCGCCTGCGCCGTGACGGGATTGCGCGGATGCTGGTAGACGCGCGCCCTGTCGTACTGCTGGCGGACGTGGAGGCCGACGCGGTACGGGCCCGGCGGGGCGGACGGGGTGAAGTCGGCGGCCGTCGCGGTGTGCGCGAGGGCGAAGGCGAGCAGCAGGGTGGTCAGGGTCCGGAGCATGATCGTCGACGGGTGTTTCTTTGATTGCAAGATTATATGCTGAATTGGCATGATATCCGGCACGACATGCGAATCCGTTAAAATGTCGGATTCTTCTACACCTCCTTCCAACATCATGACTCAGGACGAACTCAAGCAGGCAGTGGCGCGCGCCGCCATCGATTACGTGGTCGACGGCGAAATCATCGGCGTCGGCACCGGCTCCACCGCCAACTTCTTCATCGACGAACTCGGCAAGATCAAGTCGCGCATCAAGGGCGCCGTGGCGTCTTCGGAAGCGACGGCGACGCGCCTGCGCGGCCACGGCATCGAGGTGTTCGACCTGAACGACGTCGAAGCGATCTCCGTCTACGTCGACGGCGCCGACGAGATCAACGCCACCGGCGCCATGATCAAGGGCGGCGGCGCGGCGCTGACGCGCGAAAAGATCGTCGCATCCGTGTCCGGCAAGTTCGTGTGCATCGCGGACGGCTCCAAGCTGGTCGAGACGCTGGGCAAGTTTCCGCTGCCGGTCGAAGTGGTGCCGATGGCCGCGAACGCCGTCAGCCGCAAGCTGACCGCGCTGGGTGGCCAGCCGCGCCTGCGCACCAAGCCGGGCAGCCTTGACGCGTTCGTCACCGACAACGGCGGCTACATCCTGGACGTGGCCGGTCTGTCGATCACGGATCCGGTGGCGCTGGAATCGGAGATCAACCAGATCGTCGGCGTGATCGCCGTCGGCCTGTTCGCCCGCCGCGGCGCCGACGTCTGCCTGCTGGGCACGGGCGAAGGCGTCAAGAAGCTGACGTTCTGACCATGAAACGCCTGGCGCTCGTGGGCGCGGCTGTCGCGATGCTGGGCGGCTGCGCCATGTTCCACAAGCAGATGCCTGCCGCACCGGCCGCGCCTGTGGCCGCGGCAGATGCTGCGCCGGCCGTCGAGACGATTCCGTTCCGTACGGGCGTGTCGTCGGCGACCGTCGAAAAGATGGCGAAGCAGCAAGGGTGTACGGGCGGGCAGGGCGCCGGGCTCATCACGGAGCCGGGGCCTGTCGAGGTCTATCGCATGCGCTGCGAGGACGGGCAGATGCGCGGCAAAGTGTTCATGGCGCGGTGCGAACTGCGCCAATGTCGGCAGATGTAACGTAGGGTGGGCACCTCGTGCCCACGCGGACGCAGGCATCATGCAAACGTCACGCGTGGGCTCGGGGAGCCCACCCTACAGCATCAGGCGGTCGGCGGTACGTAGCCGGATGCCTGGTCGGCACCTTCACCGAAGAAATGGCGTTCCATCTGCGTGGCCAGGTATTTGCGGGCGCGCGCGTCGGCCATGTTCAGGCGGTTTTCGTTGATCAGCATCGTCTGGTGCTTGAGCCAGCCATCCCAGGCTTCCTTCGACACGTTTTCATAGATGCGCTTGCCCAGTTCGCCCGGGTACGGCGGGAAGGCCAGGCCTTCGGCTTCCTTGTTCAGTTTGATGCAGTGGACGGTGCGGGCCATGTTCTTGCTCCTGGTTCGGTATCGGAAAACGTGATTATAAGACGACGGGGGGAAAGCTACAGGCTGTTATCGGCGTACATAGGGTAACGCTTAAAGTTGCTTGATCAGGATTTGCGACCGGCGTTGCCAGTTGTACATATGCGCCCGATCCTTGGGCAGGTCGTCCACGGTCGCCGGCACGAACCCGCGCTTCTTGAACCAGTGCGACGTGCGCGTGGTCAGCACGAACAGCTTGGACATGCCGGCCGCACGGGCGCGGTTTTCCATGTGTTTCAGGATGCGCTCGCCGTCGCCCTGCGTCTGCGCGTCCGGGCTCACCGTCAGGCAGGCCATCTCCGCCATCTTCGATTCCGGGAACGGGTACAGCGCGGCGCAGCCGAAGATGACGCCGTCGTGCTCGATCACGGAGAACTGCTCGATTTCGCGTTCGATCAGCTCGCGCGGACGCTTGACCAGCGTGCCGTCCGCTTCCAGCGGTTCGATGAGCTTGATAATTCCGCCGACGTCCTCAATTGTGGCCTGGCGGAGGCTCTCCAGGTTGTCGTGCGTGATCATCGTGCCCACGCCGTCGTGGGTGAACAGTTCCAGCAGCGCGGAGCCGTCCGTCGAGAAGGGCACGATGTGGGCGCGGTCCACGCCGCTGTTGCAGGCCTTGATCGCATGCTGCAGGTAGAACGATGCGTCGTTCGGCAGGAAGCCCGCCTGCAGCACGGCTTCGGCCTGGTGCGACGACAGTTCGCGGATGTCCCCGCCGCCGGCGTCCTTCATCAGCGGCGTCTCCGTGATGAAGATGAGCTTTTCGGCATGCAGGGCGATCGCGGCGGACACCGCCACGTCTTCCATCGTCAGGTTGAACACCTCGCCGGTCGGCGAGAAGCCCAGCGGCGACAGCAGGACGATGTTGTCCTCGGTCTCCAGGATGGGCTGGATCTTGGCGGCGGCGACCTTGCGCGTGACGCCGGTCAGTTCGTGGTCGACGCCGTCGATCACGCCCAGCGGGCGCGCGGTGACGAAGTTGCCGGAGACGATGCTGATGTGCGCATTCGACATCGGCGTGTTGGGCAAGCCCTGGCTGAACGCGGCCTCGATGTCCAGGCGCAGTTCGCCGGCGGCTTCCTTCGCGCATTCCATCGCGGCGCTGTCGGTGACGCGCACGCCGTTGTGGAAACGGCCGGCGACGTTACGCAGCGCGAGCTGTTCGGCCACCTGCGGCCGCGAGCCGTGCACCAGCACGACGCGGATGCCGAGGCCGACCAGCAGCGACAGGTCCTGCGCCAGCACGGGCAGGGCGCCGGCCGACACCAGTTCACCGGGGAAAGCGACGACGAAGGTCTTGCCGCCGAATGCGTGAATATACGGCGCGACGGAGCGCAGCCACTGGACGAATTGGGTAGGGTTTTCCATTTGCCGCATTATAATTCGCTGCGCGACTTGCGCACCAAATCCTCGTAAAAATCAATGTCTGAACAGAGTAACAAGCCTGCGCCGAAGCCGGCGCGCGCCGCTTCCCCCGACCGTTCTTCGCAACCGCCGCGCAGCGATGCGCGCAGCGACGCCCGTCGCGGTCCGCGCCCGCCTGCGCGCGAGGGCGCGCTCGCGAATGCGCTCGCGCAGGCGCAGGTGCGCGCGCCCCGCGTGGACGCACCTGCGCAGGATCGTCCGGCCAAGCCGCCGCGCGAAGGCGGCCAGCGCCCACGCGAGGAGCGCCCCGCGCGCAAGGAGGCGGTGCGCAATCCGCTCCCCCCGATCACCTTCCCCGAAGACCTCCCGGTCTCCGGCCGCCGCGCGGAAATCGCGAAGGCGCTGATGGAACACCAGGTCGTGATCGTGTCCGGCGAAACCGGCTCGGGCAAGACGACGCAGCTGCCGAAGATCTGCCTGGAACTGGGCCGCGGCGAGAAGGGCATGATCGGCCACACGCAGCCGCGCCGCATCGCCGCGTCGTCGACCGCGAAGCGCATCGCGCACGAACTGGGTTCGCCGCTGGGCGAGCACGTGGGTTACAAGGTCCGCTTCAACGACACGCTGTCGCCGGGCGCCTGGGTCAAGCTGATGACGGACGGTATCCTGCTGGCCGAGACGCAGACCGACCCGCTGCTCAAGGCCTACGACACGATCATCATCGACGAGGCGCACGAGCGCAGCCTGAACATCGACTTCCTGCTCGGCTACCTGAAACAGATCCTGCCGCGCCGGCCGGACCTGAAGGTGATCATCACGTCCGCGACGATCGACGCCGACCGTTTCGCGCGCCATTTCGGCACGCTCGACAAGCCGGCGCCCGTCATCGAAGTGTCGGGCCGCTTGTACAAGGTCGAGGTGCGCTACCGCCCCGTCGAACGCGACCAGGAATTCGCGCCCGCCGCCGACGGCAAATCGGTGTCCAAGGCGCAGGCCGCGCGCGACAAGCGCGACCTGATGGATGCCGTCGTCGACGGCGTCGACGAGTTGTGCCGCCTGGGGCAGGGCGACGTGCTCGTGTTCCTGCCCGGCGAGCGCGAGATCCGCGACTGCGCCGAGGCGCTGCGCAAACATCATCCGCCGCACGTGGAAATCCTGCCGCTGTTCGCGCGCCTGTCGGTCGAAGAACAGGACCGCGTGTTCCGCACGACGAACGCGCGCCGCATCGTCCTCGCGACGAACGTGGCCGAGACGTCGCTGACGGTGCCCGGCATCCGCTATGTCGTCGACGCCGGCCTGGCGCGCGTAAAACGCTACAGCTACCGCAACAAAGTGGAGCAGCTGCAGATCGAGCCGATCTCGCAGGCGGCCGCCAACCAGCGCGCGGGCCGTTGCGGCCGCGTCGCCGACGGCGTCTGCATCCGTTTATACGAGGAAGACGACTTCCTGCAGCGGCCGAAGTTCACGGACCCGGAAATCCTGCGCTCGTCGCTGGCGGCCGTCATCCTGCGCATGAAATCCCTGCACCTGACGGACGTCGAGACGTTCCCGTTCGTCGAACCGCCGCAGGGCCGCGCCATCGCCGACGGTTATCAACTCCTGCAGGAACTGGGCGCCGTAGACGATGCCAACGAGCTCACCGCGATGGGCCGCAAGCTGGCCAAGCTGCCGCTCGACCCGCGCGTGGGCCGCATGATCCTGGCCGCCGTCGACAACGTGTGCCTCACCGAGATGCTGATCATCGCGTCCGCGCTGTCCGTGCAGGACCCGCGCGACCGGCCGATGGAATACCAGCAGCAGGCCGACGAGAAGCACAAGAAGTTCGCCGACGAGAAGAGCGAGTTTTTAGGCTTCCTGAAGATCTGGCGCTGGTTCGAGCAGGCCATCGAGCACAAGAAAACGAACCGCCAGCTGCAGGACGACTGCCGCGAGAACTTCCTGTCGCAGGTGCGCCTGCGCGAGTGGCGCGACGTGCACTCGCAACTGCTCACGATCGTGAAGGAACAGGGCTGGCGCCTGAACGACGCGCCCGCAACCTACGAGCAGCTGCACATGGCGCTGCTGACCGGTTTGCTCGGCAACATCGGCTACAAGATGGAGGACGATTCGGGTGCATACCTCGGCGCGCGCGGCATCAAGTTCCACATCTGGCCCGGTTCTACCCTCGGCAAGAAGGCCGGTAAATGGATCATGGCGGCGGAACTGGTCGAGACGACGCGCCTGTACGCGCGCTGCATCGCCCAGATCCAGCCGGAGTGGGTCGAGAAGATCGGCGGCCACCTGCTGAAGAAATCGTGGGGCGAGCCGCGCTGGGAAAAGCGCACGGCGCAGGTCACGGCCAGCGAACGCGCGACCTTGTACGGCATCGTCGTCTACAGCCAGCGCCGCATCAACTACGCGCAGCACAATCCGGCCGAGGCGCGCGAGATCTTCATCCGCGACGCGCTGGTCGCGGGCGATTACGAGACCCGGTCTCCGTTCTTCGCCCACAACCACAAGCTGATCAAGGAAATCGAGAACCTCGAACACAAGTCGCGCCGCCTGGACGTGCTCGTGGACGACCAGCTGATTTATGCGTTCTACGACAACGAGATCCCGTCGGACGTCGTGAACGGCGCCGGCTTCGAGAAATGGTACAAGGACGCGTCGCGCGACAATCCGAAGCTGCTGTACCTGAACCGCGAAGAACTGATGCGCCACGAAGCGGCGGGCGTCACGACGGAGCTGTTCCCGAAGACGATGAACGTCACCGGCATCGAGATGGGCCTGTCGTACCACTTCGAACCGGGCAGCCCGCGCGACGGCGTCACGCTCACCGTGCCGCTGTTCGCGCTGAACCAGATTCCGCGCGAGCGCGCGGACTGGCTCGTGCCGGGCATGCTGAAGGAAAAAGTGCAGCTGCTGCTGAAATCCCTGCCGCAGAAGCTGCGCCGCCACTGCGTGCCGCTGCCGGAGTACGCCGCGCGCTTCTTCGAGCGCAACGAAGACCCCGTGCGCTTCGGCCGCGGGGACCTGATCGACGCGCTCATCGCCGACATCCACGCGCAGACGGGCGTGCGCGTGATGACGACGGACTTCAAGCTGGAGACCTTGCCGGCCCACCTCTTCATGAACTTCAAGGTGGTCGACGAGCATGGCCGCCAGCTCGACATGGGCCGCAATCTCGCCACGTTGCAGGCGGAGTTGGGCGGCCAGGCGCGCCAGAGTTTCCAGCGCATGGCGGAGACGACGCCGGCCGCCGGGCAGGCGGCTGCGAAACCGCTGGCGGCACCTGCAACGCAGGCACCCGCCAAAGGCAAGCCTGCGCCGGCGGCACCCGCTGCGCCGACCGCCCACACGAACATCACCGGCTGGACGTTCGGCGAGCTGCCGGAACTGCTGGAGATCACGCAAGGGAAGATCACGCTGATCGGCTTCCCGGCGCTCGTCGACAAGGGCACGCACTGCGACCTGGAAGTGTTCGACGACCCGAACGTGGCGGCGCGCACGCACCGCATCGGCCTGCGCCGCCTGTTCGCGCTGCAGTTCAAGGACCAGTTGAAATTCGCCGAGAAGAACGTGCCGGGCCTGCAGCAGATGGGCATGCAGTTCATGTCGGTGGGCACGCCGGAAGAACTGCGCGAGCAGATCGTCAACAAGGCCATCGAGATCGCCTGCCTGCAGGACCCGCTGCCGCATGACGCCGCGTCCTTCAACAAGCGCAAGGACGAGGGCAAGGGCCGCATCGGCCTGCTGATCAACGAGACCGCGCGCCTCGCCGGCCAGATCCTCGCGGAGTTCCACGGCCTGCCGAAGCGCCTGCAAGGCCTGCCGCCGGCCGTCGCGAGCGACATGCAGGCGCAGTTGCAGGGGCTCGTGCACAAGCGCTTCATCGCCGAGACGGAGTACAGCCAGCTGGCGCACTTCCCGCGCTACTTGAAGGCGATGAACGTGCGCCTGGAAAAACTGCGCGGCAATCCGGCGCGCGACGCGCAGCTGATGGCCGAGTGGCAGACGGCGGCGACGCAGTTCCAGCGCACGGTGAAAAACCAGCCGCTGAAGAACCTCGACCCGCGCATGATCGAGTTCCGCTGGATGCTGGAAGAACTGCGCGTGTCGCTGTTCGCGCAGGAGCTGCGTACGCCGATGCCGGTGTCGTCCAAGCGCCTGCAGAAGGTGTGGGAGTCGATGCTGCGCTAAACCGGGGTCTGCCCCCGGTTCTGCTACAGTGGCGCTATCCCATCACTTTCAGTTGCTGCATCATGACCGATCTCGTACTCGCCATCGTCCACCACCTGATCGTATTCGGCATCGCGTCCGCACTGGCCGCCGAACTGGCGCTGATGCGGCCCGCCGCGATGTCGCCGCAGACCGTGCGCCTGCTGGGGCGCTTCGACGCGGCGTATGGCGTGATGGCGCTGGCGATCCTGATCGTCGGCTTCCTGCGCGTGAAGTACGGCGCGAAGGGCGCCGAGTTTTACATGCACAACCCGATGTTCTGGGCCAAGATCGCCGCCTTCGCCGCCGTGGGCCTCATCTCGATCAAACCCACGTTGCGCATCCTCGCCTGGCAAAAACGGGCGAAGGCGGATGCGGCGTTCGTCCCGGCGCTGGACGAAGTCAGCGCGCTGCGCCGGACCATGCTGCTGGAGATCCACGTGTTCGCGCTGGTCCCGATCTTCGCGGCCATGATGGCGCGCGGCGTCGGTTACGTTTGACATTTACTTGGCCGATGTGCTTCGCCCGTCATGTCTTGACGCGGCGCAATGTTTCCTATGCTAATAAAAACGCAAGATTTGTTAAAATCTGCCGTTTTGATAATTTACATGGGAGGCGGGCATGTCGATCATCGGATTTGTTGTCCTCGGCGACCGTACGTCGCACGGCGGAGTCGTTGTTTCGGGCGACCCCACCTGGACGATCGACGGTCAGCCCATCGCCCGTGTCGGTGACAAGGTCGCATGCCCGCGCTGCAAACGAGACACTACCATCGTTACCAGCCGCTTTCCCACGGTGATCGACCTCGGCAAGCCAGTGGCGTACGATCAGGACAAGACCGATTGCGGCGCGGTCCTTTATTCACGTCATAACGGTCATGCGGGTTGGGGTGAGAACGGCAGTGGCAACGAGATTGCCGCAACCGAGTCTGTCGAGGATCACGTGCCCCGGCAAGCCCCGCGTTTCCAGGAACATTTCGTACTTCGTAATAACGAGACGGGCGAACTGCTGGCAGGGGTGCCATACACCATCAGGACAGGTGACGGTAAAACATTCGACGGCGAGACCGATGCCGAGGGCCGCACCGATGTGGTGTGGACGGATTCGCCGTTGCCCGTCGAGGTGGTGGCGCATCCGAAGGCTGCGAATGGCGAGGATCCCTATCACTATCCCGAATCCCGGTGTGAGGAAATCTGATGGCGGACGGTTCCAAGCCCGCAGGGCGACCTCAAGGGCGATCCAGCACGCATGCAGGAACAAGCGGCCGAGTATTATCCGTTGATAACCCCATCGACAAGGGATATCTCTGCTCGAAGATCTGTATGTGTAATGCCGGCACCAAGCTCAAGGACCGCTTGGGGCGGCAACTCAAGCAGCGCTGCACCACCGTCAGCATATGGGATGACGAAGACAAAAATCAGTTGGTCTGGCGCTATAAGGCAGAGGTTGGTTACAGCATGAAGGCCAATCCTCCCGCTCCGCTAATGAGCCGCGAGCAGCCGAATCGTGCCAGCCGTTTCCCTCTAGGCCGAGCAATGGGCGACGGTCTGTTGAAGCGGCAACTTGAAGGGCGCCCGCAAAAAGGGCTCCTGAGAATCCCTGACTGCGTAGTTCTCAGTGTGACTGGTGCCGAGCTGGCCACAATGCGGGCGGCGGGACATATCGACTGGAAGCGGTTAATGCCCATTCAATCGAATATTGAGACTGTTGTCGAAATCAAGTTCGATGGGGACGAACTGAAGCGAGAACAACTGACGGATTATCGACTTATTGCGGGCGGCGTGGACAAGTTTCGGTTGCTTGAAGCCGGTGATTGCGATTGCGGTCATCGACGCCAAGGACCCGCATCCGAACCAGTACGCATTCCGGTCACCACGCCGATGAAGCAAGAGAGTACCGGGCGTTGGTTCCATTCTGCGCCTTCCCCCGTTCCCGCGCCTCAACCCGTCAAGCCGCAATACGGTCCAGTAATGCCGCGCGACCAAGGAATTCCGATAGCGAATTATCTTAAAGGGGCAGCCATTGTCGCGGGTACGGTTTTGGTCGGCGTAATCGTTGTCGCGGCAATTCCGGCGGAAGCTGCAAGTGCCGCCGCCGCCGGCTTGGTGATGTTACTCATCGGGACAAGGACAGCAAACGCAGCCTCCACAAACAAAAAGGATGAATCAAGATGACAAAACCCCTGGACGAGATCGAAGACCTGGTCCCGGATTTTCAATACGTGGATGATGGCCGGATCGTCGTGACGGTTGGCTTTTCCGCCTCTTTCTACTTCTGGGGTGGGCATACTTCTGCCAAGCGACAGGCGCTCACCGAATGCGTCGAAGCCTTCGAAGCTGCGTATGGTAGCGAACTGAGATGGGGCTGTGATCCGGACAGTTGGAAGACCAGGAAGATCACCGACAAGAAGCTCCCCAGGTTCCGTGACTACGTCGGGTCACTTGATGAGGATGACTGTATCGAATGGCATCTTTCATCCAGCGCTCATCGCGAGGAAACGGCGGAGTACTCGATATCATGCCTGACTGAACGAGGCTGGCATGAAGGACGTATTTCGCAGTTGAGCTTCCAGGTGCCGCGTTCCCACGCATTCATTACGAGTCACCGCAAGACACTGGAAGACCTCCTCCTGTTCATGGCTGAGAAGCTCGCGCCTTTTCACGGCCATGCGGGACTTACGGCGGTTGCGCCGGTTCTGGCAATTCCATACGAGGGAGACCTGTTCGACGTCGCAACACGTTACCGCGCGCTGTACATCGAGGGCGCTGGCGATCTGTTGTGTGCGCCAAATGGCCCGAAGAGCATTAACTGGCTTACGATTGTCGGTGATGTCCTGACCGAGCGCCTGGGAGGCGTGCAAGCATATATGGACTACGCCCGCGAATGCGGGATCGAGCCTCTTCGTCATGGACAAACACTGATTCTGCGAGCCGGTGATTTGCCACAGATCGGGCCAGTCTCCCAAACTGTGCCAAAGCCGTACGTGGCCGCGAATTCGGCGATCCGCCCGCTGCGCGACGGCGCGTATGACTCGATGGGCGGAGGTTCCGTCAACGGTGAAGTGCGCTTCAATCGATGTACCTCGGATCTATGGATTCGTCGATTCGACGACCCCGACATCTGGCCGCCGGTTACTCTGGTTGGTCTGGGAAGAGAACCACTTGGGCGAGTCCCTTCGAAGAAAATTCGAGTGAAAACGGGCGAGCGTAGTCGACACTATGGTCGATTCCAGCGGGAGGGTGCCGATAAGCCCGAGTTAATCTTAATGCCAGGCGACATTGCGCCCTATTGGATCAGGCTCGGCCCTCATGGCGAGTACCTGGGGCGAGATGTCGTGGCATGGGAACTGGTCGCCGAGCTGTAGGCGAGCGCCTAACGTAACGACGCCGCTTGGACAACGACCGCCGCGTCCGCGCTTCGTGCCGGCAGCATGCGCACCGATGCCAGGTCGCCCACCAGCCGGCCGATGAACCAGCCGTTGAAGACGCCGAACAGGCCGCACACGATGCAGGCGAACAGCGTGTCCTGACGCAGTTGCGGCGCGACGGCCACCGTCACCGAGGCCACGTACTTGGTGAAGAACACGGCCATCATCATGACGAGCGGCAGGCGGCTGCCGCGCACGCGCACATGGCCCGGCACCGTGCTCGCCGCGATGCGGTCCGAACCGGCCAGTCCCGCAACCAGCGCCATGCCGGCGGCGGCCGCCGCCCACGCGGCCAGCGCCCAGCCGCCGAGACCGAATTTCGCGCTCATGTCCTGCAGCGACAGCACCAGCATCACGGCCGGAATCATCACGAGCTTGCGGACTTCCATGTCGCGGTCGCGCATGGCGGCCATGCCGCGGTAGACGAGGAAGGCGAGGATTGCCCAGACGTAGAGCGGGGTGTGGGTCAGGATCTGGATCAGCATGGTGGGCTCCGCGAGGTGAGTTAAGTTAGTGAATCAAGTTGGTGCCACTGTGCCAGCGCCCCCGCTTGCCCGTGCGCCGATGCGACGACATGTCGCGAGCGCGGCGCGAAATGCGGCTGGGCGGCGCGAAATGCAGCGTCTTTACACAGCTTTACCGCTGTTGACCGCGCTTAACGTTTCCCCATCCGACAATGCGCCTTCAGTCACCCAGGGGGAATTCATGGATCACTCACACCACAGCCTTGCCGAAGACCTCGAGCGCATGCTCGCCACCCAGACCAGCCGCCGCCAGTCGCTGCGCTGGCTGTTCGCCTCCGCGGCCGCCGTGCCGCTCGCGAGTTGCGGCGGCGGTGGCGGTGCGTCCGGCGACACGGTGGCGTCATCGACGTCGTCGTCCACGGGCAGCACCGGCACCACGGGCAGCACAGGCACGACGACCGGCACCTGTTCCGTCATCCCCGAGGAGACGGGCGGCCCGTACCCGGGCGACGGCACCAACAGCAACGGCAACGGCATCGCCAATGCGCTGGCGCTGTCCGGCATCGTGCGCAGCGACATCCGCACGAGCGTGTCTCCGGGCAGCGCGACGGCGGGCGGCATCAAGACGACCCTGAAACTGCAGATCGTGAACGTGGGCGCGAGCTGCGCCAGCGCGGCCGGCGCCGCCGTCTACCTCTGGCATTGCGACCGCGACGGCAATTACTCGATGTACGCGAGCGGCCTGACGAGCGAGAACTACCTGCGCGGCGTGCAGGAGGCGGACAGCACGGGCACCGTCACGTTCACGACGATCTTCCCGGGCTGCTATTCGGGCCGCATGCCGCACATCCACTTCGAGGTCTACCCGAGCCTCGCGAAGGCGACGAGCGCCGCCAACCGCGTCAAGACTTCGCAGTTCACGTTCCCGATGGCGACGCTGAACGAAGCCTACGCGACGACCGCATACAGCACCAGCTCGCGCAACCTGGCCTCGATGAGCTATGCGACGGACAACGTGTTCAGCGACGGCACGTCGCTGCAGATGGCGTCCGTGAGCGGGGATCCGGTCAACGGGTATGTCGTCACGCTGACCATCGGCGTGTCATTGTGATGGCACGGCCGCGGCAGCCGGTCAATCGATATGTTCGGCGTCGGGTGGCGGCACGACCCAGCCGTGCATGCGCTCTTCATAGACCGATACCGTCGGCGCCGGAAAAGTCGGGTCGGCAAAGGCGCCTACCGGAATGGTGAGGAAAGGCTCCAGCCCTTGCGCTTCGTAGTACACCGTCGCGCCGCACTGCGGACAGAAATGGAAGGTCGCGCGGCCGCCTTCGTCGCCCGTGCGGGCGAACGTCGCCGACGTGCCGGCGACCGCGACGTTCTCGCGCGGGAAGCGGGCCTGGGCACCGAACACGCTGCCCGTCCGGCGCTGGCAGGCCAGGCAGTGGCAGATGGACACGCGCACCGGGTCGCCGGTGACGCGCGCCGATAACTGGCCGCAGCTGCAGGAAGCAAGCCGTGTCGTCATGAGGTCCCGTCCGGATTCTCGATGCCGGCCCACACGAGCGCATCCTGCCGGTCGCCGAACGTCCGGTATTCGGTGATCTTCCCGTCCCGGAAGACGAACCCGTCGGCGAACCGTCCGTCGATCCAGTCGGTCGCATCTTTCAGGCGCACGTGCACGACCAGGTAGACGACGACCTTGTCGCCGTTGACGAAGAATTCCTCCGGTTCGCAGGTTCCTTCGGCCCAGGTGCCGCGTCCCGCGCCGACGTGCTCGCGCACCCGATCGACGCCGCGATAGGTGCCCGCCGTCGGAAACCCCTGGGGCTCGACGCGGACGATGTCCGGATCGAAGTCCTTCGTGATGGCTTGCATGTCGTTGCGATTGATCGCCGCGAAGAACTGCTCGAGTGCTTCGACCTGATGGCTCATGTGTCTCCCCGCGGTGTCATGACCTGCCGATAGCTGCGCGGCGACGTGCCCATCGCCGCACGGAAGCGATGGCCGAAATGCGACAGGTCGGCGTAGCCGCAGGCGTCGGCGATCTGCTGCAAGGGCAGGGCCGTGGTCTTCAACAGGACGCGGGCCTGTTCGAGGCGGCGCAGGGCGATCCAGGCCGACGGCGGCATGCCGAACGAGACGCGGAACATGCGCGCCAGGTGGAACTCCGACAGGCAGGCCACCTGCGCCAGCGTGCCGAGCGTGATGGGCTGCGCGAGGTTCGCGTCGATGTAGTCGGCCAGGCGGCGGCGCAGCAGCGGCGCCAGACCGCCCTTGAGGCGCAGGTCGCGCCGCGGGACGCCTTGCGCGCGCAGCAGTTCGCTCAGCGTGTCGTGGGTGATCTCGTTGGCGCGCAGCAGGTTGTCGGCGCCGTCCCACGGCGTCGCGACCAGCGCCTCGCACAGGCGCAGCAAGGCCGGGTTTTCGAAATAGGTGCGGTCGGCCAGCGTGATCTCGCGCGGTTCGCGGTCCAGTTCCACCACGGCCCGGCGCGTGAAATGCTCGGGCATGAAGTACACGTGCAGCAGGCGCAGATGGTCGCGCACCACCCATTCCGACTCGTGATCGTCCGGCAGCGTGCAGAGGCGCTGCGGCGCGCCATACTGCCTGTGCATGCCGCTGCGTTCCGTGCGATAGCCGCCGCCCAGGTAGCAGGACAGGGTGTGGTGGCCGGGCCGGTCGTACACCGTCAACGCTTCATGGGTATCGCGCTGCCAGATCGCCGCGGCCATGCCGTCGCCCAGCCACACGAAACGTTCGAGGGTGGCGTCGGTGCCGCACATGGTGTCGAAGACGGCGTGCGAGATGGGATCGGGTCTGGAGTGCATGCGAAAAAGTCTAGCATTCTTCCGCAGCCTGTACCGACCGGGCATCGGAAAAGCGCAAGACCAGACAAGTCGGCGCCGCCGGCCGCGCCGATCATGGCGGCATGAATATCTTCCTTTATCTCCTCACCGTCGTCATCTGGGGCACCACCTGGATCGCGATCAAGTTCCAGCTCGGCGTCGTGCCGGCCCCGGTTTCGATCGCCTGGCGTTTCTGGATCGCCGCCGCCGTGCTGTTCCTCTTCCTGCTCGCCACGCGCCGGCCCGTGTGGCCGCCGCGCCAGGCATGGCGTTATCTGCTCGCGCAGGGCATTGCCCTGTTCTGCTGTAATTTCCTGTGCTTTTATTACGCCAGCCAGTGGGTGCCCAGCGGCCTCGTGGCCGTCGTGTTTTCCACCGCGCCGATCTGGAACGCGGTCAACCTGCGCCTGTTCATGGGGCGTCCGATCCGGCGCCAGGTGCTGGTCGGTTCCTTGCTCGGCCTGTCCGGCATCGCGCTGTTGTTCCTGCCGCAGATGCAGGGGCACTGGAACGACCACGGCATGCTGCTGGGCCTTGGCCTGTCGCTGCTGGGCACCGTGTGCTTCTCGACGGGGAATCTGCTGTCGAGCCGGATGCAGGCGCTCGGCCTGACGCCGCTGCTGACCAACACGTGGGCCATGCTGATCGGCTCGACCATCGTCGGCACGGGTGCATTCTTGCTGGGCATGCCGTTCACGCTGGACGCCAGCCCACGCTACCTGGGCGCGCTGTTCTACCTTGCGGTCCCCGGTTCCGTCATCGCATTCACGGCGTACCTCGTGCTGGTCGGGCGCATCGGACCGGATCGCGCGGCGTACTCGACGGTGCTGTTTCCCGTCGTCGCATTGAGCGTGTCGACCGTGCTCGAGGGCTATCACTGGACATTGCCGGCCTTCGGCGGCGTCGCGCTGGTCCTCGGCGGCAACCTGCTCGCGTTCAAGAAGCCGGCCGCCACCGCCGCGCCAGCGATCACGACTGCTTCAACTTGCCGATGACGCTCGCCACCTTGGTGGTGATGACGTCGACCGCCGGGTCGTTCGCGCCGTGGGGCAGGATGACGTCGGCGTAGCGCTTGGTCGGCTCGATGAACTGCTTGTGCATCGGGCGGACCGTTTCCAGGTACTGGTTGACGATGCTGTCCATCGTGCGGCCCCGTTCCGCGATATCGCGCTGCATGCGGCGGATGAAGCGGACGTCGGCGGCCGTGTCGACGAAGATCTTCAGCGACATCATGTCGCGCAGGTCCGCGTCGTACAACGCGAACAGGCCCTCGATCACGATGACCGGGGCCGGTTTCACGGGAATGGTTTTCGCGGAGCGGTTGTCGATCGTGAAGTCGTACTCCGGCATCTCGATCGATTCGCCATTGCGCAGCGCCTGGACGTGCTGGACCAGCAGGGGCCAGTCGAAGGCCTGCGGATGGTCGTAATTCTGCTTGCGGCGGACTTCCGGGGTGAGGTCGGACTGGTCGCGGTAGTAATCGTCCTGCATCACGACCGAGACCATCTCGGTGCCGAACGACGCCAGCACCTGCTGGGTCACCGTCGACTTGCCGCTGCCGCTGCCGCCGGCGACGCCAATGACGAACGGAAGATAAGGAATCGCTTTCATCCCCGCATGATACCGGAGTGGGGAGCGGACTGACAGGGCCGGTTGATCCTGAACGGCCTGCTTGACCGCCGCGATTTTTTCGGGCCCCCATTGTGTTCGGGCCCGGACGACCCATGTAGGGGATACCGAAACGTCCCAAGCCATGGAGGACAGCCGTGAAACGTCTCTTTGCACTGTGGCGCACTGTTGCCGGCCAGGACCTGCGCCTGCTTTGGTTTGCCCTCCGGCACGAGGATCGTCCCGGATGGTTGTTGCCGGCACTGGCCGTGCTGGCATTGTTCGCTGTCGAACCGTTGAATTTTGCCGTGCCCGTGCTCGGCACGGTCGACGAGTTCGTGCTGCTGCCACTCCTCCTGCACGGCATGGCGAAGATGCTGCCGGCGCACGTCCTCGACGGCTTTGCGCGCGCTTACGCCGGACGTTTGCGTCGCCCGATCTAGATTCGGCATGCCGGCAACTTCTCCCGCAACTGGTTGACGTTCCTGACGAAGTCTTCGGCTTTATCCTGCGGATATTTTTGTACCTGGTCATTAATCTTGACCTTGTTGAACACTTCCTTGCCCTGGCACGTGACGAGGATGACTTCGCCATTTCGAACCAGTGCGGATCGCATGTCGACCAACGACAGCGCAAGGCTGTGGTTGAGGAAATGTTTAACGCCGCTGAGCGCCATCGACTTCAGCATGTTACCCAGGAAGCCTTCGTCCTTGTCGTGAGCGTCCTGCGGTTCGCCGACCTGCTTCATGCCGTAATCCGTGAGTTGCAGGTACACCGCATCGTCCTTCACCATCAATTCGGTCCATCGGCTCGTCGACTGCACGTAGGGCTTGCCTGATGCGGGTCGCTGGCGCGGCGTGACACGCTCAGGGCCATCGCCTTCCTTGGCGTCGATCGAGATGGTCGAGTTCTGGCGGGTTTCGCCGGATGCATGAGCGTGGGCAAAAGTCGTGCTTGCAAGGATGGCAGTGGCGCACAGGGTGATGCGGAACGTGTTCATGGTTTTTCCCAAAAGCCGATTGAAGGTCACGGACGTGTCGATAGCGGGATGACGATAACGGAAGCCGTGCACCGTCGGCTCGCGGTTTGCGATGAACGGTGGAATTCGAGCGGCGGACGGTGATATTGGGCTCTGTTGCAACGTCGCAACCGTTACAGAATGATCTGCCGGGAAACGACACTCTGCATCGAAATCGCTCGACCGTTAAACGGAACTCGTGGATGATTAACATTATGTAGGAATCATCCTACGTTGAATAAATGTTAAGCAGAGCGAGGGTGAAGTAACCATGGCGAATATCCAAAGCACGTCGGCGCCTGGCCCGGGCCTCGTCAGGCGGCCGAGCTGGGTCGTACCGGCCCACGGAAGCTGGCAGGGCGTTTCCGCTTGCGCGATCATGCTTGCCGAGGACACCGGACGCGTGCTGGTCAAGCAATGCGTCCCTGCGGATGGTGCGGGCTCCGAGTGGGGCACGTGGACCGCGGACGTCCTCGCCGGGCAGTCGCCGTTGCAGGTGGCGATCAACGCGATCGCCGAGCGCTGCGCATACGAAGGCGATCTCGCGTTGAGCCGGTTGACGCCGTTTGCGGATGCGCGCTTCTTCGTGCAGCACAACTACGTCGCCGTCGTACCCCAGGAGTTCGAGCCGCGCATCGATGGATGCCAGGGGTATCGATGGTGCGACCTGGACCGGTTGCCCCAGCCGTTGTCGCCGGCGCTGGCGCATCTGCTCGACAGGTCGGGCAGCGACGTGCGCGCCATGGCGGATCTGTACAAAGGGATACACGGGCTGTCCGGCACGTTCGACCCATCGCGGTTCGAGGATTGAGCGCTTCGCTTTCCTTCGACCTGCGAAGGGCATCAATGGGCACGCAGGTGCTCCACGTTGTCGGGCCAAAGGCAAAATTGCGGCGTGTCGCGGGCGGCGTCCGCTCCCGTCGGGCCGAACCGGAGCGCGTCGCCCTGGATCGTCCCGGCCGCGATGACGACCCAGGCGATGAACAGTGCGGGGAACCACGCGAGTTGGAGCGCGATCGCCCATTTGAATCTGCCCGGCGCGGACATCAGCGGTTGATAGCAGCGGCAAGGCGGTTCGCGCGTTGCGCTGATGGCGCATCCGCGGCCGGAACCTGCAGCGCGAGCCACAGGACCTGCGGCGGCCCGTCGCCGGGCGTGAGGTGGACTTCGTAATACACGGGTTTGCCGTCGGCGGCGGTGGAGGCGTACCGGAACTGGATGGATTTCTGGACGCCGAACAGGGTGTTTTTACGCGGCGGCACCTGTAGCCGGATGGTTTTTCCTTCCAGCGTCCATGCCATCGGCTGCATCGTCGAGAATCCGCCGACCGTGTCATCGATCCGCTTCAAGGTTTGCGCAGTCGCCGCGGCATCCATCGTCGCTTCCGGCGAGAACAGGGCGGCGGCCTCCTGGAAGCGCTGGTGCTGGAGCGCGGCGACGAATTTGCCGGCAACCGCGGCGCGGCTTGCGTCATCGGTCGCATGTGCGTGGGAAGCCAGGGAGGCGCAGAGTGCGATGGCGCCGAAGGTCGCTGAACGGAATCGCATGGTCGGGACGTGTCGTTGACGAGCATGCAGGATACCGGTTTGCGCCTCTAACATGTTCTCGGAATCTCACCTCATCGAGACATGTAGTGTGGAAGGCGACGTAGCGCCGCAGCGCAGTCCATTCTCAGAGCTTGCGTGTGCCTGCCTCAAGTTCTTCTTCGTGGCAGTAAATAACTGTAAGGCATGCGAATACGCGTTGTTGGCGCGTGCTTCGGTAAGCCATCGCGCAGCGAGGCCAAGCTGTTCGTATTCGTCCCGATATGACATAAGACCGTTCTCAGTTCCCCTGCACCGTCACGACGACCTTGCGCCTGTGCTCCGCCACCCGATGCTCCCACAAATAAATCCCCTGCCACGTCCCGAGCATCAGCCGGCCATCGCCAACGGGCACCGTGACGAACGTGGACGTCAGCATCGCCCGCCCGTGCGCCGCCATGTCGTCCGGTCCTTCCGTATCGTGGCGGTACGCGGGATCGCCATCGGGCACCAGACGCCGGATGATGGTCTCCAGGTCGTGCCGCACGTCCGGGTCGGCGTTTTCCGTGATCAGGAGGGAACAGCTCGTGTGCTGGACGAACACGTGCGCGAGGCCGCAGCGGATGCCCGAGCGGGCGACGACGTCGGCGACGGCCGCGGTGATGTCGCGGCTGCCGCGGCCGAACGTGTTGAATTCGAGGGTGGACTGGTAAGACATGGTCGGCTCCTTGCGTTGCCGACCATGCTACACCATGGATCAGGGCTCGGCCGAGAATGAGTCATGCGACGGGAAGCGCACCGTCATCCACTCGCGCGACAGGCGCAGCGTGTCGACCACTTCGGCCGGCAGCGTGTCGAGGATCGCGGGGTCGTCGCTGGGCGTGTCGGCCAGCAGGCTGGCCAGGTGGATGATGCCGCCCAGCTGGCAGAACGGGTGCGCCGCCATCGGGTCGGACGAATTCTCCAGCGCGTGCACGATCTTGTCGGGGAAGTTCCAGCGGCGGCCCAGTTCGGCCGTGATCTGGCCTTCCGACAGGCCCAGCAGGCGCTGCTCGCGTTCCCAGCGGCCGCCCGGCAGGTGCGGCAGTTGCTCGATCTCGGCGAAGGTCGTCGGGTCCACCTGGTAGATCAGCAGTTCGCCCAGGCGCAGCATCATGCCGGCCAGCCAGGCTTCGCTGCCGTCGAGGCCGATGCCGCCCGCGAGCCATTTCGCGTAGCCGGCGCAGGCCATGCTGCTTTTCCAGAACTCGTCGGAGTCCAGGCCGGGCAGGGCAGGGAACGCGTCGGAGAAGCACGCGGCCAGCGCCAGCGTGCGGATGTGGGCCATGCCCGCAAGGGAGATCGCCTCGTCGAGCGAGCTGACGTTGCGGCGGGAACCGAAGCGGGCGCTGTTCGCCAGGCGCATCAGCTTGGCCGTCAGGGCCGGGTCGCGCGCGATGATCGTCGCCACCTTCTTGGCGGACGCGTCGTCGTCGTCGAGCGTTTCGATCAGGGCATGGGCCACGGCGGAAATCGTGGGCAGTTTGACGTCTGCAAAAAAATTCGTGAGGCTGAGCATGGGCATCTTTCGTCATCGTGCGTCGTGAATCCGACGCGGCCGATTCAGTGTACGCCGCGATATAATTGCCTTTGCGAATTATTTTGTATTGACGGGAAATCTGTTGCGAATGCGCCTGCTCAGATCGTCAACCTTGAATTTGTAATAACCGGGAATTCCATGAGACTGAAGCCTTCCTTTGGCGCCTGCGCCGCCCTCCTTGTCGCTGTCCTGAGCCTCGCCGGTTGCGGCGGCGGCGGTGGCGGCGGTTCGTCGTCGGGCACCACCGTCGTGGCCAATCCGGCCCAGTTCAGCGCGACGGACGTCGTGCTGGGCACCGGTACCGAAGCGACCACCGGCAAGACCGCGACCGTGACTTATACGGGCTGGCTGTACAGCGACACCGCGACGGACCACAAGGGCACGCAGTTCGACGCCGGGTCGTTCTCGTTCGTGCTCGGCCAGAAGCAGGTGATCGACGGCTTCAACCAGGGCGTGACGGGCATGAAAGTGGGCGGCAAACGGACATTGCTGATCCCGTCCAGCCTGGGCTACGGCGCGAGCGGATACAGGGATATTCCCGGGAATGCGGGGCTCGTGTTCGATGTCGCGTTGACGGCGGTGCAGTGAACCACCACGTCGTCCCCGCGCAGGCGGGGACCCAAGTTTATAGACGTGCCGCAGCGTTGGCTAAATTGGACCCCCGCCTGCGCGGGGGCGACGTCGTTGAGTCGCGGGGGGCGACGTAGTTGAGTCGCGGGGGCGACGTCGTTGAGTTGCGAGGGCGACGTCGTTGAGTTGCGAGGGCGACGTAGTTGAGTGTGCGAGTCCGTCAAGCCTTCGCCTTCAGGTAGCCGTGCATCCCCAGCCACCGCGCGAACGCATCGAACCACCCGGTGCTGGTGGTGGTCTTCTGGTACATGCCGAAGCCATGGCCGCCCTGTTCGAACAGGTGGAACTCGACGGGCCGCTTGGCCGCGCGCCAGCTGTCGATCAGGCCGAAGCCGGCGTTGCCGAACAACGGGTCGTCCGCCGCCAGCCCGACGAACAGCGGCGGCGCATCGGCCGGCACCTTGACGGCGGCGAGCGGTCCGTAGATGTCGCCGATGAACGCGGGCTTCGCGTCCTGGCCGTACAGCGTCGTCGCCATCGTCAGCATCGCGCCGGCGGAAAAGCCCAGCATGCCGATGCGGTCCGGGTCCACGTGCCACGTGCCCGCCCGCGCACGCACGAGCGCGAACGCGGCGCGCGCGTCGGCGATCTGCGGCGCCAGCGTCACGGCCGGATTGTCGGTCGGCGGACGGTTCGGGCGGGCGGCGCCCGAGAACATCTTCGCCATCTCGTCCGCGAACGCATCCATGTCCTGCGGCGTCTGGTTCAGGCGGTACTTCAGCACGAACGCGGCAACGCCCTTGTCGGCCAGCGCCTTCGCCACGTCCCAGCCCTCGTTGTTCATCGACAGCGTCCGGAAGCCGCCGCCCGGTGCGACGATCACGGCGGCGCCCGTCGCCTTGGCGGGGTCGGGCAGGAACGGCGTCAGGGTCGCGACCGTGACGTTGCGCGCGAAGACGCTGCCGTACTGGCTGTGCCAGCTCTCCTGCGCCTTGGCGCCCGGCAGCGGGCCGGTGTTCAGCACGATGGCGTCCGGTTGCGCGGGCGTCGCGATGGGCGTCATCTTGTCGTTCTGCGCGTGGACGGGTGCCGCGAGTGCGTAGGCAATGACGGTGGCAATCAACAGTCTGGTCTTCATGTAGTCTCCTTGTTGTGGGTTATTGCGCCAGCACGATGGTCTGCTTCAAGGTCAGCGTGCCGTCCTGCTGCGCCACGCCGGTGCCCGGCTGGCCCGAGCCCACGGTCAGCTTGTACTGGCCGGGGGTGAGCTGGCGGACGCCATCTCTCGTGACGAAACTGAGGTCGCGCGGCGACAGGCGGAACGTCACCTGTTTGCGCTCGCCGGCCTTCAGCGAGACGCGCTGGAAGCCGCGCAGCGCCAGGCGCGGCGCGCCCTCGAACGCGGGCGGCGTCAGGTACAGCTGCGCCACCTCGTCGCCGTCGCGCTTGCCCGTGTTGGCGACTTCCGTCGTCACGACGATGCCGTTCTCCGGCGACCCGCCCACCGGTTCGATGCGCAGCGGGGCATAGCCGAACGTCGTGTACGAGAGTCCCGCGCCGAACGGATACACGGGCGTGCCCGTGTAGTAGCGGTAGGTGCGGCCCTGCATCGAGTAATCGTCGAACGGCGGCAGGTCTGCGAGGCTGCGGTAGAAGGTGAGGGGCAGGCGTCCGCCCGGATCGGTGCGGCCCGTCAGCACGTCGGCGATGGCGGCGCCGCCGGACTGGCCCGGATACCACGCTTCCAGGATCGCGGCCGCATTGTCCTTCGCCCACGACAGGTCGATGGCGCTGCCGTTCATGACCACGACGACGAGCGGCTTGCCCAGCGCCTTCGCGCGTTCCAGCAGGGCGCGCTGTTCAAGCGGCAGGTCCAGCGACGTTTTATCTCCGCCGGCGAAGCCCTCGACCTTGACGGCCATCTCTTCGCCTTCCAGGTCCGACGTCAGGCCGACGACGGCGACGATCACGTCGGCATCCGTCGTGCCGGCCTTCAGGTCCTGCTCGGGTGCCGTCGAGATGCGTTTCCAGAACAGGCCGGGCACGCCCGTCGATCCCGTCTCGGTCTGGAAGCGCAGCGGATAGCGCTGGCCCTTTTCGAGGCGCACGTCGGTGAGCTTCAGCGGTTCGCCCCATTGCGAATACGCGGTCGCCTGCACCGCCGGCTTGCCGCCGACCGTCAGCTCGCCCTTCACCCCCGTCACGCCGAGGCGGTACGTGCCCGTCTCCGGCGCGACGAGGGCGCCGGTCCACACGACCTTGTGCTTGTCCGCCACGGCCTTGAACTGGAGCGCGTGCGACTCCAGGCCCGGTTCGGTGCGGACGAGGACCGGCTTATTGTCGCTGTCGTTGTCGCCGCCGTTGATGTATTCGGCGCGCAGGCCCGGCTTGCCGTCGGGCGTGCGCAGCGCGGTGGTGGGGACCGGGTCGCCGTCCGTGATGGACGCGGCGGCCGGCACGAGCGTCACGCGCGCCTGCGGCAGCACGCGGCGCAGGCCGTCGACGACGGAGACCGGCGGCGCGGACTGCGTCGACGAATAATTCCCGCGCAGGACGCGCGT
>CBIHOW010000077.1:0-24936 GCA_966211695.1 uncultured Massilia sp. | reverse complement strand
TGTATTCGGCGTTCAGCCAGGGGCATGCCGACCCGCTGCCGCCATTGGCACTCCAATATGCGGATTACGCGGCCTGGCAGCGGCAATGGCTGCAGGGCGACGTGCTGGATCGCCAGCTTGATTTCTGGCGCACCCACCTGAACGGCGCGCCGGAACTCCTGACGCTGCCGACCGACCGCGCCCGTCCCGCGACGCAAAGCTACCGTGGCGCCAGCGTGGACTTCAGGCTCTCGGCCGAACTGTCCACTGCACTGGGCGGCCTGGCCCAGCGTCACGGCTGCACGCTGTTCATGACCCTGTTCACCGGCTGGGCAGTGCTGATGGCACGCCTGTCCGGGCAGGACGACGTGGTGATCGGCACGCCGGTGGCGAACCGTCAGCGTCTCGAGATCGAATCGCTGATCGGCTTCTTCGTGAACTCGCTGGCGGTGCGGGTGCGGCTGGACGACGATCCGGGCGTGGGGACCTTGCTGGAGCGCGTCAGGAGCACGATGCTCGACGCGTACACGCACCAGGACGTGCCGTTCGAGCAGGTCGTCGAAGCCGTGCAGCCGGTGCGCAGCCTGAGTCACAGCCCGCTGTTCCAGACCATGTTCACCCTGAACAGCGCGAGCGCCAACGGGGCGTTGATGCTGCCGGGACTGAGCGCCGAGCAGGTCGCGGTGGAGCACGGCACGACGCACTTCGACCTGTCGCTGTCGCTGACCGATACCGGCGCGGGGATCACGGGCACGATCGACTACGCGAGCGACCTGTTCGATGCGGACACGGTAGCCCGCATGGCCGGCTATTTCGAGCGCTTGCTGGCGGCCATGGCGGCTGACGAGGCGCAGCAAGTCAGCCGGATCGGTTTGCTCTCGGCAGAGCAGCGCGATCAGCTGGTGGTGGAATTCAACGCGACCGGTGCGGCGTATCCATCCGAACAGCTGATCCATCAATTGTTCGAGGCGCAGGCGCAAGCGCACCCTGAGGCCACGGCGCTGGTGTTCGAAGAGCGTACGATGAGCTATGGCGAGTTGAATCGCAAGGCGAACCAGGTGGCCCATCGCTTGATCAAGTTGGGCGTGACGGCCGACGACCGCGTGGCGATCTGCGCCGAGCGCGGCATCGAGCTGATCGTCGGCCTGCTGGGCATCCTGAAGGCGGGCGGCGCCTACGTGCCCCTCGATCCCGCCTATCCGCGGGAGCGCCTGGCGTTCATGCTCGAGGATTGCTCGCCGGTGGCGGTGCTGAGCCAGGGACGCTCGCTTGACGCACTCCCCGCGCTGGCGATTCCGGTCATCGATCTCGACGCGAGACTGGATCAGGAAAACGAGAGCAACCCTGCGGTACCGGATCTGACTTCGGCCCACCTGGCATACGTGATCTATACGTCGGGTTCGACCGGACTGCCCAAGGGAGTCATGGTGGAGCACAGGTCTGTCGTGAATTTGTGGCGGGCCCTCGATCTGAAGATTTTCGCGGACCTGCCGCGACACTCGAAGTTCGCATTGAATGCCTCAATGACCTTCGATAGCTCGGTGAAGTCGTTTATCCAACTTCTTTCCGGGCATTGCCTCTATATTCTTCCGCATGAAACTCGATTTGATGAGACAGCCCTGCTCGAGTTCCTGGATCAATACGACATCAATGTCGTCGATTGCACCCCGGTCCAACTGAAATTCTTTACGGCGGAAACCGTTGCAGCAGGTCGACTCAGCCGTTTGCGCCATGTATTGGTAGGTGGCGATGCAATCAGCCTCGCGCAATGGGAAAAGCTGTCGAGCATTTGCCCGACTCGCTTTCATAACTTGTACGGGCCGACCGAATGCACGGTCGATGCAAGCGTTGCGAACGTCGACGGGCGCCTCTCCCGTCCACACATTGGATCGCCCATTGCAAACGCCAGCATCTATATTCTCGACCGGCATTTGCAGCCGGTTCCGCTGGGCGCGGTCGGTGAGATCTACATCGGCGGCGCCGGGGTGGCGCGCGGTTATCTGAATCGTCCCGAATTGACGGCGGAACGGTTCGTGGCCGATCCGTTCGGCACGACGCCCGATGCGCGCATGTACAAGACGGGTGACCTGGGTCGCTGGCTGGACGACGGCGAAGTCGAGTTCATCGGACGCAATGACTTCCAGGTGAAGCTGCGCGGCTTCCGCATCGAACTCGGTGAAATCGAAGCACGGCTGCAGGAATGCGAAGGCGTGCGCGAGGCCGTGGTGCTGGCACGCGAGGATGCGCCGGGCGTCAAGCGTCTGGTGGCCTATCTGGTGCCGCACGCCGGCGTGACCCTGTCTGTGGCCGAACTGCGCATGCGGCTTTCCACGGTGCTCGCCGAGTACATGGTGCCGAGTGCCTTCGTGACATTGGAAGCAATGCCGCTGACGCCGAACGGCAAAGTGGACCGCAAGGCGCTGCCGGTGCCGGACCAGTCGGCGCTGGTCAGCCGCGCCTACGAAGCACCGCAGGGCGAGCTGGAAACCGCCATCGCCGGGATCTGGCAAGACCTGCTGGGCGTGAGCGCGGTCGGACGGCACGATCATTTCTTCGAACTGGGCGGCCATTCGCTGCAGGTGATTACCCTGATCGAACAACTGCGCAAGCATGGCTACCGCGCGGACGTGAAGACGATCTTCCTGGCACCGACGGTGGCAGGCCTGGCCGCGGCCATGGGCGCGGAACATCGCGCCGGCGACGAATTCGCCGTGCCGGCCAACCTGATCGCGACGGATGCCACGGCGATCACGCCGGAGATGCTGCCGCTGGTGACGCTGACGCAGGCCGAGATCGACGGGATCGCGGCTGCCGTGGAGGGTGGCGTCGCGAACATCCAGGACATGTATCCGTTGTCGCCGCTGCAGCAGGGCATCCTGTTCCACCACATGCTCAACGAGCAGGGCGGCGACACATACCTCCTGCGTACGGTGCTCGCATTCGACCGGCGCGAGCGGCTGGATGGGTTCCTGGACGCACTGCAGACCGTGATCGACCGTCACGACATCCTGCGCAGCGCCTTCCACTGGGACGGGTTGGCACAGCCGGTGCAAGTGGTGCAGCGCCAGGCGAAGCTGCCGATCGTGGAGGTGGCGCCGAGCGACGATCGGGACGCGCTGGCCCAGTTGATGGACGCGACCAATCCGCGCCATGTGGCGCTGGATCTGCGCAAGGCGCCTTTGCTGGCGGCGTATATCGCACGGGACGGGGAATCGGGCGAATGGCTGCTGTCGCTGCTGAATCACCATCTGGTATGCGATCACACGGCCATGGAAATCGTGGTGGCGGAAGTGCATGGCGTGCTTCAAGGGCAGTCGGCTGCACTGGACACTCCGCTTCCGTACCGGAACTTCATCGCGCAAATACAGAGCTTGCCCGTGGCCGGGCACGAGGCGTATTTCCGCACCCTGCTGGGCGATGTCGACGAGCCGACGGCGCCGTTCGGCGTGCTCGATGTGCAGGGCGCGGGCGACACGGTTGTCGAAACCCGTGCGCTGTTGGACGATGACCTGGCCGGCCGTATCCGTGGCGCCGCACGCGCGCAGGGCGTCACGCCGGCCGTGCTGTTCCATCTGGCGTGGGCGCAGGTGCTGGCGCAATGCTGCAACCGCAGCGACGTGGTGTTCGGCTCCGTGCTGTCGGGGCGCCTGCAGGGCACGCAGGACGCCGGCCGCATCATGGGGATGTTCGTCAACACGCTGCCGGTGCGGGTGACGCTCGACGGCGTCAGCGTGCGGCAGGCGGTGCAGGACACTTATCGCCAGCTGAGCGAACTGCTGGTGCACGAACAGGCGCCGCTCGCGCTGGCGCAGCGTTGCAGCGCGGTCGTCGCGCCGATGCCGTTATTCACGTCGGTGCTGAACTATCGCCACAGCAAAGGCATATTGACCGCCGATAGTCAAAGCCATCCACATTGGGAATGGGACGGCATACGTCCATTGAGTGCCGAGGAGCGCACCAATTATCCGATCACGATGACCATCGATGATCTGGGACAGAAATTCGCGCTGGCCATTCAGTGCGCCGGAGATGTCGATGGCGAACGCTTATCCGCTTATTTTGAACAGGCGATCAGCGCGCTGACTGACGCACTTGGACAGGATTCGCAGCAGCCGGTCAATACGATATCGGTCCTGCCGGCGGCTGAGCGTCACCGGCTCCTGGTCGAGTTCAATGCGACGCACGTTGAATATACGTCCGCTCAACTGGTCCACCAGTTATTTGAAGCGCATGCGCACATCGAGCCGGAAGCGCTTGCGCTGGTGTTTGACGATGAGCGCGTCAGTTACGGTGAGCTCAACAAGCGCGCAAATCAATTGGCGCATTACCTGATCGGCCTGGGCGTGAAACCGGACGACCGGGTCGCCATCTGCGTCGAGCGCAGCATCGACATGATGGTCGGCATTCTTGGCATCCTGAAGTCTGGCGGCGCCTATGTACCCCTCGAGCCGACTTATCCGGTGGAGCGCCTGGCTTATATGCTCGAGGACTGCGCTCCCGTGGCTTTGCTGATCCAGTCGCATCTGCGCGCGTTTCTACCTGCTCTGACGATGCCGGTAATCGATCTCGATGAGAAAGTAATGCGCGGTCAGCAGAGGTCAGATAACCCTGACCCGGCCGTATTCGGGTTGGCTTCTTCGAATTTGGCATACGTGATCTATACGTCGGGCTCGACCGGTATGCCCAAGGGCGTGATGAACCAGCACGACGGTGTGGTCAACCGCCTGCACTGGGCACAGGAGAAGTTCGGGCTGGATGGCCGAGACCGCGTCCTGCAGAAGACGCCGTTCGGCTTCGACGTGTCGGTGTGGGAGTTCTTCCTGACATTGGGCGCCGGTGCGACGCTGGTGATTGCGCCGCCGGGCGCACATCAGGAACCGGAAACCATTGCCGGCCTGGTCGAGCGCCATGGCGTGACGATGCTGCACTTCGTGCCATCGATGCTGCAAGCCTTCGTAGCGCACAACCAGGCGGCGTCGCTGGCGAAGGTCCAGCACATCATCTGCAGCGGCGAAGCGCTTCCCTACGCGCTGCGTGCGCAGGTGCACGCCGAACTGCCGCAGGTGCGGCTGCATAACCTGTACGGACCGACCGAGGCGGCAGTCGACGTCTCGTGCTGGACCTGCGAACCCGACGCGCACGTGGGCATCACGCCGATCGGCAAGCCCTTCGCCAATACCCGCCTGTACCTGCTGGATGCGCAGCAGCAGCCGGTGCCGCTGGGCGTGCCCGGCGAACTGTACATCGGCGGCGTGCAAGTGGCACGCGGCTATATCAACCGACCGGAGTTGACGGCGGAGCGGTTCGTGGCAGACCCGTTCAGCGACGAGCCCGACGCGCGCATGTACAGGACAGGCGACCTGGCCCGCTGGCTGGACGACGGGAACATCGAATACCTGGGCCGCAACGACTTCCAGGTCAAGATCCGCGGCTTGCGCATCGAGCTCGGGGAAATCGAAGCGCGGCTGCTGGCATGCGACGGCGTGCGCCAGACGGTGGTGCTGGCGCGTGAAGACGTGCCGGGCGACAAGCGGCTGGTGGCCTATCTGGTGCCGCGCGCAGGCGCAGTGCTGTCGGCGGCCGGACTGCGCGAGCAACTCCTGGCGGTGCT
Source organism: uncultured Massilia sp. (assembly GCA_966211695.1). GTDB lineage: Bacteria > Pseudomonadota > Gammaproteobacteria > Burkholderiales > Burkholderiaceae_D > Telluria. The sequence goes on along the minus strand of CBIHOW010000077.1, from coordinate 19,346 downwards.
GGCCGAGTACATGGTGCCGAGCGCCTTCGTCACACTGGAGGCAATGCCGCTGACACCCAACGGCAAAGTGGACCGCAAGGCCCTGCCGGCCCCGGACCTGTCGGCGCTGGTCGGCCGGGCCTACGAGGCGCCGCGGGGCGAAGTGGAAACGGCAATTGCCCAGATTTGGGCGGATCTGTTGGGTGTGAACACAATCGGCCGGCACCACCCATTTTTCGAACTTGGCGGCAACTCGCTCACGGCCATACAAATGCTTGCAAAAATACGCGCCAAATACGGTTCGGAAATTTCAATTGCTGAATTCTTCAAGAATCCGACAATCGTTTATTTAGGCGAGAAACTGGAACGCAAGAGCGAGCCGCACATCGCGCGCCGTCTCGCCCTGGAACTTGAACTCAGGAAGAAAATCGACAATATGTCTCACGCTGAAATTTTAAGTTTGCTCAAGGAGAGAACCAATGCATCGGCCAAAGCCAGTAGCGAGCACGAGAACGTATAAACAAGCTTTTACCTGATGCCCCAGACTACATTAACCGGATCCAAGGAGTTGACACGTATGGTTCGCTTTTTCTCTTCGATACTGCTGGTATTTTCCCTCGTCGGATGCTCACCTCATCCGCCGGAGGCCCCTCGCTCCAGCTTTTCGATCGACGATCTGAACCGGCTATTTCCGAGCGCGATGAATTGGTATGAACAAACCGAACAACGATTTGGTGCGACGGGGCGTCAGCTGACGGAAGCAGAATTGCAGCAAGCACACATTCTCGGCATCGCCCACCCGGAACGGGTCCGCGTCGTAACACAGGAACATTTTCCGTTACCCGACCAGCCCGAATTGCGTGCCGCAGCACTCCGGCTGGGAATCGGTGCACGCCCGGAAAGCGGCAGGACGATGGGAAACCTGATCTTTTTGAAGCCTGATCTGGCCGCGGATAGCCCCGTCCTGACCCATGAGTTGGTTCATATCGGACAACAGGAACGCCTGGGGCGCCGCCAATTCCTGTACACCATCCTTTACGAACTCGCCACCGTTGGTTATGCAAAATCGCCCCTCGAGGTGGAGGCCTACAAGCGCCAGCGTCCGATGTCGCACTGAGTCAACCGTCAAGGAGGAAAATTCGTGGCAATCTCAATGGCAACGGACCGGATGGTACGACAGGATGACCGGTTAATTTGCCCGAAAGAATCGTACGTCGTGGACTTCTGCATCCGTCAATACGGCGACATGCGGACAGGCGGCAAGGTATACGTCGGCAAATACTCATCCCTTTCCGACGGGATATATTTTGTCGTCGGCCAAGCCAACCACAAAATGGATGGACCAACGACCTTCCCGCCGAGAATGGCAGGATATCGCGCCTCGGCCCAGGAAGTGTTCCACAAAAAGGATGGCAATATCGTCATCGGCAATGACGTCTGGATCGGACGCGGAGCGACCCTGTTGGGAGATGTCCGGGTCGGCGACGGCGCCATCATCGGTGCCAACTCGGTGGTGACGAAAGACGTTCCACCTTACGCCGTTGTCGCTGGCAATCCGGCAAGAATCATCCGTTATCGTTTTTCGCCGGAGATTATTGCCAGATTTCTGAAGGTGAAATGGTGGGACCTGGGCCCGAAATTCATCGAGCAGCTTTACCGTCATTCGTATGACGATGTCGAGGGCTGGCTGACGATGGCGGAACAATACGTTGCGCAACACGATGCCGGGAATGCAGTGAATTCCTGAGGAACCCGCGCCGGACGAGGTGCGGGATCCGAAGACCGTCCGGCGGGAGCGACGGTGGTGGTGGTGTTACGCCGTCTGCTTCTCGTCCCGCAGCTCGCGCCGCAGGATCTTGCCGACGTTCGTCTTGGGCAGGCTGTCGCGGAACTCGACGTACTTGGGACGCTTGTAGCCCGTCAGCTGCTCCTTGCAGAAGGCCAGCAGGTCGTCCTTGGTCAGCGTCTTGTCCTTCTTGACGACGTACAGCTTGACGGCCTCGCCCGAATGCTGGTCCGGCACGCCCACGCACGCCACTTCCAGCACGCCCGGGTGTGCGGCGACGACGTCTTCCACTTCGTTCGGGTACACATTGAAGCCCGACACGAGGATCATGTCCTTCTTGCGGTCGACGATCTTCACGGCGCCGGTGGCGTTCATCACGCCGATGTCGCCCGTCTTGAAGAAGCCGTCCGCCGTCATGACCTTCGCCGTCTCTTCCGGACGCTGCCAGTAGCCGGCCATCACCTGCGGGCCGCGCACGGCGATCTCGCCGGCCGTGCCGAACGGGACTTCGTTGTCGGATTCGTCGATGATGCGCAGCTCCGTCGACGGCAGCGGATAGCCGATGGTGCCCGTGAATTCGGTGATGTCGCAGCGGTTGGCGGCGACCACCGGCGACGTCTCCGACAGGCCGTAGCCCTCGACGATCGGCGCGCCCGTCACCGCGAGCCACTTGTCGGCCACGGCCTTCTGCACGGCCATGCCGCCGCCCGGGCACACCTTGAGGCCCGAGAAATCCAGGCTCGCGAAGTCCGGATGGTTCAGCAGGCCGTTGTACAGCGTGTTCACGGCCGGGAAGACGTGCATGCGGTATTTCTTGAGCTCCTTGATGAAGCCGCCGATGTCGCGCGGGTTCGGGATCAGGAGGTTCGTGCCGCCCGCGCGCAGGCCCATCAGGGCGCACACGGTCAGCGCATAGATGTGGTACAGCGGCAGCGCGCACACGAAGACCGGCGTCTCGCCGGCCGGGATCTTGGCCAGCGTCGGCGCGAACCACGCTTCGTTCTGCAGCACGTTGGCGATCACGTTCCTGTGCTTCAGCACCGCGCCCTTCGACACGCCCGTCGTGCCGCCCGTGTACTGCAGGAAGGCGACGTCTTCATGGCCGCACTCGACGGGTTTGCGGGACAGGCGCGCGCCTTCGGCCAGCATGCGCTTGAACGGCACCGCGGACGGCAGCGACCACGCCGGCACCATCTTCTTGACGGTGCGGACGACGAAGTTGACGAGCAGGCCCTTTACGCCCAGCAGGTCGCCCATGGTGGCGACGATGACGTGCTTGAGCTTCGTGTTGTGCGCGACTTCGGCGACGGTATGCGCGAAGTTCTCCAGCACGACGATGGCTTCCGCGCCCGAATCGTTCAGCTGGTGCTGCAGCTCGCGCGCCGTGTACAGCGGGTTGACGTTGACGATGGTGTAGCCGGCGCGCAGGATGGCGGCCATCGCCACCGGATACTGCAGCACGTTCGGCAGCATGATCGCCACGCGCGCGCCCGGCGCCAGGCCCTTCTGCTGCAGCCACGCGGCCATCGCGCCGGACAGCCTGTCCAGCTCCGCGAAGGTCATGGACTTGCCCATGCACGCAAAGGCGTCGCGGTTGGCGTACTTGCGGAAGGAATCCTCGAGCAGGTGCGTGAGGGAGCGGTACTGCGTCCAGTCGATCTCGGCCGGCACGCCCGCCTCGTACGACTTCAGCCAGAATTTGTCCATGTCATTGCCTCGCTAGTTCTCAATCATATAAATCGTATGCGCAAAAAAAGCCGCCGACGGCGGCCACGTCGCCCCTGCGAAGGCAGGGGCCCAATTTTGCGTGCAGTTCGATAGCTCACGCAGAACTTGGATCCCCGCCTCCGCGGGGATGACGTTGTTTTGCGTCTCGGTCTTTTACGCCGCCTGCTTTTCCTCGCGCAGCGCGCGGCGCAGGATCTTGCCGACGTTCGTCTTCGGCAGCTCGGTGCGGAATTCGATGTACTTGGGCTTCTTGTAGCCGGTGAGCTCGCGCTTGCAGTAGTCCATCAGCTGCTCGGCCGTCAGGTGCGGATCCTTGCGCACGACGAACACTTTCACGGCCTCGCCGGAATGCTCGTCCGGCACGCCGACCACCGCGCATTCCAGCACGCCCGGATGCGCCGCGATCACCGCTTCCAGTTCGTTCGGGTACACGTTGAAGCCCGACACGAGGATCATGTCCTTCTTGCGGTCGACGATCTTCACATACCCGTTCTCGTCCATGATGCCGACGTCGCCCGACTTGAAGAAGCCGTCCGCCGTCATGACCTTCGCCGTCTCGTCCGGACGGTTCCAGTAGCCGGCCATCACCTGCGGACCGCGGATCGCGATCTCGCCGATGCTGCCCACCGGCAGCGGCTTGTCGTTGTCGTCGACGATGGCGATGTCGGTCGACGGCACCGGCAGGCCGATCGTGCCGGTGAAACCGGGGACGTCGCAGCGGTTGCACGTGGCCACGGGCGACGTCTCCGACAGGCCGTAACCCTCGATGATATTGGTGCCCGTGAGCGCCTTCCACTTGTCGTTGACGGCCTGCTGCACGGCCATGCCGCCGCCGTTGGAGACCTTCAGCGCGCTGAAGTCGACGTCCTTGAAATCGGGGTGGTTCACCAGCGCGTTGTACAAGGTGTTCACGGCCGGCAGCATGTTGATGCGGTACTTCTTGAGCTCCTTGATGAAGCCCGGGATGTCGCGCGGGTTCGGGATCAGGATGTTCAGCGCGCCCACGCGCATGCCCCACAGCGCACACGCCGTCAGCGCGAAGATGTGGTACAGCGGCAGCGCGCACACGATGGTCGGGAATTCGACGAGCGGCGGCTGGCTCATCGCCGGCTTCGACCACGCCTCCGTCTGCAGGATGTTGGCGATGACGTTGCGGTGCGTGAGCGTCGCGCCCTTCGACACGCCCGTCGTGCCGCCCGTGTACTGCAGGAACGCGACGTCGGAATTCTTCAGCTGAGCGGCCTGGAACGGCATCTTCGCGCCCTGCGCCAGCGCGTCCTTGAAGCGCACCATGTGCGGGATCGTAAAGTCCGGCACCATCTTCTTGATGTTGCGGACGACGAAGTTGACGAGCATGCCCTTGGCGCCGCCCAGCAGTTCGCCCATGCTGGCCACGACGACGTGGCGCACGGCCGTTTTACGCAGCACCTGCTCGACCGTGTGCGCGAAGTTCTCGAGCACGATGATGGCTTCGCTGCCGGAATCCTTCAGCTGGTGCTCCAGCTCGCGCGGCGTGTACAGCGGATTGACGTTGACGACCGTATAGCCCGCGCGCAGGATGGCGGCCAGCGCCACCGGGTATTGCAGCACGTTCGGCATCATGACGGCCACGCGCGCGCCCGGCTTCATCCCGCGGCTCTGCAGCCAGGCCGCCAGCCGCTTCGACATGTTGTCCAGTTCCCCGTAGGTGAGGAACTTGTCCATGCAGACGTACGCGTTGTTCGCCGCATACTTGCGGAACGATTCCTCCAGCATTTGCACCAGCGAACCATACTGGTCGGGATCGATTTCCGCCGGCACGCCGGGCGGGTAAGCCTTGAGCCAAATCTTGTCCATCGGTGCCTCTGTCTCCAGTATCGTTATCGTTCTGAGCGCGGCCCAAAAAAAATCGCACGGTCGTGCTGATATTACTAAGCAAGATGCTATCGGGCAGCGCGCGTGGACGCAAGCACTTTTGCGCTTTTCGAACAACGACTCTATCGGGGATTGGGCGAAATAGCTACGGGCGGATTTCGCTGCGCTGCACCATCAAAGGCGACGTCACCAGGGGCGGCACCAGCGCGTTCAGCACGCGGTGGCGGTCGGACCGGTCCAGGTCGGCCAGGCGTTTCACGGCGTTATAAAACTTCGGGAAGCTGCCTTCACGCTGCAACAGCGCACGGAACGCGGGCACGAAATCCTCGTAGGTCGCGATCGATGCCAGGTGGGCGTTCGACAGCGGCTGCTCGAAGAACCGATCATACCCCGCATAGCCGCCCCAGTTGCCCTTCAGGACCTGGTATTCGTCCTTCAGCTCCTGGAACAGGCGCGCCTTGACGGCACGCTTCTGGGCATCGCTGCGGTCGACCAGCGCGTAATTCTGCTCGAGCGCCTTGCGGTACTTCATCAGCAAACCGAGGAAATCCTTCTTGCGGCTCCGGTAGCGCGCATAGGCATCGCGCATCTGCTGGTTGCCGAAGCGCTCCATCCAGCGCTCGACGCCGACCTCTTCCACCGTCGACGCGAACGATTCGTTGAATTGCGAATCGCCCTGCACGTACACGATCTGGTGCGCCAGCTCGTGGAAGATCATGCGGGCCAGTTCGCCGTCCGGGTAATTGATGAACGTGGAGATCAGCGGATCGCTGAACCAGCCCAGGGTCGAGTACGCGGCCACGCCGCCGACCTCGACGTCGTCACCCGCGTCGCGCAATTCCTTCGCGTACGATTCCGCCGCCTCCTTGCTGTAATAGCCGCGGTAGTTCACGCAGCCGGCCACCGGGAAGCACCATTGCAGGGGCCGCAGCGACAGCTCGGGCGTGGCGACGACGTTCCACAACACGTATTGCCGCTTCAGGGCCGCGTAGTTTTTATAACTGTTGTTGTCGGGTAAAGCCATTTCGGCAACTGCGAAGCGGCGGATCTGGCGCGCCGTCTCGAGGCGATAGCGCAATTTGGTACTGGTGCCGGGGTCGGCGATCCAGTCGTCGATCGGACGGGCGTCCGACAGGAGTTCAAGCTGCCCTTGGGCCGCCTGGGTGTAATAGTTCAGCGTGGAGCAGCTGGCCAGCAGCCCCGCTGCCGTGCCGGCAATCAGCACGGGGCGGAACCACGGGGTGATTCGCGAGAGTTTCATAATTCCAGATCATGGTGCGGCCTTTTCAACCTGCACCAGCGTGTCGTAAAAGGTGGGCGCCCGGCCCATGTCGGTCAGGCGCTGACTGGTGACTTCGTTGGCGTTCTTGCCGTCGCTGGCGAGCTTCTTCCACCAGATCGACAGGCCGACGACGAGGCCGGCCCGCGCCTTGGCGGTGACCCGGGCGCGCGCGACGAACGCGCCCCGGTCGTTGAAGATGCGCACCATCTCCTTATCGACGATGCCGCGGGAGGCGGCGTCAAAGGGATGGATGTCCAGGTGCGGTTCACCTTCCGTTGCGCGGAGGCTCTGGACATTGACAAAGGTAGAGTTGAGGAAGTTCCTGGCCGGCGGAGAAATCATCGCCAACGGATATTTCTCTGCCAGTTCGGGGTTGGAGGCGACCGACTCGTAGTTCGGGATATAGGTCGGCAGCGGATCGAGGCCATCGGCCAGCATCGATGCCGAATAAAACTCGCACTTGCCGGACGGCGTGGGGAAACCGCCTTCGGCGAACGGCGCGACGGGCATGTTCAGCTTTTGCCAGCCCGTGCGCTTCAGCGACGACCAGTCGAAGTGCACGGCGCGTTCGTGTTTCGTGTCGAAGGCCTGGGCCGCCAGTTCGTCGTCCGTCTCGTCGAAGAGCGGATCGTTCATGCCCATGCGCTTTGCGATCAGGCGGAAGATTTCCGTGTTCGGTTTCGATTCGCCCAGCGGCGCAATCGCCGCGTTATTCGCCATCATGTACAAATGGCCATACGCGAGGTGCGCATCGACGTGTTCCAGCTGCGTGGTGGCCGGCAGCAGGATGTCCGCGTAGTCGGCGGTGTCGGTCTGGAAGTGTTCCAGCACCACGGTGAAGAGGTCTTCGCGCTCGAAGCCGCGCTGCACCTGCGCCGAATCCGGCGCGATCGCGAGCGGGTTCGAGTTGTAGACGATGACGGCTTCGATCTTCGGGCCGAATGCCGGCGACGCCTCTTTCTGCAGGTCGGCGCCGATCGTGTTCATGTTGATCGTGCGCGGGAGCTTGCCGCGCAACAGGTCCGGGCGTTGCAGGACGGTCTTATTGGCCGGGAACGTGCCCGACGTCGACAACTGCACGCCGCCGGCCGCATGGCGCCACGCGCCCACGAGCGCCGGCAGGCAGGCGATGGTGCGCACGGCCATGCCGCCGCCGTGCACGCGCTGCAGGCCGTAGTTCATGCGGATCGCGACGGGTTCGCCCGCACGCGCCGTGCGGCCATACTCGCGCGCGAGGCCGACGACTTCTTCCACCGTGATGCCGCAGGTTGCAGCCGTGCGCTCCGGCGTCCATTCGGCCACGCGGTCCTTCAGTTGCGCGAAACCGAACGTGTATTTCTCGATGTAATCGTGGTCGAGCAGGTTGTCCTTGACCAGCACGTGCATCATGCCCAGCGCCAGCGCGGCATCGGTGCCGGGCATCAGCGCGATGTGCTGGTGGCATTTCTCGGCCGTCAGCGAGCGATACGGGTCGATGGCGACCAGCTTCGCGCCGCGGCGCTTGGCTTCCTGCAAACGCATCCACAAATGCAGGTTCGACGCGATGGGATTCCCGCCCCAGATCAAGACCAGCTTCGCATCCTGGAACTGTTCGGTATCCGTGCCGATCGAACCGCCGATCGTGTATTTGTAGCCCGTGGCACCGGCGTTCGCGCACACGGTGCGGTCGAGCAGGGAAGCACCGAGCGTATTGAAGAAACGCATCGCCATCGCCTCGCCCTGCACGAGGCCCATCGTGCCGCAATAGCTGTACGGCAGGATCGCCTGCGGGTCGCGCGCGGCGATGGGTTGCAGGCGGTGCGCGATCTCGTCGAGCGCCTGCTCCCACGTGATGCGTTCGAATTTCCCCTCGCCCTTCTTGCCGGTGCGGCGCATCGGGTACAGCAGGCGGTCGGGGTGGTAAGTGCGTTCGATGTAGCGCGAGACCTTGGTGCACAGCACACCGGCCGTCGTCGGATGATCCGGATCGCCCTTGACCTCCGTGGCCACGCCGTCTTCCACGGTCACGAGCAACGCGCAGGTATCGGGGCAGTCATGCGGACAGGCGCCGCGGACGATGGTCTTGGTCATCGGATTCATCCAGAAAAACGTCGATAAACCAGTACTTTATACGATTCCGTTGGCAGCCGTGGCGGCTCTGGCTTTCCGCATGATGGAAGGGCTACAATAGTTCAATAAATGCATGCCCAAGAGGCATCCAAGCATACGGAGAAACACATGAGACTCGTAGAACCTATCCTGGCCTACCAATCCGAGCTCGAAACGATCCGGCGCGACATCCACGCCCATCCCGAACTCTGCTACGAAGAACAACGCACGGCCGACGTGGTGGCCGCGCGCCTCACCGAATGGGGCATCCCCGTCGTCCGCGGCCTGGGCGTGACGGGTGTCGTCGGCATCATCAAGAACGGCACCTCGGACCGCGCCATCGGCCTGCGTGCCGACATGGACGCCCTGCCGATGCAGGAACTCAACACATTTGAGCACGCGTCGCGCCACGCCGGCAAGATGCATGCTTGCGGTCATGACGGGCACACAACGATGCTGTTGGGTGCAGCCCACTATCTGTCGCAGAACCGCAACTTCGACGGCACCGTGTACCTGATCTTCCAGCCGGCCGAGGAAGGCGGCGCCGGCGCGCGCCGCATGATGGACGACGGCCTGTTCGAACGCTTCCCCATGGAAGCCGTGTACGGCATGCACAACTGGCCGGGCATCAAGGCGGGCAGCTTCGGCGTCGTCGCGGGGCCGATGATGGCATCCAGTAACGAGTTCCGCGTCGTCGTCAAAGGCAAGGGCGCGCACGCCGCGCAGCCGCACCGCGGCATCGACCCGGTGATGGTCGCCGTGCAGATCGCGCAAGCGTGGCAGACGATCATCTCGCGCGAAAAGAACCCGCTCGATACGGCCGTCCTGTCGATCACGCAGATCCACGCCGGCAGCGCCACCAACGTCATCCCGGATGAAGCCGTCATGATCGGCACCGTGCGCACGTTCTCGACGGATGTGCTGGACCTGATCGAGCGGCGCATGAACGAGATCGCGAGCGGCCTGGCCGCCGGCTTCGGCGCCACCGTCGATTTCTCGTTCAAGCGCAACTACCCGCCCCTCATCAACCATCCGGAACAGACGGCGTTCGCCATCGAAGCGATGCGCGCGGTGGTGGGTGCGGAGAACGTCGACACGAACGTCGAGCCGACGATGGGCGCCGAGGACTTCGCGTTCATGCTGCAGGAAAAGCCGGGCTGCTATGTCTTCATCGGCAACGGCGATGGCGACCACCGGAGCCAGGGCCACGGCCTCGGACCGTGCCAGCTGCACAACGGCAGCTACGACTTCAACGACCACCTGCTGCCGATCGGCGCCAGCTTCTGGGCGAAGCTGGTCGAGATGAGCCTTAGAGCCCCAGCTCCTTGAGCACGGCTTCCTTGAGGTCCTGCGCTTCGGGGCTGGACATCTTGCGCGGATGCGGGATGTTCACCTCGAACGTGGCCTGGATCGTTGTCGGCCGCGGCGACAGCACGACGATGCGGTCCGCCAGGTGCACGGCTTCCTCGACGTCGTGCGTGATGAGCAGCACCGTGTGGCGCTCCTCTTCCAGGATGCGCAGCAGCTCCATGCGCATCTTGAGGTTCATGAGCGCGTCGAGCGCGGAGAACGGCTCGTCCATGTAGAGGATCTCGGGCTTCATCACGAGCGCCCGCGCGATCTCCACGCGTTTCAGCATGCCGCCGGACAGTTCGTGCGAATAGCTCTTCTCGAAACCTTTCAATCCCACCATCGCCGTGTAGTGGTCGGCGAGTTCCGCCTTTTCGGCCTCGCTGATGCCGTCCAGGCCGAACATCAGGTTCTGCTGCACCGTCAGCCACGGGAACACGGAACCGTGCTGGGAAATGAGGATGCCTTTCGGGCTCGGACCGTGGCGCACCTGGCCGTCGATGACGACACGTCCTTCGTCCGGCTGGTCGAAGCCGCACAGCATCTTCATCAACGTGGACTTGCCGCAGCCGGACGGGCCGACGATGGCGACGAATTCGCCGTCGCGGATGTTCAGGCTGATGCCGCCGACGACGGGCAAGGTGCCCTTGCGCGTCTCGAAGCTTCTGCGGATGTTGTCGACGACGATCTTCTCTTTGACTTGCACTTTAGCGTCCATAGCGCCACCTTACCGATTTGAGACGTTCCAGCAGACGGGTGATCCCGTCCAGCATGAGGCCGATGATGCCGATGATGATCATGGCGGCGATCACGAGGTCGTAGCGATTACCGGCATTGCGCGAATCCATGATCAGGTAGCCGAGGCCCGAGCGCAGCGCGATCATTTCCGCCGCCACGACGACCAGCCACGCGACACCGAGCGTGATGCGCATGCCGACGATGATCTCGGGCAGCACGGCGGGAATGATCACCTGGCGATACAGCTTGGCGCGCGAGACGCCGAAGTTTTCCGCCGCGCGCAGGTAGCGTCGCTCGATCGTGTGCACGCCGGCGGCCGTCTGCACGATCATCGGGAACACGGACGCGATGAAGATCAGGAAGATCGGCGACGCGTTACCCACGCCGAACCACAGGATCGCGAGCGGGATCCAGGCGATGGGCGAAATGGGACGCAGCAGCTGGAACAGCGGATTCAATGTGACCCACGCCGCGTCCATGCGGCCGATCCACAGGCCCAGCGGAATGGCGACGGCGATGGCCAGCAAAAAGCCGGTGCCGACGCGCATCAGCGAAGAACCGATGTGGTCCCACAGCGTACCGTCCTGCACCAGCTCCAACGTGCCCGTGACGACCTGGCCCGGCGTCGGGAAGATCGCGCTGTTGGTCTGGACGACGATGACCCACCAGACCGCGATCAGCAATGCCAGCACGACCGCCGGCGCGATGACCCGCGCCCGCTTCTGTGCAAAAAAACTCTTCTTTTTCACAGCCTCTTGTCTCCTTCTTATGGTCACAACCAATGTCGTGCGCGCCACACAAGCCGCCGCCAGCCCGCATCGGGCGCCGGATCGACGACGATGCGCATCTGGCCGCTCGCGTGCGCCGTGCATTCGAACTGCACGTCGCCCGCAACGCCGAACGGCATCCTGAAACTCTGTCCCGGCATGATCAAGACGGGTCCGAACGTCTGCGGCACATTGTCGAGATTCTTCAGCACGAGGATGTCCTTCACGCCCAGCGTGAGCCGGATGGACGTCGGCAGGACCTCGACCTTGTCGCCGGCCGCGCGCCGCGCGTACGTCCCCGCGGGAATCTCGAACAGTTGTTCGCGCGAGCTTGCGGGGATCGGCGCATACATGGCCCACAGCGCCGCGATGGCGAGTAGTGCCGCGGCCAGCGCCAGGATGCGGGAACGCGTCATGGGCCCAGCAGGACGCGCACGTCATGCACGACGTCATCCACCGCGCGGCCGTACGGGCTCAATGCGCGCAGCTTGCCGGACCGGTCGACCAGGTAGACGAAGGACGAATGATTGAAACCGTAGTTCGCGCCGGTGCCCGTCCTGGTGGCGTTGACACCGTACTCCTTGCGCACCTCGGCCAGTTGCGCGGCCGTGCCCGTCGCGCCGACGAACGTCGGATCGAACGCCGTCAGGTAGGCGCGCATGCGCTCGGGCGTGTCGCGCTCCGGATCGACCGTCACGTACACGACCTGGAAATCCTTGCCCTGCGCGCCCAGCTTCGATTTCACGGCCGCCAGTTCGGCGAGCGTCGTCGGGCAGACGGCCGGGCAGGACGTGAAGCCGAATCCCAGCGCCACGACCTTGCCGCGGTAATCGGACAGTTTGAGGGGCTTGCCGGTCGAACCCTGCAGCGTGAAATCCGGCGCCATGCGGGGCGGCGAGAATTCCCCCGATTTCAATGCGTCCGCACTCGCGGCCAACGGCAAGGCAAGCACCAGCAGTGCTGCGACGAGGCGTTTCATAGCGTGATCGAGACGGGACGGACGGCCTTGAAAAAACTCTCGTCCACGTACTGGTTGAACTGGATGGGCTTCTTCAGCGTGCCGGCATCCAGCGACATCTGCATCAATTCGTCGAACTCCTTCGGGATGATGCGCAGGTCGCCATACGTGACGCGGTCGCTCGGATTCGTCATCACGAATTTCAGGATCTTCGGATCCTGGTTGAAGTATTTTTTGGTCGCCGCGATCGCGATCGCCTTGTCGCGGTGCGCGGGATCCGCATCCATCCAGCTGCCGGCCGCCTGGACGTAGTTGACGAGATCCTGCACGGCCTGGCGGTTCTGCGCGATCAGGTCTTCGCGCACGGTGAGCACGCAGCAGATGTAATTCGGCCATTCGTTGCGCGTCATGCGCAGCGGCGTCGCGTAACCGGCCATCTGCGCGGCAGCGCCGAACGGCTCGCCCGTGCAATAGGCATCGATGGCTTTCGCGTACAGCGCGGCGGGCATGTCCGGCGGCGGCATCTCGACCAGTTCCACGTCCTTGATGCCCATGCCTTCCGCGGCCAGCATCTTGCGCAGGAACAGCAGGTCGACGGCGAACCGGCTGGGGATGGCGACACGCTTGCCCTGCAGGTCGCGGAAGGTTTTATAGCCGGCATCCGTGCGCACCATGATGACGGCGCCGGAGCGGTGGCCCAGCGACACGACCTTGACGGGGATATTGCTGGACACGAGGTCCATGACCATCGGCGCCAGCACGTAGGCCGCCTGGATGCGGCCCGCCATCAGCGATTCCTTCAGTTCGGGAAAGCCGCTGTACTTGCTGTACTCGAAGCCGAGCGGGTTCGCCGGCTTCGTCGCGGCGATCTCGGCCGCTTTCGCCGCACACGCGACGGGCAAGGTCAGGTTGCACGTCACCGGCAAGCCGGCGACGACCAGTGATGGGCTTTTCTTTTCCGAAGAACATGCCGCCAAAGCGGACGGCAACGCCATTGCCGACGCCAGTTTCAACAGCTGCCGCCGCGTGCGGAAGCTGCTTTCCAGATTATCCATGCCGCCCCTGTCCTCTCCGTGGATTACGTAACGACGTAATACCTCGGAGAATTATACGGAGTTGTACTGATAGCGCAAACGTTATGGCATGTTGTCTGGTCCGCTGCCCAGCCGCTTGCCGGGATTCATCCGCTCCAGCGCGATGAGGCCGGCCGCATGGTCCGCGGACGGGATGTCGTCCACGATGCTCTCGTACTGCCGCGTCACCAGTTCCGTCACGGGCAGCGTGACGCCGGCACTGCCGGCTGCCGCAAGGATATTGCGCTGATCCTTCAGCTGCGTCTTGACTTGGCCGCCCGGCATGAAATTCCGTTCCAGCATGCGTTGGCCATGCACTTCCAGCACGCGGCTGCCGGCGAAGCCGCCGCGGATCGCCTCGCGCACGGCGGCCGGATCGGCGCCGGCCGCTTCCGCCAACAGCAACGCTTCCGCCACGATATTGATCGTCGCACCGACGATCAACTGGTTGCACAGCTTGGCCACCTGGCCGCTGCCGACGGGGCCGACGGCCTTCGGATTGCCCATCACGCGCAGCACGGGCTCGGCTTGCGCATAGTCGGCCGCCTCGGCGCCGGCCATGATCGCGAGCTGGCCCGCTTCCGCGCCGCCCACGCCGCCGGACACGGGCGCATCGACGAAGCGGCAGCCGGCTTCCCGCAGCCGCGCGGCGAATGCGAGGGCTTCGTCCTGGCGCGTGGAGCTCATGTCGATCCACAAGGTGCCTTGCGCGAGCGCAGGCAGGGCGTCGTCGATGACCTGGCCGACGACCGGGCCCGCTTCGAGGATCGAGATCACGATGTCGGCACCGCGCACGGCGTCAATCAGGTCGGCACGCGGTTCGGCCCCGGTGTCGCGCAGCGCCTCGGCCTTGGCGGCCGTGCGGTTCCACACGCGCAGGGGATAGCCGGCCTGGGCCAGCAGGGTCGCCATCGGCTTGCCCATCAGGCCGATGCCGAGAAATGCCACAATCGGTAACGTCATTGCTTCCTCACGAGATTCCATTAACTACATTCTAACAATTGGCAGGTCGACCACGTCCTGTCGAGGACCTCGCTACAATAGCGGTTTGGCCGTGACCATTTTGCTCGCACGGCTCTCTTTCACAACAAAGGCAATGTTTTCCATGAAAAAAATGATGCGTTCCCTGGCGGCCGTGGCCGCGTTGTCGGCCGCAGCGGCGGGCCATGCCGCCGACGGTTATTTCGATTCGTCGTCGGTGGAAGTCGGCGGCGGCGAGCACGTGCAGGTCGTCCGTCTCGCGGTCCAGAAAGACTGGAACAAGACCTGGCTGCCGACCAGCGGCTACCACCTGAACGGCTACTGGGACGCGAACGTCGCCTACTGGCGCGCCAACCAGTGGCTCGACCAGCCGGGCAACACGAAGGACCTGGCCGTCGTCGGCATCACGCCGGTGTTCCGCTGGGAAGCCGACAACAAGCTGGGCTTCTACGCCGACGCCGGCATCGGCGCCGCCGTCTTCTCGAGCGTGTACCGCAACACGCACCGCCAACTGTCGACCGCGTTCGAATTCGCCGACCACGTGGGCGTGGGCTACGTCTTCGCCAACAAATGGGAACTGGGCGCGCGCCTGCAACACTACTCGAACGGCGGCATCAAGCACCCGAACGGCGGCGTGAACCTGCTGCTGCTGAAGGCGGCCTACCACTACTGACCCGTTGCGACCCGGTTATGGGATTTATGTGACACTCTCCCCATGACCGATACCGACACCATCAAACGCTACTTGCCGTGGCTGGTGGCGACCGCGCTGTTCATGGAGCAGCTCGACGCCACCATCGTCAACACCGCGGTCCCCAGCATCGCGGCCAGCCTGCAGGTCACGCCGCTCAGCCTCAAATCCGTCGTCACGAGTTATATCCTCAGCCTGGCCGTGGGCATCCCGGTGAGCGGCTGGATGGCCGACCGCTTCGGTACGAAGCGTGTCTTTTTTACCGCGATCGCGATCTTCACGGTGGCCTCCGTGCTGTGCGGCCTGTCGCTGAACGCGCCGATGATGGTGGCGGCCCGCCTGCTGCAAGGCCTCGGCGGCGCGATGATGATGCCGGTGGGCCGCCTGTCGATCATCCGCACGTTTCCCAAGAACGAGCTCCTCGGCGCGATGAACTTCGTGATCCTGCCGGCGCTGATCGGGCCCCTGCTCGGGCCGACCGTCGGCGGCCTCATCGTGCACTGGATGTCGTGGCGCGCCATCTTTTTCGTCAACGTGCCGGTCGGCCTGCTCGCCCTGTACCTCGTCTGGCGCCACATGCCGGATTACCACGGCGCCGAGCCGCGTCCGCTGGACGTGATCGGGCTGATCCTGTTCAGCTCGGGCACGGCGATCCTGTCCTGGCTGCTGGAAGTGTTCGGCGAGCACACGCTCGACCCCATGACGGCCGGCCTGATGCTGGCACTGTCCGTCGCCCTGCTGGCCGCATATGCCTGGCACGCGAACGAGGCCCGGTTCCCGCTGCTGCGCCTGGCATTGTTCAAGGTGCGCACGTTCCGCATCTCCGTACTGGGCGGCTTCGTCACGCGCCTGGGCATCGGCGGCCTGCCCTTCCTGCTGCCGCTGTTGTACCAGCTGGGCCTCAAATTGGCGCCGTGGCAGTCTGGCTTGCTGATGATGCCGACGGCCGCCGCCGCGATGGGCATGAAGCTGATCGCGCCGAAAGTCCTCGCGCGCTTCGGCTACCGCCAGGTCCTCATCTTCAACACGATCTGCATCGGCCTGACGATCGGCCTGTTCTCGCTCGTCGGCCCGTCGACGCCGTGGTACGCCATCGCCGGCATCGGCTTGCTGCAGGGCTTTTTCAATTCGCTGCAATTCTCGAGCATGAACACGCTGGCGTATGCCGACGTGGAATCGAAAGACTCGAGCATGGCCAGCACGATCGCTTCGTCGTTCCAGCAGCTGTCGATGAGCTTCGGTCTCGCCGCCGGTTCGATCGTGACGGCCTGGTTCCTGGGCCGCGTGCCGCAGACGGACCAGGTGATGGTCACCAGGGCGCTGCACCACGCCTTCATCACGCTCGCCGCCATGACGATGCTGTCGTCCCTCGTCTTCGCGCGCCTGCGCCGCGGCGACGGCGAGAGCATCACGACGAGCAAGACAGCGACGGCCGTGGCGCAGGATCCGGCGCCGCTGTCCCAGGCGTGACGCTTATTCCGTCAGCGTCACCGTCTTGCGGTTCGGGTCCGCATTGATGCCGGCTTCCGTGAACGGCAGCGCCGGCCATTCCTTGCGCGAATACAGCGGCAACTGGTCCGCGTAGTACGGCGACTTGGGATCCGTCGACTGGCCATACACGAGCATCGCCTGGGCGACCGGGCCGGCGTCGTCGAACGTCACGGTCTGCACATAACTCGTGCCCCAGTAGACGTTGTTGTAGCCGGTGGCCGTCAGGCCCGTACTCATCCGCAGCGAGTTGTAGGATCCGTCGATGTCGCCCACGCCGCCGTGCAGCGGCGTCCGCACGCCGTTGCGCGTCTCGCCCTGGTAATCGCCCAGTTTGGCGTCGAGCGGGATGTCCAGCGACTGCAAGGTCTGCGCCGCCGTCTTCAGCGCCGCGAACATCGCGGGCAGCGCGGCCGGTGCCACGCCGCCCGGCGTGTGGACGGGGTCCGCCGGGTCGAGCGGCACCTTCCACTTGTTCGGGATCTGCGATGCCGCGGTCCAGAATTCGCGGAACAGTACGGCACCGCGGCTGTCGAGATTTGCATGACGGTCCCATGCGGCCAGGACAGTGCAGGCCTGGGCCAAGGTCGCATCGTTCGCCGGGCAAGCCGCCAGCAACTCCGGCAGCACGAGCTCGGCGGCATGAATGCGGTCGGCGAACACGAGCGTCTGCAGGTCGGACAACTGGAATTTGTGGCCCTGTTGCGCCAACTCCTCGAACTGGATGAAGCCGATGCGCGTGCGCAGGCGCTGCTCGACGCCCGTCTTGCCGTACAGCGGCGAGTATCCCAGCGGCGCCGGGCCTATGAGCAGGGAACGGGCGTTGGTCAGCCAGTAGCTGTCGTTCGAATTGCCGACGTAGTCTGTGCGCAGCATCGAGGGCGCATTGGTCGGCGAGAAAATGCCGGTCGGCGCATTGGCATCCTGGCCCCACGCGCACGCGCTGCGCGAACCGTCGAACAGCACGAGGGCCGGCAGGAGCAGGCAATTGCCGGCGAATTTATCGGTCGTGACGCGCGGGACGACGCTCGCGTCCGCATACAGCGCATTGCCGGCGCGGTCGGCCGCGACGGTGTTCACCCACGGCAGGCCGACGACGGAGTCCAGCGACGTCTTGAGCGTCTGCACGCTCGTCGCGGTGCCGATGCCCAGCCATTGCTCGAGCATGCGGGTATTGCCGCGATTCGGATCCGCGAGGACATAGGCCGTCGTGCTGTTCCACGTCAGCCCCGCTTCCGGTTTCACGATGACGGCGCCCTGCTTGCTGAAGTAGAAGGTCTTGGTACGCTTCGTCGTCGTGCCGTCCGCCATCAGGATGTCGACGGACACTGTCTTCGACGTCATCTTGCTCTTGTCGCCGTCGATCAGGTAAGTCGTACCCGTCGAGTCGCCCGCATCGAGGGCCAGTTTAAAAGTCGTGAAGTGCGTGGCTGCCGTGACGGTGTGCGACCACGCCACATCCTTGTTGAATCCGATGACGACGGTCGGCAAGCCGCCCAGCACGACGCCCATCACATCGTAGCGGCCGGGCACGGTGAGGTGGGCCTGGTAGAAGCGGTCGGTACTCGTCCAGGGGAAATGCGGGTTGCCGAGCAGGAGGCCGCGTCCGCTGGCGGACAGGTCCTTGCCGACGGCCAGCGCATTGCTGCCGAAGCCCTGGTGCACGACCTTGTCCAGGCGGGCGAGGAGGAAGGCGGGGTCGAGCTTGCGCCGTGGAGACTTTGCCGCGACCGCCACCGTCGCGTTCGCGTCACGCGCGCCCGCGACGACTTCCTTCGCGAACACTTCGCCCGACGCGTGCAGTGCTTTCTCGGCCAGGACGAGATACATGTCCTCGACCGTCATCGGCTTGACCCACTTCGCGTCCTTGCACGCGGCCGGGTAGTTGCCGGCATTGTCCTTGAGGTAGCGGTTGTAGCCGGCGACATAGCCTTCGAGCAGATCGCGTGGCTCCTTCGCACCTGCCGCATAGCCGGCGCGCAGCTGGTCGATGTCGAGATAGCCCTTGAAAAAGAAATCGCTGTCTTCGTTTTTCAGGTCCATGAAGCCGCTGGCGGCGCCGTATTCATCGCCCTTGCGGACGGTAGCGCGGGCTTCGCCGCCGAAGTACTGCGAACGCTCGCCGCGTACGGTCAAGAGGGAATCGGCGAACATGCACAGGTTGTCCTGGGCATAGGCGTACGCGAGACCATAGCCCAGGCTGCGGAAATCGGCCGCTTTGACGTGGACGACGCCATGGGTCGTGCGGGTGATGTCGGCGCTGAAGCGGGGTGCCGGCGTGGAGGTGGAAGGCGTGGTGTCGCTGTCGTGATGGCCACACGCGACGAGGATGGTGCCCAGGGCGATCGCAGGAAAAACACGATGGATGTGCATGCTGCTCCTTGAATGTAGAAAAAGCGGATCGGGCCATCGATGCTAGCGGTTTTCGCTTTTGCTACAACTGTTGGAACACAAGCTTGTCAGGTTTCGTTTTTTCCGATTCAAATATTTGTTTTCGAGGCGCCCAAAAGTAAAAAGCCCGCTCAGTACGTACTGAGCGGGCTTTTCTAATAACTAGCCTGACGATAACCTACTTTCACACTG
>CBIHOW010000076.1:0-25782 GCA_966211695.1 uncultured Massilia sp. | reverse complement strand
TCGAATCCTTGTCCGGATCGTAGCGGTAAATCTTCAGTTGGACTGTGCGTGCCATGTGTTACCTCATATTCTTTAATCGTAGGGTGGGCACCCCGTGCCCACGCGTGACGTTCGCGGTTTGTCGGCGTTACGCGTGGGCGGGGGCCGCCCACCCTACCGGTACCGAGACAGGTTCTTAGAACGTGCGGGGCTTCGGTTTGAACGTGTCGACGGTGAGCGGCTTGGTCACGACCGGCTTGTATTCCAGGCGGTTCCCTTCCGAGAAGAACAGCGTGTGCTTCATCCAGTTCTCGTCGTCGCGCTTCTCGTAGTCGCTGTGGGCGTGGGCGCCGCGCGATTCCTTGCGCGCCGCGGCCGACACGATGGTCGCCTTGGCCACTTCGATCAGGTTGTCCAGCTCGATCGCTTCGATGCGCGCCGTGTTGAACACCTTCGACTTGTCCTTGAACGAGACGTGCTTGCGGCGCTCGTCCAGTTCCATGATCGCTTTCACGCCCTGGTCCATCAGCGCCTGCGTGCGGAACACGCCGCAGTACTTCTGCATCGATGCGCGGATGTCGTTCGCGACGTCCTGCACCTTCTCGCCGCCGGTCGAATTTTCCAGGCGGTTCAGGCGGCCCAGCGCGTAGTCGGCGAAATCCTTCGGCAGCGCGCGGTTGCCCTGCTCCTTGAGGTTCTGCGCGACGATGTGGTTGCCGGCCGCGCGGCCGAACACGACCAGGTCCAGCAGCGAGTTCGTGCCCAGGCGGTTCGCGCCGTGCACCGACACGCACGAGCATTCGCCGATCGCGTACAGGCCGTTGACGACTTTCTGCGAACCGGTGCCGTCGGGGACGACGACCTGGCCGTGGATGTTGGTCGGGATGCCGCCCATCTGGTAGTGGATGGTCGGCACGACCGGGATCGGTTCCTTGGTCGCGTCGACGTTGGCGAACTTGTGGCCGATTTCCAGGATCGACGGCAGGCGCTTGCGGATCGTGTCCGCGCCGATGTGGCGCAGGTCCAGCAGCACGTGGTCCTTGTTCGGGCCCACGCCGCGGCCTTCCTTGATTTCCTGGTCCATCGAACGCGAGACGAAGTCGCGCGGCGCCAGGTCTTTCAGCGTCGGCGCGTAGCGCTCCATGAAGCGTTCGCCGTTGCTGTTGATGAGGATACCGCCCTCGCCGCGCACGCCTTCCGTGATCAGCACGCCCGCGCCGGCCACGCCGGTCGGGTGGAACTGCCAGAACTCCATGTCCTGCAGCGGGATGCCGGCACGTGCCGCCATGCCCAGGCCGTCGCCCGTGTTGATGAAGGCGTTGGTCGACGCGGCGAAGATACGGCCGGCGCCGCCCGTGGCGAACACGGTCGTTTTCGCCTGCAGCATCATGACGTCGCCCGTTTCCATTTCCAGCGCGACGACGCCGAGGACGTCGCCGTCGGCATTGCGGACCAGGTCCAGCGCCTGCCACTCGACGAAGAAGTGGGTGCGCGAACGGACGTTACGCTGGTACAGCGTGTGCAGCAGCGCGTGGCCGGTACGGTCGGCGGCCGCGCAGGCGCGCTGCACCGGCTTCTCGCCGAAGTTCGCGGTGTGGCCGCCGAACGGACGCTGATAAATCGTGCCGTCCGGGTTGCGGTCGAACGGCATGCCGAAGTGCTCCAGCTCGTACACGACCTTCGGGGCTTCGCGGCACATGAATTCGATGGCGTCCTGGTCGCCCAGGTAGTCCGAACCCTTGACGGTGTCGAACATGTGCCAGTACCAGTCGTCCTCGCTCATATTGCCCAGCGAGGCGCCGATGCCGCCCTGGGCGGCGACGGTGTGCGAACGGGTCGGGAACACTTTCGACAGCACGGCCACGTTCAGGCCCGCTTCGGACAGTTGCAGCGCCGCGCGCAGGCCGGAACCGCCGGCGCCGACGATGACGACGTCGAAATGGCGGACGGGGATGTTGGTGTTGATTGCTGCCACGATTACACGCTCCAGAGAATTTGCACAGTCCAGGCGGCGCAGGCGAGCAGCCAGAGCACCGTGGCGATCTGCAGGGTCAGGCGGATGCCGACCGGTTTGACGTAGTCCATCCAGATGTCACGGACGCCCACCCACACGTGGTAGAACAGGCCGAAGAACGTGACCATCGTGAAAAGCTTGAACCACTGGCGGGCGAACAGGCCGGCCCAGCCTTCGTAGGTGAAGTTCTGGCCGGTCAGGAACGAAGCCAGGAGGATGACGGTGAAGACGACCATCACGATGGCGGTCACGCGCTGCGCGAGCCAGTCGCGCATGCCGTAGTGGGCGCCGACGACGAGGCGGCGCTGTCCGATATTCTTGGGGGTAGCCATGATTAAAACACTCCGAACAGTTTGAGGGCGACCAGCAGGGTCAGCACGAGGCTGATGGCCAGCACGTAGCGCGCGGTGCGCTGCGACGCGTCCTTGTCCAGGGCCATGTGGTTGTCCATGAACAGGTGGCGGATACCGGCGCAGAAGTGGTGCAGGTAGCCCCAGGACAGGCCCAGGATGACGATCTTCGTGAACGGATGGCTGACGATCCCGGCGAAGTGCGCGAACGAGATCTCGGAGCGGATGCTCTGCTCGAACAGGTAGAGCAGGAACGGCAGGAAGAGGAACAGCACGAAGCCGCTGATACGGTGCAGGATCGACACGATGGCCGACGGCGGCTGCTTGTAGTTCATCGTGATGTCCGTAATGCTCACGTTACGGATCGGCTGCCTTCGCTCCTGCAATTTTTTAACGGCTTCTGACATTCCAGCACTCTTCCAAAATGTAATGTTATGGGCCCGCCAAAACGCGTCCATGCGGCTCGCGCCGCAAAAAACTTGTCCGTGGGATACCTGTATTATCGCCAAATAGCCATATACTGTCCAATATATGGATAATCTAGGATCCATACTTTCTACAGATACCGCATGGAACTCAGGCATTTACGCTACTTCGTCGCCGTCGCCGAAGAAGGCAACATCACGCGCGCGGCGGAACGGCTCGGCATCGGCCAGCCGCCGCTGAGCCAGCAGATCCACGCGCTCGAACGGGAGCTCGACGTCAAGCTGTTCCACCGCACGGGACACGGCGTCGTGCCGACCGACGCCGGCAAGGCGCTACTGGTCGACGCCAAGCGCCTGCTGGGCGACGTGGAACACGCCACGCTGAATGCGCAGCGGGCCGGACGCGGCGAAACGGGCCATTTGCACCTCGGCTTCACGGCCTCCGCCGCCTTCCACCCGATCGTACGGGCGCTGGTGCGCGAATTCCGGAATACCTATCCCGGCGTCGGCCTCACGCTCACCGAAGGCACGACGGCGCACCTGCTGGCGCAACTGGACGAAGGCCGGATCGACCTCGCGTTCCTGCGCCCCGGCGTCCACTCGTTCGCCGGCGTCGTGCTGCAGGACATCGCGAGCGAGCCGATGAAAGCCGTGCTGCCGATCACCCATCCGCTCGCACAGCGGGCACGGATCCCGTTGTCCGCGCTGTCAGCGGAGCCGTTCGTGCTGATCCCGCGCGCCGCGAGCCCGATGCTGCACGACGAGATCGTCTCGGCATGCCGGCATGCGGGCTTCGAACCGATGCCGGGCCAGCAGGCGCCGCAGTTGTCGACCGTCGTCAGCCTCGTCGCCGCGGAATTCGGCGTGTCGATCGTGCCGGCCTCGGTCAGCCAGTTCCACGCCGAAGGGGTGACGTACGTGGACATCGCGGATGCGAAAGTCCGGTCCAAACTGGCCCTCGCGTCGCTGGAAGGGAATTCATCGACCAAGGTGGGCAATTTCCTGGATATCGCGCGGCAGGCGCGCTAGTGTTACAGATCCCTCTTTCGGCGCGACACCTTTCCCGACTTCGACTTACCATGTCGATACACGGAGGAGTTGCAACATGGTCACTTCTGCTGCGCCCGATTTCCAGCTGTTATTCGATGCGACGCCTGTTCCGTTCTTGGTCCTGACGCCGGATTTCACGATGGTCGCCGCGAATGAAGCCCGCCTGCGAGCCACCATGACGACCCGGGAGCAGATCCTGGGACACCATCTGTTCGACGTCTTTCCGGACAATCCCGCCGATCCCACCGCGACCGGCACGGCGAATCTGCGCGCCTCCCTGATGCGGGTCTTGCGCGACCGGCAACCCGACGCCATGCCGATCCAGAAATACGACATCCCCAAACACGGATCGGACGAATTCGAAGTCCGGTACTGGAAGCCGCTCAACTCTCCGGTGTTGAATGCTTCCGGCGACGTCGTCTACATCATCCACTGCGTGGAAGACGTCACGGAAGAAGTCTTGCAACAGCAGGCCGCCGCAGCGGGCGAAGCCCGGTTCCGGCAAATCGCCGATGCGATGCCGCAGATGGTATGGTCGGCGCTGCCGAACGGCTATCACGATTATTACAACCGGCGCCATTACGAATTCGCCGGGGTGCCGGCCAGCGCGACGATCGGCGAGAACTGGGGATCGATCCTGCACCCGGACGACCTCACGCGCACGGAACAGGCCTGGGAGCACAGCCTGCGCACGGGCGAGCCCTACGAAATCGAGTACCGGCTGCGCCACCGCTCGGGCGAATATCACTGGATGCTCGCGCGCGCCCTGCCGATCCGCAACGAGGCCGGCGACATCGAACGGTGGATGGGCACCTGCACCGATATCAACGACCAGAAGATCATGCAGGCGGAACTCCAGGATGCGCAGCTGCGCCTGGAAGGCACGCTGACCGCCGCGGAGATCGGCACGTGGACGTGGGATATCCAGGCCGACCGCGTGCACGCGGACCGCAACTTCGCGCGCATGTTCCACGTCTCCTGCGAGGTCGCCAACGGCGGCCCGATCAGCGCGTATCTCGACGTCATCCATCCGGACGACAGGCCGGCCGTCCAGGCCCATATCGCCGAATCGCTCGCCACCGGCAAGCCGTATGACTACCAATACCGGCTGCGCTACCGGGACGGCAGCATCCGGCATATCCAGGCGCGCGGCAAGATCGATGTCGACAGCGACGGCAAGCCGGCCTGGATGCCGGGGGTCGTGCTCGACGTCACGCAGCAGAAACTGGCGGAAGAATCGCGGCGGCGGACCGAGTTCCAGTTCCGGACCATCGCCGAATCCAACGTGATCGGCATCATGCAGTACCGGTTCGACGGCACCCTCGTCAAGGTGAACGATGCCCTGCTCAGGATGCTGGGCTACACGCGCGAGGAATTCGAACTGGGCGGCCTGTCGTGGCGCACGCTCACGCCGCCCGAGTGGGCGGAAGCGGACCGGAAAAGCCAGGAGATCCTGCAGGCGAAGGGCAGTGTCGAAGCGTACGAAAAGGAATATTTCAGGAAGGACGGCAGCCGGCTGCCCGTCTATATCGGCGCCGCGAACTACCAGGGCGCGCGGGACGAAGGCATCGCCTATATCCTCGACATCAGCGAATCCAAGAAGGCGCAGTCGGCACTCAGGGAAAGCGAGATCCAGTTCCGCACGATGGCGGAAAACATCCCGCAACTGGCCTGGATGGCCGACGCCGACGGCTGGATCTTCTGGTACAACAACCGCTGGTTCGAGTACACCGGCACGACATTCGACGAGATGCAGGGATGGGGGTGGGAGAAAGTCCACCATCCCGACTTCGTGGAAGCGGTCAAGGGCAAGTACCATGAACAGATCGTCCGGCAGCAGGTGGCATGGGAAGACCTGTTTCCGCTGCGCGGCGCCGACGGGGAATACCGCTGGTTCCTGTCGCGGGCCGTGCCGATCCGCGACCGGGATGGGCAGATCACGCGCTGGTTCGGCACGAATACCGACATCACCCTGCAGCGCGAAGCGGAAATCGCGCTGGAACAGGCCAACCGCCGCAAGGACGATTTCCTGGCCATGGTCGCGCACGAGCTGCGCAACCCGCTGGCACCGATCAGCACCGCCGCGCAGCTCCTGGTCAAGGCCGGCGCCGACACGGACATCGTCCGCAAATACAGCGAGATCATCACCCGGCAGGTCAGGCACATGACGGACCTGGTCGACGACCTGCTCGACGTGTCGCGCGTCACGCGCGGCCTCGTCTCGATCGACAAGGCGGAACTCGACATCAAGGACGCCATCGACAGCGCGATCGAGCAATCCAGGCCGTTGATCGAATCGCGCCACCACCGCCTGTCCGTGCGCCTCGTGCCTGAGCATGCGGCCGTCCTGGGCGACCGCACGCGCCTCGTCCAGGTGCTCACGAACCTGTTGAACAATGCGGCGAAGTACACGCCGATGGGTGGCCACATCCGGCTCGACATGGAAGTGGTAACCTCGTGCGTCTGCATCCACGTGGCCGACAACGGCATCGGCATGGAGGCGAAGTTCCTGCCGCATGTGTTCGACCTGTTCGCCCAGGCCGAACGCACGCCCGACCGGTCCCAGGGCGGCCTCGGGCTCGGCCTGGCGCTGGTGAGAAGCATCGTGACCCAGCATGGCGGCAACGTGACCGTCAAAAGCGACGGGCCCGGCAAGGGCAGCACGTTCACGCTGACGCTCCCGCTGCTCGACCGCAGGCGCGAAGCGCACGGCAGGCCGGCCACGCAACCGCATCCCATGCACATCCTGATTGTCGACGACAATGCCGACGCGGCCACGTCGTTGGCGACGCTCCTGCAGACGCAAGGCCACGCCGTCACGGTCCGCCACGACGCGCAGGGCGCGCTGGACGAAGCCCGGACCCTGCAGCCGGATGCGCTGATCCTGGATATCGGACTGCCCGACATGGACGGCTACGAACTGTCGCGGCGCCTGCACGGACTCCCCGAGACCGGCGACGCGACGTACATCGCGCTGACCGGCTATGGCCAGGCCCACGACCAGGTCCTCGCCAAGGCGGCGGGCTTCGACCACTACTTCATGAAGCCGCTCGACATGAACGCGCTGACCAGGGCGCTGGCGGCGGCGCCGGCCGCAGCCCACGCGCACTGACCGGCAATCACCCCACCTGCGCCGCGATCCGCGCCGCGCTTTCCGGGTCCGCCTGCCGGATCGCGTCCACGAACACGTCCAGCGACGACCCGCACGCGAACACGAGCACGTCCCCGCGCCGGCACAGCGACAGGCCCAGGCGGATCGCCTCGCCCACGTCCAGTTCGCGGTGCAGCGTATCCGTCTTGCCGACGACCTCCTCCGCCCCTTGCAGGATCAGGTCGACGGCGCCGCCGTACGCGCGGCCGCGGCTCGACGATTCGTAGACGACCAGTTCGTCGAAGCGCGCGGCGCACACGCGGCCCACTTCCAGCAGGTCGGCGTCACGGCGGTCGCCCGGCGCCGTCACGATGCCGACCAGTTGGCCGGGCAGCAGCGAGCGCGCCATCTCCGCGAGGGCCGAATACGCGGCCGGGTTGTGCGCATAGTCGACGATGACGGTCACGCCGCGCACGTCGAACACGTTGGTGCGCAGCGGGTTCGTCTTGCCGTCGCTGACGAAGGTCGAGAGGCCCGTCGCGATTTGCAGGTTGCTGAAACCCGCCGCCATCAGGCCGGCCGCCGCCGCGAGGCCGTTGGCGATGTTGTAGCGCGCGCGGCCGCCCAGCGCGATCGGCATCGCTTCCACGCGCAGCAGTTCCTGGTGGTACGTGGCGTCGGCCACGACGATCGAATTGTCCTGGAAATAGACGGCGCGGCCGCCCTCTTCCAGGTGGCGCAGCAGCACCGGGTTGTCGGCTTCCATGGAAAAGAACACGATCTCCACGTCCGGATGGACGCGGCGCGCCATCGCCACGCACAGCGGATCCTCGGCGTTCAGCACGACGGCCCGGCTGGCCGACAGCGGCACCACGGCCTTCACCTGCGCGAGGTCCTCGATCGTGTCGACGCCGTCCAGGCCCAGGTGGTCGGGCGACACGTTCAGCACCATGCCGATGTCGCAGCGGTCGAACGCGAGGCCGCGTTTCAGGATGCCGCCGCGCGCCGTCTCCAGCACCGCGAACTCGACGTCCGGCGACGACAGCACGGTCCGCGCGGACCAGTAGCCCGTGCAATCGCCCTTCGTGACTTCCTTGCCGGCGATGTAGACGCCGTGCGTCGTCGTCACGCCCGTGACCTTGCCCGCGAGGCGGACCGTGTGCGCCATCAGCAGCGTGGTCGTCGTCTTGCCGTTCGTGCCCGTGCACGCGATGATCGGGATGCGCCCGTCCGACTCGCCCATCAGGCCCTGCACGATGGCGTCGCCCGCGTCGCGCGGCGTGCCGCTGCTGGGATGCTCGTGCATGCGGATGCCGGGCGCCGCGTTGACTTCGATGACGGCGCCGCCCTGGTCCGCCAGCGGCACGGCGATGTCGCGGCAGACGATGTCGATCCCCGCCACGTCCAGCCCGATCTTCGCGGCCGCGCGCACGCACAGGCGCCGCGTGGAATCGGGCAGCAGGTCCGTCACGTCTTCCGCCGTGCCGCCGGCCTGCCGCAGCGACGCCGCCGCGACCTTGCCGCCCGCGACGAGCACGCGATAGTCGAGCCCTTCGACGAAGCGCTCGACGATGACGTGGCGGCCGAACTTGCGCGCATATGCGTATGCCTGCTCGATCCCGGCATCCGTGCGGCACGCGACCGTGACACCTTTGCCCTGGTTGGCGTCCAGCGGTTTCACCGTCACCGGGCCGTTCAAGCGGTGGGCCACGCGCAGCGCGTCCTCGATCGTCGTCACCGCCTCGCCCTGCGGCACCGGCACGCCCGCTTCGTGCAACAGCTGCCTGGTCAGCTGCTTGTCGCTCGCGATGCGCACGGCGATGGTGCCCGTGTCGCCCGTGATCGTCGCCTGGATGCGCTTCTGCTTCACGCCCCAGCCCAGCTGGAACAGGTTCGCGTCCTCCGTGATGCGCGTGGCGGGAATGCCCCGTTCCTGCGCGGCGGCCAGCACGGCCGCCGTGCTCGTGCCGATCGCGTAGTGGGCCGCGGTCTCGCGCAGCTCGTCCAGGCGCGGCGCCAGGTCGAACGGGCGGCCGTGCGCGAGCGCGTCGACGACGTCCACGGCGAGCGCGAACGCCGGCTGCGCGACCTTTTCCAGCTGGTAGGCGCAGACGATGCGGTACCGGCCCGGCTTGCCCGTCACGGGGCGCGTGCGTCCGAACGCGACGGGCGCGCCCGCGAGGCATTGCAGGCCAAGGGTCACGTGCTCGATCACGCGCGCGAGATAGGTGCCTTCGCGCAGGCGCTGGGCGAACCCGCCCGGCTGGCCGGTCGGCACGAGATAGTCCGCGAGCGACGGCAGCAGGTCCAGCAACGCGTCGTTGAAGTGCGGGAGGCCGCGGGTGGAGACGCCATACAGGTCGTCCAGGTCGAGCACGGACAACAGGCAGGGGGTGGCGGCGTGGATGTTCGGTCCACGCAGGAAGCGTTGTTCGAGTATGTGCACGGGAATCCTTGTTACGGGTCAGGCATCGAGCAGCTGCGAGTACATCCGGGTGGCCATCAGGCCGATTGCCGTGTGGTGCACGGAGGGCGACATCAGTTTCGCCAGCATGGCCATCGCTTCCGGCTTGCCGGCGGCCGCCGCCACGCGTTCTTCCAGCTGGTGCAGTTCGGAGTCGCCGCCGCTGCCGGCCGGGCGCCGGCGGATCAGGCCCCGCTCCGGATAGCCGCTGCGCTGCGCATGCTGCGTGAGGCTGTCGAGCGTGCGCTGGCGCGCACGGTGGCTCAGCACCCTCGTCGTGCGCGCGGTGGCCGTGGCGTCGCGCGGCGTCGTGATCCAGTCGCGCAGCACCTGCTGCTCATAACTGGAAAACACGCCGAACATCTCCGCGCGCTCGCCCTGGATCAGGCGCCAGAAGCGGCTCTGCTCCACGTCTTCGCCGCGGTGGATCCAGCCGGATTCCTCCAGCTTCGCGAGGAAATCCGGGATCTGCTCCGGGTCGGCGAGCCAGTCGTTGACGGAGCGGCCGGCCACGCGGCAGTAATCCGAGTGCATGTTCTTGCCGATGGCCGCCTTCGCGCCGAAGATCTCGACCAGTTCCGCTTCCAGGTCGAACGCACCGATGACGGACGTCGTGCACGCACCCAGGTCGTTCAGGCGGTAGCCGTCCAGCACGCGCTGGAAGAACGCGGCCGGGTCGCCGGATTGCGCCATCAGGTGGCGCAATGCCTGCACGGCCTTGTGCGCGTGGCCGCTGCCGGCGTTGTCGACCGTGACGTGCAGGGTGAAGTAATACGGGTCGATCCCGAGTTCGTTCAACTCGTACGACGTGATCAGGAGGTGCAGCGGCAGTTGTTCGTAGCCGAGGTTGTAGCCCACCACCTCGGGCAGGAAGGCGTCGGCGTTGCAGGCGAGCGCCAGCTGGATCGCGCCCTGCACGAAGTGGTCCTCCGGCAGCGTCTCCCAGTGCTCGCAGCCGTGCGCCGCGAGCAGGCGGCGGTACAGGGTGACGTGGTTCTTGTCCGGCACGCCGTCGCCCAGCTCTTCGAGATAGGTCTTGATGAGCGGATGGAAGTCCGGATTGTCCCAGCGCGGCAAGGTGCCGTACAGCCAGGCGCCGTCGACGAGTTTCGTGGGCGCGACGCCCTTCAGGAAGTACAGCGCATGCGACTTGTTCGTGAAGTAGCGGCGCGGCGCACCGTTCTTGCGCGCGGCCAGGTATTCGCGGTAGGCGATGCCGACCGATTCGGCGCGCCCCTGGATCCAGCCCTGCAGCTGCCAGACGGCGTCCGGCAACTCGCACGGTTCGGCGCGCGCCACCTCGATCTGCGCGGCCAGGAACGTGCGCGACGACTCGAGGGCCGCGGCCGGGTTGTCCATCAGCGCGAAGTACAGGTCTTTGGCGGACGATACCTGGACCGGACGGGTGTCCCGGCCTGTTGCGCGTGCCGGGCTGTCGACGACAAAAGTGGAGGTCATAACTAAATCTTTTGGTAAATGTTCTACCAAGATTATGCGGACCCGGCCCTGTTGACGTAATCGGTACGCTTCCCTCCAGGATGTCGGACAGGGATTACAAAAAATGTATCGTTACAAAAGCAAAAAAGCGGCGCCGCAGCGCCGCTTCGCGAGGGTGAAATCGGATTACGGCTGCGTGACGCCGTTCAGCATCGAACGCGAGCGGGCATAGCCGAAATACACCAGCAGGCCCAGCACCAGCCAGATGATGAACGCCACCCAGGTGATCGCGGACAGGAACGACATCAGCGCCAGGCAGAACACGACGGCGATGCCCGGCACGATGGGCACGCCCGGGCAGCGGAACGCGCGCTTCAGGTCCGGGCGCTTCTTGCGCAGGATGATCACGGCGACCGACACGAGGCAGAACGCGGCCAGGGTGCCGATGTTGACGAGTTCGGCCAGCACGTTCAGCGGCACGAAGGCGGCGATCAGGCCGAACAGGATGCCGACGGCCCACGTCGCGAAGAACGGGGTGCCGAATTTCGGGTGCACGGTGGACAGCTTCGCCGGCAGCAGGCCGTCGCGCGACATGGCGAAGATGATGCGGGTCTGGCCATAGGCCATCACGAGGATCACGGTGGTCATGCCGAGGATGGCGCCCAGGTCGATCCAGCCGGCGAACCAGTTTTCGCCCGCGTGCTGCAGGGCCAGCGAGACCGGGTGGTCGATGCCCTTGAACATCTGGAACGGGACGATGCCCGTCATGATCGCGGCGACGATCACGTACAGGATCGTGCAAATGGTCAGCGAACCGATGATGCCGATCGGGAGGTCGCGTTCAGGACGCTTGACTTCCTCGGCGGCCGACGTGACGGCATCGAAACCGATGAACGCGAAGAACACGACGGCGGCGGCGCTCATGATGCCCGTGGCGCCGAACGGCGCGAACGGATGCCAGTTGGCCGGCGTGACGTGCTTGAAGCCGACGGCGATGAACAGCAGCACGACGACCATCTTGATGACGACCATGACGTTGTTCACGCGGGCGGATTCGCGCACGCCCCACGACAGCATCGCGGTCAGCACGAGCATGATGACCAGCGCCGGCAGGTTCATCACGCTGTGCACGCCCGGCACCGCGCCCGGCGCGGCGGACAGCGCCTCGGGAATGGTGATGCCGAAGCCGCTCATCAGCGACTGGAAATAGCCGGACCAGCCGACGGCCACCGCCGACGTCGCCAGCCCGTATTCGAGCAGGAGGTCCCAGCCGATCATCCAGGCGACCAGTTCGCCCAGGACGACATAGCTGTAGGTGTAGATCGAACCGGCGATCGGCACGGTCGACGCGAACTCCGCGTAGCACATGGCCGCGAAGCCGCACGCGATGGCGGCGACGATGAACGACACCGTCAACGCCGGGCCGGCCGTCAAGGCGCCGGTACCGGTCAGCACGAAGATACCGGTGCCGACGATCGCCCCGATGCCCATGAGGATGAGGTCGGTTGGCCCCAGCACTTTCTTCAGCCCGCCCGGGGTACGGGAGGCTGCGACCATGTTGTCGAGATTCTTGGTTCTGAAAAGACTCACTGCTTTCTCCAATCGATAGTAGATAAATCCCGGTCCCTGATTGTTATGCGCGGCGGGCAGGCGATAACCTGCACATACATACGCCGAAGGGGGTCTCCTCCTGGGGCTCGGGCCGCCGGGCCGACATGCAAGAACAATGCCGGTCGCCAGCCTGGCGGCGTCACATTATCGCCATTCTGTTATCCAGAATCAAAGGAAATACTCAATATTTCAAGGTGCGGAAGCTGGGAATCCGCAAAAACCGGCCATGAAACGTTACTTGAGCGTGCAAACGAGGAGTTCCGGGTCCGCGTTCAGGCGCAGCGGGATGCCGGAACAGCCCACGCCGCGGCTGACGATCAGCGGCCCGTTGTCGGGCTGGTCGTAGCGGCCGTAGCAGAAATCGCGCGAGCACGGGCCGCTGGGATGGAACAGCGGCGCACCGTCCGGGAGCGCGATCTGGCCGCCGTGCGTATGCCCGGCGAACGCGACGTCGAAGCGCTGGCGCTCCAGGCGGTACAAGCCGTCGGGCGAATGCGTCACGTAGATCCGGACGGCGCCCGCGCCGGCGAACGTGGCGCTGGCCGACGGCTCGCCCGTCCACGGGTCGTCGATACCGCACACGCTGACGTCGCCGAACGGCGCCGGCAACGGGACGCTGCGGTTCACGAGCACCTCGACGCCGCCAGCGCGCAGCGCGTCCTCGATCACGCCGCGGCCGTTCCAGGTGTCGTGGTTGCCGATGACGGCGTACGTGCCGAGCGGGGCCCGCGCGCCCGCGAACAAGTCCGCCAGGACGGCCACGTTCTCCGCATCGAAGCATACGTAGTCGCCGCCCAGCAGCATCACGTCCGGCGCTTCCGCGCGGATGGCCCCCAGCAGGTCGTCGAACAGGGCGGGATGCGTCGTCGGGCCCGCGTGAAAATCGGACGCGAAACCGATCCGCAGCGGCCGCGCCAGCCGGCGCCCGGGCGCCAGCTCGACGTCCCGGCGCGTCACCCGCACGCGGCCCAGGCCGCCGAGCCGGTAACTGATCCCGGCCACCAGGCCCTTCATCAGGGCGACGTTCAGGACGCGTTCGAACGCATTGCGCAACGGTTGCTGGTGCTTGTGACTGGACATAGGACCCGCACTTTACACCAGTGCAGTAAAATTGTCTTTTTGCCCAAAACCGCCCATGCTGACACCCGACCAGTTCTTCGCCTTCCTCGCCGCCGCCATCCTGCTGACCCTGTCCCCGGGACCGGACAACATGATGGTGCTGAGCGTCGGGATCGCCAAGGGCCGGGCACGCGGCATCGCGTTCGGGCTCGGGTGTGCCTTCGGGTGCCTGTCGCACACGCTGCTGGCCGTCGTGGGCGTGTCCGCCCTCATTGCCGCGTCGCCGCTCGCGTTCACGACGCTCAAGGTGTGCGGCGGCCTATACCTCGCCTGGATGGGCTGGCACGCCATCCGCAGCCGCGGCGGCGCCCGCGTCGACACGGCGCACGCCGCCGCCGATCCGGCCCGCACGCTGTTCGTCAAGGGCCTCGTCGCCAACGCCATCAACCCGAAGGTCGCCCTGTTCTTCCTGTCGTTCCTGCCCCAGTTCGTCGTCGCGCAGCGCGGCGACGCCAACCTGCAGACGGCGCTGCTGGGCCTCACGTTCACCCTGCAGGCCATCGTCCTGTTCGGCCTGCTCGGCTTCTTTTCCGGCGCCATCGGCCAGTGGCTGGCGCGCCGTCCCAAGGCCGGACAATGGCTCGACCGCATCGCCGGCACCATCTTCATCGCCCTGGGCCTGCGCCTGATCGTGTCGCGCTGACGGTTCCCGGAAAATCATCCTGAGAATTTCTTCATAGAAATTTGATTGCCGGCCACGTTTTTTGCTACATTGGCGGTTTTACCTTTACGGGATGGCCGCCATCCCCGCAGCCGGCCGCGAATGCGCGAATCCACTCTGTTCAAGCACCTGACTTCCAGCTCGATCGTCACCGCCTGCTGCGTGCTCGGTCTGCTGTATTTCGGGCGCGACGTCCTCGAACCGCTCGCGCTGGCGGTCATCCTCAGCCTCGTCATCGCCCCGCTGATCCGCACCCTGCGGCGCATCGGCCTGGGCCAGTTGCCGGCGACGATGCTGTCCGTGCTGATGGTGGGCACGTGCGTGATCGGTCTCGGCATCGTCCTCGCGTTCCAGCTCGTCGCCGTGACGGGCGACCTGCCGAAATACCGGGCGGCGATCCGAACCAAGGTCGCGGCGGTACGCGAGCTGACGGAACGCCCGTTCGCCCGCATCGAGGCCGAGATCAGCGCCGTGCAACCGCAGGCGCAGCAAAGCGGCACCGTCAGCAGCCGGCGCGGCATGAACACGGTGACCGTCAGTCCCACGCAGCCGCTGCCCGTGGAAATCCGCCAGCCGCGCCTGACGACGCGCGACTCGCTCGCGCGCCTGTTCGCCATGGCCTGGGGGCCGCTGGGCGAAGCGGGCCTCGTGCTCGTGCTGCTCGTCTTCATCTCGCTCGAACACGAATCGCTGCGCGACCGCCTCATCCGGCTCGCCGGCCAGACGGAAATCAACCGCACGATCCGCACCCTGGGCGACGCGGCCCAGGGCGTGTCGCGCTTCTTCCTGTCGCAATTCACCGTCAACCTGACGTTCGGCACCCTGATCGGCCTGTTGCTGTGGCTCGCCGGCGTGCCGCATGCGGGCCTGTGGGGCGCCCTGTCCGGCATGCTGCGCTTCGTGCCCTACCTGGGCGTGATGGCCGCGGGCGCCGTCATCGCCGTCTTCGTCGCCGCCATCGACCCCGGGTGGCAGCTCGCGCTGTCCTGCATCGCCC
Organism: uncultured Massilia sp.; assembly: GCA_966211695.1. Lineage (GTDB taxonomy): Bacteria > Pseudomonadota > Gammaproteobacteria > Burkholderiales > Burkholderiaceae_D > Telluria. Next base: position 10,584 of record CBIHOW010000076.1, on the reverse strand, counting down.
TGTTCGTCGCGCTGGAACTGTTCGTCGCGAACGTCGTCGAACCGAAGGTCTACGGCCACAGCTCGGGCCTGTCTCCGCTCGCCGTGATCGTCTCGGCCGTGTTCTGGGGCGCGATGTGGGGACCGGTGGGCCTGCTGCTGTCGACGCCGCTGACCCTGTGCTTCGTCGTGGCCGGCCGCCACGTGCGCGGGCTGGAACCGGTGACGATCCTGCTCGGCGACGCCCCCAACGTCTCGGGCGCCCAGCGTCTGTATCAACGCCTGCTGACGGCCGACAGCGACACGATCGTGCGCGACGCCCATGCCTACCTGCGCCGCGCCAGCTTCGCGCGCTATTGCGACAAGGTGCTGTTGCCGGGCCTCGCGCTGGCCGGCGCCGACATGCGCGCGGGCCGCATCGACGCGGGCCAGATGGAAACCATGCGCGCCGCCATGGGCCGCGTGGCGGCCACCCTGAACCCGGAAGGCCGGGCGCCCGCGCGCACGCGGCGCCGGCGCGACGTCTCGCTGCTCGACGCCAACCTGGGCGCCTACCTGCGCCAGATGCGCGAGACCCGCCAGGGCCGCTGGCAGGGCTCGCTGGACGTGCCCGCGCACTCCGTCGTGCTGTGCGCCGCCCTCGCGGCCGAGCGGGACGAACTGCTCGCCGAACTGCTCGTGTCGGCGCTGCGCGATGCCAATATCGATGCGCGCAGCACCCTGCTGGGCGCGGCCGACCGGCCGGGTCCGGAAAAGGCGGAGCTGATCTCCACCGTGATCGTCCCGTACCCCGTGGAAGACCGGCTGGGCGACTGGCTGAGTGCCGTCACGGAACTGCGCACGCACCTGCCGGACGCGCTCCTCGCCACCGTCAAGCTGCCGTTCGACCAGTCGACGGTGCCGCAGCCGACGGTCGAAGAGCATGTCGACATCGTGCTGCGCTCGTTCGAGGAAGCGCTCGCGTTCGTGGCGCCGGAGCGGGCGCCGCGCGGCTGAGGTTGCGTCGAAGTCACTTGTTATCCGACTGGTCACGATTTTCCAGCCGCACAGTTGCCGTTTCGTTATAATGTTGCCGTACATCACATATTTACGGTCATGGCGGCAACCACTCTTCCTGAAGCGAACAAGGCATCCGACCAGGCGCCGCGGCGCGGCCAGTCCGGGCATTACGAACTGCGCACCCGCCTCGGCGAAGGCGGTTTCGGCGAGGTCCACGAAGCCTGGGACACGCGCCTGCACCGCAGCGTCGCGCTCAAGGCCATTCGCGACGGCGGTGCGACAGGCACGGATCTCGTGCGCGAGGCACGCCTGGCCGCGTCGCTGCGCCATGCCGCGTTCGTCAAGGTGCATGCCGTCGAAGAGGACGATGCTGGCCAGTTCATTGTCATGGAACTGGTGCATGGCCGCACGCTGAAAGACATCCTGCAGGATGTGGCGGTCCCGCTGGCAACCGCGCTCGACTGGGTGGGCCAGGTCGCGGAAGCGATGCGCGACGCGCATGCTTCGGGCCTCGTGCACGGCGACATCAAGCCTTCCAACCTGATGGTCCAGGACGACGGGCGCGTGCGCATCCTCGACTTCGGCCTCGCGCTGCGCCAGGACGCGCTCGCCACCGAGACCGTCTCGCTGGGCGAGGTCGCGGCCACGGGCCAGACCGATCCGCAGGGGACGATCGCCTACATGGCCCCCGAACGGCTGCAGGGCGCGACGCCCGATCCGCGCGCGGACGTGTACGCGCTTGGCGTGATCCTGTACGAACTCGCCTGCGGCAAGCGGCCGTTCGCGACGCTGCACGGGCTGGCGCTCGCGGCGGCGCTCGTGCAGACGCCGTCGGACGGGTGGGATTATCCGGACAACCTGGACACGCCGCTCATTGCGCTGATCCGGGCGATGACGGCGCGGCAGCCGGAGCAGCGCCTGGGAAGCATGGACGAGGTGGCCGCGCGGATCGCGGAACTGGCCGGCAAGCCCGGCACCGCCAGGCCGCGCACGCATGCTGTCGCTTCGACACCCGTGCTGTCGCGCCGGGCCGTGCGCATCAGTCTCGCCACGGCACTCGGCATCGCGCTCGTGGGCGGGCTGTGGTGGCAAATGGCGCCGCGGATCGGGGCGCTGACCCAGGTGTTGGTGCCCTATTCCGAAGCGGTCGAGATGGAGCAGGGATTGGCCGCGCTGAAACAGCTCGATCGGCCGGACCGTCTTGACAGCGCCGAGGCGCACTTCGAGCGCATCCTGAAACACGACCCGGACAGCGCAGCCGCGGTGGCCGGCAAGTCGATCGTCAGTACCATCCGCTACGTCAGCGATCGCACGGACGACACCTGGCTGCGCAAGGGCGACGCGGGCGCGCAGCAGGCACTGAAACTGGACGATCAGCTGGCGCTGAGCCATATCGCCCAAGGCTGGGTACGCGATATGCAGGGCCGGCCCGACGACGCGCTCGCGGCGTACGGGCGCGCCCTGCGCCTCGATCCATCCAACTTTTTCGCCTTGTGGGGCAAGGCCCAGACGCTGCGCCGCGCAAGGCGTTATGCCGACGCGCAGGCCTGCATCGCCGACGCGGTGCGCCGCTTTCCCCGCGAGCGCGCCTTCTCGGATGAGCTCGGCGCGATGCATTACGAGCAATCCGACCTGAAAGCGGCCGAACAGGCGTTTCGCCACAGCATCGCCCTGGAACCGGACGCGGTACGATCATATGCCAACCTGAGCGCCGCCTTGATGCGCCAAAACCGCGCCGACGAGGCGTTACGCGTACTGCAGCAAGGCTTGCAGGTGCGTCCGAGCGGGAGCCTGTACACGAACCTTGGCAACATCCTGTTCCTCCGGGGTGACTACGTGGGCGCGGCCGATGCGTTCGAAAACGCCGTGTCGCCCACCCGCGGCGCGCCAGGCTCCTACCAGAACTGGGCGAATCTGGCCGATACATTGCTGTGGATCCCCGGTCGTGCCGAGCAGGCCCGGCAGGCGTACGAAAAGGCACGCCACCTGCTCGCCGAGCGGCTCGAACGTTCGCCCAACGATGTCGTGCTCGTCTCGCGCATGGCCTTGTATGCGGTCCGGTCCGGCCACAAGGATGAGGCGCCGGCATTGTTGACGCGCGCCCTGGCACTGGCGCCCACGTCCGCCGACGTCCAGTTCCGCGCCGGTCTCGCCTATGAGCTGCTCGGTGACCGCAAGCGCGCCCTCGCGGCCATCGCGGCGGCCCTGCGCCTGGGCTACCCGGTCAAGTACGTGGAAGCGGAACCAGACCTGGTGACGCTGCGCCACGACCCCGGCTATCACGCCAATTGATGCCGACTCACCCTACCGATCGCTGTTCAACTGAAAGGAAGATCATGCCGCAACAAACCCACCAAATCCTCGTGACTTATGTCGAGGGTCAGACCCTCGCCACCTGGAGCCTGAACGGTGTTCCCCAGGACGATGGCGACACGTTCAACGCCCAGCCGGGAGACAAGGTCGCTTTCCAGTTCGACGGTCCGGGCGACATCGCGGAATGTGTTTTGATCAGTGGTCAGATGAGCAGCCGCTGCCACGGCAGTTCCCCGTTCACCGAAGGCAACCGTATCAACCTCAAGACGCACTCGACCCTGAACGTCGGCCAGCTATCGGGCCTGTGGGGTTTCACCATCTCGTTCTCCGCCCACAATGGCGACGGGACCAGCTCGTTCTACTACCTCCCGGACCCGGAAATGGACGTCGGCTCGATCCTTCCGATGTGCGACTGATCTGTTTTTCTAAGTCGGCGCCACGCGATCCAGCGCAAGGCGCCGCACTTCCCGCCGCAACGACTCCGTCGGCGTCTTGAGCAGTTCCGCGCAGCGCCCGACGTCGCCGGCGCACGCGGCCAACGCCTGCTCGATCTCCTCGGCGGGAATCCGCTCCGCCCAGCGGATGTCGCGGTGGGCGTCGAGCAGCTTGTACATCGTCGGCCGCGAGATGCCGAGGTCGCGCGCCGCGGCCTGGATGTTCCACTCGTTCGCGGCCATCGCCTGCAGCACCTCGGCATCCGTGATGTCGGACGGCTTGCGGCGCGGCGTCTCCGGCGCGGCCGCGGGCGCCGCCGGGATTTCCATGGCCGGTGCCAACCGGGCCGCGCTGCCGGCCGGGGCCGGTGTCAGGCGCACCAGTTGTTCAAGTTGCGGCGTGCCGCCGTGCTGTACCAGCAGCGCGGCGCGGCGCAAGGTGTGGCCCAGCTGGCGGATATTGCCGGGCCAGTCGAAGCACGCGATCTCCACCACCAGTTCCAACGGCAGCACCGGCTGCGCGCCATGCGCCTGCAGCAGGTGCACGATCAGCACGCCGATGTCCTCGCGCCGCGCGCGCAGCGGCGGCAACTGGATCGCGAATCCTTCCAGGCGGCGCAACAGCGCCTGGTTGAACGCGGCCGTGTCGAGGTCCTGGTCCGTGGCCGCGATCAGCCGCGCCGTCGTCTTGCGGTCCTGGCTCGCGCCCAACGGCCGGTAGTCGCCGCCCTCCAGCACGCGCAGCAGCATCGGCTGCACGCTGGGCGGCGCATTGCCGATCTCGTCGAGGAACAACGTGCCGCCGTCCGCTTCCGCGAACAGGCCCTTGCGCTCCTGCGCACCCGTGTACGCGCCGCGCGCCGCGCCGAACAGCTCGGCGGCCGCCAGCGATTCGTTCAAAGCCGCCATGTTGACGGCGACCAGCCGCGTCTGGGCGCGCTGGCCGAGCGCGTGAATGGCGCGCGCCGCGATTTCCTTGCCGGTGCCCGTCTCGCCCAGCAGCAGCACGGGGATGTCCGTCGGCGCCACCATGCGGATCTGGTCGCGCAGGGCGATCGCCGCCGCCCCCACGCCCACGAGGCCCGGCACCGGGTTGTGCTTGGGCAGGCAGTCCATCCAGTGCAGGCACAGGACGACGGCGCGGCCGAGCGTCAGCACCTGCCCGCGCGCGACGTCGGCCGCGTCGAAGCGGACCTGGCCCGCCGCGGCCCGCCCGTTCAGCTCGACCGGCATGCGGGTCGCGGGGAAATGCACGACGACGCCGTCGCCGTCGCCCTCGCGCACGATCCGCACGGGGTCGCGCGAGATCGTGCCGTGCCCCAGCGGCAGGCCCGCCTGGCCCGGACGATAGAACAGCGGCGCGTACCGGTTCACTTCCAGCGTACCGGGATCGCCGACGAATTGTTCGCCGATGCGCCCCGCATCGGGATGCCAAAGGATCGTCAGCGCCAGCAGTGGCCGTCCCGGCATGCCCTGCGCGGACAGTTGCAAAGTCTGGGTATATTCGGTGGAGTCAAGCATGCGCGGCACGTCAACGTTGTCGCTTTACATGTAAAAAACATGGCAATTTTACACGCAGAAACCCTAGATGGGCCGAAATCGGGTCCGCCGCCCTGGGATATCGACATGGCACGCCGTTTGCAATAGGAGTATTGCCGCCATCGGGGCGGTGCCATTTCCCGGACGTGCCATGACATTCAACCTCGCTTCCTCGCCCATCCAGCCCTTTGACGCCCGCGTCATGCTCGACGTGCACAGCCTGAAAGCCCTGCGCCAGCGCCGCGGCGGGCGCGAGGCGTTGTCCGAACAATTCCAGGAACGCCGACAGTGCCTCACCCGCGCCGCCATCAAGCGCGCCGAATCCGGCAAACCGGTCCCCTACCGCACCGTGCGCCACCTGGCCGCGTACTACGGCATCGGCGTCGAGACCCTGATCGACGCGGAGCCGACCCGCCAGGCGCCGCCTTCACCGCCCCAGCCGCCCATGCCGGACATGTCGGACGTCGAACGCCTGCAATGCCGTGCCGTCATCGACGCGGTCCACATGGGCGGCCGCGGCCGGGTCATCGACGTGCAGGGCGTGGCCGGCGCCGGCAAGTCGCATCTGCTGTCCTTCGGCGCCCGCGATGCGCGGGCACGCGGCTACACCTGCGTCGTGCTCGACGCCGCCAGCGCCGGCGCGCCCGTCAGCCACACGGCCACCAGCCTGATGCTGGCCCTGCTCGGCCTGCAGCAGGACGCCGGCGCCGACGCCGACGCGCTGGTCGACCTCGTGCGGTCCCGCTGCGCCACGCTGGGCGTGTCGCCGGTCCATGTCGACGCCTGTGTCGGCCTCATCGACCCGGCGCCGGAGTGGCCGCTGCCGGCCACCCAGCTACTGCAGACGGCCGCCCTGTGTGCGCTGGTCCAGCACCGCGCAGCGAACCAGCCCCTGCTCATCGCGATCGACGACCTCCAGTGCGCCGACTGGCAACTCGCGATGATCCTGAACGTCATCGTGCCCACCACGCTGGATTACCCCGTGCTGTGGATGTTCGCCACGCGCCTGGAGCCCGGCCCGATGCGGCGTCCGCTCGGCGTGCGCATGGATGCGCTGGCCCGCACCACCCTGCACCTGGCGCCGCCGACCGTGCGCGCGGACCGCGCCGACGCCGGCGGCGTGCACCGCCTCGGCCGCACGGCCGGTGAAGTGGCCGGCGAACTGGCGGGCGAATTGGCCGGCTAATCCGCCGGTCCCGGGCCGTCCACGTCCAGCACGTGATCGCGGAAGATGGCCGGCAGCATGTCGAGCACGAGCTCGCGGCCGAGCAGGTCCGAGCCGCGCACCGCGCGCGCGACCATGTCGATGTCGATGGCCGCCAGCGCCGCCTGGGCCGACGGCGCATGGCTCAGGTGCCATGGTTCCGGGCACATGCCGCGGCGGCGGGTCCGATACGGGCGGAAGAAGCCGAAGCGCGCCGCATGGACGTCGAGCCAGGCGTGCAGGCGCGCATACACGCCGTTTGGCCCGGCTTCCTCCGGCAGCAGTTTCGTGCGATAGCCGGGCGGATGCGCGGCGCGGTCGAACACATCGATGTCCGTGCCCCAGTGGCGCCGCGTCGCGCCCGGCAACCCTGTCCAGTCGAGGATCGCGCGGACGATGTCCGGCGGCGCCAGCGCCCCATGGTCGCGCGGCCTGCCCTGGCAATCGTACAGCGTCGCCTGCCCGGAAAACTTGCGGTTCCAGTTGCGGGCCTGGGCTTCGAACGGCCGCCACGACGCGATCGGCAGCATGTCGATGCCGTCGAGGGCGGCCGCGGCGCGCATCGCGAGAAAGGCGGTGGCAACCTCCGGCCGGGCAGCAAAACGAGGTTCCCCCGTGGGCCGCCCCGGAGGTTGACCAGGCGCCTGGCCATACTGCCGCACATGCGTGCGCGCACGCCCCGTCAGCGTGAATTCGTCGAACGACGCGCCGCTCATCGTCCCGCGCCGCCGGGTTCAGCGGGTCTCGATCGCATCGACGCGATCGGGATAGAACGCCAGGTGTTCCCGGATCGCGGCCACGGCCGGATAAGGCGCTTCATAGCTCCACACCGCGTTCTCCCCCCGCGGTCCCGCGTCCGCGATCGAGAAATAGGAACAATCGCCCTTGTAAGGGCAATGGGTATGCCGCCCGGTGCGCTGCAGGCGGTCCATGGCCACGTCCTCGCGCGGGATGTACAGCACGGGCGGATAATCCGCTTCGCGCAGCGCGAGCGCCCGGTCGCTGCTGGCGATCACGGCGCCGCCGGCGCGCACCGTCACATGGCCGGACGCCGGCGTGATGCTGATCGGGTGGTCGGGACCGGGTGTCTTCATGGTTGCGGACATGATTTCTTCTCCTGTCGTCACGCCATACGATCTCATGCCGGCCGGCCCCGCGCAAGCCCGTCCCGCCCGCTAGCGCGCCGGCGCCATCCGCCGGTCGGGCAGGACGCGCCGGTCGTGTTCGGCCGCGTGCGCGCGCTCCAGCGTACGCATGCGCAAGCCGAGGCCCAGCAGCAGCGCGCCGGTGACGAAGGCATACAGGCTCACGAGCCAGACGAGGGCAAGCGCGCCCGCCCCCGGCCTGGCGAACACGAGCGCGCCGAAGACGATCGATGCCAGCCCGGCCAGGGCCAGCAGCCATTCGCCGGCGATCGTCTTGCGCAGGCGGATCGCCGCCAGGATGTCGAGCACGCCCACCACCAGCGCGTTCGCCCCCATGATCAGTACGAGCACGAGCGCCGTCGCCGCCGGGTGGTAGGCCGCGACGAGGCCCGCGCCGATGCTGACCAGGCCGAGGATCACGGCGTCCCACCGGAGGTCGCCGCCCGCACGGTGGCGCAGCGCCCCCGCCAGCGACGCGACGCCGGCCAGGATGGCGTAGGCGGCGAACAGGGCGACCAGGGCCAGCAGCGTCAGTCCCGGCCAGGCGATGGCCAGTACCGCGAACGCGATGCCGAGCACACCGCGCAGCGCCGGCACCCACCATGCACGTAAAAAAATGTTTTCCATGAGGTTCTCCCGGTTACGGTCGTCCAGTATTTGGAGCGGCCGTCGCGCCGTCGGGTTCCGCGCACGCCGCAGATCTGGATCAATCGCTACCTTTCCGGCCGCTCCGCACCATGCGCACGTACAGCACGGCATTCAGCGCCAGCACGGCCGCCGCCAGCCCCCATTGCAGGCCGCGCGTGAGGCCGGACGGATAGATGAGCGCGACCAGGTAATGGTCGACGAAGCCGCCCGCGTAGCCGGCCGTCCCGGCCAGCATGCGCAGATGGTTCTCGAGCCCGGTCAGGGGACAGGCCGCCCCGGTAACCTCGATGGCGGCGCCCCACGCGACGGCGGCCGCGTGCAGCGGCAACAGCCGGCGCCGGCGCGCGACGAGCGCCGCGCCGGCGACGACGAACAGGATGAAGCCCAGGTGCAAGGCCAGCACAAGGGCCGCGAGCCATTGATAGACCATGGCGCCATGATACCCACCGGCGCACGACTGATACATGTCAAACCCGCATCCGGGTGTGCTCCTATTCTCCTCCTTCATCGCCGAACCGTTCGGCCGAACCGAGGAGAACATCATGATCCACGTGATGCCACGCACGACCAGACCACCCCACGCGGGCAGTCGCCGGTCCGTCCTGAGGCATGCCCTGCTCGGCCTTGCCGCCCTGCTCATGCTCGCCTTCGCCCTGCCCGCCGCCACCGCCGCCACCGCCGCCGCACAATCGTCCCAGCCGTCCAAGGCCGCGCGCGGCACCGACAGCGACTCCGCCACGCGCCGGCAGCAGACCGCGGTCAAGCACGTCAGCGACGCCGTGGGCGTCGTGCACACGATGAGCAACGAAACCGGCATGCCGGCGCTGCTGGGCCGCGCCCGCGGGGTGTTCCTCGTGCCGACGTACGGCCGTGCCGCGCTCGGCGTCGGCGGCGCCGGCGGTGCGGGCGTGCTGATGGTCCGGCGCGCGGACGGTTCCTGGGGCAACCCCGTGTTCTTCGACACGGGCGGGCTCAGCATCGGACTGCAGGCCGGCGTGGAAGGCGGGCCGATCGCCCTCCTGCTGATGAACCAGAAAGCGGTCGACAGCTTCCGCAACCGCAACAATTTTTCGCTCAGCGCCGACGCCGGCCTCACCGTCGTCAACTTCGCGCGCATGGCCCAGGGCTCCACGGCGGGCGACGTCGTCGCGTGGTCCGGCAGCAAAGGGTTGTTCGGCAACGCGGCCACGGTGGGCATCAACGACGTCCGCTACAACCAGCGCCTGACGGAGGCCTACTACGGCAAGCCGATGACGGCGCTGCAGGCGATCGACAGCACGGAAACCAACGCCCAGGCCGACGCCCTGCGGAAGGTGCTTGGCAGTCCGCCGACGCCGGCCGGGACCAGTGGCAAGACAGGCGGACGGTAGCGCCGCATCACGCCTCCCGGCCTGATACGGCGGCTACGCCCGCCGGCGTGCCACCGCGGACGATCAGACCGGCCGGCGCCGTGCCACCGCCAGCACGCACCCGGTCAGCGCCACCAGCAACAGCGTGGACGGCTCCGGTACGGCACGCACGGCACTGAACGCGTTGTCGGGCGAGATGGCCAGGCGCCCGTCCGGCGCCGCGTCGGGATGGAGGGCGATGCTGCCCAAGTCGCCGTCGACGCCGAGGTAGTGCGTGTCGTCGAACAGCGACCAGCTGAACGTGCTCCCGTCGGTGCCGTCGCCGAACAGGAAGCTGACGTCGAAGCCGACGTGGCCACCCAGCTGGATCGCCTGGAACCAGTCGCCGCCGCCCGCATCGCTCGTGAACGTCAGCGCGCCCGGCGGGCTACCCGTGACGGCACCCGTCGCGACGGGCACGCCCAGCAGGTCGGCCGCCAGGTTCGTCACGGTCGCGCTGGCGGGCGTCGCACCCCCGACGCTGAGGAAGGTCAGGCCGAGGTACGCCGTCCCCGTGCCCAGCGTGGACGTATCGATGTCGACGTGGTGGACCGGCACGGCCAGCGCCGCGCCTGCGCACAGGCACATCCAGGTTGCGGCCAGCAGCCGGGCCGCGCGGTGTGTGATGGAATGCATCATTCGTCTCCTAGTAGGTAGCCTTGAACAGTTGTGGGGTGTAGGCGATGGCGGCCCTGGCCGGGTTCGAGAAGGTCGTGGTCACGGTCGCCGTCTGGCCCGGCGCCAGTTCCGTTTCGCCCAGCGTGACGTACGGCACGCCATCCTTCACGCCCGTCGCGTTGTCGAGCGTGACGCCGCTCGTCAGGCCGACGAGACGGAATTGCAGCGGTCCCTTGAGCGCCGCCGCGCCCGTGTTCGTGAACGTCACCGTCCCCGTGTACTTCTGGGTGAAGCGGTTCATCGTCAGGCCGGAACGCG
>CBIHOW010000075.1:0-26379 GCA_966211695.1 uncultured Massilia sp. | reverse complement strand
TGGCGCGGCCCTACCTCGTCGTCGGCGGGGAAGAAACGGAACAGGTCGGCAAGCGTCTCGGCGTCGACCTCACCCGCCCCCTCGTCGCGTTCGCGCCCGGTGCCGAATTCGGCATCGCCAAGCGCTGGCCGCCCGCGCACTACGGGCAGCTTGCCGCAAAGGTCGCCGCTGCCGTGCCGGGCGTGCAAGTGGTGCTGCTCGGCTCCCCGAACGACCGCGAGACCTGCGACCAGGTCCAGCAACATGCCGGCGCGGCCGGCTCCGCGGTGCGCAACCTGGCCGGCCAGACGTCGCTCGACGAAGCCATCGCGCTGCTGGCGCAGGCGAGCGTCGTCGTGTCCAACGATTCCGGCCTGCTGCACATCGCGTCGGCGCTGAACCGGCCGGTGGTGGCCCTGTACGGTTCGACGGATCCGGATTACGCGCCGCCGCTGTCGGAAGTGGCGCGCACGGTGTCGCTGCGCCTGGAATGCTCGCCATGCCGCAAGCGCGAGTGCCCGCTCGGGCATCACGATTGCATGAACAAGATGAGCGTGGAGCGGGTGTGGAGCGAGCTGGTGCCGATCCTGGTGCCGGCGCGGAACGGTGCGGTCGCCTGAGTCGCCGCAGCGCGATTGAACGTCACCCCCGCGAAGGCGGGGATCCAATTTCGCGTGCGTTACGATAACGCGGCAAACTCGGGCTCCTGCCTTCGCAGGGGCGACGGTTCATCGGGCTCGTAATCCTTTGCACACCTGGTCAGCAATGCTGCCGACGATTTCATGCCGCTTGCGCGCCTCCGACCGTTTCTTCGATGCGATCGCATCCAGGTCCGGCGCCGCCAGCGGCGCGCAGTCGAGTTCCCAGTCGCCGTCGGCCCGCCGGCGCGCGCCCAGTTCTTCCCATAGCTGGTCATAGTCGGCCAGCACGCGGCCGTTGCGGATCGCCTTGTAGATCACGCGGTTGCGGTTCGACACCATCAGCATCCGTTCGCACCCGTAGTCGTGGCCCAGCTGGCGCACGAGCGTCGCCATCAGCTGCTTCGGGCGGATGCCGTGCAGTTCGCGCGTGGCCGTGCGGATCGCCTCGCGCGCATCCTCCGTCTTGCCGCCCTGGATGCAGCCGATGCTGACGGCCGGGCGGCCGTCGCGCGGCGCCACCGTGAACGCCACCGTGTACAAGGTCTTGTCGTCCTGGGTGAGTTGCAGCACCAGTTCGCCCTCGCGGTCGAACATGTTCACGGTGCGCAGCTGGATCTGGTAGGGCAGGCCGCTTTTACCGGCCGCGTCGGCCAGCACGACGGGACCCAGGCTGGCGCGCGCCAGCACCTGGCCCAGGCCGCGCCGGAACATGAAATCGTAGTGCGCACGGATCGCGTCCAGGCGCGCCCCGGCAGCCAGCGCGTGGCTGATGTACGGGCGGTAGACCTTGTACAGGAAGCGCGGGCAATTGCGCACGTATTCCGAGAATGCAGGGTGCGAGTTGAGCAGGTGCAGCCACTGCGGCGTCTGGCGCGGGTGCAGCGCGGCGCGCATGCAAATCTTGGCGTATTCGCGGGTGGACTTGAAACCCGCGAGGTGCGGCGGCACGGCCGAGCGCAGCGTGACGGAGGGGAGGGCCGACGCGATCAGGCGTTCGGTCCAGCCATGTTCTTCACGGTAGAGTTTCATGCTCCAGTCACACCAAAGTTGCGTTAAGTAACGCTAAGTAACGTAGTGTAACTAAAGAAGTTCCGCCGGTAAATACATGATAATGGATTTGATGTAGCGGTAACACAGCCGCACGCGGGCGCGTGCGGCTGTGTTCATTGGGCACTGGTCAGCTGGCGTAATGGGCCGATTCGACGTCGTCCGCCTGTTTCGCCACAAGCTCGCGCTCGCGCAGGTAGCGGGCCAGCGCATCGTCGAACGAGGGCAGCAGCAGGCCGCGTTCGCTGCTCATCGCGCTGTTGCGGGGACGGGCGGCGCGCAGGCCGAGCTCATCCGTCGTGCGCTCTTCCAGCCGGCTGTCGTCGATGCCGGCTGCCGCGCAGGCCTTGCGTGCCAGGTCGGCCCAGCTCATCGCGGCGCCGTTGGTCAGGTGCCAGAGGCCGCATTCGCGGTCGATCAGCAGGTCGAGGCAGGCGTTGACCAGGTCCGGCACGTAGGTCGGCGCCACGACCTGGTCGGCGGCCGCCGCGAACGGCCGGCCCGCGTCGAGCGCGTCGAGGGCTTGCGTGACGAAGTTGTGCTCGTCCCACGGGCCGAAGAAGGCGCTCGTACGGATGACGAGGGCCTGCGGGTCGGAATCGAGCACGCGCCGCTCCGCGTCCGCCTTGCTGCGGCCGTACACGCCCAGCGGCGCCACCTTGTCCGATTCCACGTACGGGCGATCGAGCGTGCCGTCGAACACGAGGTCGCTGGAGAAGGTCATGAAGCGCAGCGCGTGGCGGATGGCGGCCAGCGCCAGCACGGTCGGGCCGTGCGCGTTCTCGCGCATGCAGCGCTCGATGTCGCCCTCGGCATCGTCCACGCGCACGTAACCGCCCGCGTTGATGATGGCCCACGGCTTGAAGCGCACGATCGCCGCCTCGACGGAGGCCGGATCGGCGATGTCCATCTCCTGGCGCGTGAGCACGTGGTACGCGAGGTTGCGCCGCTCGCAGATGCGGGCGAAGGCGCGGCCCAGGGTGCCCGTCGCGCCCGTGATCAGGATCGGCTGCGGGAACGTCGAGCGGAACGCGCCGCGCTCGGCGATGTCGGCGACGGCCGTGCGGGTTGCCACGGGCTTCGCGAGGAAGCGGCCGGGACGGCGCCACCAGCCCTGGCCCTGCAGCACGGGGTGCGACAGCGGCCGGCCGCTGGCCAGTTCGCGCATCAGGTTGGCGACCGCGGTCGGGCGCGGCTGCGGGCCGCGCACGTCGAACGGGCCGGGCTCGTAATAGCCGCGGCATTCGGTGACGAGGCAGTTCCAGTCGAACGAGCCGAGCAGGGCCCATACCGTGACGGCGCGGATGTCGGCGCCGCCCTGCTGGACCTTCCTGGCGGCGTTCCAGATCTCCACGAGCCAGCGCAATTGATCTTCGCGGTTGGCGTCGATGTGCGCCTCGGTGACGGCGACCGGCAGGCCGTAGCGGTCCCACGTTTCCTGCAGCAGCGGGCCGATGCCGGGCGTCGGCGTGGCCAATACGCGCGGGCATTCGATGTCGGCATGCGGGATGCCGCGGTAATGGGTGCGGTGGCTTTCCGGATAACGCTCGACGCGGTGGTCGAGCCAGCGCTCGCTCGTGATGTAGTAGTTGACGCCGATGATGTCCGGCGGGCAGGTATTGTCCTTGAACCACAGGAGTTCGTCGGCGCCCGCGCCGTTCTCGAGCAGGTAGTCCCACAGCGCGTGGCCGGGGTCGATCTTGCCGCACAACATGTCCCACGCCAGCCAGCGGCGTTCGTTAAAGAAATTCGCGATCTCCGCCATCTCGGGCGTACCGTAGGTGCGCGACAAGTCGTCCGTCTGGACGAGCTTCGCGTTCGGGTTCACGGCGCGGATCGCGCGCATCGACAACACGACCGCGCGGCACTGGTTGACGAGGGCGCGGATGAAGCCTTGTTCGCTCGTGTCGTGCGGGTACCAGACGCCGTTGAGGCCGGAGAAGCGCGCGGTCGTGCACGGTTCATTCACGGGTGTCCAGTACTCGACCCAGGGATAGCGGCGCGCGACGGCGCCGGCGTACTCCGCCAGTTTCTCGGCGAAGTCGGGGGACACGAGGCTCGTGTGGCGCGGGCCGCTGCCATGGTGGACGAGGCCGACGATGGGCGTCACGCCCAGTTGCTGCAGCACGGGCAGGCGTTCGTCCGACCACGACCAGTCGGCCGAGTCGATGCCGTCGGGAGCGGTGCGCTCCCACAGCACGGGGTAGCGGATGGCGCGGATGCCGAGCGAAGCGAACCGCTCCAGGTCCTGAAGCCGTTCGGCATGTCCGTTGCGTTCCATTTGGGAGAAGTACTGATCGCGTACGCGGTTGACGGTGCATTCGAGGCCGCCCCAGAGCTGGAGCGGCGAGCTTGCTGGCTGGATATGGTTGTTGAGATTCATGTGCATGTCCTGCTGTTGATCCAAGACGTAAGCCTAGACGCCGATGCCGGCTTCTTGTGTGGGATGGCGAACATATAGGCTCGATTTAGGACAAGTCCTACGTACTATCGGTCTTTGCTATGACGCTCGTCTTGACATGCCGTCCGTGCGCCTACACGATGCGTACAGGAGGACGCAAGATGTACATGGTCTACTGGACGATCGAAGAAGATGGGCGCCAGGCCCCGCATGCGCAGGGGTTCGACACGACCGCGATGGTCGAGGCGATGCGCTTCATGGAAGACCTGCGGCGGCGCCAGCGCGAAGGCGAGGGCATCCGCTTCGTGACGATTTGTTCCGAGCATCCGGACGTCGTCGGGCATCCCGGCGTGGATGTGACGGGGCCGGAGTACAACTGGAAGAAGAGAAGGCGGTAAATGTTGGACGCTGGCCTATGAACGTCGTCCCTGCGGAGGCAGGGACCCAATTTTGCCAGCGCAGCCGAAGTGCGTGCAAATTGGGCCCCCGCCAAGGCGGACGGCTAGTCCGGGGGCGACGTTACAGGTTGGCGGCTCTTTCCTTCAGCACGTGCTTGAGCACCTTCCCGTTCGCCGCCGCCGGCAGCGCCGCCATCATGACGATCCGCGCCGGCCGTTTATACGGTGCCAGCCGCTCTGCCGCCCACGCGCGCAGCTCGGCTTCCGATGGCGTGCGGCGCGGATCCGGCTGCACGAAGGCGACCACTTCCTCGTTGCCGTCGGCGACGACGCGGCCCACGACGGCCGACTGCGTCACGCCCGGATGCGCATTCAGCACCGTTTCCACTTCCAGCGGATAGACGTTGAAGCCGGACCGGATGATCAATTCCTTCGTGCGGCCGACAATGAACAGCGCGCCGTCCGGGTCCTGGCGCGCCATGTCGCCCGTGTTCAGCCAGCCGCCGGGACGCAGCGCCGCGGCCGTCGCTTCCGGATTGCGGTAATAGCCGCGCATCAGGTTCGGCCCGCGCACCCACAGCTCGCCCGCCGCGCCGGCGGCGACATCCCGCTCATCCTTGTCCACGACGCGCACCTCGACGCCGGGAATCGGCAGGCCGACGGAGATGTCGGACCGCGGCGCGTCCAGGCGGGTCTGGCTGACCGTCGGCGCCGCCTCGGACAGGCCGTAGCCGTTGTGCAGCGGGACGCCCAGCAGGCGCTCGACGGCCGCCTTCAATGCCGGATCGAGGGGCGAACCGCCGGCGTACGCGAAGCGCAGGCGCGACGGCAACGGACCCCTGTCGCCGACATGCTCCAGCAGCCGCGCATACATCGCGGGCACGCCCTGCACGATGGAGAGACCGTCGTCGCGGATGGCCGCCAGCATCGCCTCGGGCGTGAAGCGGGGCGTCAAATGCAGGCAGGCGCCCGCGCTGAGCGTGCCCAGCATCACCGACGTCAGGCCGTACACGTGCGAGATCGGCAGCACGCCCCACGCCTTGTCGGCAGGGGTCAGGCCGCGCAGCCGGCTGGACACGGCCGCCACGAACAGCAGGCTGCGGTGGCTCAGCATCACGCCCTTCGGCTTGCCCGTGGTGCCCGTCGTGTAGAGCAGGGCGGCGACGTCCCGGTCCGGTTCGGGCGTGCAGCCGTCGTCCAGCGGGCCGACCATCAGGCCGTCGTCAAATGAAGCGCCCGCGCGCGCGGCGTGTGCCTCGGCCTCGGGCGACACGGCCGCCGTGTACAGCGCGAGGCGCGCGCCGGCGTGTTCCCGGATCGCGTCCAGCTCGGGCGCGGTAAGGCGCGGGTTGACGTTGACGATCCACGCTTTGAGGCCCGCCGCGGCGAAGATGAGCGCGACCTGGTCCGCGCAGTTTTCGCTGGCCAGCAGCACGCGGTCGCCCGGGCGTACGCCGCGCGCGCGCAACTGGTCGGCGCGGCGGTCGACGAGGTCGGCCAGGTCGCGGTAGGTGAGCGTGCGGCCGGCGTCGACGAGGGCGGGGGCGTCGGGCGTGCGGGCGGCCGCGTTGCGCAAGATGGAGTCGATGCGGGCGGGCAGCGCAGCCAGCAGGGAAGGGGTGTCGATCATCGTAAAGATTGGGCGACGCGGATACTCATGATACGCTCGCGTTGCAGTAAAAGTTTCCGTAAGTATACGCTCTGAACAACGACAATCACGGAGGGGACATGGCTTTACTGGACAAGCTGGACAAGGAACACACCGTGGCGCAGCCCGGTTTCAATCGCTGGCTCGTGCCGCCCGCCGCGCTCGCGATCCACCTGTGCATCGGGATGGCCTACGGATTCTCCGTGTTCTGGCTGCCGTTGTCGAAGGCGGTGGGCATCAAGGAATCCGTCGCCTGCCCGGCCGGCATGGGCTTCCTGGCCGAGATCACTGCCACCCACTGCGACTGGAAGATCTCGATGCTGGGCTGGATGTTCACCCTGTTCTTCGTCTTCCTGGGCCTGTCGACCGCGCTGTTCGGCGGCTGGCTCGAACATGCCGGGCCGCGCAAGGCCGGCGTCGTCTCGGCCCTGTGCTGGTGCGGCGGCCTCGTGATCTCGGCGCTGGGCATTCATACGCACCAGGTCTGGCTGATGTGGCTCGGCTCGGGCGTCATCGGCGGCATCGGCCTCGGGCTCGGCTATATCTCCCCTGTCTCCACGCTCATCAAATGGTTCCCCGACCGCCGCGGCATGGCGACCGGCATGGCCATCATGGGCTTCGGCGGCGGCGCCATGATCGGCGCGCCGCTGGCCGACCGCCTCATGAAGCACTTCGCCACCGCCACGTCCGTGGGCGTGTGGGAAACCTTCCTCGCGCTGGCCGCGATCTATTTCGTTTTCATGATGGGCGGCGCGCTGTCGTACCGCGTGCCGGCCACCGGCTGGAAACCGGAGGGCTGGAACCCGCCGGCCGCGAAAGGGTCCAACGCGATGATCACCCATGGCCACGTGCACGTGCGCCGCGTGTGGTCGGTCCCGCAGTTCTGGCTCGTGTGGCTGGTGTTGTTCCTGAACGTCTCGGCCGGCATCGGCATTTTGGCAATGGCGTCGCCGCTGCTGCAGGAAGTGTTCGGCGGCCGGCTGATCGGTGTCACGGCATCGTTTAATGAGCTGGACGCCGCGCAGAAGGCGCAGATCGCGACCATCGCGGCCGGCTTCACGGGCCTGCTGTCGCTCTTTAACATCGGCGGCCGTTTCGCCTGGGCCTCATGCTCGGACTACATCGGACGCAAGGCCACGTATTTCGTCTTCCTCGTGCTCGGCTTCCTGCTGTACGTGGAGATTCCCACGCTGGCGCACGGCGGCCACCTGGCACTGTTCGTCGTCTCCTTCTGCATCATCCTGTCGATGTACGGCGGCGGTTTCTCGACCGTGCCCGCCTACCTGGCGGACCTGTTCGGCACGCAGATGGTGGGCGCGATCCACGGCCGCCTGCTGACCGCGTGGGCCGCGGCCGGCGTCGTCGGCACGAGCCTGATCAACTACATCCGCGAATACCAGATCGCGCACGGCGTCCCGAAGGCGCAAGCGTACGACACGGTGATGTACGTGCTGGCCGGCCTGTTGCTGCTGGGCTTCCTGTGCAACCGGATGGTGCGCCCGGTGGCCGCGCGCCATTTCATGAGCGAGCAGGAACTGGCGGAAGAACGCCGCCTGGCGCACGAGCGCGACGGCGCCGCGGCGCGGCCCTCCGCCGATGCGGCCGGCGTGGCCGGGATCGCGGGCGGCGCGGCCGTGGCGGTGCCCGTCGCCAGCGCCAGTCCGCTCGTCGCGGCGCTGGCGTGGGCCGTGGTGGGCGTGCCCCTGTTGATCGGCGTGTGGATTACACTACAAAAGGCCATCGTGTTGTTCAAGTGAGGTAATGCTCATGACCCACCCCGTGATTCCCATCGCCACGCAAGGCCCGAGCCGCCAGCGCAAGCGCGAAGCGCCCAAGGGCCGCCGCGTCGACCCGCGGGCGCTCGCCGACGTGCAGGCGGCGCTGGGTGACGCGCCCCGGCGGCGCGACCTGCTGATCGAGCACCTGCATAAAATCCAGGACCGCTGGGGCAGCTTGTCCGCGGCGCACCTGGCCGCGCTGGCGCAGGAGCTGAAGCTGGCGCAGTCCGAGGTCTACGAGGTGGCGACCTTCTACCACCACTTCGACGTGCTGCGCGACGGCGAGGATGCGCCGCCAGCGCTCACCGTGCGCGTGTGCGCCGGCCTGTCGTGCGAGCTGGCCGGCGCGCGCGACCTGCTGGACCGTCTGCCCGGGATCCTCGGCGCCGACGTGCGCGTGCTGGCCGCGCCGTGCATCGGGCGCTGCGACCAGGCCCCCGCGGCGCTCGTCGGCCAGCGGCCCGTGAGCAACGCGAGTGCCGAGTCGGTGCTGGCCGCCGTCAGCGCGCGGGCGACCACGGACCGGCACACGGGCCACCTCGACTACGACGCCTACCGCGAGGCGGGCGGCTACCGGCTGCTGCGCGCCTGCACGGATTGGCGCTTCGACCCTGAAAGCGTGACCGTGACGATGATGGCGTCCGGCCTGCGGGGCCTGGGCGGCGCCGGCTTCCCGGCCGGGCGCAAGTGGCGCATCGTCAAAAGCGAGCCGGGGCCGCGCCTCATGGCCGTCAACATCGACGAAGGCGAGCCGGGCACGTTCAAGGACCGCCACTATCTCGAACGCGACCCGCACCGCTTCCTGGAAGGCGCGCTCGTCGCCGCGTGGGCCGTCGGCATCGACACGATCTATCTGTACCTGCGCGACGAATACCACGGCCTGCGCGCCATGCTGGAGCGGGAACTCGACCGGCTGCGCGCCGATCCGCCCGTGCCGGACATGCCGGAGATCGTCCTGCGCCGCGGCGCCGGCGCCTACATCTGCGGCGAGGAATCCGCGATGATCGAATCGATCGAGGGCAAGCGCGGCATG
Organism: uncultured Massilia sp.; assembly: GCA_966211695.1. Taxonomy (GTDB): domain Bacteria; phylum Pseudomonadota; class Gammaproteobacteria; order Burkholderiales; family Burkholderiaceae_D; genus Telluria. Next base: position 17,454 of record CBIHOW010000075.1, on the reverse strand, counting down.
CCGCGCCTGCGCCCGCCCTACGTCGCGCAAGTGGGCCTGTTCGGCCGGCCCACGCTGGAACACAATATGGAAACGCTGTACTGGGTGCGCGACATCGTCGAGCGGGGCGCGGAATGGTTCACGAACCGGGGCCGCCACGGCCGGCACGGATTGCGCTCGTTTTCCGTGTCCGGCCGCGTGCGCGAGCCGGGCGTGAAGCTGGCGCCGGCCGGCATCACGATGCGGGAACTCCTCGATGAATACTGCGGCGGCATGCAGGACGGGCATACGTTCTATGCGTACCTGCCGGGCGGCGCGTCGGGCGGCATCCTGCCGGCCTCGATGGCCGACGTCCCGCTCGACTTCGACACCCTGCAGCGCCATGGCTGCTTCATCGGCTCGGCCGCCGTCGTCGTGCTGTCCGACCGGGACACCGCCCGCGCCGCCGCGCTGAACACCTTGCGCTTCTTCCGTGACGAATCGTGCGGCCAGTGCACGCCGTGCCGCGCCGGCACCGCCAAGGCCGTCGCGCTGATGGAGCGGGAGACGTGGGACACGGCGCTGCTGGCCGAGCTGTCGCAGGTGATGCGCGACGCGTCGATCTGCGGCCTGGGACAGGCGGCGCCGAATCCGTTCGACTGCGTCGTCAAGTATTTCCCGCACGAGCTGGAGGGGTCATGACTGTGACGTTCGAAATCGACGGCCGGACCGTGGAGGCGCAACCGTTCGAGACGCTCTTCGAGACCGCGGCCCGCGCCGGCATCGACTTGCCGCACCTGTGCCACAAGGATGGGCTGGAGCCCGCCGGTAACTGCCGCGCATGCGTCGTCGAAGTCGACGGCGAACGCACGCTGGCGCCGTCGTGCTGCCGCCATCCCGCGCCCGGCATGAAGGTGCGCACCGACAGCGCGCGCGCCGTGGCCGCCCGCAGGATGGTGCTGGAATTGCTGCTGTCCGACCTGCCGGACACGCGCCGTACGCGCGAGGACGAGGTGGCGCAGTGGGCCAACAAGCTGGGCGTGGGTACGCCGCGCTTCCCCGCCACGCGCGCGCTGCCCCCGGCGGACGCGAGCCATGCCGCGATCGAAGTGAACCTCGACGCGTGCATCCAGTGCACGCGCTGCGTGCGCGCCTGCCGCGACGAGCAGGTCAACGACGTGATCGGCCTCGCGGGCCGCGGCGAGAACGCGCGCATCGTGTTCGACCAGGGCGACCCGATGGGCGCCTCCACGTGCGTCGCCTGCGGCGAATGCGTGCAGGCCTGCCCGACGGGGGCGTTGACGCCCGCGCGCGGTGCCGCACTCGTCGTGCCCGACAAACAGGTCGATTCCGTGTGCCCGTATTGCGGCGTGGGCTGCCAGCTGACGTACCACGTGAAGGACAACCGCATCGTGCGCGTGGAGGGCCGCGACGGTCCCGCGAACCACGGCCGCCTGTGCGTGAAGGGCCGCTACGGCTACGACTACGCGCACCATCCGCAGCGCCTCACCAGGCCGCTGATCCGGCGCGAGGGCGTGCCGAAATGTGGCGAGTTCACGATGGACCCGGCGCGCGTGCTGGACGTGTTCCGCGAAGCGACGTGGGAAGAAGCGCTGGAGGCGGCCGGCGGCGGCCTCGCGCGCATTCGCGACGCGCACGGCGGGCGCGCGCTGGCCGGCTTCGGCTCGGCCAAGGGCAGCAACGAGGAGGCCTATTTGTTCCAGAAGCTCGTGCGCACGGGCTTCGGCAGCAACAACGTCGACCATTGCACGCGGCTGTGCCACGCATCGTCCGTCGCCGCGCTGCTGGAGGGGATCGGCTCGGGCGCCGTGTCGAACCCCGTGATGGACGTGACGCGCGCCGAAGTCGTGATCGTCATCGGCGCCAATCCGACCGTCAATCACCCGGTTGCCGCCACGTGGATGAAGAACGCAGCGCGCACGGGCGTAAAACTGATCGTCGCGGATCCGCGCCGTTCCGACCTCGCGCGCCACGCGCACCGCTTCCTGCAATTCAAGCCCGACACCGACGTGGCGCTGCTGAACGCGATGATGCACGCGATCGTGGAAGAGGGCCTCGTCGATCCGGCATTCATCGCCGACCGCACGAGCGGCTACGACGCGCTGGCCGCGAACGTGGCCCACTACAGCCCGGAAGCGATGGCGCCCATCTGCGGCATCGATGCGGAGACGATCCGCTACGTGGCGCGGCTGTACGCGACGTCGAAGGGATCGATGATCCTGTGGGGCATGGGCATCTCGCAGCACGTGCACGGCACGGACAATGCGCGCTGCCTGATCGCGCTCGCGCTGATGACGGGCCAGATCGGCCGTCCCGGCACGGGCCTGCATCCGCTGCGCGGTCAGAACAACGTGCAGGGCGCATCGGACGCGGGCCTCATCCCGATGATGTATCCGGACTACCGCCGCGTGGACGACGCACAGGCGCAGGCGAAGTTCGAAACCGCGTGGGGACGGAAGCTGGACGGCAAGCCCGGCCTGACGGTGGTCGAGATCATGGACGACATCCTGGCGGGTGGGATCAAGGGCATGTACATCATGGGCGAGAACCCGGCCATGTCCGATCCGGATGCCAATCATGCGCGCGAAGCGCTGGCGGCGCTGGAACACCTCGTCGTGCAGGATATCTTCCTCACGGAGACGGCCTACCTGGCCGACGTGATCCTGCCCGCGTCCGCCTTCGCCGAAAAGACGGGCAGCTTCACGAACACGGACCGCGTCGTGCAGCTGGGCCGCCAGGCGCTGGACCCGCCGGGCGACGCGCGCCAGGACCTGTGGATCATCCAGCAGATGGCGCGCCGCCTCGGCCTGGCCTGGGACTACGCCGGACCGGCCGCCGTGTTCGACGAGATGCGCCAGCTCATGCCCAGCATCGCCGGCATCACGTGGGACCGCCTGGTCCGCGACGGTGCCGTCACGTACCCGTGCCGCGCGCCGGGCGACCCGGGCGAGCCCGTCGTGTTCACGCGCAGCTTCCCGCGCGAAGGCGGCCGCGCGCGCTTCGTCCCGGCCGACATCATCCCGGCCGACGAGCGGCCCGACACCGAGTACCCCGTCGTGCTGATCACGGGCCGCCAGCTCGAGCACTGGCACACGGGCAGCATGACGCGCCGCGCCGGCGTGCTGGACGCGCTGGAGCCGGACCCCGTCGCGCTCGTGCACCCGCTCGACCTGGAAGCGCTCGGGGGCCGGCCGGGCGACGTGATCACGATCGCGTCGCGCCGCGGCGAGGTCGCGCTGTATGCGCGGGCCGACGACGGCACGCCGCGCGGCGCCGTGTTCGTCCCGTTCTGCTACTACGAGGCGGCCATCAACCGGCTGACGAACGCGGCGCTGGACCCGTACGGCAAGATCCCGGAATTCAAATACTGCGCCGTGCGCGTGCGCCTGGGCGGCGAGGTCGCGCACCAGGGTTCCTACGGTGGCGGCCAGATTCTGGGGGACGTGGCAGAATTGCACGCATGACATCATCTTATCGTCCCGAACTCTCCCAGGCCAGCGCCGGCCTCACGCACCCCGTGACGGCCATCGACGAGCGCGGGCGCCGCGAGACCCTGCATATCCCGGCCGAGCGCCCGCTGACGGTCTACGTGGACAAGCGCGAGCTCGTCACCCTGATGACCCTGGGCGCGGCGCCGGAAGCGCTCACGCTGGGCTACCTGCGCAACCAGCGTCTCGTGCGGTCGATCGAGGACATCGTGTCGGTGCAGGTCGACTGGTCCGTGGATGCCGTGGCTGTCGTCACGCGCGGCGGGATCCAGGACGTCGAGGCGCGCACGGCGAAGAAGGTCGTCACGACCGGTTGCGGGCAGGGCTCCGTGTTCGGCGGCCTGATGGACGAGGTCGACCGCATCGTGCTGCCGCCCGCCGCGCGACTCCGTCAGTCCGTCGCGCACCGCATCGTCGAGACGGTACGCACCCAGCAGTCCGTGTACAAGCAGGCCGGTTCCGTGCACGGCTGCGCGCTGTTCACGAACGAGGGCGAACTGCTGTGGTTCATCGAGGACGTGGGCCGCCACAACGCCGTCGACGCCATCGCGGGCCTGATGTGGCTGGAGGGCATGGGAGGCGCCGACAAGGTGTTCTACACGACCGGACGGCTGACGTCCGAAATGGTCATCAAGGGCGCGCAGATGGGCATCCCGTTCCTGCTGTCGCGTTCCGGCACGACGCAGATGGGCCATGCGGTGGCGGAGCAGGTCGGCATGTCGCTGCTCGCGCGCTGCAGCGGCCACCACTTCCTGCTGCTGTCCGGAGAAGAGCGCCTCGTGTTCGAGCCGGACTGGCTGGCCGCGCTGGAGACGGCGCGCACGCTGCGAACGGCATGAACGGCATTGCCGACGCCGTCGCGCGCGCGTTCAGGCTGCTGTTCACGGGCGATCCGGACCTGTGGCGCATCGTCTGGGTGTCGCTCAAGACGAGCATCGTCGGCCTGCTGCTGGCCACGCCGCCCGCGATCCTGATCGGCTATGTCGTCGCTATGCGGCGCTTCACGGGGCGCCGCATCGTCATCTGGCTGGCGCAGGCGGCGCTGTCGCTCCCGACCGTGCTGATCGGCCTCCTTCTGTACCTGCTGCTGTCGCGCCACGGGCCGCTCGGCGGCCTGCAATGGCTCTTTTCGCAGCCCGGCATCGTGTTCGGCCAGTGCGTCGTCGCGCTGCCCGTGCTGCTCGCCTTTACGCTGGCCGCCGTACAGGGGCTCGATCCGCGCTATGCCGAGACCGCGATCGCGCTGGGTGCGTCGCCCATGCAGGTGATGGTGCGCGTGCTGTACGAGGCGAGATTTGGCGTGATGGCGGCCGTCCTGTCCGGCTTCGGCCGCGTGATCTCGGAAGTGGGCTGCGCGCTGATGGTGGGCGGGAACATCGAAGGCGAGACGCGCACGATCACGACGGCGATCGCGCTGGAGACGAGCAAGGGCGAGTTCGCGCAGGGCATCGCGCTCGGCATCGTGCTCGTCACCATCGCGCTGTTGATGAACGGCGCGCTGATGCTGTTGCAGGGCGACGCCCACACGATCCGGGAGCGCGCATGAGCATCAGCATCCATTCGCAGATTTCCGCGGCCGTCTACGAGAACGAGAACGTGCCCCAACGCGACGAGCGCCGCAAGGCCTTGCTGGGTGTGCGCGGCCTGCGCAAGCGCCACGGCGACCGGCTGCTGTTCGACATCGACCGGCTCGAGATTGCCACGCACAGCGCCTATGTACTGACGGGGATGAACGGCGCGGGTAAAAGCACGCTGCTGCGCGTGCTGGGCGGCCTGGAACGCGCCGAGATCGACAGCCTGCGCTTCGGCGGCGAGGACGTCCTGCGCGTGCACCCGTACCCGCGCGCGCTGCGCCGGGCGATCGTCTACGTGCACCAGCACCCGATCCTGTTTTCGACGAGCGTCGCCGACAACATCGGCTACGGCCTCGTCGTACGCGGCGAACAGCCCGAGGCCGTGCGGCCCGTCGTGGACGAGGCAATGGCCTGGGCCGGCGTGGCGCACTTGCGCGACACCGACCCGACGAAGCTGTCCGGCGGCGAAAAGCAGCGCGTGGCGCTGGCGCGCGCAAAGGTGCTGCAACCGCGCCTGCTGCTGCTGGACGAGCCGACGGCGAACCTGGACGGCGCCGCGCGCGAGCAGGTGATCGCCCTGATCCCGACCATGATCGAAGCGGGCAGCAGCGTCATCATCGCCTGTCACGACCGCGACCTGATCAACCTGCCCGGCGTGCAGCGGCTGAAGCTGCGCGACGGGCATCTCGAAGTCCGCTGATACCAATAAGGAGCACATCATGCAACGCCGTTCCATTCTCGGGTTCATCGCCTGCCTCGCCGTCGCCACGCCGTTCGCCCAGGCGCAGTCCGACAAGGTGCTGCGCCTGTCCACGACCACCAGCACCGAGAACTCGGGCCTGCTGGGCTACCTGCTGCCCGCGTTCGAAGCGAAGACGGGCATCAAGGTCAACGTGATCTCGGTGGGCACCGGCAAGGCGCTGGAGCTGGGCAAGAACGGCGACGTCGACGTGACGCTCGTCCACGCGCGGGCACTGGAAGATAAATTCGTGGCCGAAGGCTGGGGCGTCGACCGCCGCGACGTGATGTACAACGATTTCATCGTCGCCGGTCCGACCGCCGACCCGGCGGGCGTGAAAGGCAGCCACGACGTCATCGCGGCGTTCAAGAAGATCGCGGCGGCCAACGTGAAATTCATTTCGCGCGGCGACAATTCCGGCACGGACGTGATGGAGAAGGGCTACTGGCAGCAGGCGGGCACGCGGCCGGCCGGGAGCAACTACGTCAACGCCGGCCTGGGCATGGGCGAGGTGCTGAACATGGCGGCGGAGTTGAAGGCGTACACGCTGACGGACCGCGCGACCTATGGCGCGTACAAGGCCAAGACGGGCCTGGCCATCCTCGTCGAAGGCGACAAGCGCATGTTCAATCCGTACGGGATCATCGCCGTCAATCCGGAGAAGCACAAGGGGATCAACTACAAGGGCGCGAAGGCGCTGATCGACTGGATCACGTCGGCGGAGGGGCAGGCGAAGATTGCCTCGTTCAAGCCGGCCGGCGAGCAGCTGTTTTTCCCGTCGGCGAAATAACAACCTATGACTTGCGGCGGGTGTCGACGGCGATCCAGTTGGTCTCCCAATGCCGCCCGCCATCCGCAGAATAGGCCTGCTCGAAGCGCCACTGGCCGGCGCCCATCGGTACGATCAGGAACCGCACCAGCACCGCGCGCCCGTCCACGGTGTCCTTGCCGTAAAAGCTGCCTTGGCCATTCTTGAAGGAACCCTGCATCGGGTCGGTCATCAACCCGTTCGCCAGGTTTGCGAAATGCAGGGTCCATTGACCGGTCGCAGGCTGGTACAGGCGCAGCGACACGCCCGCGATCCGGCCGCTGCCGCCGCGCACATCCAGCTCGACGAGGTTGGCCTGCCCGCCCATCACTGCCTTGACGACCGACGTGCCCGTGTACTCGACCCAGTCGGTCTTGCCGCTGAGCGGCTCGCGCAAGCGTTTCAGTTGCGTATCCCAGGTGCCGATCTCCCAGTCGAAATCGTGTTGGCCGTCATGCGGCGCGGCGGACGTTTTCGTGGCGGGATTGTCCGGCCCAGCCGCGCTTGACTGCGAGAACGCCAGGACTGCAGAGATCAGGAGCGCAACGGATATTGGTTTCATGGTTGGTGCCAGCCTGAAAAATAGAAGGCCGCACGAAGCGGCCTTTGTCACATGCGAATACCGATTCACGCCAACGCGTGCATCACCGCGTCGACCGGAATCGCCTTGACCCAGTCCCGTCTCTGGTCCGCCGTGATGACGGTGGAGTTGGCCTTGTCGACCGGCGCCCATTCCGGCGTCTTCTGGCGCATCAGCGCGACGACCGGCACGCCGACGGCGTTTGCCAGGTGCATCACGGCCGTTTCCACCGACACGATCAGGTCGCACTGCGCCAGCATCGCGGGCAGCTGGAAAAAGTTTTCGTTGGCGCTGAACAGTTCCGTGCGGTCGAGCTGGCGGCGCGCCAGCATGGCCTTCACGTTGTCCACTTCCTGCGGCACCGCGTTGACGATGAAGCAGGCGTCGCGCCATTCCGGCTGGGCGCGCATCGTCGTGATCAGTTCGGCCACGCGCTCGACGGGCCAGCAGCGCTTGCGCGTCTTGGCGAACGGGTTGATGAACACGAGCTTGCCCTGGCGGCCGTCGAAACCCCATTCGCGCAGGCGCGCCTTGGCGCCCTCGACGAACTGCTCGGGGATGTGCACGAACGGGATGCGCCCGGCCGGCGGGATGTCCACGCCGGCCAGCTGGCGGAACCATTCCGCGTGCACGTCGCTGATGTGCGGCGCGCTCGCGCGGTCGGCCACGTCCGGGTCGAGGCTGGCGTCCAGCTTGCGGTAGCTGAACCAGTGGAGCAGGCCTTGCACGCCGTGCGGCTTTTTCAGGCCGAAGACGAAACCGTCCGGGCTGATCTCGCGCGCGAGGTCGGCGTAGAAATGGGGACGCAGGGTGCCCAGCGAGACGACGATCGGGTAGTGTTCCTTCTGCGCTTCCTGGATGGACGCCTGGAACAGCTCGGGCGAGTAATTCTGCTTGTACACCTTCTCGATGAAGTCGCAGGCGTCGAGCCAGTCGTACAAGACGTTCTTTTTCAGGTGCGGCCACTGCGACGCGTCGCTCGTGCGGCGCACCTCATCCACCCACAGGTGCAGTTTCAGGTGCGGGTAGGCGCGCGCGAACGCCTGGAAGCAGTTCTGCAAATACGTGTAGTCGCCCAACGCCAGGTGGGCGATGAACAGGATCTTGTCCGATTTCTTCAGCAGATCGGAAGGAATGAGAGGTACGTTCATTGTCTCTTACGGGTCGCCTGCCAGTTGTTGTCCGACGCCGCCAGCGGTGGTTCAGGGTCTGCGATCAGCAGCGCTAACCGGTCGGCTGGCTGCGCATCTGCGTGGTGAGGATGCACACTACCGCCAACTCTCGAAATCTTCAACAAATTGTCTCGAATTGTAGTCCAAACCGGGACACTGCGTTGCCCCTGGCCATATTTTTAGACGCATTGTCCTGTGCGAGCAACATGGAGTGAACAGGATGACAAATCCTTGTCGTCCAGACGGCGAAACTGGTGCATAAATTTCACATCAGGATGACGTCGTATTGTTCCTGGTGATAACCCCGCTCGACCTGCAGCGAGATCTTCTTGCCGATGAAGTCGCCGAGCATGGCCAGGTGTTGCGATTCTTCCTCGAGGAACAGGTCGATCACTTCCTGCGAGGCGACGATGCGGAATTCGCGCGGGTTGAACTGCTTGGCCTCGCGCAGCAGTTCGCGCAGGATCTCGTAGCAGATCGTCCGGCTCGTCTTGACCTGCCCCTTGCCGCCGCAGGCCGGGCAGGGCTCGCACAGGATGTGGGCCAGCGATTCGCGCGTGCGCTTTCTCGTCATTTCGACGAGACCCAGTGCCGAGAACCCGCTCACGGACACCTTCGTGCGGTCGCGCGACAGCGTCTTCTTGAGCTCCGCGAGCACGGCGTTGCGGTGCTCGTTGTTCTCCATGTCGATGAAGTCGAGGATGATGATGCCGCCCAGGTTGCGCAGCCGCAGCTGGCGCGCGATGGCGTGCGCCGCTTCCAGGTTCGTCTTGAAGATCGTGTCGGCGAAGTTGCGCCCGCCGACGAAGCCGCCGGTATTCACGTCGATGGTCGTCATCGCCTCGGTCTGGTCGACGATCAGGTAGCCGCCGGACTTCAGGTCCACGCGCCGGCCCAGCGCGCGCAGGATCTCTTCCTCGACGCCGTACAGGTCGAACAGCGGGCGCTCGCCCGTGTAGTGCTGCAGGCGCGACAGTACGCTGGGCGTGTACACCTGGGCGAATTCGACCAGTTTCACATAGTTCTCGCGCGAGTCGACGAGGATCGCGGCCGTTTCGTCGTGCACGAAGTCGCGCAGCACGCGCTGGGCCAGGCTCAGGTCCTGGTACAGCAGGCTCGTCGCGGGACGCGTGCGCGCGCCCTTCGTGATCGCGCCCCACGTCTTGCGCAGGTAGTCGATGTCGGCGGCGAGGTCGGCGTCGGACGCGTCCTCGGCCTGCGTGCGCACGATGTAGCCGCCTTTCTCGTCCGGCGGCAGCAGGCCCGCGAGACGCGCGCGCAGGGCTTCGCGCTCGGATTCCTTCTCGATCTTCTGCGAGATGCCGATGTGCTTATCCTGCGGCAGGTAGACGAGCATGCGGCCCGCGATCGAGATCTGCGTGGACAGGCGCGCGCCCTTGGTGCCGATCGGGTCCTTGATCACCTGCACCGTCAGCACCTGGCCGTCGAACAGGATTTTTTCGATTGGAGTAGGAGGGGCGCTGCTGCTGCCGTTCGCGCCATCGTGCGGCCGGGCTTCCCAGATGTCGGCCACGTGCAGGAAGGCGGCGCGTTCGAGGCCGATGTCGATGAACGCCGATTGCATGCCTGGGAGTACCCGCACGACCTTGCCGAGATAGACGTTGCCCGCGAGGCCGCGGGTGAGCGTACGCTCGATGTGCAGCTCTTGTACGGCACCCTGAACCACCAGCGCGACGCGCGTTTCCTGGGGGGTGATGTTGATCAGGATGTCTTCAGTCATGAGGCCGGGTTTTGATTGTTGTCTGGGGTCACATCATACACGGTGTGACTACCTTACAACGCGCTGACGCCCGCTTTCTGCAATAACTGCGCCGTCTCGAACACGGGCAAGCCCATGATGCCGGAATGGCTGCCTTCGATATGCTCGATGAACAGGGCGGCGAGGCCCTGGATGCCGTAGGCGCCCGCCTTGTCGTAGGGTTCCGGCGTCGCGCAATACACGCGGATCGCGTCCGGCGCGAGCTGCGCGAAGCGCACGTGCGATACCTGCGTCACCTGCTCGAACACGTCCGTGTAGTGCAGCGCGACCGACGTCAGCACCTGGTGCGTGCGGCCCGACAGGCGCTCCAGCATCGCATAGGCTTCCTTCGGATCGGCCGGCTTGCCGAGGATCTCGCCGTCGATGGTGACGGTCGTGTCGGCCGACAGCACGGGACGCAGCGGCATGCGGCGCATGTGCAGCACGTTCCATGCGAACGCACCTTTCTCGCGCGCCACCCGGGCCACGTAGTCCAGCGCGGGCTCGCCCGCGAACGTGTCTTCGCTGACGTCGATGCCGCGCGCCGGATCGGAGCGCAGGCTGAGGATGTCGAAATCGATGCCGACCTGGCGCAGCAGTTCGCGCCGGCGGGGGCTCTTCGAGGCGAGGTAGATTTTCTTGTCGAGCTGTTTCATCGGCTCATACCCGATGGTAAGGGTGGTTCTGGGTGATGGACCAGGCACGGTATAACTGTTCTGCCAGCATCACGCGCACGATACCGTGCGGCAGCGTCATGCTGGAGATGCGGATCAGACCGTCCGCCCGGGCCTTGAGTTCCGGATCGAGGCCGTCGGCCCCGCCGATCAGGAAGGCGACATCGCGCCCATCCTGCTGCCAGGCCTCCAGCGCTTGCGACAGGCCCACGCTGGTGAGATCCTTGCCGCGCTCGTCGAGGGCGACGATGCGCACGCCTTTCGGCAGCACGGCCTCGATGCGCTCGCGTTCGAGCGCCATCGCGGTGGCCGCCGTCTTGCTGCCGGACCGTTCGACCGGCTTCACTTCCTTCAGCACGATGCGCAGCTCGGGCGGCATCCGCTTCACGTATTCCGCGAAGCCGCTCTCGATCCAGGCCGGCATCTTGTGGCCGACCGCGACGATGAACAACTGCATCGCGGTTTATTCTTCGGTCTTCTTGATGCGGCGGATGACTTTCTTGGCCGGGGCGTCGCCTTCGGCTGCGGCGGCTTTCGTCGCGCGCTTCGGCGCAGCGGCTGCCTTCGCGGCCTTGGCGGCTTTCGCTTCGGCGGCGGCGGCCTTCGGCACGGCGACCTTCACGGTGCCGCCGGTCGGGATCTTCTTGGCGGCGGGCTTGCGTGCCGGCTTGGCTTCGCCTTCGGCAGCAGACTTCTTCGCGGCCGGCTTGCGCTCGCGCACCGGCTTGGCTTCTTCCTGCTCCTGGTTGGCGGCGAGGTGCTTCGACTTGCCCTTCGGCGCGGCCGCTTCCTGGCCCTCGACCGTCGACTTGCGCTTGGCGGCGCCCAGTTTCACGGGCTTCTCGCCCCAGATTTCTTCCAGGCGGTAGTACTGGCGGATGGCCGGCTGCATGATGTGCACGATCATGTCGCCCAGGTCGACGAGAACCCATTCACCCGTGTCTTCGCCTTCCAGCCCGACCACGTCGCCGCCTGCTTCCTTGACCTTGTCGCGCACCGAGGCGGCCAGCGCCTTGGTCTGGCGATTCGACGTGCCCGACACGACCGCGATGCGGTCGAACAGGCTGGTCAGGTGCGTCGTGTCGAACAGAACGATGTCCTGGCCCTTGACGTCTTCGAGGGCGTCGACGACGAGCGTTTGCAGTTTCTTGATATCCATTAGTTTTTGTACAAGTTATGTTGTTGAATATAGTCTAGCACTTGCGGCGCAACGAGCGCGCTTATGTCAGTACGGGGTTCAGCGTGCAGGGCGGCGCGCACCTGCGTGGCCGAAATGTCGATGGCCAGCGTGTGCGCCAGGCAGACCTTGCCCGCCGGGCTGGCGCGCACGTCGTCGAACGACGCGCGCCGCTGCGCCAGTTCCGCCGCCACGGCGGGCGGCAGCGCGGCGTCGTCGAGCCGGTAGCCGGGGCGGGCGGCGACGCCGAAATTGGCCAGCGCGAACAGGTCGCGCCAGTCGCGCCAGGTGTCCAGCTTCTGCAACTGGTCCGCGCCCATCACGAACACGATCGATGTGTCCGGTCCCAGCTCGGCACGGAGGTCGCGCAGGGTTTCGACCGTGTACGTGGCGCCATGGCGGTCGACCTCGCGGGTATCGATCGTCACGGGCGCTGTACTCCCTGCAAACGCCAGCTTCAGCATGGCCACGCGGTCGGCATCGCCCGCTTCCAGCCCATTCTTCTTTTGCCACGGCTGGCCGGCGGGCAGCACGCGCAATTCGTCCGGATGGAGCAGGTGCGCGAACAGCTCGGCCAGCGCGACGTGGCCGTGGTGCGCCGGGTCGAAGCTGCCGCCCAGCAGAGCAATGCAGCGGGTCACGGAGCCAGCCAATCCCGGTGCGGCAGGAAGTCGGTATAGAGCTTCTCTTCCGGGCTGCCCGGCTCCGGATGCCAGTCGTAGCGCCATTTGACGATCGGCGGCATCGACATCAGGATCGCTTCCGTCCGGCCGCCCGACTGCAGCCCGAACAGCGTGCCGCGGTCCCACACGAGGTTGAACTCGACGTAGCGGCCGCGCCGGTACGCCTGGAAATCGCGCTCGCGTTCGCCGTACGGCTGGTCCTTGCGGCGCTGCAGGATCGGCAGGTAGGCGTCGAGGAAGGCGTTGCCGACGCTTTGCACCATCGCATACGACTGCTCGAACCCGAGTTCGTTGAAGTCGTCGAAGAAGATGCCGCCGACGCCGCGCGCTTCCTTGCGGTGTTTTATATAGAAATAATCGTCGCACCAGCGCTTGAAGCGCGGATGCAGTTCGGCGCCGAACGGCGCCAGCGCGTCGTGGCACACCTGGTGGAAGTGGCGCGCGTCGTCCGCATTGCCGTAATAGGGCGTCAGGTCCATGCCGCCGCCGAACCACCAGACCGGGTCCTTGCCCTCGGCCGTCGCTTCGAAAAAGCGCACGTTCATATGCACCGTGGGTGCGTACGGATTGTGCGGATGCAGCACGAGCGACACGCCCATCGCTTCCCACGCCCGGCCAGCCAGCTCCGGCCGTGCGGCCATCGCCGACGGCGGCAGGCTGGCGCCGCGCACGTGCGAAAAATTCACGCCGCCGCGCTCGATCACATTTCCGCCTTCGACGAGGCGCGACACGCCGCCTCCGCCCTCAAGCCGTTCCCACGTGTCGCGCAAAAAGGTCTTGCCGTCGACGTCTTCCAGCGCTTGCACGATGCGCGCCTGCAGGTCGAGCAGCCAGGCCTTGACGGCGGCCGGATTAATTGTAGCCATGTGGAAATGTGAGAGAAAAAAAGCGAACGGGGATTGTACACTGATGAACTGGATCGCAACAGGCAACCGCCAATACCGGTTTCCAACACTCGTCCGGCGCACATAACAATCCTGCGCAAATCTCTTCAATTTTCTGCACTTTTCTAGCTTTCGTGGTTACGAATGCAAGAAACAGGTACGTATTGCTAATAGTCTACGTCGAAAGAAACCGATTTCACGCCAGTTGCATAACGGGCGTCGGAACGGCATAAAACGATAACGACGGAGACACCATGGAATACACGACCCCTCACAAGCCACGACCCTGACCCGGTCCCGCGCCCAGGCGGCAGCGCCGCCATCCATCATCACCAGTTTGCCATCCTTACCAGACGGACCGGTTTCGGTCATGCCCGGGCGGATGGTGCATTGCAGCAAAAGACCGGCAACCACGGTCCCAACTTTCTTGGAGTCCAAGCATGAAGAAGCAATCCCTTGCCCTCGCCTGTGCCCTGGCCAGCCTGGTGGCAGCATGCGGTGGCGGCAGCAGCACGTCCTCGCAATCGCCTTCCTTTGCCGCGATGATCGGCAGCGCATCCGGGGGCGGCGCCGACGTCGCGACCACGGGCACCCGCTGGCAGAGTGTGAAGTACGGTGGCGGCGGCTACGTTCCCGGCCTGATCTTCCACCCGACGAGCCCGAACGTCCTGTACGCCCGTACGGACATCGGCGGCGTCTATCGCTGGGACGCCACGGCGTCGACCTGGGTGGCGCTCACGGACAGCCTGGGCATCCGGGATAGTTTCTACATGGGCAGCGAAAGCATGGCCCTGGACCCGAACGACGACAAGCGCGTCTATATGAGCACGGGCTTGTACGGTTGGGACGGCCGCAACGGTCGCCTGTATATCTCCACCGACCGCGGCGACAACTGGACGCACGTCGAGCTGCCGTTCCGCGTCGGCGCCAACGACCAGGGCCGCGCCATCGGCGAACGCATGATGGTCGATCCGAACAAGTCGTCGGTCCTGTACTATGCGACGCGCGCGTCGGGCCTGTGGAAGAGCGAGGATTACGGCCAGACCTGGAACCAGGTGACGTCGCTGTCGTCGTTCCAGTACCCGGGCGACAAGATCGGTTCGCTGCCGCAGCGCACGATGGGCGGCATCGAGGGCGTGCTGTTCGACACGTCGACCACCGGCACGGGCACGGCCACGCAGACCATCTACACGTCCGTGGCGCCGGATTACGCCGCCGCGGCCGGCATGAACTTCAACCTGTACAAGTCGACCGACGGCGGCGCGACCTGGACCGGCATCGAGACCCCGGTCGCGGGCTACTACATTCCGCACATGGTGCGCGCCAAGGACGGCATGATCTACGTGGCGTTCACGAGGGACATGGGCCCGGGCGCCGGCGGTCCGGCCCGCCTGTACAAGTTCGACGGCACCAACTGGACGCTGCTGAAGAGCTACGATACGCAGCAATGGGTGAACTTCGGCATGGGCGGCCTGTCCGTCTCGGGCACCGGCGCGACCACCCGCATCGCGCTGGGCGTCACGAACTCCTGGGGTAACTGGCAGGGTCAGCCGATCGTGCAAGTGTCCGACGACGCCGGCCTGACCTGGCGCGAAATCGCGACCCAGATGCCGCACACGCCCAACACGGAATTCTCCGGCTGGATCGACGACGTCGAGATCGACCCGAACAATCCGGAGCACGTCATGCACGTGACCGGCGGCGGCATCTGGGAAACCTATAACGCGTCGGCGGCGACCCCGACCTGGAAAGACTCCATCAACGGCATCGAGGAAAACGCCACGCTGGCCCTGATGACCCCACCCCGTGGTGCCTCGTACACGCTGCTTAATGCCTCGGGCGACATCGGCGTGCACGTCCAGACCGAGCTGTTGAAGAAAGCGACGCGCGAGCCGCACGGTATCTTCGCCAACGGCATCGGCATCGACACGGCCTGGTCGAATCCGGCCTATATCGCGGCGATCGGCACGCCGGGCTATACGAACTCCGGGATCCACGGTATCTATTCGACCGACTCCGGCGTGACCTGGACGAAGTTCGCGAGCGAACATCCGGACGCGAATGCGCTCAACGGCGACCAGGCGACCATCGCCGTCACCAAGCCGGGCAACGTCGTCTGGGCACCTGCGGGAGCACGTCCGGCCTACACGACGGACAACGGCGCGACCTGGACCTACACGAACCTGCCGGCCCTGTCCTCCGTGGGCATCGGCCGCGCCTATCGCGTCGTCGCCGACCGCAAGAACCCGAACAAGGTCTATGCCTTCAACTCGGGCGGCGCCTGGTGGAACCAGTGGTCGGACACGTCGCACTTCTGGTACTCGACGGACGGCGGCCACACCTTCACCGAAAGCACGACGTTCGTGGGCGCGGGCGCCCGGGTGGCGAGCTTCAACGACTCGTCGATCGCCGTCAATCCGAACGCCGAAGGCGACATCTGGGTGGTCGACGGTTTCAGCATCCTGCACTCCACCGATTCGGGCGTGACCTGGACGAAGCTGAACGTGACGGCACCGGACTGGGGCACCAACGAGACGTGGAGCTACCCGCAGGTGTACGGCGCGACCTCGATCGCGCTGGGCAAGGCGCCGGCCGGCGCGACGTACTCGTCCTCGATCTACATCGTCGGCATCATCAATAACGTGTGGGGCGTGTACCGCTCGGACGACGGTGCCACGACCTGGCGCCGGATCAACGACGACAAGCACCAGTACGCCGGCATCGGCAACCTGGCCGCCGACCAGGTCATGCCTGGACGTGTATTCGCCAGCGGCAACGGCCGTGGCGTGATCTTCAGCTACTAATCGACCAGTCACGGAGACTTACATGACATTCAAATCCGTTCTCGCCGCCGTCGCCTTCATGGCGGCAGGCAGCGCCGGCGCCACCGTCCTGAACTTCGACGGCCTCACCAACGCGATGTACGGCGACGGCGAACCGCTGGCCGGCGGCATGACGTATGACGGCCTGAACCTGACCTATGTGGAGTCGGGCTTCCAGGTCACGCTGAACGCGCCGGGCGCGGACGCGGGCGCGGCCCACATCGGCGACGGCACGTTCGAACCGTCGACCTACAACTGGCATGACGGCATGGAAAACGGCTGGGACACGTTCCTGACGCTGACCCGCGTGGGCGGCGGCAAGTTCAACCTGAACAGCTTCGACTACTTCATGGACTGGAGCGACGTGTCGGCCGACGGCGTGTCGGTCGGTACGATCCAGGACGCGGGTACGTGGAGCACGGTCCTGACCGGCATCACCGAACTGCGAATCGGCTCGGGTTACTTCAACCAGATCGACAACGTCAACGTGGAAGCGGCCGCGCCGAGCGGTTCGGTGCCGCTGCCGGGGACGCTGGCGCTGATGCTGGGCGGCCTGGCCGCCGGCAGCCTGGCGCGTCGCCGCCGCTGAGCCGTTATTGCTTGTGACTTCTCAGTAGCACATCGAGTCCCCGGTCCGACCATGTCATTTTCGGAACTGGGGACTCGAATATGGACAAGTCGAGCTACGTATATATCCTCGCAAGCGAACCATATGGGACGTTATATGTCGGCGTGACGTCCGATCTGGTCAAACGTGTATGGCAGCACCGCCAGGGTTTCGTCAGTGGATTCACGAAAGACCACCGGACGAAACACCTCGTGTGGTACGAGGTGCATGCCGACATCATGCAAGCGATCACGCGTGAAAAGCAGATCAAGCGATGGCGGCGGGATTGGAAGGTCAATCTCATCCAGGGGATGAATGCCGATTGGCGGGATCTCTACGATGAGATTTGCAGGTAGGGCGAGTAAACTTGGGCCCCTGCCTGCGCAGGGGCGACGGTTTTGAGGCCAACTCAATCAACACGTCGTCCCTGCGGAGGCAGGGAGCCGATTTCCGTGAGCAGCGTTTACGCCTGCTTGATGTCGCGCCGGTACTGCGCACGGGCGACGGT
>CBIHOW010000074.1:0-27134 GCA_966211695.1 uncultured Massilia sp. | reverse complement strand
CGAAGCGCCGCCTGGAACTGGTGACGCCGAAGGCCGGCAAGATCGCCGCCAACACCGCCGTCGGCTTCTCGGGCAGCACGGCCGCCATCGTCGTCGGCGTGGCCAGCGCCCTGTTCGCGGCCCGCGCCTTTACGCGCAAGCCATCGCACGCATAAACGCCTGTTTTCCGCAGCGGCGCAAGCCGCCTGCGCTCCCCCGGCACGGCACCACGCGCGCCTGCCCCGCCCGCAATCGCGTCCGCGCGTGGTTGCGGGCTTCTCGCATTTTCCCGCCCTATTGCCCCATCCAGCGCAGCAGCAGCGGCACGAGCCACGGTGCCAGCAACGCCGTCAACACGCCGTTGATGCCCATGCCGAGACCCGCATAGGCGCCCATTTCCGGGCTCACCTGGAACGCGCGCGCCGTGCCGATACCGTGCGACGCGACGCCGAGCGCGAGGCCGCGCGCCGCGTGCGAGTCGATGCGCAAGGCATTCATCAGGAAGCGCGCCGTGACGGCGCCGAAGATGCCCGTGCCGATCACGAGGACGGCCGTCAGCGCCGGCACGCCGCCAAGGTGTTCCGACACGGCCATCGCGATGGGCGTCGTGGCCGACTTCGGCCCCAGCGAACGCGCCAGCTCGGGCGAGGCGCCCATCAGCACGGCGATGCCCACGGCGCTGACGATGGCCGTCACGCACCCGGACAGCAGCGCGCACGCGAGCGGAAACAGGCTGCGGCGCAGGCGCGGCATCTGGCGCGCGAGCGGCACGGCCAGGGCGACGGTGGCGGGACCGAGCAGGAAATGGACGAACTGCGCGCCCGCGAAATAGCGTTGATACGACATGCCGCCGGCCGCCAGCACGAGGCTCACGAGGGCGATCGCGATGGCGACCGGATTGGCGAGCGGCGAGAACCCGCAGCGCGCATAGACCCATTGCGCGAACACGTAGGCGCACAGGGTGACCGTGAGGCCGAGCAGCGGCGATGCGGACAGATACACCCAGAAGTGGGTCAGCTCCTCGAAGTTAAACATCGCCGCCCTCCTTCCTGTCGGCGCCGGGCGTGAGCGCCCGCAGCACGAGCGCCGTGACGGCAAGGGTCAGCAGCGTGCTGCCGACGACGGCCGCGCAGATCGCGAGCCAGTGCCCGCTGCCGCTGGCCGCCGCCACGATGATGCCCACGCCGGCCGGCACGAACAGCAGCGACAGGTGGCGCAGCAGCTCGTTCGCGCCCGCCTCCACGGTGTCGTGCAGGCGCGGGAACGCGACGAGCGCGGCCAGTAACAGCAGCATGCCGGCGACGGGGCCCGGGACGGGGAGCCGCAACAGGAACACGAGACCCTCTCCCAGGCACTGGAAAACGAGCAGTACGGCAAACGCGAGCAGCAAGCGACCTCCTTTTGAATGCGTCCCCCGAAGGATAGCACCCGGGCTAGCGCCGCGTCGGCTGCACGAGACTCGTCATCGCATCCACGTACAGCGTCGTGTCGTCGGCGTGCAGCGGCAGCAGCGGCGTCACCGCCACCTGGTTCAGCTTCGTCCTGCGCAGCGCGCCGGTGGCGGGATCCTTGAAGACGGCATACGGCACGTCCTGGATCACGTACGGCTCGCCGTTCACGTGCCCGATGATCATCAGCACGTGGCCCGGCACGACGACGAGGTCGCCCACCTGCGCCTCCCGCACCGCTTTTACGCGCGCCGCGTGGGGGTCGGCGGCCGTGAACGTGCGGTGCTTCAGCGCCGTCGACGAACCTTGCAGCCCGGAGCTATGTTGCAGCAGGAGACCCATGCTGCGGTAGGTCTCGGCGACCAGGCCGCTGCAATCGCGCGCGTCGTACTGGTGGCCCCACCCATAGCGCTCGCCGAGCAGCTTGAACGATTGCCGGATGATGTTCGCGCGCGTGAGCGGCAGGTAGCCCGGCGCCGTGTCGGCGCCGCGGCGGATCAGCGCCGGCCGGATGGTCAGCGCACCGTCGGCCTCGCGCACGGGCAGCTGCACGGCCCACGACGCGTACGGACTCGCGCCGTTGACGGGTCGGTCCGGCGGCACGTCGGCGCGCGGCAGGGCCACGCCCATGTCGAGGTCGAGCTGCGACACGGCCGGCAGCTCGCGCGTATGGACCGTGTGGACATGGTCGCCCGTGACCACGCGGCCCGGCGGCAGCGCCGCGTAGCCGAATACCGCATCCGCCGGGCCGATGGCGATGTCGTCGGCATGCACCCACGCCGGCCCCTGCGTCGTGAGCGCGAGCAGCCAGCGGCCGTCCGCGCTCGTATGCGCGACCAGCACGGGCTCGCCCGGAAACAGGGTGCCCGCCGTGAGGCTTTCGAAATCGGTTTGGTCGGCCGCACCGTGGAACACGCGGTCGCTCGGATAGGTGCGCAGCGCCGCGCGGCGCACGGCGAGACCGTAGCGGGCGGGCGCCGAGGCCGGAACCTGGCCGGCCGCCGTGGCCTCGCGCAGCAGTCGTACCGTGTCCGGCCCGACGGGCCGGCCGGCATCGTCGACCGCGAGCTTGACGGGCGTCTGCTGCGCCGCGCCCTCGATCCACTCGAGGATCTGGGCGCGCGTGAGCGTGCCGGGCAGCTTGCGGATGTCGACGAAGCCGCCGCCGGGCGCGTAGGCGGCGGCCCGCTGGGCGGCGGTCGCGCGCGCGTCCAGCAGCACGGCGTCGGGCTTGGGAGCGCGCCGGATCCAGTAGTCGGGGGACAGCATCGCCTCGTCGAAGGCGGGGATGCCGGCCGGCGAGACGGCCGGCGGGGCGGCCGCGGCACCGCCGGGGAATGCGAGGCCGCACGCGAGTGCGGCGACGAGGTGACAGGCGGCGTTGTGCGCTGCTTTCATTGCTGGGCTCTCCTCCAGATCGTGGATCCGGAAGTGTAGCCCAGCCTGGACGTTTACGCGGCGGCCAGCGCCCGTATCGGGGCCCGCGCGGCAACGGCCGGACGCACCGGTGCTGCGGCCGCGCCCTCGAGCTTGAACTGGCCCACCAGCGACACGAGCAGGTCGGCCTGCTGCTGCAGGCTGTCCGCCGCGGCGGCCGCCTCTTCGACGAGGGCCGCGTTCTGCTGGGTCGTGCCGTCCATCTGCACGATGGCCTGGTTGACCTGGCCGATGCCCGTGCTCTGCTCCGCGCTGGCGGCCGAGATCTCGGCCACGATGTCGCTCACGCGACGCACGCTGGCGACGACGTCTTCCATCGTGCGGCCCGCGTCCTGCACGAGGGCGCTGCCCGCTTCCACCTTGCCCGAGGCGTCGCCGATCAGGGCCTTGATCTCCTTCGCGGCGGCGGCGCTGCGCTGGGCCAGCGCCCGCACTTCCGACGCGACGACGGCGAAGCCGCGGCCCTGCTCGCCGGCGCGCGCCGCTTCGACGGCCGCGTTCAGTGCGAGGATATTGGTCTGGAACGCGATGCTGTCGATGACGCCGATGATGTCGACGACCTTGCGCGACGCGGTGTCGATCGCCGCCATCGTCTCCACGACTTCGGCCACGACGGCGCCGCCGCGGCGGGCCGTCTCCGACGCGGACAGGGCGAGCTGGTTCGCCTGGCGCGCATTGTCGGCGTTCTGCTTGACGGTCGACGTCAGCTCTTCCATCGATGCCGCCGTCTCTTCCAGCGCGCCGGCCTGCTGTTCGGTGCGGCCGGACAGGTCCATGTTGCCCTGGCTGATCTCGACGCTGGCGGCGGCCACGCTGCCGGCGCTCTCGCGCACCTGCACCAGCACCTGCTGGATCTTGGTGACGAAGCCGTTGAAGCCGGCGCCGATCAGCGCCAGCTCGTCGCGGCCCTTCGCCTCCAGCCGGGCGTTCAGGTCGGCGTTGCCGCTGGCGAGGTCCGTCATGGTGGCGCCCAGCACGCGCAGCGGGCGGGTCAGGCGGCGCTGCACGGTCACCATCACGAAGGCCGCCACGACGGCGCAGATCAGCGATGCGGACAGCGAATAGCCCATCAGCTGGCGCGCGCTGGCCGTCGCGACGGCGTGCGGGAACGACATTTTCACGGCCCACGGCGCGATGTCCGGGTGCAGGCGCAGCGGCTGCAGCAGGTGCACGATGCCGGCCGCGTCCACATATTCATACGTCTGCCCGGCGCGCACGGCCGCCAGCGCGGCGGGCGGCAGGTCGTCGGCCGCCTTGCCGTTCCTGCTGCCGTCCGGATGGCTCGCATACAGGCCACCGTTCGACAGCAGCGACAGCTTGCCCTGGTCCAGGACCTTGATCCTCGCGAGGATCTCGCCCAGGTGCGTGAGCTGGAAGTCGGCGCTGGCCGTGCCCCTGAATTCGCCCTTGACGACGATCGGCGCCACCAGGGACGCCATCATGATGTCCTTGCCGTTGACGGGATACGAGTACGGCTCCGTGAAGAAGACCTTGCGCGTGCGCTTGGGGATGTCGTACCAGTCGTTGGCGCCCGGCGTGGTGGGCCACACGATCGGTTCCACGTGCATGGTGCCGTCCGCGTTGCGGGTGTAGTAAGGCATGTAGCGGCCCGTCGCGTCGTACTCCGGGCCCTTGCCGGCGTAGTCGGCGTCCTTGCCGTCCAGCGCATCCGGTTCCCACGTCACGGCGCCGCCGATGAAGTCGTTCGAGGTGCGCACCGTCGCCTGCGTGACGGCCGCGATCTGCGGTCGCGAAGGCGCGATGTCCGCTTCGCGCAGCGCGCTCATGGCGGCGGCGAGGTTGGTGACGGCGCCCAGCTTGGTGCCGAGCTGCGCCTGCACGGCGGCGGCGGCTTCGCGCGCGGAGGTGCGGGCCAGGTGCATGCTCGCGTCCTCGGCGCCCTCGCTGCTGCGCACGGCGATGACGGCCGACGTGATCGCGAGGCTCAGCACGACGAGCGTGGTGGCCGTCGCGCAGATCTTCGCCGTCAGCGACAGCGACGCCAGGGGATTACGACTCATGGTGATTCCTCGTTTCAGAATTTGCGGGTCAGCGACAGCACGACGGCGCGGCGCGCGACGTTGGCCACGGCCAGGCGGCCGTCGGCGCGCGGGACGCCCGTGGTGTAGCCGTTATAGATGCCCGTCGCGCCGATGGCGCGGGTGTAGTTCAGGGCGACGGTCCAGCCGTCTTCGAGCTTGTGGGTCAGGCCCGCTTTCAGGTCGCGCCAGTCCCAGATGCCGTTGCCGCTGCCGGCCACGCGGCCGTCGCCGGCGTGCAGGTTCAAGGTGAGCGACCTGGTCAGCGGCTGGTCGGCGCCGACGTCCAGGTAGCCGGTGCCGCGGGCATTCGTGATGCCGAAGAAGTCGCGGCTGAACGTGTAGTTGTAGCGGGCGTACAGGGTCTTCCAGGTGAAACCGGCCGACAGTTCGCCGTAGTCGAACGACGTGTCCGTCGCGCTGATGCGCGCCCCCGGGTATTTGTACCAGTAGACCATCGCGGACCAGCCGATCGGGCCCGCGGTGCCGCTGTAGCCGCCGTACAGGTCCCATTCCACCGTGCCGCTTTCGATGAATTTATCGCTGACGTTGATGACGGACGTGCCGGCCGACCAGCCGCTCGGATGCGCGTAGTCGACGCCGGCCATCGCGGCAGGCCCGCCCCACGTCTGGCGGATGCCGCGCGAAATGTATTGCGAGCTGACGGACACGGTCGCGCTCAGCGGGTTGTCGGCGGCGGGCGCCTCCGCCGTCAGCGGGGCGTCGGATTCGGCGGCGTGGGCGAACGGGGCGGCCCAGGCGAGCAGCAGGGCCAGCGGGGCAAGGCGACGGGTAATCATGGTTTGCAGTTGAATTTCGGTAGGTATTGATGCCGTACGGAAATTCTAGTGCCGAGCTTGTGGCTTTTGGTTACAAACCGATGAGAAAATCTGCGGGAAACGGGAGAATGAGACGTGCGCGCAACACTCGGATATTAGTCTGGAAATGAAGCGCACAGGTGTTCGCAAAAATTGCTTAACACCTTGAAAATATTTGTGTTTTTGCTTGCGGTTCGCGTGGGCTCGGGGAGCCCACCCTACGATCCGCCACCGTAGGGTGGGCACCCCGTGCCCACCATTATGGTCACTATCAGGCGGCGGTCTTGAGTGCCCCGCGGCGCAGCTGGTCGCGCTCGATCGACTCGAACAACGCCTTGAAATTGCCTTCGCCGAAGCCTTCGTCACCCTTGCGCTGGATGAATTCGAAGAACACGGGACCCAGCTGCGTCTCGGAAAAGATCTGCAGCAGCAGCCGCTGGTTGCCGTCTTCGGTCGTGCCGTCGACGAGCAGCCCGCGCGCCTTCAGCGCTTCCAGGTCCTGGCCGTGACCCGGGAGACGGGACTCCAGCATCTCGTAGTACGTGGCCGGCGGCGCGCTCATCAGCGGCACGCCCGCGGCGCGCAAGCCGTCCACGGTGGAAAAAATGTCGTCCGTCAGCAGCGCGATGTGCTGGATGCCTTCGCCGTTGTACTTGAGCAGGAATTCCTCGATCTGGCCGCCGCCCGCCTTGCCCTCCTCGTTCAGCGGGATGCGGATCTTGCCGTCCGGCGCCGTCATCGCCTTCGACGTGAGGCCCGTGTACTCGCCCTTGATGTCGAAATAGCGGATCTCGCGGAAGTTGAACAGCTTCTCGTAGAAGCCGGCCCAGTAGGCCATGCGGCCGCGGTAGACGTTGTGCGTGAGGTGGTCGATGATCTTCAGGCCGTGGCCGACCGGGTGGCGTTCCGTGCCCTCGATCCATTCGAAGTCGATGTCATAGATGGATTTGCCGTCTTCGAAGCGGTCGATCAGGTACAGCGGCGCGCCGCCGATGCCCTTGATGGCGGGCAGGCGCAGCTCCATCGGGCCGGTCGGGATGTCCATCGGCTGGGCGCCCAGCTCCAGGGCGCGCGCATACGCCTTGTGCGCGTTCTGGACGCGGAAGGCCATGCCGCAGGCCGACGGACCGTGTTCGGCCGCGAAATAATAGGCGGCGCTCTTCGGCTCGTTGTTGACGATGAAGTTGATGTCGCCCTGGCGGTACAGCACGACGTCCTTCGAGCGGTGCACGGCCACTTTCGTGAAGCCCAGCGCTTCGAACACGGGCTCCAGCACGCCCGGGGTGGGCGAAGCGAATTCCACGAATTCGAAGCCCATCAGCCCCATCGGATTGTCAAACAGGTCGGCCATTGTCTATTCCTCTTTTCATTAAAATGTTCGCGCCTCCCGGCGCGTTCGCCTGTCATTCCGCGAACACGTCGGCAATCAGTCCCCGCAGCCACTGGACGCCGGGATCGTGGTTGAAACGCCGGTGCCAGAAGACGTTGGTCTGCAACGTCGGCAGGGCGAGCGGCGGCTCGATCCACTTCAGGCCGAAGGGGCTTGCCGCGCTTTCGGCCAGTTTCTGCGGCACCGTCACCACCAGCTCGCTCGTGCTGACGATGTACGGCACCGCGGTGAAATGCGGCACCCGGAACCGGGCCCCGGCCGTCACCCCGGCCTTTTCCAGCAATCCATTGATGCGGTCGTAAGGACTCTGGGCCGCATCGACGATCAGGTGCGGCGCCGCCACGAACCGCGCCAGGTCCACCTTGCCCTTCGCCAGCGGATGGTCCTTGCGGAACATGCTCACGAACGGCTGGCGGAACAGCGCGCGGTGGTACAGCGCTTCCGACACGTCCTCGAACGCGCCGATGGCCAGGTCCACCCTGCCCGTCTCCATGTCGTCCTTCAAGGTCAGGCCGTACGCCCGGATCGACGCGATCTCCACGTTCGGCGCGCTCGCGCGGCAGCGCTCGATCAGCACCGGCATGAAGTACACCTCGCCCACGTCCGTCATCGCCACCGTGAAGCGGCGGCTGCTGCTGGCCGGGTCGAAACGGCTGCGCTGCGACAGGGCCAACGCCACCTGGGCCATCGCGGCGCCGATCGGCTCGGCCATCTGCTGCGCGAGCGGCGTGGGCTGCATGCCGTACGCCGTGCGCACGAACAGCTCGTCGCCGAACGTGCGCCGCAGCCGGGCCAGCGCATTGCTCACGGCCGATTGCGTCAGCCCCAGACGCCGCGCGGCCGCCGAAATCTGGCGTTCGCGGTAGACCTCCTGAAATACCGATAACAGATTCAGGTCGATGCTAGAGGGTTCGATCATGCGCTCGATAGTCTTATTGATGTCCTGAATAGTCTACATTTTTGTATTCATCTCGTAAAACTCGCCGCGGTCCTCTACAGTGTCATAAACACCACGCATCCTGGAGAGACCCTTGACTGCTTCGACCGACGGCTACATGTCCGGCTTCGCCAACGAATTCGCGACGGAAGCCCTGCCCGGCGCCCTGCCCGCGCACCGCAATTCGCCGCAGCGCGTTGCCTATGGCCTGTACGCGGAACAATTGTCCGGCACGGCGTTCACGGCGCCGCGCAGCCACAACCGCCGTTCCTGGCTGTACCGCATCCGTCCGGCCGCCATGCACGGCACGTTCGAACCGATGGGCAATGGCCGCATCGCCGCCGGGTTCGACGGCGCACCGTCGCCGAACCAGATGCGCTGGAGTCCGCTGCCCATGCCGGACGCACCCACCGACTTCATCGACGGCCTCGTGACGATGGCCGGCAACGGGTCGCCGGCCGCGATGTCCGGCTGCGCGATCCACGTGTACGCCGCGAACCGGTCCATGCGCGGGCGATATTTCTATTCGGCAGACGGCGAACTGCTGATCGTGCCGCAGCAGGGCCGCCTGGCCATCGCGACGGAATTCGGCCTCGTCGCCGTCGAGCCGCAGGAAATCGCCGTGATCCCGCGCGGCGTGCGTTTCCAGGTCGACCTGCCGGACGGCGAGGCGCGGGGCTATGTCTGCGAGAATTTCGGCGCGCTGCTGCGCCTGCCGGACCTGGGCCCGATCGGCTCGAACGGTCTCGCCAACCCGCGCGATTTCCTGACGCCCGTTGCTCGCTACGAAGATATCGAGGGCGATTTCGAACTGGTGGCGAAATTCGGCGGCAACCTGTGGCGCGCGGGCATCCGGCATTCGCCGCTGGACGTCGTCGCCTGGCACGGCAACTACGTACCATACAAGTACGACCTGCGCCACTTCAACACGATCGGCTCGATCAGCTACGACCACCCGGACCCGTCGATCTTCCTCGTGCTGCAGGCGCCGTCGGACACGCCCGGCGTCGACACGCTGGACTTCGTCATCTTCCCGCCCCGCTGGCTGGCCGGCGAGGACACGTTCCGCCCGCCCTGGTTCCACCGCAATGTCGCCAGCGAATTCATGGGCCTCGTGCATGGCGCCTACGATGCGAAGGCGGAAGGCTTCGTGCCGGGCGGCGCGAGCCTGCACAACTGCATGAGCGGCCACGGCCCGGACGCGGCCACGTTCGACAAGGCCAGCAGCGCGGACACGAGCCGGCCACACAAGGTCACGGACACGATGGCGTTCATGTTCGAGACGCGCAATCCGCTGGTGGCAACGGCGTATGCGCTGCAGTCGCCGCAGTTGCAGGGCAATTACCAGGAATGCTGGGCGGGAATTGCCAAGCATTTCAATCCGGCAAAGCCCTGAAATCGTCGCCCCTGCGAAGGCAGGGGGCCAATTTCGCACGCGTTTCGTCGGCGCATACACAAATTTGGTTCCCGCCTCCGCGGGAACGACGGCGTCGCGTGCTGTGCGACCTTTCCCGATTCCCTCATGCGATGATTGACCCGTCATCTCATACGGGAACCGCATGGCCGACGTCGTCATCATCCTCGCGCTCATCCTGCTCAACGGTGTGTTCTCCATGTCGGAGCTCGCCGTCGTTTCCGCCAAGCGCCTGCGCCTGGAAAAGATGGCGGGCGAAGGCCGGCGTGGCGCCGGCACCGCGCTCGACCTGCATGACGATCCGAGCCGCTTCCTCTCCACCGTGCAGGTGGGCATCACCCTCATCGGCATCTTCAACGGTGCGTTCGGCGAAGCGTCGCTGACGGCGCGGCTGACGCCCGCGCTCGCGCACATCGGCGTGCCGGACAACTATGCGCGGCTCGTCGCGCTGGCGATCGTCGTCGCCGGCATCACGTTCGTTTCGATCGTGCTGGGCGAGCTGGTGCCCAAACGCATCGCGATCCTGTATCCGGAAACGATGGCGGCCCTGATCGCGCGCCCGCTGCAATTCATGGCCCGCCTCGCGCACCCGTTCGTGCGCCTGCTTGCGCTGACGACGGACGGCATCATGCGCCTGCTCGGCATGCACCACCACAAGGACGAGACGCCGACCGAGGAAGACGTGACGGGCATGATCAAGGAAAGCACGGACGCGGGCGTGTTCGAGAAGGCGGAATACGACATCGCCGCGCGCGCCCTGCGCCTCGACGACTGGCATCTGCGGGCGCTGATGACGCCCCGGGTCGACCTGGAATTCCTCGACCTCGACCAGCCCCTCGAACGAAACCTCGCGCGCATCGCCGCGTCCCCGTACAGCCGGTTCCCCGTCTACCGCGGCGACCGCTCGCAGGTGCTCGGCATCGTGCGCGCGCGCAACCTGTTCGGCCAGGCGATCCGCACGCAGTCGCTGGCCGGCATCGACATCGAAGCGGCCCTCGAGACGATCCTGTACGTGCCGGAATCGAGCAGCGCCATCGACCTGCTCGAACAATTGAAGCAGCACCGAGTGGAGCTGGCGATGGTCGTGGACGAATACGGCGACATCCAGGGCTTGATCACGCTGACCGACGTGTTGAGCGCGCTGGTGGGCGACGTCACGCCCACCAGCGACCACGGCCAGCCGGACGCCGTCCGGCGCGAGGACGGCAGCTGGTTCGTCGACGGAGGCATGGTGCTCGACCGCTTCCGCTACCTGACAGGCGCCGACATCGACTTCCCCGACGAGGAGAGCGGCGCCTACCACACGCTGGCAGGCTTCATGCTGTACCAGCTGGCCGTGATCCCCCGCGCGGGCGACAAGCTGGACTGGGAAGGCTGGCGGTTCGAAGTCGTCGACATGGATGGCAACCGCATCGACCGGTTGCTCGCCGCGCCGCTGGAGCGCACGTGATTCGAGCGGAACCGGCGGCCCGTTTCACGATCCTATCCACGAAGGAGGTTCCCATGAAACTGCATATCGTGGCCGGCATCGCCGGCTGCCTGATTGCCACCGCGGCCGTCGGCCAGCATCCGCAGCCCGCCGGCGCGCCGAAAGCCGGCGACACGCGCACGCTCGAAGCGGGCGCGAAGCTCTTGCAGGGCAATGCGCCGCTGGCTGGATTCGACATCTACCTGAACGGCTTCCATCCGATGAAGGACCATCCCGAGATGCAGGTGGAGGCCCATCACTTCTGCCGCCAGGTCAACGAAGACTTCGCGCAGTGCGCCCTGTTCGACGGCAATACGCGCACGGCCAACCTGGACGGCATCGAATACATCATTTCGGAAAAACTGTACGGCCGGCTGCCGCCGGACGAGCGCCCCTACTGGCATCCGCATAATGGCGAAATCCTCAGCGGCCTGTTGATCGCACCGGGCCTGCCCGAGGCCGCCGAGCACGCGCTGATGAAGAAAAAGATGAACAGCTACGGCAAGACCTGGCACGTGTGGAACACGGGCGCCAACGGCAAGCCGGGCGACGCGCTGCCGCTGGGCGCACCGATGCTCGGGTGGTCGTTCAGTCGCGACGGCGAGCTGCTGCCCAATATGCTCGAGGAACGCGATACGCGCCTGAAAGTCCACACGGGCGACAAGCGCAAGGCACGTGCCGACCTGAAGCCGCTCGCGCATCCGCAGGGTGGCGTCGACGCGCTGAAGGGCAAGTTCCCGCGGCAGACCCAGGATATGCCGGGCGTCGTGGATAGCCAGCCGCAGCCGCCCGGAAAATAATCTATTGTTTTATAGATTGTCTTTTTATAGAATGAGCGCATGGAACCCGTCACGACCCTCCCCGCGGACGCCATGCGCGCCGCGGCCGCCCAGGCCGGCGGCCTGCTGAAAGCGCTCGCGAATACCGACCGCCTGCTGTTGCTGTGCCAGCTCACGCAGGGCGAGCAGCCCGTCGGCGCGCTGGAAGCGGCCCTGGACATCCGCCAGCCGACCCTGTCCCAGCAACTGGCCGTGCTGCGCCAGGAAGGCCTCGTCGCCACCCGGCGCGAAGGGAAGCAGATTTTCTACAGCGTGGCGAGCCCGGAAGCGCTGGCCGTACTGCAGTTGTTATACCAGCTTTACTGTCCGAAGGAGGACTGACCATGACGATCGACTGGCTGCATTTCACCCCGTGGGCGTCGCTCGCGGGCGGCATTCTCATCGGGCTGGCGACGGCCCTGCTCCTGCTGGCCAATGGCCGCGTCGCCGGCATCAGCGGCATCCTCGGCGGCCTGTTGCGGCCCGCCGTGGCTTCCAGGGGCGATATTGCGTGGCGCGTCACATTTATTCTCGGCCTGTTCGTCGCACCGCTCGCCTGGCTGACGATGGGGGCGATGCCGCCGGCGCAGATCGACCATTCGCCCGCGCTGCTCACGATCGGCGGCCTGCTCGTGGGGATCGGCACGCGCTTCGGCAGCGGCTGCACGAGCGGCCATGGCGTGTGCGGCATCGCGCGCCTGTCGCCCCGCTCCTTGCTGGCCACCGCGTGCTTCCTCGCGGCCGGCTTCGTCACCGTCTTCGTCGTGCGCCACGTGCTCGGGCACTAAGGAACCTTCATGAACCTCGTTACCGCTTTCATCGCCGGCCTCCTGTTCGGCGCGGGCCTGATCCTGTCCGGCATGAGCAACCCCGCCAAGGTGCTCGCCTTCCTCGACGTGGCCGGCACCTGGGACCCGTCGCTGCTGTTCGTGATGGTCGGGGCCATCCTCGTCGCCGCTCTCGCCTTCCGCTTTGCACGCACGCGCGTGCGGCCCCTGTTCGGGAGCCGGATCCATGTGCCGGGCGCGGGCCGCATCGATGCGCCCCTGGTCCTGGGCAGCGTCACGTTCGGCGTCGGCTGGGGCCTCGTGGGTTATTGTCCCGGGCCGGCGCTGACGGCGCTGGCAGTCGGCGGGCGGTCGACCCTGCTGTTCGTTGCGGCCATGGTGGCCGGCATGGCAATATTCGAGGTGACCGAGCGTATCCGCGCCGGCATCGAGGCCCATCGCGGCGGTACCCGCGCCGCGGCCGGCCCTTCGGGAGACTGAATGCACAACAATCCGATCCAGTTGTTCGACGCCGTATCGTCGACGTTTACCTACATCCTGGCCGCGCCGGGCAGCGACGCGGCCGTCATCATCGACCCCGTCGACCAGCACGTCGAGCGCGACCTCGCCCACCTGGAGCGCCTGGGCCTGCGCCTCGAATACATCCTCGAGACGCATGCGCACGCCGACCACGTGACGTCCGCCGGCCGCCTGCGCCAGTTGACGGGCGCGCGTGCGGCCGTGCCGAGCGGCTGCGGCATCCCGCCGGCCGAAGTGCAGCTGCAGGACGGCGACGTCGTCCACTTCGGCGGCAACGAAACCATCGCCGTGATCCACACACCGGGCCACACGGCGGGCAGCATGTGCTACGCCTGGCGCGGCAACGTGTTCACGGGCGACACGCTGCTGATCGACGGCTGCGGCCGCACGGATTTCCAGGGCGGCAGCGCGCAAGCGCTGTACGACAGCATCACGCAAAAACTGTTCGCGCTGCCGGATGCGACCCGCGTGTGGCCGGGGCATGACTACAAGGGCCAGTCGGTATCGACCATCGGCTGGGAAAAGACCCATAACGCGCGCGTCGCGGGGCGGTCGCGCGACGACTTCGTCACGCTGATGAACGGGTTGAAGCTGCCGCAGCCGAAGCTGATCGATATCGCCGTGCCGGCGAATCGCAACCTCGGGCTGCCGCACAGCGTCTGATCAGATACCGGGGCCGCCGCCAAAGCCACCCGGCGGAGGACCTCCGGGCGGCGGCCCGCCATGGAACCCTTCGCCGTCGGGTCCTTCGCGCCGTTCGCGGCCGGCCGTGCCCTGCACTCCGCCGAAGCGCCACGACAGCCCCACGTATACGATGCGCCCGGCGAAGCGGCGCATGGACGTCTCCTTCAACGTCGCCGTGTTGGTGACCGTCTCCATCTTTTGCGAGCTGAACACGTCCGTCACATTCATCACGAGCGCCAGCGTGCGCGACAGGCTGCGGCGCCAGCTGACGTTCGCGCTCGACACGGGCTGGTTGTAACCCGACCCCGCCAGCGTCTTGCCGCGCGCGTTCAGCTGCAGCTGCAGCTGGTCGTCCGGCGTCGCCTGCCAGTTGATGCGGCCCCGCACGCTCAGCGACGTCGCGTTGCGGGTCGTCTCGGCGCCGTTCAGGTCGACCTGCTGCTGTTCCAGGTACGCGAGATTGCCGCTCGTGTTGATGGTGACGTTCGGCGTGACCTTGCCGGATAGCGTGAATTCGACGCCGCCGGAGCGGTTGCTGCCGCCGTTTTCCAGGGTCGTCAGGATCACGGTGTCGCTGACGGCCGTCTGGCGGCTGCGGATGGTGTCGCGGTCCGTTCGGTAGTACGCGCGCACGGCGGTATCGAGCTTGCCGGCCTTCGTCTCGTAGCCGATCTCGAACGAATCCGTCAGCACGGGTTTCAGGTGCGGGTTGCCGGCGGATTCGTTCAACTCGTCCTTGTAGACGATGAACGGGTTCAGGTCGCCGGCGCTCGGCCGGCGGATGCGGCGGGCGTACGCGAAGCGCAGGTTGGCCGTGTCGTTCAGCTTGTAGGTCGCGAACGCGCTGGGGATCCAGTTCAGGTACGTGTTGGAGGCTGTCGCGAGGTCCACGTGCGTGTATTCGGCGCGCAGGCCGACGAGCGCGCCCCAGCGCGGATTCACCTGCCACTGGTACGACGAATACAGCGCGGCGTCGCGCTCGTCGACGGAGAACGCGTTCGTGAGGCGGGCATTCGGGACGCCGGCGGCGTCGTAATAGCGGTTGTCGAAGTCGCTTTGGTTGTCGAACAGCCGGTAGCCCATCTTGAAGGTCGCGCCGCTGTCGAGCGGGCGTTCGTAGTCGCCCGAATAGTCGACGATGCGGCTCTTGTTCGCGACGTTCTGCACGCTGCCGGCATCGACCGGGCCTGCCGGCGCGACGACATACGTGTTCGCGTAGCGCGTGTCGTTGCCGTTGTCGCTCGTCGACACACGCAAGTCCATCTTGAACAACTCGCCGAGCTTGTCGCCCTTGTGGTCCCAGCGGGCGCCCCACATCGCGTTCGAGTTGTCCCCGGTGCGTTGCGTCGTGCGCGTGTAAGCGCTGACCGGGTTGCCGTCCGCGTCGACCACCTGGTAGTGGTCGAACCCGGACTGGTCGTTCGTGCGCTTCATGGCGCCGACGCTGGCCTCGATCGAATCCACGTCCGTGAGGTTGTAGGTCAGCTGTCCGCGCAGGCCGGCGCTGTCGTTCAGGCCGCTGCTGGCCGAGACCTGGCGGCTGTGCTGGTCCGCGCCCGTGACGGGGTCGATGCGGTCGCGCTCCGTGTCGCCCGTCGCATCGCGGCCGTCGTGGCGCACGTGGACGCCGCCCTGGATGCCCCAGCGGCCCGTATTCCAGGCGCCGTTCACGGCCGAGTTGTAGCGGCCAGCCGTGCCGAGATTCGTGTTGACGACGCCGAAGCCGCCCGGCTTGCGGTTGCGCTTCATGACGAGGTTCAGGATCGGCCCGCCGCCGCCCTCGTTGCCGAATTCCGCGCCGGGGTTGTTGATGACCTCGACGGAATCGATGTCGTCGGCCGGCATCGCCTGCAGCGCCGGCCCCTTGTTGTCGCCCTGGAGCATGGCGGACGGCTTGCCGTCGACGAGGATCTGCACGTTCGAATTGCCGCGCAGCGAGACGGTGCCGTCCGGATCGACGGAGACCGATGGCACGTTGTTGAGTGCATCCGCCGCGCTGCCGTTGCTGGCGTTGACGTCGTTCTTGACGTAGTAGACCTGGCGGTCGATGCGGTTGGCCTGGCGTTCGCCGACCACATTGACCTGCTTGATGTCCGCGGATGCCTTGTGCGCGGCCTCCTGGGCCAGCGCGGGTTGCAGCGCCGTCAGGGCGAGGCCGACGAGCGCGGCGCTGCGTCTTTGTTTGAATTGAACCATGGATCTGCCGTACAAAAAAGTTGCCAGATGTTACAGGCCAGATCGCGTTAAAAGATGTGCGTTTCGTGTAAAGAAAAGTAAAGGTCGGCGCATGATCACAGCACCGACCGTTTCCATTAAAATCCTTGTCTTTTAGCAAGCGGACACCATGGCTTCCGACACCCAACTCCACCGCGGCCTCAAGAGCCGGCACATCCAGCTGATGGCCCTCGGCGGCGCCATCGGCACCGGCCTGTTCCTCGGCGTCGCGGAAACGGTCAAGCTGGCCGGCCCGTCCGTGCTGCTCGGCTACGCGATCGCGGGCCTCGTCGCCTTCCTGATCATGCGCCAGCTGTCCGAAATGATGGTCGACGAACCGGTCGCCGGCTCGTTCGGCCACTTCGCGGATAAATATTGCGGCCGTTTCGCCGGTTTCGTTTCGGGCTGGAATTACTGGGTGCTGTACGTGCTCGTCAGCATGGCCGAGCTGTCCGCCGTCGGCATCTACGTGCAGTACTGGTTTCCCGGCGTGCCGACGTGGGTGTCGGCGCTGGGCTGCTTCGTGCTCGCGAACGGCATCAGCCTGATCAACGTGCGCGCGTTCGGCGAGAGCGAGTTCTGGTTTTCCGTCATCAAGGTGGCGGCCATCATCGCGATGATCGTCTACGGCGTGTTCCTGCTCGCGAGCGGCGGCGCGGGACCGCAGGCATGCGTGTCGAACCTGTGGACGCACGGCGGCTTCTTCGCCCACGGCATCCAGG
Source organism: uncultured Massilia sp. (assembly GCA_966211695.1). Classification (GTDB taxonomy): domain Bacteria; phylum Pseudomonadota; class Gammaproteobacteria; order Burkholderiales; family Burkholderiaceae_D; genus Telluria. Next base: position 10,459 of record CBIHOW010000074.1, on the reverse strand, counting down.
GCCTCGTGATGTCGATGGCGATCATCATGTTCTCGTTCGGCGGCCTGGAAGTCATCGGCATCACGGCGGCCGAGGCCGCGGATCCGTCGCGCTCGATCCCGCGCGCGACGAACCAGACCCTGTGGCGCATCCTCGTGTTCTATGTCGGCGCCCTCGCCGTCCTGCTGTCGCTGTATCCGTGGGACCAGATCGTGCCGGGCGCCAGCCCGTTCGTCCTCATTTTCAAGGCGCTGGACGCCGGGATCGTCGCGCACGTGCTGAACATCGTCGTGCTGACGGCCGCGCTGTCCGTGTACAACAGCTGCGTGTATTCGAACAGCCGCATGCTGTATGGCCTCGCCGTGCAGGGCCACGCGCCGCGCGCGCTGCTGCGCGTGAACGAACGGGGCGTGCCGCTGGCATCGCTGGCCGTGTCGGCCGTCGCCACCGCGCTGTGCGTGGGCGTCAACTATGCCGTGCCGGGCAAGGCGCTGGGCCTGCTGATGGGTCTCGCCGTCGCCGGCATGCTGATCAACTGGGCGATGATCAGCTGGTCGCACCTGCGCTTCCGCGCCGCCAGGCAGGCCGCGGGCAAGCGCACGGCGTTCCCGAGCCCCCTCTACCCGCTCACGAACTGGGCCTGCCTGCTGTACCTCGCGGGGATCGTCGCGATCATGTATGCGACGCCGGAACTGCGCGTGTCGGTGTGGATGATCCCGGCCTGGCTCGTCGTGCTGGCGATCGGCTACCGCGTGGCGGAGGGCCGGCGCGCACGCGTGGCCCGCGCCACTTCCTGAGTTGCGGGCGTTCTACAGAGATGAGTGTCGACCGGGACCGGTGATACACTCCGCCATCACGCACACTTATCTTTGCGAGCCCGGCATGGAACGACAGGAATTCCTCGATACCCTGAAAGCGGAAGGCTATGCGGACCCGGTCCTCGTCGAGCGCGCGCCGAACGGCACGCTGGCCGACCACGCGCATCCGTTCGAAGCGAAGGCTCTGGTCCTGGAAGGCGAGGTCCGCCTCCACGCGGGCGGCGAGATCAAGATCTACCGCGCCGGCGACGTGTTCCACCTGCGGCGCGACGAGCCGCACCGCGAGAGTTACGGGCCCGAGGGCGTGGCCTACCTGGCCGGCCGGCGCTGAATCCTTACGAACCTGAGCCGCAAGCCTCTGCCAGCACGAGCACCGGCTGCATGCCGGGCGCGCGGAACACGATGGCGAAGCAGTCGAACCAGTCCTGCGGATCGGGACAGCCGTCGGCCAGCATGGCGCGATACGCGTCCTCCGCGCGATAGGCATACGTGACGACGACTTCGCCCGCGGCATTGCCGAACCACGCCTCGTCGTCCGCGCGGGGGCGTACGCCATCGCCCTGATGGCCATGCCAGCCGTGCTGCGCCGGGTCGAACAACAACACCTCGCGTCCGCACACGGGACAGGCGGCATGCACGGGCGCGACGGGCGCCGCGACCGTCTTGCGGCCGAACAGCCCGCGCCGCTCGCGCCGCCGCGCCGTGCGCAATTTGAGTTCCCAGCTGCCGCAGGGGCAGCCGAGCCGGCGCGCGAAGACGTCCGGGCCGTGCGGCACGCCGCGCACGGCGGGCACCGTGACGTTGGCCAGCATGAACGGCGCCAGGTTGGCCGGGATGCGGGCACCGAGCAGGGCGATGAGGTCGGACACGGTCCGGATCCGTAATCAGAAATACTTCGACAAATAGTACACGCCGGAGTCCGGGAACACGGTTGCCACACGCTTGCCTGCGAGGCGCGGCAGCAGGTGCGCGATGCCGGCCGTGACGCAACCGCTGGACCCGCCCGCCAGGATGCCCTCTTCCGCGGCCAGCCGGCGGCACCAGTCGAGCGCGTCATCGTCGGCCACCTGCACGACATCGTCGACGATGGCGGCGTCGAAGCCGCCGCAGGGCTGGCGTTTGCCCACGCCTTCGACGACGCTGGCGAACGGGCCCTCGGCGGGCGCCGCCTTGACGAGCGCGCGGTAGGCCGAGTTGCGGGGCTCCACGCCGATCACGACGAGGTCCGGCTTCTGCTCCTTCAGGTAGCGGCCGATGCCCGAGATCGTCCCGCCCGACCCGATGCCGCACACGAACACGTCGATCTCGCCCGCGAGCTGGCGCCACATTTCCGGTCCCGTGTCGCGGTAATGGGCTTCGCGGTTCAGCGCGGAGCGGTACTGGTCGAGGTAGTGCACCTTGTCGCCCTGCGCCAGGCGCTCGGCCACGGCGTGGTAGCCGGCGGCGGGGTCGCTGCCGTCGTCCGGCGCGCACAGGTGCACCTCCGCCCCGTAGGCGCGGATGCGCTTGATCTTTTCGATGCTCGTGGCCTGCGGCACGGTCACGTCGCATTGCAGGCCCAGCACGGCGCTGGCCATCGCGAGCGCGGCGCCCGTGTTGCCCGAGGAGCTCTCGACGACGCGGGTGGTGCCCGCCGGCAGGCTCTTGAGCATGTGCCGCACCATCCGGTCCTTGATGCTGCCGCCCGGGTTCATGTACTCCAGCTTGGCGACCACGTCGCTGCCGGGGAACATGCGCCCCAGCCTGACGACGGGCGTATTGCCGATCGCATCCATCACGGAAGATTTGACTTGGGATTCCACGCCGGTCCTTTCAGTGAGATTGCCGCCGAGAAAGGCTAACACAACAATATTTTGCGCGGCGTCAGATTGGAACGCGGACGCCGCGCCTACCTTAACCGGCTCCGCTGCGTTCCCGCAAGACATTTGATTTGCCGCTGACGCCAATCGGATTCATCAAGGGCAAATTATGTGTCCGCGTGACAATGCGTGTATTTATACGGCATGCACCTTTGCTAAGCTCGTTGCGCCTGAAAACGATTACAAAGGATGTCCGGATGCTTTTCCCGCTTCGCGCCACGGTGCTCGCCGCTGCCCTGGCAACCCTGCTGCCCGCCGCAGCCGCCATTGATCCCAACGCGCCCATCCCCGTCGGGCCGCAGGTCCAGGTCGGCAAGCTGGCGAACGGCCTGACCTATTACATCCAGAAGAACGGCAAGCCCGAGCACCGGGTCGACCTGCGGCTCGTCGTGAAGGCCGGCTCCGTGCTCGAGGACGACGACCAGCGGGGCCTGGCGCACCTGGTGGAACACCTCGCGTTCAACGGATCCACCCACTTCAAGAAGCAGGAACTGGTCTCGTACCTGCAATCGATCGGCGTGAAGTTCGGCGCCGACCTGAACGCGGTCACACGGTTCGACGAAACCTTCTACATGCTGCCCGTACCGACCGACCGCAAGGAAAACGTGGAAACGGCGTTCACCGTGCTGGAAGACTGGGCCCATGGCGTCACGCTGAACGCGGACGACATCGACAAGGAACGCGCCATCGTCCTCGAGGAGGCACGGCTGCACAAGGGTGCGCAGGAACGGCTGATCCGCGCTGTATTGCCGAAGGCGTTCAACGGTTCGCGCTATGCGCAGCGCGAACCGATCGGCACGGAAGACGTGATCCGCCACGCGACGCCGGACACCGTGCGCCGCTTCTACCGCGACTGGTATCGCCCCGACCTGATGGCAGTGATCGTCGTCGGCGACATCGAGCCGGCCGAGGCCGAGCGGCTCGTCAAGGCGCATTTCGGCGGGCTGACCAATCCGCCGAACGCACGCCCGCGCACATATCCCGAGATCGCCGCGCGTACCGCCACGGAAGCGTTCGTTTTCGCCGACGACGAAATTCCGGGTAACTCCGTCGAGCTGAACTTCCCCGTCCGGCTCGAGCCCGATCGCGGCACGTACGGCAGCTACCGTGCGAAAGTCGTGGACATCCTCGCGACGATACTGCTGAACCAGCGCCTGGGCGCATTGACGCAGCAGGCGAACCCGCCCTACCTCGGCGCGGGCGCGAGCACGGCCCCGGTCACGGCGCGCCACAAGTCGTTCCACGTCAGCGCGGGACTGGGCGCGGGCGGCGTGGCCCCGGCCCTCGCGGCCGTCGAGCAGGAACTGCAGCGGGTGCGCCAGTTCGGCTTCAGCGAGGCGGAGCTGGAGCGTGTCCGCAAGATCTGGCTGAATGCGGTGGCAAACAACCTCAAGGAGCGGGACACGACGGATTCCGTCAAGCTCGTCGACGAATACCAACGCAATTTCCTCACCAACGAGAGTATCCCCGGCATCGAGGCCGAGTTCCGCCTGACGCAGGAATTGCTGCCCTCGATCACGGTGGCCGACCTCAATGCCGCCGCACTGAAGGCCTTCCCAGCGGATGCGGCCAAGTTGGTGCTGTTCGCGGGCAATACGAAACGCGGGCCCGCCCCGACGACGACGGAACTGCTCGCCGCCGATGCGGCCGCCGGCAAGACCGCGGTGAGCAACCAGGCCGAAACGAAGGTCGCGCAACGGCTGATGGAACGCCCCGCCGCGCCGGGCCGCATCGTCCGCGAGACCCGCGACGAGACGCTGGGACTCACCCGGCTCACGCTGTCGAACGGTATCGACGTGGTGCTCAAGCCGACCGCCTTCCAGAAGGACCAGGTGCTGCTGGGCGCCCAGCGCTACGGCGGCGTGACGCTGGTCGACGAAAAGGACATCCCGAACGCCCGCGCCGCGACCGCCCTGGCGATGAAAATGGGCATGAAGGACTTCACGCCGCTCGACCTGCAGAAGATGCTGGCGGGCCGCAATGCGCAGGTCGCGGTCGGCATGAGCGACTACAAGGACGAGGTCATGGGCAGTTCGGGCAGCGGCGCCGAGGACCTGGAGACGATGTTCCAGATGCTGTGGCTGCGCTTCGACGGCGTACGGCGCGACGAGCCGCTGTACAAGTCGTACATGGGGTCGCTGACGGAAATGGTGCGCAACCGCACCGCCGCGCCCGAACAGCGCTTCGCCGACGCGGTCACCGATACGCTCTACGGCGGCCATCCGTACGAAGCACGCGCACCGCGCCTGGAAGACGTGGGCAGGATCGACCTCGACCGCAGCCTGGGCGTGTACCGCCGGCGCTTCGCGAGCGCGAAGGGCATGACCTTCGTCGTCGTGGGCGATTTCGACGTGGCGGCGATCAAGCCGCTCGTCGCGGCCTACCTCGGCACGCTGCCGACGCCCGACCTCCCGCTCTCGTACCGCGACGTGGGCCTGCGCGTGGCGAAGGGCGTCGTGAAGAAGGAAGTCCACGCGGGGACGGAGCCGAAGAGCATCGTCTCCCTCACGTTCGCTGGGCCCGCCGCGTGGTCGCCGGCCGAGGGGCTGCGCATGAGCGCACTGGTCGAAGTCATGAACCTGCGCATCACCGCGGTGCTGCGCGAGAAGCTCGGCCTGATCTACACGGGCCAGATGGCGGGCGCCGTGCACCGCATCCCGTACCAGCACTACGAGATCAGCGCGCAACTGCCCACCGGCCCGGAAAAGGTCGACCAGGTCGTCGCCGCCCTGTTCGCCGAAATCGACGACGTCAAGGCGCATGGCCCGACGCAGGCCGAGCTCGACAAGGTCAAGGCCACCTGGCGTGTCGGCCACCAGCGCTGGCAACATGAGAACGGCTACTGGGTGCAGAACCTGCAGCTGTCCCTGATGGAGGGCACGCCGTTGTCGCGACTGGTGACGGTGACGGACGAGATCGAAGCGCTCACGCTGGCCGACGTGCAGACGACGGCGCAGCGCTACTTCGACAAGGACAACTACGTCCAGGTCGTGCTGCGGCCCGAAACCGGCGAGCGGACGGCCAGCAAGTAAGTGTCGCGCAGCGGGCATGGCCCCGCCCGGTGAAGATGCATATTGGATGCATATTTGATAGAATCCCCGCATCCCGTGTCCCCGAGCGAGCCATGCCCTCCCCCGCCATCACCGAATCGTCGATCGTCCAGCTGGTCGACACGTTTTATGCGCGCGTGCGCGACGATGCCGTGCTCGGCCCCGTGTTCGACGCGAAGCTGGCCGGCCGGTGGCACGAGCACATGCCGCGCATGTATGCGTTCTGGACCAAGGTCCTGCTGGGCACGGGTGAATTCCAGGGCAATGTCTTCGGCAAGCACATGGCCCTCTCGGGCATCGAGACGGAGCACTTCGTCCGCTGGCTCACGCTGTTCCGGCTGACGGCCGTCGACGTATTCGGCGTGGACGGTGCGGCAGACGCCTTGGAAGTAGCCCAGCGCATCGCGTCCAGCCTGCAACTGGGCTTTTTCGGTGATATCCGGGTCTGAACGGCCGACGTTGACAGAGGGCGTGGTGGCGCCATAGAGTTTTTTCGAGTAGCGCCGCAAGCCATCCATGCGCGCGCGATGTAGCATAATTCCAAACGCCGTAAGCAAACGTCGACAGCCGTCCCAGGAGGCACGAACATGAGCTTCGAGTTCGCCAATCTCGCTGCCTGCTACGACAGAGGCTTGCTGGTGCCGTTCATTGGATCAGGAATGAGTCTTCCCGCGTGCGCATCCTGGCGCGCCATGGTGGCATCGCTCGAGGGACACGCGGGTATCGAGCCCAGCCAAGGGAATTCGGATCTCATCTGGCGTTGCGAACGTGCGCTCGAGCGGCTCAGATTCCGGCGAGCGAATGTAGGGCAACTGGTTTACGACAGCATCGGCGCCAGCCCCGGCAGTACGGTTCCGCCGCAAGCACGACTCCTTGCGTCGCTGTACTGGCCGCTCGTTTGCACGACGAATTACGACGATATCTACGTGCGCGCGCTGATCGAGCAACCCAACGGTAGCGTGCCGCAGGTGTTTGGCCGGTCGGAAGTCGATTGCAGGCGGGTATTACAGCATTTGAACATGCCCGTACACGAAGCACTATGGGCCTTGCAGGGGTTCCTGGGCGGACGGAACGCCGAAGTCCGGGCTGCCATGCCGTTGGGTTTCGACCATGCGCTTGCCGAAGAAGAAATCGTCGTGGGCCACGCGGAATACCGCAAGGTGGCGAATCGCGCTCCGCATTTCCGGCGCTGCTTCGCGGAAGTCTTCCGTACCCGTTCGCTGCTCTTCCTGGGGAGCGGACTCACGGAACCCTATTTCCGTTCCCTGTTCGATGAAATCATTGAATTGTCGGGCCCGCCCGCAAGGCCTCATTTTGCGGTGATACGCCAAGGATCCGCCGACGTCGATTTTCTACTACGCCATTACAACATCGTCTGCCATACGTATCGGGTCGATCCGGGTGAAAAGCCCGACACGCCCGACGAGGGGCTGGTGACATTCCTCGACCGCCTCTGCGCCTTCATCAAGGGCGAGCGCGCCCGCGCGTGCCGATGGGGCTTCAACCTGCAGTCGCCCGCAAATGCGGCAGACTCGACGCGCTCGTCAGCGTTCACTGTCACGCGTCGACCGTTGCCGGAAAACCTGAGTACACACGAAGCGCTGGCGATCAGTTGCGGGCGAGCACGCGACGACACAGCACCGGGGTCTCTCGCGGGTAAGCCAAAGCCCAGTGGCGCGGGGTTAAGGGCGGCCAGGCTGCCCGCTCCAGCTAGCAGCACATGGCACGACGGTTCTTGCTGGGTCGTTTCCTTTACCGAGCGAGAGCGTGTCTACGGCATCGTCGCGCGCGAACTCGTCGACCCTGCCGTGCCCGGCGAGCTGGCGAGCGACCGGCGGTCGCCGGATGCCATCCGTCGCGCGTTCTGCGGTTTCCTGGACGAGATGAAAAAGCTGCACATCAAGACCGCCTATGTCCAGTTGCTCGCAGCCGGCTCCAAACAAATTTTCCAGCCATGGATGTCATTGGTCCAGATGGCGCGCGCCTATGGCGAATGGCATCGCGCGCAAGTCGCAAGCGGAGCGTCGACGGACAGCCTGGTCGATATCGAAGTCTGCACCGTCGACCCTGGCGTCATCCAGATGGTGCAAGGTAACTTTGTCGACTTGAGCGAGCCTCTGGAAACTGCACGCCTGTCTCTGACAATCGAACTCATTCACCAGGACAACGCGGTACTGCGCCATCACTGTATTGTCGAAGGCACGGACCCGCTCCGCAGTCTCATCCCCAACGTGGACAGCATCGGCACGCCATATCCGGCGATTTATGCGCTCCCCGCGATCCGCCGACGCCGCCTGCGGACCGACTTCCTGCGATCGATCGACAAAACGATACAGGACTTCGGCCTCGTGTCGGGAAGCACCCTCGTTCTCGACTTCCGCACGCCGCAAAGCGAAGCGCCAGGGAGCGGACGCAGCGGTCAGCCGGACATCGCCCAGGAAAGCGCGAACGGTCGGTGCTCAGGCGCGCCGTGACGCGTCACGCTGCTCGGCCACGGCGCCCAACAGCGCCTGCTTCAGTTGCAAGTCCGTGAACGGTTTCGTCAGCACGCGCGCCGTCACGTCCGCCGTGCCCGCGACCAGGCTGCCGTAGCCGGACGCGAACACGATGGCGACGCCCGGATGCCGTTCCACGATGCGCCGGGCCAGGGTGAGGCCGTCCAGGTCGGGCAGGCTGTAGTCGACGACGGCCGCGTGATAGCGGTCGCGGGCCAGCATGGCCAGGGCGTCCTGCGCCGTGGCCGCCTCGTCGGCCTGGAAGCCGGCCGCCAGCAGGATGTCGCGGTACAGCTCGCGCGCCTGCGCATCGTCCTCGACCAGCAGCACGCGCAGGCCGGCGGCGGCCACCCGGCGCGGGGCCGGCGCGGGCACGCCCGTGTGCGCAGCCTGCTGCGCGCCCAGCAGCTGGCGCACCTTGGCCGCCAGCTTCTCGCGCCGGTACGGCTTCGACAGCAGTTCCACGCCCGCGTCGAGGCGGCCGCCGTGGATGATCGCGTTCTGCGTGTAGCCGGACGTGTACAGCACCTTCATGTCCGGCAGCAGCGCGCGCGCCTGGCGCACCATCTCCGTGCTTTTCAGCTTGCCCGGCATGACGACGTCCGTGAACAGCAGGTCGCAGCGCACGCCGGCCTTCAGCACGGCCAGCGCCATCTCGGCATTGTCGGCGCGCAGCACCTGGTAGCCCAGTTCGGACAGCATGCCGACGACGGTCGCCTGGACGCTCGGATCGTCCTCGACGACGAGGATCGTCTCGGTGCCGCCGCGCACCTCGTTCGCGACCGGCTCCGGCAGCGTCTGCTCCCCTTCCAGCGCGCGCGGGAAATACGCCTTGATCGTCGTGCCATGGCCTTCCTCGCTGTAGATGCGGAAATGGCCGCCGCTCTGCTTGACGAAGCCGAACGCCATCGACAGGCCGAGGCCCGTTCCCTGCCCTTCGCCCTTGGTCGTGAAGAACGGTTCGATGGCGCGCTCGCGCACCTCGGGCGACATGCCGGTGCCCGTGTCGGAGATCGCGAGGAGCACATACTGCCCCGGGGGCACTTCGTGCGCGGCGCTCACGTAGGTGTCGTCGAGCATCGTGTTGGACAGTTCGACCGTCAGCTTGCCGCCGCCCGGCATCGCATCGCGCGCATTGATGGCGAGGTTCAGCACGACGTTTTCCAGCTGGTGCGGGTCGAGCGTCGTGTTCCACAGCGACGCCGAGACGACGGTCTCGACTTCCACGTGCTCGCCGACGGCGCGGCGCACGAGGTCTTCCATGTTGCGCACGACGCGGCCCGGATTCAGCACGCAGGGCTGCAGCGGCTGGCGGCGCGCGAACGCGAGCAGTTGCGACGACAGCCTGGCGCCGCGGTCGACGGCGGCCAGCGCCATCTGCACATGCCGCTGCGCGGCCGGCAGGCCGGCCACCGTCCCGCCCAGCAGCTGGAGGCTGCCGCCGATCACCTGCAGGATGTTGTTGAAATCGTGGGCGACGCCGCCCGTCAGTTTGCCGACCGCTTCCAGCCGCTGCGCATGCTGCAGGGCCTGGCGCGCCTCTTCGAGTTGCACGCGCTGGGTGACGTCGCGCGTGATCTTGGCGAAACCGACGAGGCGCCCGTCCGGGTCGCGGATCGCGTCGACGACGACGTCGGCGCGGAAGCGCGAGCCGTCCTTGCGCACCCGCACGCCCTCGCCGTGGTAGCGTCCCTGTTCGCGTGCCGTCGCCAGCACGCGGTCCGGCAGGCCGCCCGCCCGGTCTTCGCCCGTGTAGAAGCGGCTGAAATGGGTGCCGACGACCTCGTCCGCCGTATACCCCTTGATGTTGCGGGCGCCGGCGTTCCACGTCGTCACGAGACCTTCCGGCGACAGCATGTAGATGGCGTAGTCGATCACGCTGTCGACCAGCATGCGGAATTGTTCCTCGGTGCGGCGCAGCGCTTCGCGCGCCAGCTTCTTGTCGCTGATGTCGCGCGTGATCTTGGCAAAGCCGAGCAATTGCCCCTCGTCGTCGAGGATCGGATCGATGACGACGGATGCCCAGAAATGGCTGCCGTCCTTGCGCACGCGCCAGCCTTCCGCCTCGAACCGCCCTTTGTCCAGCGCCGTCGCGAGCGCCCGTTCCGGCAGGCCGGCGGCGCGGTCGGCGGGCGTATGGAAGCGCGAAAAATGCTGGCCCAGGATCTCCGCCTCGGTGTATCCCTTGAACCGCCGCGCGCCCGCATTCCAGCTGGCGACGGTGCCGTCGGGATTCAGCATGTAGATCGCATAGTCGG
>CBIHOW010000073.1:0-27693 GCA_966211695.1 uncultured Massilia sp. | reverse complement strand
ACGCCATCAGCGTGATCTCGGCCAGCTCTTCGGCGGTCGGGTTCTCGTTGACGTGGGTGTCGACCATGGCGATCTGGCGTTCCTGCGTGATGATGAAGTTCAGCGCCGCATAGACATTGCTGCCGGCACGCTTGCCCAGCACCTGGTCGATGTACTGCAGGTGCACGTCGGTCGTGCCGTAGGTGCCGCAGATCATGCCGTCGGCGTCGCCCTTGTGGATCATCATCGCGCCGATCAGCGTATGACGGCGGCGCATCGCCAGCTTGGCGAGGTCAGCCGTGACGCCCTTGCGCATGACCATCTGGTGGTACGACTGCCAGTAGTCGCGGTAGCGCTCGTCGAAATCGGGGTTGATGACGTCGAAGTGCTTGCCCTGCTTCAGGCGCAGGCCGAATTTCTCGATGCGCTTTTCCAGCACGGCCGGACGGCCGACGAGGATCGGGCGGGCCAGGTTCTCGTCGACGACGACCTGCACGGCGCGCAGCACGCGCTCTTCCTCGCCCTCGGCGTAGACGATGCGCTTCAGTTCGGCCGGCGCGCTCTTGGCGATCTGGAACAGCGGCTTCATGAAGCTGCCGCTGCGGTAGACGAATTGCTGCAGGCTCTCGGCGTAGGCGGCGAGGTCGGCGATCGGACGGGTGGCGACGCCGCCGTCCATCGCGGCCTTGGCGACGGCCGGGGCGATGTGCGTCAGCAGGCGCGGGTCGAACGGCATCGGGATCAGGTATTCCGGACCGAACGACAGGTTCGAGATGCCGTAGGCCGACGCCACGATGTCCGACTGTTCGGCGTGGGCCAGGTCGGCGATCGCGTGCACGACGGCGATTTCCATTTCGCGCGTGATCGTCGTCGCGCCGCAGTCCAGCGCGCCGCGGAACATGTACGGGAAGCACAGCACGTTGTTGACCTGGTTCGGGTAGTCCGAACGGCCGGTGGCGATGATGACGTCGCTGCGGACCGCCTTCGCGTCTTCCGGCAGGATTTCCGGGTTCGGGTTGGCGAGCGCCAGGATCAGCGGGTTCGGCGCCATCTTCGCGACCATTTCCGGCTTGAGCACGCCGCCGGCGGACAGGCCCAGGAAGATGTCGGCGTCGGGGATGACTTCGGACAGCGTGCGGTGCGGGGTATCCTGCGCGAAGCGTTCCTTGTCCGGGTCCATCAGCTCGGTGCGGCCCTTGTAGACGACGCCGGCGAGGTCGGTCACGTAGATATTCTCGATCGGGAAGCCGAGGTCGACGGCCAGGTCGAGGCAGGCCAGTGCCGCCGCGCCCGCGCCGGACACGACCATCTTGCACTTCTTGAGATCTTTATCGACGACCTTCAGGCCGTTCAGGATGGCGGCGCCGACGATGATCGCGGTGCCGTGCTGGTCGTCGTGGAAGACGGGGATCTTCATGCGCTCGCGCAGCTTGCGCTCGATGTAGAAGCACTCGGGCGCCTTGATGTCTTCCAGGTTCACGCCGCCGAACGTCGGTTCCAGCGCGGCGATCACGTCGATCAGCTTGTCCGGATCGTTCTCGTTGATCTCGATGTCGAACACGTCGATGCCGGCGAACTTCTTGAACAGCACGCCCTTGCCTTCCATGACCGGTTTCGAGGCAAGCGGGCCGATGTTGCCGAGGCCGAGGACGGCGGTACCGTTCGAGATCACCGCGACGAGGTTGCCGCGCGCCGTATATTTATAGGCGGTGGCCGGGTCCTTGACGATTTCTTCGCAGGGCGCGGCGACGCCCGGCGAGTACGCCAGGGCCAGGTCGCGCTGGTTCAAGACGGATTTGGTCGGGGTGACGGCGATCTTGCCGGGAGAGGGAAACTGGTGGTACTCGAGCGCGGCAGCCCGCAGTTGTTGACGTAGTTCTTCTTTTTTATCGATTGACGAATCCATGCTTTGCAGCCTTCCTGAACTGACCGGGGGTCTCCGATTTTAGCAGAGTGTCACCGGCTACCGTCTACGTATTTCTTGGTATCGACAGCCGTGACCGGAGGCAGGTAGCATGGCACCTGCCTCCGTTTCCCTGCTCAGGCAGGCGCTTTCGGGAAGTCCACCACCGTATCGTTGATGCGGTTCAGCAGGTTCGTGAACGTGATGCTGGTGATCGCGAAGATCGTGTCCACCACCTGCGCATCCGTGTAGCCGGCCGCCTTGAACGCCTCCACCACCGGCTGCGGCACCGTGCCGCGGGTGCCCGCCACTTCACGCACGAACGTCGACAGCGCATCCAGTTTCGCATCGCCGCCCGGCGTGCCGCGGCGTGCGGCGAGGATCCCGTCCGGGTCCAGGCCGGCCAGCTTGCCCATCAGCGTGTGCGCGGCCAGGCAGTAGTCGCAACCGTTCACTTCGCTGACGGCCAGCTTGATCACCTCGATCTCTTTTTTCGACAGGCTCGTGTCGGCCAGCTTCGCATCGAAGTTCAGCAGGGCCTCCAGGGCCACGGGGCTGTTGCTGCCGATCGTGTCGTACGCGTTCGGGACCTTGCCCAGTTTCGATTTGATGGCGGTGAAGAGTTCGGCGGTACGGCCGGTGGCGTTGGAACCCAGGGCATTCAGACGGCTCATGATCTTTCCTTTCGTTGTTGGTTGATTCAATGCCGTGTGGCATGGAAAGAAGTCTAGGCCTTTGGACTAGTACGATGAATGCCCGGATGCTGCGATAATTTGCCCGATCGTCTCATCTGGATAAGGAACGCATGGACACCCTGAGCCGCCTGCTGTCGCTGTACACGATCCGCACCTCCCTCGACATCCGCTGCGAACTGGCGGCGCCCTGGGTACTGGACGAACCGGCCGCGACGCCGGGCGTGGCGCCGTTCCACGTGATCGTCGAGGGCAGCGCGCGCGTCGACGTGCCCGGTCAAGCCACGCTCGACCTCGCAACCGGCGACGTCGTCGTCTTCCCCGGCGGCAGTGCGCACCGCCTGCACGCGGGACCGGCCGCGGACGCCGCCCCGGTCCGCCCGCTCGAAGGCAGCGGACCGCTGCAGCGCAAGGGCAACGAGGGCGATGGCCCCGCGACCGCCATCCTGTGCGGCAGCTTCGTGTTCGACGGCGCCGCGCGCCAGGCCCTCGCGCGCGCCCTGCCCGACGTGATGGTCGTGCGCGCCAGCCGCGCCGACGACTTCCCCGGCCTGCATGCGCTCGTGCGGCTGCTGCAGCACGAGACGGCCTCGGTCCGGCCCGGCGGCGACGTCGTCGTCGCGCAACTGTCCGGCGCCATGTTCGCGCTGCTGCTGCGCGCCTGGCTGGCCGGCACGGACGGCGCTGCGCCCGGCCTGTTCGCCATCCTGGCCGACCGGCGCCTGGGCAATGCGCTCGCCCGGATGCTGGAATCGCCCGAACGGCCGTGGAAGGTGGAAGACCTGGCCGAGGCGTGCCACATGTCGCGCGCCACGTTCGCCCGCCTGTTCGCGCGCCTGTGCGGCATGCCGCCGGCCGACATGCTGACCCAGCTGCGCATGGCGCGCGCCGCCCGCGCCCTGGTGCAGGGAGAAGGCGCCGTCGGCGACGTGGCGCTGGCCGTCGGCTACCAGTCGGAAGCGGCGTTCAACCGCGTGTTCAAGCGCCATTACGGGATCGGGCCCGGCGGCTACCGGCGCGCGGCCCACCTGGCGACGGTCCCGGATTAGAATCGCGGCATGCTCTCCGAATTCGATCTCATCAAACGCTACTTCCAGCGCGAGCGCGCGCCCGGTCCCAACACGGTCCTCGGCATCGGCGACGATTGCGCGCTGCTGTCCCCCACACCCGGCAAGGTGCTGGCCATCTCGTCCGACATGCTGGTCGAGGACCGCCATTTCTTCGCCGGCGCCGACCCGTTCACGCTCGGGCACAAGTGTCTCGCCGTGAACCTGTCGGACCTGGCCGCGATGGGCGCGAAGCCGCTCGGCTTCACGCTGGCGCTGTCGCTCCCCGCGGCGGAACCCGACTGGCTCGACGCGTTCTCGCGCGGCCTGTTCGCGCTGGCCGACTTTCATCGCTGCGAGCTGGTGGGCGGCGACACGACCAAGGGCCCGCTGAACGTCTGCATCACGATCTTCGGCGAACTGGCGCCCGGCCAGGCACTGCGGCGCGACGCCGCGCGCGCGGACGACGACATCTGGATCTCGGGCACGCTGGGCGATGCGCGCCTGTGGCTGGCCGCGCGCCGCAGCGAGGTGGCGCTGGACGCCGCCGACCACGCCGCCACCGGCCAGCGCATGCACGCGCCCACGCCGCGCGTGGCGCTCGGGCGCCTGCTGGCGGAAGGCGGCCTGGCGCATGCGGCACTCGACATCTCGGACGGCCTCGTCGGGGACCTGAAGCACATCCTCGCCGCGTCGCGCGTGGGCGCCGTGCTGGACGTGGACGCGCTGCCGGCCGGCCCGGCGCTGGCCCGCCAGCCGCAGGCGCTACGGCGCCGCTTCGCCGCGGCGGGCGGGGACGATTATGAATTGTGCTTCACGGCGCCGGTGGCGCAGCGCGACGCGATCCAGGCGGCCGGTGCGGCCTGCGGAACGGCCGTCACGCGGGTGGGCACGATCACCCGGGAGGCAGGCCTGAAGCTCGTCGATGCGGACGGTGCGGCGCTCGATTTACAACTGGCCGGTTGGGATCACTTCAGTCCAGGCTAGCTTTCGCGTGGGCACGGGGTGCCCACCCTACGATGTCTCGAACATTACGCCGCCTCCTCGTCCCCGCGCGGGGTCTTGCGGTCGTCGTACGGCCCGTGCGTGAGCCAGTACTGGCGGAACGCGAGCCGCACGTTGTCGCGCAATTCCGTGTCGTTCCACGGCTTCGTGTAGAAGCGGTAGATCGCGCCCCGGTTGATCGAATCGAGCACCGTCTCCACGCCCGTGTAGCCGGACAGGATGATGCGCATCGTGTCCGGGTACATCTCCTTGACCTTGCTGAGGAATTCGGTGCCGTTCATCACCGGCATCTTCTGGTCGCACAGGATCACCTGCACGTGGTACAGCGCCAGCAGCTCGAAGCCCTCGGCCGGCGACGCGGCCGTCAGCACGCGGTAGTTGTCGCGCCTGAACAGCCGGTGCAGCGCGCCCAGCACGTTGACGTCGTCGTCCACCAGCAGCAGCGTCTGGACGTTGCGGTCGTCCTCCGCCGGCCGCGTGGGCTGGGCGCGGTTTTCCAGCACCAGCCGCGCCAGGTCGGCGGGCGGCAGCGCGCGCGAGAAATGAAAACCCTGGATCTCGTCGCAGCGGTGGCGGCGCAGCAGCGCCATCTGCGCGCGCGATTCCACGCCTTCCGCGATCACCTGCATGTGCAGGCTGTGCGCCATGCTGATGATGGCCAGCGCGATTGCCGCGTCGTCCGGATTCGTCGTGATGTCGCGCACGAACGCGATGTCGATCTTCAGCTTGTCGATCGGGAAGCGCTTCAGGTAGGCGAGGCTCGAATAGCCGGTGCCGAAATCGTCGATGGCGATGCGGATGCCCAGCGCCTTCAGGCGCTCCAGCACCTGCACCGTGTGCTCGAAGTTCGACATCAGCGCGCTTTCCGTCAGTTCCAGTTCGAGCAGGCCCGGGTCCACACGGTGTTCCGCCAGCGCCGCGCGGATGTCGCCTTCCAGGTCGCCCTCGACGAACTGGCGGCTCGACACGTTGACGGCCACGCGCACGTCGCGCACGCCCTCGGCATTCCACGCGGCGATCTGGCGGCACGCTTCGCTGATGATCCACGCGCCCACGCGCACGACCATGCCCGTGTCTTCCATGACGGGCACGAATTCGGCCGGATACACGAGGCCGACACCGGGACGGCGCCAGCGCAGCAGCGCTTCCACGCCGGTCACGCGGCCCGTGTTCAGGTCCAGCTTGGGCTGGTAGTGCAGCTCGAACTGGGCGCCGTCGATGGCCGCGCGCAGCGCCAGTTCGAGGTCCAGGCGCGCCAGCACCTGCACGTTCATCCCGGCCGTGAAGAAGCGGTAGCCGTCGCGGCCCGCCTCCTTCGCGCGCACCATCGCCACGTCCGCGTATTTCACCAGCGTGCCCGGGTCGGTCGCGTCGTCCGGGTACATGGCGATGCCGATGCTGGCCGTCAGCACGGCCTGCTGGCCGTTCAGGTCGAACGGTGCGCGCAGCGCCTCGCGCACCTCGTTGGCGACGCTGACCGCCTCGTCCTCGGTCTGTTCGCGCGTCATCGTGAGGATCAGCGCGAACTCGTCGCCGCCGAGGCGCCCGATCGTGTCGCGCAGGCGCACGCAGCGCACCAGCCGCGTGCTGAACTGGCGCAGCAGCTCGTCGCCCAGCGCGGGGCCGAGCGAGTCGTTGACGATCTTAAAACGGTCGAGCGTGATGAACAGCACGGCGATGCGCCAGTTCTTGTCCTGCGCGAGTTCGATGGCGTCGCGCAGCGTGTGGAAGAACAGGCTGCGGTTCGGCAGGCCGGTCAGGCTGTCGTAGTTCGACATGTGCTTCAGGCGCTGCGCGGCCTGCAGGCGCTCGCTGATGTCGCGCGCGACGGCGATCAGGATGCGGTGTTGCTCCTGCTGCTGCAGCTGCCAGCTGATCTCGACCGGCACGGCGCCCTGCCCGTCCGAGCGCAGCAGCTCCGTCTCGACGATGTCGTGCTCGCGCGACGTGGACGCCGGGTCCGCGTAGCGTTCGAGCTGCGCGCGTTCCGCGAGGCCCAGCGCGACCGGATCGATGCGCAGCAGCGCCTCGCGCGAAAAACCCAGCATGCGGCAGGCGCCGTCGCTCACGTCGACCATCGCCATCGTGCGCGCGTCGACGAGGAAGATGGCGTCGGTGGTCGCATCCATCGCGCCGCGGAAGCGCTGCAGCTCGGCCGTCCGCTCGCGCACCGTGCGCTCCATGCGCGCGCCGTAGTCCTGCGACTCCTTGTGGAAGAGCCGCACTTCGAGCAGGTTGCGGATGCGCGTGAGGACCTCCACCGTGTCGAACGGCTTGCCGATGAAGTCGCGCGCGCCCGCTTCCAGCGCGGCCAGCTTCTTGTCCGGCTCCGCCGTCACCACGAGCACGGGCAGCCAGGACTCGCGCTCCATCGGCTTCAACGCTTCCATCACCTGGAAGCCGTCCATGTGCGGCATCTGCAGGTCGAGGATGATCAGGTCGTAGCGGTGCTGCAGGTGCAGCGCGGCCACCTGGCGCGGATCGGTGGTGCTGGCGACGTTCTCGTAGCCGCTGGTCTTGAGCAGGAACTCGAGCAGCTGCACGTTCACCGGTTCGTCGTCGACGACGAGGATGCGCGCGCGGCGGATGTCGTTGGGGGAAATCATGGAGTCGTCCTCATTCGGGCTGACAGTACGTCGTCGATGGCCTCGTTGAACTGGCCGATGTCGATCGGCTTGGTCAGGTAGTACGCGAAACCGGACGCCAGCGCGCGGTCGATGTCGGCGCGCATGGCGTTGGCGGACACCGCGATGGCCGGGATCCGCGCGGTCTCGGGTTCGCGGCGCAGCTGCGCCAGGACCTCGAACCCGGAGAGGCCGGGCAGGTTCAGGTCCATCAGGATGATGTCGGGTTTCTGGCTGCGCGCGAGCGACAGGCCGAAATGGCCGTCCGGCGCGCTCACGAGGCGCAGGTCGGACCGGAAGCGCACGATCTCCTGCACGAGCTTCAGGTTGGCCGGGTTGTCCTCGATGTACAGCACCGTGTGCCGCGCCGCCGGCGGCACGCCGTCCGCCGGGACGGGCGCCTTGCGCGCGGCAGGCAGCGCGGCCGGCAGGGCGCCATCCTGGCCGGCGACGGCCAGCTCGATCCAGAACACGCTGCCCACGCCGGGGCTGCTGGTGACGCCGATCTCGCCGCCCATCAGTTCGACGAGGCGGCGCGTCACCACGAGGCCGATGCCCGTGCCTTCCTGCGTGCCCGCTTCCTGGCCCAGGCGATTGAACGGCTGGAACAGGCCGGCCACCTGTTCGGGCGTCAAGCCGACGCCCGTGTCCTGCACCGATACGCGCAGGCGCTGCGGCACCGGCTGCGCGCAATCGACGACGATGGCGCCGCCG
Organism: uncultured Massilia sp.; assembly: GCA_966211695.1. Taxonomy (GTDB): domain Bacteria; phylum Pseudomonadota; class Gammaproteobacteria; order Burkholderiales; family Burkholderiaceae_D; genus Telluria. The sequence goes on along the minus strand of CBIHOW010000073.1, from coordinate 19,730 downwards.
TCGCGGTTGTACTTCACCGCGTTCGACAACAGGTTCAACAGGACCTGCTTGAGACGGGTGCGGTCGGCCTGCACGCGCGCGCTGGGCGCTTGCGGGAACAGCACGCGCACGCCGCGCGCGCCGGCCAGCGGCGCGATCATGCCCTCGCATTCGGCGAGGACTTCGGCCAGCAACACCGGCTCCATCGACAGGTTCACGGCCCCCGCCTCGACCTTGGCCAGGTCGAGGATCTCGTTGATCAGGGTGAGCAGGTGGCGGCCGGATTTCAGGATATGGCCGGAGAATTCCAGCTTCTGTTCCGGCGTCGTCGGCATGTCCTTCGATGCCAGGATCTGGGCGAAGCCGAGGATGGCGTTCAGCGGCGTGCGCAGTTCGTGGCTCATCGACGACAGGAACGCGGACTTGGCCTGGTTGGCATTTCTCGCTTCGTCGATCGCGAGTCCCAGTTCCGAATTGGCCAGTTCCAGCTGGGCCGTGCGTTCCTGCACGCGCGCTTCGAGGCCTTCGTTCAGGCGCACGATCTCGCGGTTCGAGTCTTCCAGCGCGCGCGTGCGCTGCTCGATCTCGGTCAGCATCGCGTTGAAGGAATCGACGAGTTCCGCCGCTTCGTCCTCGCTGATGCGGGGCGCGCGCCGCGAGTAGTCGCGCCGCGCCACCACTTCGCGGGCGATGTTGGTGATGGCGTCGATGGGCGTCGTGATCGTGTGGCCGAGACGGCGCACGAGCAGCCACGCGGTGAACAGGGCCAGCACCGTCACGCACGCGCAGATGACGAGATAGTCGCGCATGCGTTCCATCAGCTGGTTTTCCGAGCGCAGGTAGACGGTGCCGAGCAGGTCGCCGTTTTCGCTGATCGGCTTGTACAACACCAGTTCGTCGCCGGCGCCGACATAGGTTTCCGAGCTGCCCGCATGCACCGGCCGGCCGCCCTTCGCGGGGCGCACCGGGAACCCGCCGGTTTCGCCGGGCGCCACATAGGTCGCGAACAGCGCGCCGTGCTCGTCGTAGATGGCGGCGGCGCGCACCGACGGCCGGCTGCGCAGCAGGGCCAGGTTCTCGCGCGCCAGGCGCGCGTCGTCGAAGGCCAGCGCGGCCGACGTCATGTGGCCCACCAGTTCGGCCTGCGTCGCCAGGTCGTTCAGCAGCGCGTGTTTATAGCTGCGCAGGTCGTAGGCGACGACGGTGCCGACGGAGACGACGAGCGCGGCGAGCGTCGTCGACATCACGATCGTGACGAGTTTTTCGCGGATGGAACGGCGCGGGCGGATCATGGGATCACCACGTTGCCAGCGCCAGCAGCCGCGCGCTGATGCGCAGCTGCGCGGCCATCGCCTCGAGCCGGTCGATGCGCAGCCGCAGATGGTCGCCGTCCGCCACCAGGCCGACGACGCAGCCGGGTTCGGGCAGGCCGTCGCAGACGGTCAATACGGGCCGGCTGCGCACGGCCTCCAGCAGGCGGCCGCGCGCGGGCGACGCGGCCACGTACAGGACGTGCAGGCCTTGCGGGAGCGCGCGCGGGTCGACGCGCCGGATCTCCAGCGGGCGGCCGTGCACGAGGCGGCCGGCCGCGAACCGCCCGGCTTCGACGGCCAGCGCGTCGTCCCCGACGACGCCGACCAGCAACGGCGTGTCCGTACGCGCGAACGCTGCGTCCGGCCAGTCGACGAACGTGGCCACACGATACAGGTAGGCCGCCTTGAGCTTGCGCTCAGGCGCGGCAAGGGGGCCTGCGCCGGCCTGGGCGGCGCCCGCGAGGATCAGCAGGCACAGCGCCGCCCGGCGGACAGGACGCGCGGCTGCAAGGAACAAGACCATCACGAGAATGCCGGCCCCGGATGGTCATGCGCGAAACGGTCGAGCGGCATGCGAGGTCCTGGTTCGGTCAATGAACAACAAGCGGGCCAGCCCGCAAGGCGAGCAGCATAGCAGCACGACCGGAAGTGATGTCGCACAGAACAAGGCCTGTCATTTACATGGGTAAAGACATTTGCGTTTGTAAGGACAGCAAAGGCATAACCGCAAGAATGGCTTTTCGTTAAGATTCCAACGCCGCACGGCGGGAAGGCGCGCTAGAATGGACGCGAGCGCGCAGCGGAATCTTCCGCGACCCGGCACACGGCGGCGTGCTCAGGTTGGATCCTGGAGACCTGGCGGTTCTCTGCTACCGCCATTACAAGGAGGAGCGACACGTGACGAACGACATCATCGACCTGGCCACCCGTGTGGGCCGGGCACTCGAGGCCAAGAACCTGCTGCTGGCCACCGCCGAATCCTGTACCGGCGGCGGCGTCTCCCAGGCCATCACGGAAATACCCGGCTCGACCGGCTGGTTCGAATGCGGTTTCGTAACGTATTCGAACGCCTCCAAGACGGAGATGCTGGACGTGCCGGCCGCGCTGATCGCGCAATTCGGTTCCGTCAGCGAGGAAGTCGCGGGCGCGATGGCCGAAGGCGCGGTCGCCAACAGCAACGCCGACGTCGCGGTATCCACGACCGGCATCGCCGGCCCGACCGGCGCCGTGCCCGGCAAGCCCGTGGGCACGGTGTGCTTCGGCTGGTCGAAGGGCGACACGACGTACACCGAACGCCTCGTGTTCTCCGGCGACCGCCACGCGGTACGCGAGCAGACGGTGGCGCACGCGCTGGCCGGCCTCCTGCGACTGCTCGAGTAAGGATGCGCCGCCTGGCCGCGGCCGCGCTCCTCGCGGCCGTTTCCGTGCACGCGGCCGCTGCAAGCCTGGATAAAGGCATCACCGTGTACGCGGCCGGCGACATTGCGCGCTGCAACCATCGCGATCCGGCATATTCGGGCGCGGCCGACACGGCCGCCACCGTCGCCGCCGGGCTCGCGCAGGATCCGCAGGCCGTCGTGCTGGCGCTGGGCGACCTGACCTATCCGCGCGGCGCGATGAAGGAATTCACCGACTGCTACGCGCCGACGTGGGGCCGCTTCAAGGACCGCACGTGGCCCGCGCCCGGCAACCACGAGTACTACACGCCGGGCGCCAAACCCTATTTCGACTGGTGGGGCGCGCGCGCCGGCCGCGGCTACTACAGCGTCGAGCTGGGCACCTGGCACATCATCTCGCTGGACAGCAACCTCGCCCCGGCCCAGCACGCGGCCCAGCTGGACTGGCTGCGCGCCGACCTCGCCGCCCACCCCGCGCGCTGCACGCTCGCCTACTGGCACCATCCGCTGTACAGCTCGGGCGGCCACGGCAGCATCCCGAAGATGCGCGACGCGTGGCGGCTGCTGTACGCCGCCGGCGCCGAGCTGGTCCTCTCCGGCCACGACCACGACTACGAACGCTTCGCCCCGCAGGACGCGGACGGCCGGCTCGATCCGACGCGCGGCATCCGCCAGTTCGTCGTCGGCACGGGCGGCGCGTATCCGACGCCGTTCCTGTTCACCGTCGCGCACAGCGAGGTCCGCGACAGCAACCGCACCGGCGTGCTGCGCCTGCGCCTGTACGCGGGCGGCTACGGCTGGGAATTCGTCGAGTCCACGCGGCTCTCTTCCTTCGGCATCGCCCCGCCCGACCGCGGCAGCGCCGCCTGTCATTAAAAAAACGGAGCCTGCATGCGACGCATCCTGTCTTCTCTATCCCTGCTGCTCGTCCTCGCGGGGTCCGCGGCGGCCGAGGTGCCGCAGGTCCGCTACGACAAGACGACGCTCCCCAACGGCCTGGAAGTGATCCTCGTCGAGGACCACCGCCTGCCCATCGTGGCCGTCAATATCTGGTACCACGTGGGCCCCGCCAACGAGGCGCCGGGACTGACCGGCTTCGCCCACCTGTTCGAGCACATGATGTTCGCCGGGACGCGGCACCTGCCGCGCGGCCTCGCCGACCGCCTGCTGGAAGGCGCCGGCGCCACCGACAGCAACGGCAGCACGGACTACGACCGCACCAATTACTACGACACGGTGCCGTCGAACCAGCTCGAACTCGCGTTGTGGGTGCATGCCGACCGCATGGGCTACCTGCTCGACGTGCTCGACCAGGCGGCGCTGTCGAACCAGCAGGACGTCGTGCGCAACGAGCGCCGCCAGAGCGTCGAGAACCGCCCGTACGGCATCGTCGAGGAAGCGCTGAACCACGCGCTGTTCCCGAAGACGCACCCGTATTACGCCGCCGTCATCGGCTCGCACGCCGACATCCAGAACGCGAAGCTGGCCGACGTGCGCGATTTCTTCAAGCGCTACTACGGCCCGAACAACGCCAGCATCGTGATCGCCGGCGACATCGACAAGGTCAAGACGCGCGCCCTCGTCGCGAAATACTTCGGCAGCTTCAAACGGAGTCCCCCGGTCGTGCATCCGCAGGTGGCCACGCCCGCCATCACGCGCGAGCGCCGCATCACGGTGCCGGACCGCATCGAGCTGCCGCGCCTGTACATGGCCTGGCTCACGCCGCCGGCCTTCCAGCCGGGCGACGCCGAGCTGGCGGTGACGGCGCAGATCCTCGCCGGCGGCAAGTCGAGCCGCCTGTATAAAACCCTCGTGTACGAACGCCAGATCGCGCAGGAAGCGGCGGCCGCGCAGAACTCGAACGCGCTCACGTCCACCTTCATCGTCGACGCCACCGCGCGTCCGGGCTACGAACCGTCCGAACTGGAGACGGCGATCGACGCGGAACTCAAGGCACTGCGCGACAAGGGGCCGTCCGAACAGGAAGTCGAGCGCGCGCGCAACACGATCGAGACGGCGATGCTGACGTCGATCGAAAAGCTGGGCGGCACGGGCCTCGCGAACCAGATCAACCAGTACAACCAGTACACGGGCGACCCGGGCTACCTGCCGAAGGACATCGAGCGCCTGCGCCGCGTCACCGCCGCCGACGTGCGCCGCGTGGCGCAGGCCTACCTGCAACCGTATGCGCGCGTGATCGTCGCCGGCGTGCCGGGCAAGCCGGACCTCGGCCCCGACGTGCCGGCGCCGCCGCTCCAAGCCTCGAAGGCCGGCAGGACCGACCGCGCCGCCGGCATCAACCGCGACGAAGCGTGGCGCCGCGCGCCGCCGAAACCGGGACCGGCGCCGCGCTTCACGCTGCCGCAGGGTGAATCGTTCAAGCTGCCGAACGGCCTGACGGTCATCGTCCACCCGAACCCCGCACTGCCGCTCGTGGCGGCGGAACTGGTCGTGAAAAGCGGCTCCGATGCCAATCCATCCGACCAGCCGGGCCTCGCCGGCTTCACGGCGCAGATGCTGGACGAAGGCACGGCCACGAGAAGCGCGCCGCGCATCGCCGACGAGATCGCGCAACTGGGCGCCTTCCTCGGCAGCGCCAGCACGGCGGATGCGTCGACCGTGTCGCTGCTGGCGCTGCGTTCCACGTTCCCGCAAGCGCTGGACGTGCTGGCCGACGTCGTGCTGCACCCGGCCTTCCCGACGGCCGAAGTCGAACGCCAGCGCGCCTCCCGCGTCGGCGAACTGACGCAGCAGCGCGACGACCCCGCGCTGGTCGCCGCCGTCGCCGCGGCCGGCGCGCTGTACGGCCCGGATCACCCGTATGGCTACGGCCAGCTGGGCACGGAACAGGCGATCCGCGCGACGACGCGCGAAGACCTCGTGCGCTTCTGGCGCCGCCACTACCTGCCGGACAACGCGGCCCTCGTCGTCTCCGGCGACATCACGGCGGACGAGCTGCGCGCTTTGGCGGCGGCCCGCTTCGGCGGCTGGGGACGGGCCGACGCGGCCGTGACGTCAGTCGGCGATCCGTCCGGCACCAAGGCGCGCCTCGTCGTCGTCGACAAGCCGGGCGCGCCGCAGACGGCGCTGCGCGTGACGACCATCGCGGCCGCGCGCAAGACGCCCGACTATCCGGCCATGCAGGTCATGAACGCGGCGCTGGGCGGCCTGTTCTCGAGCCGCATCAACCTCAACCTGCGCGAGGAGAAGGGCTACAGCTACGGCGTGTTCTCGGCGTTCCGTTACGACCGCACGCCGGGGCCGTTCATCATCGCGGGCAGCGTGCGGACGGACGTGACGGGGCCGTCCGTCGCGGAGATCTTCAAGGAAGTGAACGGCATGCGCGCCAGGCCGCTGCCTGCGGCCGAGCTGGCGGGCGCGCGCGATTCGCAGGTGTATTCGCTGCCGGGGCAGTTCGAAACGAACAGCGGCATCGGGGCGAGCCTGGCCGACACGTTTGTGTTCGACCTGCCGGCGGATTACTGGCGCACGCTGCCCGACCGCTATCGCGCGGTGACGGCGGCGCAGGTGCAGGCGGCGGCGCAGAAATACCTGAAGCCTGACCAGCTGAAAGTCATTGCCGTCGGGGATAGTGCGGCGATTTTGCCGCAGTTGCAGAAGCTCGGGCTGGGGCAGGCGGAGGTGCGGGATGTGGATGGGCAGGTGCCGTGAGACGTCGCCGTTTCCTCGCAATGGACGACGGTGGGCGGCAATTAGCGATCTGTTCCAGCGACATACCGTATGCACGATTTACGACAATATCAGACGTCGGATAGCTTTCACTTGTGCCCGCGTGGAAACTGATCAAACGTAACTCAACACTTACTTGTGTCTTAGTGGCGGCATTAATGAATTCGATGACTTCTTTACCTCCAGCCGACCGATTGGGTCGCTTTCGATGTATCGCCCCATCCGCGAAGCACAATCCTTTAAGTAGTTACAATAGGCGCGCCTTACTTAAGAACGGACGCACGCCAATGAAACGATGACTCTTTCTCAATTACAGTCTCTGCCGCGATAACTTTATCATTTTTAATCTCCAACGCAACGATTTTGTTGATCTGCACCGGATGTCCACTAAGAGCAGACAATATTTTAATCGGACCAAACAAAGAGTCTCTTTCGACCCGCACAATTACAAGATCAACACCATCAACCGAGCATTGATAAAGAACTTCAATAGCTCCTATAATTGCATTAGGACCATTTATTAACTTTCCATTCTTCACCATGTATTTATGAATTTGCTGCATGGGAGTCCCCCTCACACTTGAGACTGATCGCACAGAGAGAGGAGAGACTTCAATTTCGTAATTCCTAGTCGTTACAGTGAGCCTCTCGAAAAGCGCAAGATATGCATCACCCGCTCGCGCATCTAAGGAAAGGAATAGCAGCATAACAATAAGAAGTCTCATTCGCACGCCCCTAGTTCTTCCATAAAAATGTTTAGACGAATGAACCACGGCTCTACTAATCCGTGTAACCTGGACTTCCGGGATCACCCGCGGACGGGGTCGGGCTAGGCGTATTGGAGCAAGGGCACTGACTTTTGTAACGCGCAATAACGGCCTTGGCATTGCGGATCATAATCGCGGAAGTAGTTGTAGTGATTGTTCGTCTCTTATCAAAAACCTGCCCCGGAAAGCGCAAGTTGCAGGTAAACGTCCCCAAACCACCCGGGTTCTCATCCGACGGAGTCAGACCAAACGGATCGGCATGATCCCAGCGCCAGACCATCTGCTGATCGCTTGCCCGGTATTCGATGCAGTTCTCCTATTCGTGTTTTCCCAGCCAGCCTGGACGCTTCGAACGATAATCGCTCGTTCAGCCGATGGAAATTCCTTAATAACCCACTCTATTACCTGTGGGTTATCAGCAAAGAACGCCCAAGTACCGCTGACAATGGAACCCGAAAAAAGCTCGAACCGCCCGAGTGGTGGTCCGGGACAAATCCGTGGAATTCACTGATCACCAAAGGAACGCAGCCATGACTACCGACACCAAAAACGTCCACATGACGCTCAGCATGCCGCCCGCGCTCGAGGCGAAATTGGCTCGGTTGGCTGTGGCCAGCGGATCGACCGAAACTGACGTTTTGATTAAGGCGATCGCACTGTACAAAGTCACCCTGCAGGCGGAACTGCAGGGGTGGGGCTTAACAGTCTTCGATGGCAAAAATATCGTGAATGAGATTACAGGTGTTTCGCCCCTGCCCACTACATCTTAAAGTCAGAGTCGTACTCATGGCCTACTTCGCTTTGAACTGAAAACGAGATTTGGATCGCTTCTCGATTGCTAACGTTGCCTCCGAAATGATCGCTTCCTTACTTCGCATCCCTTGACCAGCCACATGAGCTTCGTAGTTCTCCGGCAATCGGAATGCGTCTTTCAAAGCATTCTCGTAATCTGTAAGTTTAAGAAAAGCTTCGGCCCGGAACAACAACGAAGAGTTTGTGTAGTAATTAAGCTGATGCTGAGCCCCATGATCTATCGCACGAGTAAAATTCTCAATGGCTGCGGCTGTGTCACCGTTTTTTAGAAGCAAAATGCCGAGCGCGTGGAAATCTGCTGACTCAACTGTCCCTGACTCGATCACCTTGTTCAGATCAGCAATTGCGCCCCCGGCGTCTCCCATTAGTTCATTCACAGTAGAGCGCTCGCGATAACCTGCCACCGCAGTGGCAGGATCTTCGATCAACCAATCGCAAATTGCCAGCGCTTCCGGATATTTTCTGTCCAATACTCGTCTAACCACGGTTTTCAGAATGACATCGAGCTCGCTTTCTGAAGTGGGTCTGTTGAATTCCATTTCGTTACTCCGTCGCACGATTTGCGAAACAAAAATTTATTAGAACGCGAAGGCAATACACCTGAGTTATCGCTTCTTATTGCCGCCACACTCTTCGCTTACCAAGCCCCGGGCGCACTCTTCGACATCTGTGTACCCACCAGTGACGCCGGTAACGCTACGCTTGTTACGCCGACCTGCCCGTTGCTGCATTTGCTCATAGATCAAACTCCGACATACAAGGCGGGCTTCGGTCCATTGTTTTTCGCAGTCTTCTTTTGACGGAGGGCAGTTCTGCGGCGTACTACTTTCGCGATCCCGAGATTCACGGCCGCGGCCACGGCCATCCCCATCATCGGCAACAGAGTTCCATGGCTTGTTTGTCGTGGGTTCAATCGTTCCTGGATAATTGATTGGCGGCCCACAAAACACTCCAAAGTTACAGACACGAACGTCCGTTGCTAAGCCCTCCATGTCTGAATTTGAGATAGGGTTTCCGCCAACGTAGCCATACGTGTTAATCCCACCATCCAACCCGATCGGATCACTCTGCACGTACCGCCCAGTCTGCGGATCATAATCCCTGAAGTAGTTGTAGTGATTGTTCGTCTCCTTATCAAAAACCTGCCCCGGAAAGCGCAAGTTATAGGTGAACGTCTCCAAACCACCCGGGTTCTCATCCGGCGGAGTCAGCCCGAACGGATCAGCATGATCCCAGCGCCAGACCATCTGCTGATCGCTCGCACGGATCAGCACGCGCGGTGCATCCAGATGGTCAGCATACACGTAATAGACAGCAGGGCCGGAAACCCCTGGCTTGATCACGGCAACAGGAAGGTCGCCCAGGTAAATCGTCTCCTGCCGTGGCGTACCGGTCGCGTCGTATTCGCCCAGCAGGTGCCCCTGCTCATCGTACACGTAATAGGTCGAGCTAGCGGAGGACGTCTTGACGACACGTTCGCCCCGTCCGTTGTAGCGATAGCGGGTGGTAACGCCAGCAGACGCGGCGGTTTCCATGCGCCCATTTGCCCCATAGGTGTAGCTGATCGTGCCGTCACTCGTCAGGTTCCCCGCTTTGTCATAGGTATTGATCTTGCGCGGAGCGGGGCCTGCGGAGGCATTCAGACGGTTGCTGGTCGTACTGAGCGTATAGCCATAGGACGCGCCGCCGAATGTGATTTGCGAGCGGTTCCCGTTCTGGTCATATGCGTATCGCTGGCTCGTACTTGTCGCATTGAAGCCCGTCAGGCGGTCCAGATCGTCATATAAATAGGTTTGGTCCAGCGCACTGGCCCGAGAGGTACCTGTATGTGTGGTGCCGATAATGCGTCCAGCCGCATCGTAATGTAGGGTCCGGATCACGCCATTTTTTCCAGGATAACCAAGAGGATAGCTGACCAGGTTTCCCTGGAGGTCGAATGTCCTGGTGTATGCACTCGACTGACTCGTACCGCCGCCCCACGTCCAGCCGCTTACGACGCCAAACGGGCGGTAAGCGATCCTACTCAACAGGAATACTGGCTGCGTTGCACCGCGTGCCAGCAGTTGAAGGCTGTCTTGACGCCCGCTGCTGTCATAGCCGATGTCGATTCGATTTCCACTTGGGTAAGTCACCGAGGACACATGCCCAGTGCTGGCGCCAGTCGCACCGTAGGCGTACCCCACCTTGAACGTCCGGACAATAGGCCCGGTGACATTCTGCGTCTTTGAGACCAGTCTGCCAAAGCCGTCATAGCCAAAGTCGGTCCGCCCGGAATCGTCACGCATCACGGTCAGGCGCCCTGCTCCCGCAGTGCCAGCAGGTCCGTATTCGAAGCTGCTGGTGCCGGCACGCGTGACACGCCCAGTCACATCATAAACATAGCTGGTGACTACGTTACGCGCGTCGGTGCTGGAGGTCAGATTACCGGCGCCATCGAATGCGAAAGTACTTACTCCAGTGTCTGGGCTGGAGAGAACGGTCCGCTGGCCGTAGCCATCGACCGTGTAGCGTGTCGTAAAGCCTTTGGGGTCGCGGACCGTGAGCAGTTGATCTTGCTGGTCATAGGTGTAATCGATGATGTGGCGGCTGGAGTTCGTCGAGGGCGTCGGCAACTGCTCGCGTACGACACGGTCGTGGCTGTCGAACTGTTTAATCGTCGTACGGCCCAGTTGATCGATGAGTTTAGTGAAGTTGCCGTTTCGGTCGTATTCGAACGCTATTCCCGCCTGTTGAAGTCCGCGCTGCTCGAGTTGGAGACGATTCAGGACATCGAACGAGCGCGTCAGTTTCCATGCCGGCTCGCCACTCGGACCATAGTGCTGTTCCTGCACTACGTTGCCCATACCGTCCAGGTCGAAGTGTTTTCGGTTGCCAGCGTTATCGGCAAGATCGGTCAGACGATGGGCTGCATCGTAGGTGTAGGTAAGCGACGATCCATCTGGCGCCGTTGCGCTGGTCAGGTTGCCCACGGCGTCGTATTCGAATTTGTTGCGCTCGACGCGTCCATGCCCGTCTTCCATGGCGATGCTCAGCAAGCGTCCGCCCTGGCCATAGCTGAGGGTCACAAGTTGGCCGTTTGGTTGGCGAATGCTTGTTGCCAGTCCCGCTGGCGAATACTCGAGGAACTGAATCACCTCGCCTGTTGCATTGATAACACTTTCCAGGTCACCGGGATGATGGGTTGTAGTCGTGTCCTGGTAGTAGGTGCGCGTCTCGACCGCGCGACGGCCGTTGGCGTCTCGAGGCCCGGTCGACGTCAACAGCTGACCGTTGGCGTTGTAGGTGTAGGCCCAGACGCGTGGCGTACCGATGGTTCGGGCAGTAAAGCCGCTCGCGCCGTTCATGTCTGCCGTTGCCTGAATCGTCATCGAGCACAACAGCGGGAGTGGTTTCCCGTTCGGCAAGACTGCCCCGGAGGCACACTCGGCGATTTTTCCTGTCGCGTCCGGCAGGCCATTGTAGAGATACGTCGTGATACGGCCCGCCTCCACTAAACCCGTTCGAAGCGGGAAATCAGGATGCCACCGGGTACTCGTGCGCCGTGCGTCATTCCTTGCCAGCGTGGAAGTACCGCTGGCCGGACAGACGTCGCTACTCAAAAGGCCACTGACCCGGCTCGTTTCCAAAGAACGCGGGTCATACTGATAACAAGTTTTGTGGCCGTTAAAATCGGTCTGACTACCGATGTTTCCTGATGAATCATGCGTAATTACGCTTGATCCCGGTGTACAACCAGCCCCGCCCGGCTGACTTTCACCTGTGACCAGTCCGACATTATTAATAAACCGTACCCCTATCGACCGCTGCGCACCCAGCGGGTCGGTAATGATGCGATTATTATTGTCGGGATAAGCGAAGCTGTAACGATAGGTCCCACCAGCGTGTTCGGACAGGATGGTGCGACCACTGCTGTCGTATGCATACGACGCGAATCGGTCCCCATTTTCGTCGGTAATCCCGGTGAGCAGGAAAGGGTTATTCGTATCCTCGTAATGGTATTGCCTGGTACCGAGAGGCGCCTCCAAGGCGTCGACGTAACGAACAGAAGTCAGGCGCGATAATTGTCCGAAAGACGGATAGCTGCCCCATGGAAAATCATATTCGTAATGAATGCTGCCTTCGGGGCCACTGATCGACGCGACCTGGTTATTCGGTCCCCACGTTACAACGAGAGTCCGCCCATGTTCGTCGGTGATGTCTTGTATGAGGAACGTGCCGGGTTTGTAGGCGTAATTTTGCATGGCCCCGTCCAACATCCGAGAACTCACCAAAACAAAGCTTGTAATTTCTCCAACCGTGCGTGTCTGGAATCGATCCGCTTGCCCCCGATGGATGAGTAGCCAATCTTCATAGGAAGCGCCAAGAGTCTCGAGAGTTGCCGACTTGTCGTAGGTTGACTCGTACTTCCGGGTGGCAGGGTTCCAAACGAACTTGAGGTACGCTCCGTCGCTGTCTGCCGCTTCGATCACCGTCGGGCGCCCGTCATTGCTTCGCTGCGTGACTACGAACGCCCGATCGAACCAAAAGGACCAGCTTTGCCCACCCGAGGTGCTCTTGAGCAAGCTCCTGAATACTCGATATGTGCGCTCGACCTTCAGGAGATTTGATGCTGCGCCGACCGAATCCGTTTCGCTCTGAACCTTTGCTCCGCTGGCGACTATGACTGGATTGCCGACTCCATATCCAGCTTCGCCCGGCTTGCAATGTAATGGGGGGCGGGTTCCGTCACCTTCGCGCAAATGCCCTCAGGAGTGGGTCGATAACCAGACTCGCACTCGAGGAACGTTGCGCCGTACCAGTGCACTCCGCCGATAGCCAGAAAATGTGGATATTGACATTCAATCAAAAGCCCTGGCCCACGAGGGGCACTCATATCCACCAGGGCGGTTCCCATATGATTCATTGCGGTTAGTCTGCAAGCCTCCTCAGGGCTTGCTGCGTATCCGACCGCGCCGATACCAATGTAATACAGCCAACCTTTCGTTCCATAAGGCAAAGAATTGCCAGCCGCGTTCACATGGCCCGCGAGCATCAGCATGTAGGCAATGGCTATTACATATGCAAGGGATTTGAATTTCGAAGCGGTCTGGAAAAGTCGAGACATTTATTGCTCCAATAAATCATTTTCGTGGAGCAACGTTACCTTGCGGACAGCGTTCAGCTTTGTGAGATCACAACTCAATCCGCACAAGCAGCGGCCTGAATGCGCCAAACAACTCACAACCAACGCCACACTTGCGCCTGCCCCTTTATGCGCTTAACATGTGAACAGTTCTTCAAACGTTAAGCATGAGCATCCCACCCGACATCGACAACGCGGTCGACGAACTCGCCGACCTGTTCCACCTGCTGGGCGACCCCACGCGCTTGCGGATCGTGCTCGCCTGCCTGGCGCAGCCGACGGCCGTGGGCGACATCGCCGGCGCGTTGAACCTGTCCAGTTCGCTGGTCAGCCACCACCTGCGCCTGCTGCGCGCGGCCCGCATCGTCAAGGCGGAGCGCCAGGGCAAGCAGGTGTTCTATGCGGCCGCCGATGCCCACATCAGCGGCCTGCTCTCCGATATGTTCGAACACATCGCCGAACCTATCCCAGAAACTACGACCGGACTGGACGCATGAGTCACCATCATTCCCACGGCCATGGACATGGCCACCATCACCACCATCACCCGGCGCCGGGCGATAACGGCCGCGCGTTCGGCATCGCCATCGGCCTGAACACCGCGTTCGTCGCCATCGAATTCATCTACGGCTTTATCGCCAACTCGACGGCGCTGATGGCCGATGCCGGCCACAACCTGTCCGACGTGCTGGGCCTCGGCCTCGCCTGGGGCGCCGCGCTGCTGACGAAAAGCGCGCCCACGCGCCGCTTCACGTATGGCATGCGCGGCACGACCATCCTCGCGGCACTGGCCAACGCCCTGCTGCTGATGGTCGCGTGCGGCGCCATCGCTTGGGAAGCCGTGCACCGCTTCGCCCATCCGGAACCGGTCGCCGGCACGACGGTGTCCATCGTCGCCCTCGTCGGCGTGCTGATCAACGGCTTCTCGGCCTGGCTGTTCGTGGCCGGCAGCAAGGACGACATCAACGTGCGCGGCGCCTACCAGCACATGGCGGCGGACGCGTTGCTGTCGCTGGGCGTCGTCATCTCCGGCGTCGTGATCATCTACACGGGCTGGTCGTGGCTCGATCCGGTGGTCAGCCTCGTGCTCGTCGTCGTGATCGTCGTGGGCACGTGGTCGCTGCTGAAGGAATCGATCCAGATGGTGCTGGCGGGCGTGCCGGACAGCGTCGACGCGAAGGCCGTGACGGCGTTCCTGGCCGCGCAGCCCGGCGTGACCGAAGTGCACGACGTCCATATCTGGGCGATGAGCACGACGGAGACGGCCCTCACGGCCCACCTCGTCATGCCGGAGGGCTATCCGGGCGATGCGGTCATCGACGAGATCGTCGAACACCTGCGCGAATACTTTTCCATTCATCACTGCACGCTGCAGGTGGAACAGGGAACGACCAAGCACCGTATTTGCAGCCTGCATGACGGCCTGGAAGCGCATGCGCACGATGACCATGATCACGACCACGATCATGATCACGACCATCATCACGGTCACTCCCACGCCCACTAAAAGAAACGGCCCGCATGCAAGCGGGCCGTTGTCATGGGCGAAGGCTGATCAGTCAGCCAGATTCGCGTACAACGCCGTACTGAGGTAGCGTTCGCCGAACGACGGAATGATCGTCACGATCAGCTTGCCCGCATTCTCCGGTCGTTTGGCAACCTGGATCGCGGCCCACAACGCGGCGCCGGACGAAATGCCGACCAGCAGTCCCTCCTCGCGCGCGGCCGCACGGGCCGTCTCGAAGGCGTCCTCGTTCTTGACGGTGATGACTTCGTCGTAGGCTTTCGTGTTCAGCACGTCCGGAATGAAACCGGCGCCGATGCCCTGGATGGGGTGCGGGCCCTTCGTACCCTTCGACAGGATCGGCGACGCTTCCGGTTCCACGGCAATCGCCTGGAACGACGGCTTTCTCGCCTTGATCACTTCGGCCACGCCCGTGATCGTGCCGCCCGTGCCGACGCCGGCCACGAGGATGTCGACCTTGCCGTCGGTGTCGCGCCAGATTTCCTCGGCCGTCGTGCGGCGGTGGACTTCCGGGTTGGCCGGGTTGTTGAACTGTTGCGGCATGAAGCAGTTCGGGTCGGCCGCGACGATTTCCTCGGCGCGGCGGATGGCGCCCAGCATGCCTTCCGGTCCCGGCGTGAGTACCAGTTCGGCACCGTAGGCGCGCAGCAGCATGCGCCGTTCGTTGCTCATCGTCTCCGGCATGACGAGGCGGCAGCGGTAGCCGCGTGCCGCGCACACCATCGCCAGCGCGATGCCCGTGTTGCCGCTGGTGGGCTCGACGATGATGGTGTTCGGGCCGATCTTGCCGGCCTGCTCGGCCGCTTCGATCATGGCCCAGCCGATCCGGTCCTTCACGCTATGGGCCGGATTGTAGAACTCGAGCTTGGCGGTGAGGTCCGCGCCGGCGCCCTGCGCCAGGCGGCGGATCCGCACGAGGGGGGTGTTGCCGATCAGTTCCGTCACGTCGTTCGCGATGCGCATGCAGTTCTCCCGTTGATTGATTTGGATTTACTTGACCTTCAGGAGTTCCACGTCGAAGATCAGATCGGAATCCGGCGGAATGGAACCGCCGCCGGCGCCGCGCTTGCCGTACGCGAGTTCGCTCGGGATGATCAGCGTGCGCTTGCCGCCCACCTTCATGCCCTGCACGCCCTGCTCCCAGCCCTTGATGACCTGGCGCGCGCCGAGCTGGAACTCGAGCGGTTCGCGGCCCGCGTCCAGCGACGAGTCGAACTTGCGGCCGCGCTGCTTGGCGGCCAGCGGCTTGTAGAACCAGCCCGTGTAGTTGACGACGACCGTGCTGCCGACGCTCGCCTCGGCCCCCTTGCCGATCACGTGGTCGATGACCTGCACCTTCGGCCCTTGCTGCTCCTGGCCGGCGGGCGTCGGGTCGACGGGATTGTTCGGGTTACCGGGATGGGCCGCGTTGGCGGTGGCCTGGGCCGGGTCCTTGGGACCTTGCAGGCCGTCACCGGCCTGCTGGGATGCGTCCTGCGCGTGGGCGGCGACAGCCGCCAGCAGCAGGCCCGCGAGAGCGATACGACGGATCATGGAGCCTCTTTTCACGAATCAGTAAAAAACTGATCCTATGATAACAAGGCGTCTTCCAGTTGCACAGCGTCGACGGACTTGGTTACATGTGCCGGCGCAGGGATGGCATTGGCCTCCTCGGCCAGCTTGCCCAGCATGTGGCCGGCCGCGACCATGCCGAACGTCGCGGTGACGACCATGCTCGAGCCGAAGCCGGCGCAGTTCAGGCCCGTGATGCTGTTCGCGTCGACTTCGCAGGCGTCGCCGGACTGCGGGTAGCGCAGCGGTTCCATCGAGAACACGGCGTCGATGTGGTACTTGTTCTTTTCGCCGCGCGCGAAGCCGTAGCGGGCACGCAGGATCTTGCGCACTTTTTTCAGCAGCGGTTCCTGCTCGGTGCGGGCGAGGTCGCGCACTTCGATCTTCGTCGGGTCGAGCTGGCCGCCGGCGCCGCCGATGACGACCAGGGGGATCGCATGCTGGCTGCAGTACGCGATCAGCGCGGCCTTGGCCTTGACGCTGTCGATCGCGTCGACGACGTAATCAAAGCGATCCGTCCCGATCATCTGCGGGATGTTGTCCGGATCGATGAAGTCTTCGACGAGTTCGACTTCGCAGTACGGATTGATGAGCGCGATGCGCTGTTTCAGCGCCTCGATCTTGGGCATGCCGACCGTGGTCGACAACGCCTGGATCTGGCGGTTGATATTGGATTCGGCCACGTTGTCGAGGTCGATGAGCGTGAGCCGGCCGACGGCGCTGCGGGCCAGCGCTTCGACGATCCAGGAGCCGACGCCGCCGACGCCGACCACACAAACGTGCGCCGCACGGAAGCGTTCCAGTGCACGCTCGCCGTAGAGGCGGGCAATGCCGCCGAAGCGCCGCTCGAAGTCGACGTCATCGAAGAGAGAGGTGGAAATCGTAGTCATGATCCCTTCATTTTACCGGACGGAACGGCGCTCATTGCTCTAAAATAACTTTCAGTCAATCAAAAAATTCCCAGCATTCTGCGTGTCCACAACAGCGATCATGAACAACCTTCTTGCCGACCCCGCTCCCGATTTCGACCAACCCGTCGCCGTCCTCAAGCATTGCCACGGCCGCATCCGTAAGCAGCTTGCGACTCTTGAAAAACTGCTCGCGCACCTGCCGGAACATGGCGCCGACGAGCAAGCGCGCCAGGCGGCAACCGCCGTGCTGAAATACTTCGACAAGGCCGCCCACCTGCACCACGAGGACGAAGAACAGGACCTGCTGCCGATGCTGCTCGCCGTCGCCAAAGGCGAGGATGCGGCCACCCTGCAGGCCCTCGTTCCCGTGATCCTGCAGGAACACAAGGACATGGATGCGATGTGGCAAGACCTGCACGAACAGCTGACGGGCATTGCGGACGGCAGCGGCACGCAGTTGTCGGCCTCGATCGTGCGCCGCTTCGTGCAGAACTACCACGGCCATATGGAGCGCGAAGAAGGCATCGTCGCGCCGATGGCGCTGCGCCTCTTTGGTCCGGATCAGATGGCGCGCCTGGGCGGCGCCATGCGCCGGCGCCGCGGCCTGGAACAGCCGGCACCGTCCGTCGGCGAAACGGTCGCCGACCTGCGCAAGGATTACGGCCAGGCCCGCCTGGACGAAAGCGATGTCGCCGACGACCCGATCGACCAGTTCACGCGCTGGTTCGAAGAAGCGCTGAAGGCCGAAGTGAACGAGCCGAACGCGATGAGCCTGGCCACCGTGGGCGAGGATGGGCGGCCGACGTCGCGCATTGTTCTCGTCAAGCAATTCGATGAGCGCGGGTTCACCTGGTACACGAATTACGACAGCCAGAAAGGCAAGCAGCTGGCAAGCAAGCCTTTTGCAGCTCTGCTATTCTTCTGGAGTGAACTTGAACGGCAGGTGCGAATCGAAGGCAGAGTGGAACGCACGAGTGCCGAGGAAAGCGATAAGTATTTCAACAGCCGACCGTTGAAAAGCCGGCTGTCGGCGATCGCGTCCGAACAAAGCGAGCCGATCGCAAACCGTGCCGCTCTCGAACAACACTACGAGGAAGTGGCGCGTCAATATGGCGAAGCACCGCCACGGCCACAACACTGGGGCGGTTTTCGCCTGGTGCCGGAACGGATCGAGTTCTGGCAGGGGCGGCGTTCACGCTTCCACGACCGCATCGTCTACACGCGGCAGGAAGACGGCAACTGGACGCGGCAACGTTTGCAACCCTGACCCGGTGCATCCGGCTCAGGACTAGCCGGAGAAAACGCGTGTTCGACCAGATGAAGCTTTCCGCCTGGACTTCAGGCATACGCAGCAAATTCAACCTGCCCCTGCGCGTGGAACTGTGGAACGGCGCGCAGGTCGACCTGTCGCCCGAGCAACCACGCGTGAAAATCCGGGTTCCCCACCCGGGAGGGCTGCGCTACCTGCTCGCGCCTTCGCTGGGCAACCTGGGCGAGGCCTATGTCGAAGGCGCGCTCGAGATCGAAGGACGCGCGGCCGACATGATCCAGGTGGGTTCCGCCCTCGCGGAAACCACGGGCAAGCCGGCGCGCACGAGCCGCGTCGCCAATGCCGCCCTGCGCCTCGTCTCGCCGCACACGCGCGAGAAGGATGCCGAGGCCATCCGCTACCACTACGACGTCTCCAACGAGTTCTACAGCCTGTTCCTCGACCCGGCCATGGTGTATTCCTGCGCCTATTTCGAGAACGGCGACGAGGACCTGGCCACGGCCCAGCAAAAGAAGATCGACCACATCCTCACCAAGATCGGCGTGCAGCCGGGCCAGACGCTGCTCGACATCGGCTGCGGCTGGGGCGCGCTCGTGATCCGCGCGGCCGGCAAATTCGGCGCGCGCTGCGTCGGCGTCACCTTGTCCGAACGGCAGTGCGAGCTGGCGCGCGAGCGCGTGGCGCAGGCCGGGTTGCGGGACCGTGTCGAGATCCGGCTGCAGGACTACCGCGACGTCGGCGGCCAGTTCGACCGCATCACGAGCGTCGGCATGTTCGAGCACGTGGGTGTGGACCACCTGCCGGAGTACTTCGGCCGCATCAACACGCTGCTGGCACCGGGCGGCGTCGTGATGAACCACGGCATCACCACGACCGACGTCGAGCAGCGCAACAGCCCCTACGGCGGCGGCGAGTTCATCGACAAATACGTGTTCCCGCACGGCGAGCTGGCGCACCTGTCCACCGTCATCCGCACGATGCAGGAAGGCGGCCTCGAAGTCCGCGACGTGGAAAACCTGCGCCGGCACTATGCCCGCACGTGCGCGCTGTGGACCGAGAATTTCGAGAACAATGCCGACCGCATCCGGGCGACGTGCGATCCGAAGACGTTCCGCATCTGGCACGTATACCTGGCGGGCTGCGCGTACGGTTTCGCACACGACTGGATCAGCCTGTACCAGATCGTGTGCGGCAAGGCGGGAGAAGAGCCGGACCTGATTCCGTGGTCGCGGCGGTACATGTACCAGTAGTTTCGTACTTTATTTAACGCGGTCCGTGAAGACCTTGCGGAACTTGGCCACCTTGGGCGCCACTACGAATGCGCAATACCCCTGCAACGGGTGCTGCGCGAAATAATTCTGGTGGTAGTCCTCGGCCTTGTACCACTGCTCG
>CBIHOW010000072.1:0-27829 GCA_966211695.1 uncultured Massilia sp. | reverse complement strand
CCACCATCTGCTCAGATCGTCAATCCCATCTTCCCCCAGTAACCGCGTAGAACCATAAAAAAGGAGGCCGTAGCCTCCTCATCATTCATTTGTTGCAATGACGCTGCGCACAAATCCTACCCGGCAGCCTTCACCTTGAACGGCCTCCCCCGCTTGGCCGGCAGGATCTGCCGTTTCGTCGTCCGCTCCAGCTCGACCTTGAACGCATGCGACCCCAGCGGCGCGCCCTTCAGCACCGCCGCATTGATCGTGTCCAGCTCCTGCCCCGACATCCCCTGCCGCGCCAGCTCGATGAACGCGGCTTCGCGCTGGAACGGCGTGTTGCCGAGCTCCCAGTACTTGGCGTGGTCGGTGATGAGCGGATCCGGCCGCACCCCGGCGTGATGCGCATAGCTCGACCATGGATAGTCGAGCGGATCGAACGCGAGCTGGCTGCGCAGCGGGTTCAGTTCGATGTAGCGGATGCAGGCGAGAAAATATGCTTCCGGATCGATCACGGACGTGCGGAAACGTCCCTGGAACAGGGTGCCCGAGCGGTCATACTTGTTGTTGAACCACGGGACATATAACCGCCCCACTTTCTGCATCATCGCGGCCAGGCCGTCCTCGTCGGTCGGCGTCGCCAGCAGGTGCAAATGGTTCGGCATCAGCACATAGGCGTGGATGGCCACGCGATAGAATTTCGCACTCTCGCGCAGCCATTCCAGGAAACGACGATAGTCTTCGTCGTCGCGGAAGATGACCTGGTTGTCGTTGCCGCGCTGGATGATGTGGTGCGGCTGGTTCGGCAGGATGAGTCGGGGTTGGCGGGCCATAGCGTCATTCTAACGCAAGTGCCGTGGCTCTGTCCCCGATTAATTTTAGGCGCACCAAGCTGGTGCGCCACTCTGTCCCCGATTAATCAGGCCAGCGTAAAACCGGCGGACAGGCTATAGCCCTCGCCATAGGCGCTGCGCAGCGGCAGGTCCTGGCCGAGGCCGGTACGGGCCTTCTTGCGCAGGCGATAGACGAGCATGTCGACGCGGCGGCTCGCGTCCGGATCGTCGCCACCCATGCCGGCCACGATCACCTGGCGCGGGACGGGCCTGGTGTTGATGGTCAGCAGGTGCAGGAAATTGCACTCTTTTTCCGTCAGGTCGATCACCTTGCCCATCAGCTCGAGCTGGCGGGCCGAGACGCGCAGGGTCCACTTGCTCGGCGCGGGCGCCGGCTCGGACGACGGACGCACGCGGCGGTCCAGCGCCTCGATGTGGGCGGCCAGTTCCGGGAACTTGATCGGCTTCGTGAGATAGTGGTCGGCGCCGAGGCGCAGGCCGAGGATGCGGTTGTCGAAGGCCACGCGGCCCGTCAGCACCAGCAGCCCGATCTCGGGATACAGCTGGCGCATCCGTGGAATCACATTGAATCCATCCTCGTCGGGCAGGCCCAGGTCGAGCACGACCACGGCCGCCGGCGTGCGCGTCAGCGCGGCCCACATATCGCCGGCGGTGGTCGCGATCGTGACCTCGTGGCCGAGTTCCTTGAGGAAATCGGCCATATCGCCTGCGTACTCGCCGTTGTCTTCAACAATCAATATTTGCGTCATGGGTTTTGCCAATTCCTTGTTTCGTATTCCCGGCTTCGTTGTCGGGCGGCTAACCCCGGTCGCCATTCCGATTATCACTGCTGGTCATTCCGGAAGCAAGACTTTTTGCCCCGCTCGCCTGTGCCGGCAGCCATAGCCTGAACTCGGCGCCGCCCTCTGGAGGACATGCATATGTCAGACTGCCGCCATGCACTTCGACCACCGAGCGCGCCATGTACAGCCCGAGGCCGCTCCCGGCGACACCCTCGGCATTCACGCCGCGGTAGCCCTTGTCGAAGATGCGCGCGACGTCGTCCGGCGGCACGCCAGGTCCCTCGTCGCGCAGCGCCAGCTCGACACCGCCGTCGACCTGGCGCCCCGCCGCATGCAGCGCGGTGCCGGCCGGTGTATAGCGCAAGGCATTGTCCAACAACACCTTGAGCGCCAGACGCAGGCCGGACGGTTCGCCGCGCAACGTGGCCGGCAGGTCGCTGGCCGCCAGCGTCATGGGACGCCCGGCCGCGCGGGCCTGCGCCACCAGTTCTTCCAGCAGCAGCTTCGGTCCCACCTTGTTCTCACGCCGCTGGCTGCCGAGCGCGGCCATGCGCTCCGGCGACAGGTAGTCGTCCAGCATCGCGATCAGGCGATCCGTCGCGGTGGCGATCTTGCGGTAGCGCTCGCGCGTCGCGTCGTCGGCCTTCGCGCCCAGCGCTTCCAGGCGCTGGATCGCGCCGTCGATCGTCGACAGCGGCGTGCGGAACTCGTGGTTCAGCATGCTGGCAAACCGTTTTCTCTCGCGCTCCCGCTCGCGCCGCGCGGACACGTCGCGCACGAGACCCAGCAGCGCCCGCGGCTGGCCGGCGTCGTCCAGCGCCAGGGTCGAAATCACCTCGACGGCCACCTCGCTCCCGTCCGGCCGGCGCAGGTCGACCTCGCGCATCACGCGCAGGCGCGAACCGTCGCCGGCGGCAAACCGGCGCAGGCGCTCCGGCAGGCCGGCGCACAGCGCGGCCAGCGGGCCGTCGCCGCCCCGCTCCATCTGCGTGCGGATGTCGGCGAGGGAATAGCCGAGCATGTCGTCGACGCCGGGGCTGACGTACGCCGGCACACCCGTGGTGCAATCGAGGATGAAAGCGAGGTCACCGCCCAGCTCGGCAATCGTGCGAAAGGCGTCCGCCGTGGAGATGTCCGCCGGGACGGATGCGCTGCGCGTCATGATGGCCTTAATGAGAATGATTCCAGACAATAAGTATAGTGCCCGATATAACGCTTTGCATAGATAACCTGCCACTGCCGTTGCGTCAAATACGCATATTCATATATGCATACGCAAATAAAAAAGGGCAAGCCGCCCTGGCTTGCCCTCTTGACCACGACGTTGTCGCTACGCCCGTGCGCTTACTCGTCCAGCGGCGCGAAGATCGCCTGCAGGTCTTCCTGCGTGAGCGCCATCTTCTGCGATTCGCCCTCGGCCAGGATCGACGCCGCCAGTTCCGATTTCTTTTGCTGCAGCAGCTGGATCTTTTCTTCCAGCGTACCTTTCGCAATCAGCTTGTAGACGAACACGGGTTTATCTTGCCCGATGCGCCAGGCACGGTCCGTCGCCTGGTTCTCGGCCGCCGGGTTCCACCACGGGTCGTAGTGGATGACCGTGTCGGCCGCGGTCAGGTTCAGGCCCACGCCGCCGGCTTTCAGGCTGATCAGGAAGATCGGCACGGCGCCCTGCTGGAAGGCCGCCACCTGCGCGGAACGGTCGCGCGTCTCGCCGGTGAGGATCGCGTACGGGATATTGCGCGCGTCGAGTTCTTCCTCGATCAGGCCCAGCATGCTCGTGAACTGCGAGAACACGAGGATCTTGCGGCCTTCTCCCAGCAGGTCGTCGACCATCTGCATCAGGTCGGTCAGCTTGGCCGACACGGCCGCCGTGTTCTTCTTGGCCGGCATCGCTTTCACCAGGCGCGGGTCGCAGCAGACCTGGCGCAGTTTCAGCAGCGCTTCCAGGATGACGATCTGGCTGCGCGCCACGCCCTTGCGGTCGATCTCCTCGCGCACCTTCTTGTCCATCGCCAGGCGCACGGTCTCGTACAGGTCGCGCTGCGGACCCGTGATCTCGATGCGGCGGATCATTTCCGTCTTTTCCGGCAGCTCTTTCGCCACGTGGTCCTTCGTGCGGCGCAGCAGGAACGGCTTGATGCGGCGGTTCAGCAGCATGCGGCGCACCGGGTCGTCCTGGCGCTCGATCGGATGACGGAACTGCGTGTTGAAGGTCTTCTCGTCGCCGAGCAGGCCCGGCAGCAGGAAGTGGAATTGCGACCACAGCTCGCCCAGGTGGTTTTCCAGCGGCGTGCCGGACAGGCACAGGCGGTGGCGCGCGTTCAGCGAGCCGGCCGTCTGCGCCGCCTTCGAGCGCGTGTTCTTGATGTAGTGCGATTCGTCCAGGATCACGAGGTGGTACTGGTGCTCGCGCAGCTTTTCCTCGTCGCGCGGCAGCAGCGCGTAGGTCGTCAGCACGAGGTCGGCGCCATCGATCTGGTCGAACAACTCCATGCGCTCCTTGCCCTGCAACAGGAGCACCTTCAGGTCCGGGGCGAAGCGCGCGGCTTCCTCCATCCAGTTCATCATGAGGCTCGTCGGCGCGATGACCAGCGCCGGACTCGTCAGGCGGCCCGCTTCCTTTTCCGTCAGGATGTGGGCGATCGTCTGCACGGTTTTACCGAGACCCATGTCGTCGGCGAGGATGCCGCCCAGGTCGTATTCGCGCAGGAACTGCATCCACGCGAGACCGTCGAGCTGGTAGTCGCGCAAGGTCGCCTGCAGGCCCTTCGGCGCGTCGACCTTCTTGACCTTGCCGAACTGGCTCAGCTTGCGGCCCGTTTCGCGCAGGCGCTCGCCGCCCGTCCAGGTCAGCTCGGTGCCTTTCGCCAGTTCTTCCAGTCGCGCCGCATCCAGCGTCGACAGCCGGACTTTATTCTTGATCTTGTCGTTGAAATACAGCTCGCCCAACGTCGACAGGATCGGTTTGACGCGGCCCCACGGCAATGCCACGCGCACGCCGTCCGGCAGCGTCGCCAGCATCTGGTCGGCTTCCGCGTGGGCAGCCAGCACGTCCGGATTGAAGTCGAGCGGCGCCGTGCGAATGAGTTGCACGAGCACGGGCAACAGCGGCACGCGCTTGCGGTTGACGACGATGCCCAGCTCCAGCTCGAACCAGGCGTTGCCGGCCTCGGGCGGCTCGTCGATGTCGGCATACCACTCTTCGACCGGCACGACGTCGTAGCGGTATTTCGGCGACTTCTGCACGTGCCAGCCGAGGTCGGACAGCGCGTCGAGGTCGTTCTCGGCAAAGCGCAGCCAGTGCGCCTGGCCGTCCAGCAGCAGCGCGCCGGACAGGGCAGACAATGGCGCCGTCGCCGGCTTGCGGAAGCCCAGCTTGTTCAGCGTGTCCAGTGCCGCCGCTTCCAGCGCTTCGTCGCGCTCGATGATCTCGGTGACATCGCCGATCTGGCGCACGACGCGCTGGGCCGGGTCGAACGAGATGCGCTGGCCGTCGTAGTCGAACGACAGCACGGCGAAATCCTGCCAGCGCTGGGAATGCCCCTCGGCCTGCGGGATGGCGTCCAGCAGCAGGTGCGGCTGCGGTTTGACGTCGGTGCGGATGCGCTGCGTGAGCGGCTGCGGCAACGGCATCAGCTGTTGCAGGCCATGCGCCAGCAGCAGCTGCGACACGCGTTTCTTGTCGTTGCCGGCCAGCGGCGGCGCCTGCGACACGAGCGCCTGCAGGTCGGCCAGCGAGATGTCGATGCCGCCGCGGTTCAGGTCCAGCGGGCCGCACGACAGGTTGTCGATGTACCACGGCGGATCCGTCGGCAGCATGTAGTCGACGAGGTCGGCGCCGGCGTGCGTCGCGCCCTTGGCCGGTTCCACCGACCAGCCGAGCTTGGCCGCACGGCCTTCGTCGCGCCACGTGAGATTGGCCTTGCGCACGGGCCCGGCCTGCAACGGATACAGCAGGCCATTGGTCATGTCGGACCACGAGTTCGCCCACAGCAGTTTCCCCTGCGCGAGCAATTGCTGCAGCAGGATGGCGCCGACCTTGCCCTTGGGTTCGGTCGCGCTCGTGCTCTGGTTCGAGCCGCTGCGCATGGCGATGAAGAAACGGACCAGGTCCTCGTCGTCGCCTTCGAGGTAGCTGGGGGGCGCCGACAGCAGCGAGAACACTTCGCTCACCGGGCTGGCCGCGGCCACGTCGCCGTTCGGGCGCAGGCGCGCCTTGCACAGGCAGATCGCGACGTGGCGGCCGCCGCTGGTCGGGGCCATGACATAAACGAATTTGTACTGGACGGCCTTGGGGTCAGTGACTTCCGCGGTCAGCTTCGGCTGGGGATGTGCTGCCGCCTCGACCCTTTGCAGCCAGCTCAACACCGGTGCGGGCAGGGCGGGAGCGCGTGCGGGTGCTCGAGCCGGCGGTGCGTCGCTGGTGTCGTCGCGATGAAAATCAACTGTGTGCATGGGTCTCACGAGTCTTTAATTTGAAAAAACAACAATTCCTATTATCCGTCATGCGAACCGAACAGCTTTGTTAGGGATCGCACGTAGCGGGCAAAACTTTACGAGACGAAAAGAGTAGAAGTTACACTCTGCCGCCCCGCTTTGCCAGCCCCCGTCACGCATTTTTTTGCTCGATTGCGTCAAGACACGATGCGCCAACCTGGCGCACTCAGGTGCTTCACGAAGAACTCGGCCAGGGCTTCGACCTTGGCCGGCCGCGTGCGTGCCGATGGCGTGACGAAGTACAAGCCGCCCCGCGCGAGATGCCAGTCCTCCAGTATGGGGACAAGCCGCCCCGCGCGCACGTGATCTGCCGCAATAAATTCCGGGAACTCGGCTATCGCGAGGCCGTCCAACACGGTCGGCAGCAGCGCATCCGAATTCGTCACCCGCAACGGTCCCTCCGGCTTGATGACGACCTCGTCGCCGGCCGCGTTGGTGAAGCGCCACACATCGCTGCGCGCGCGGTAGGCATAGCCCAGGCAGGGGTGGTCCACGAGTTCGGATGGATGGCGTGGCGTGCCCCGCGTCTTCAGGTACCCGGGCGCGGCGACGACGAGCTGCGCCACCGGACACAGCTTGCGCGCCACGAGCGACGAATCGGGCAGCACGGCGATGCGCAGGGCGCAATCGAAGCCTTGCCCCACCAGGTCGACGGTGGCATCGGACAGGTGCAGGTCGATCTGCACGTCAGGGTATTCACGGAAGAACGCGGGCATCAGCGGCGCCACCCAGCGCAGCCCGAACGACATCGGCACGGCCAGCCGCACGAGCCCGCGCGGCCGCGCCGACATCTCGCGCGCGGCGCCTTCCGCCTCTTCCGCCTCGCGATAGATCTTCAACGCGCTGTCCGCGATGGTGCGGCCGAATTCGGTCAGCGCCAGCTGGCGCGACGTGCGGTTGAGGAGTCTCGCCCCGAGCCGCTCCTCGAGCCGCGCGACGGCCCGCGACACGGTCGCCACCGACACGCCGAGTGCACGCGCGGCGCCGGCGAACGAGCGTTCCTCGGCCACCTTGGCGAACATCGCGAGACCTTCGAAATCGGGCAACAGGGACATCGTTCGTCGTCGGCGCGAACCGATGAGTTATCGAACCCGACATGTTACGGTATCCGGACGCCGGTGCCTATCGGTCTTCCGGCGTATGCACGACAAAACTGCAAAGATGGTTTGCGATCAGTGCTATTTTAATGTGCAGTCTGGCCCGGTACGATGGTTTCCGTCGACTTCGACATCAACCAGAACGGAGAACATCATGACTGCCAAACTCGCCAATAAAATCGCTCTCGTCACCGGCGCCACCAGCGGCATCGGCCTGGCCACCGCCCAGCGTTTCGCCCGCGAAGGCGCGCAAGTGATCGTGACCGGCCGCCGCCAGGCCGAACTGGACGCCGCCGTGGAAAAGATCAGTCAGGATGCCGCGGAGCGCCGCCCGGTAGGCCTGCGCGTCGACTCCAGCGACCTCGCCGCGCTGGACGGCCTGTATGAAGAGATCCGCGCCCGCTTCGGCCGCCTGGACGTCCTGTACGCCAACGCCGGCGGCGGCTCGATGCTGCCGCTCGGCGAGATCACGGAAGAACAGTTCGACGACACCTTCGGCCGCAACGTGAAGGGCACGCTGTTCACCGTGCAGAAAGCGCTGCCGCTGCTGTCGAAAGGCGCCTCCGTGATCCTGACCGGCTCGACGGCCGGCAGCTCCGGCACCCCGGCATTCAGCGTCTACGCGGCAAGTAAAGCCGCCGTGCGCGCCTTTGCCCGCAACTGGATCCTGGACCTGAAAGACCGCGGCATCCGCGTCAACACGATCAGCCCGGGCGCCACCCGCACCCCCGGCCTCGTCGAACTGGCCGGCACCGACGCCGCCGCGCAGCAGGGCCTCGTCGACTACCTGGCGGCGCAGATCCCGCTGGGCCGCGTGGGCGAGCCGGACGAGATCGCGAAGGCGGCCGTGTTTCTCGCATCCGACGACGCGAGCTTCGTCAATGGTGCCGAGCTGTTCGTCGACGGCGGCCAGGCGCAGATCTGAACGGTGCGCTGGCGAGCATGAGGCGGGCATGAGAATCCAGTATCATTGCCCGCTCGATTCACCGACCACCGTAATCACCCATGCTGCCTTCGATCGAACAACGCCTCGCCCCAGAACTGTCCGCCAAACCGGCACAGGTGGCCGCCGCCATCGCCCTGCTCGACGAAGGCGCGACCGTCCCCTTCATCGCCCGCTACCGCAAGGAAGCCACGGGCGGCCTCGACGACACCCAGCTGCGCCTGCTGGAAGAGCGCCTGCGCTACCTGCGCGAACTGGAAGACCGCCGCGCCGCCATCATTTCGTCCATCACGGAACAGAACAAGATGACGCCGGAGCTGCTGCAGGCGATCTCGCTCGCGGAAGACAAGACGCGCCTGGAAGACCTGTACCTGCCGTACAAGCAGAAGCGCCGCACCAAGGCCCAGATCGCGATCGAGGCCGGCCTGAAACCGCTGGCCGACGACCTCCTTGAAGATCCGTCGCGCGATCCGGAAGACGAAGCGGCCAAGTATCTGCGCGAAGGATTCACGAACGCGGACGGCGTCGCGAACCCCGGCGTGGCCGACACGAAGGCCGCGCTGGACGGCGCGCGCCAGATCCTGATGGAGCGCTTCGCGGAAGATGCCGAGCTGCTGCAATCGCTGCGCGAGTACGTGCAGGAGCACGGCGTCGTCGAATCGAAGGTCGTCGACGGCAAGCAGGAAGAAGGCGAGAAATTCGCCGACTATTTCGATTACTCGGAAACGCTGGCCACCGTGCCGTCGCACCGCGCGCTGGCGCTGATGCGCGGCCGCCGCGAGGGTATCTTGGACGTCACGCTGCGCCTCGATTCCGAGCCCGAGAAGCCGAAGTGGGACGCGCCGCACAACCCGTGCGAAAGCCGCATCGCCGCACGCTTCGGCATCAAGGGCGCGGGCCGTCCGGCCGACAAATGGCTGCTCGACACGGCGCGCTGGACGTGGCGCGTGAAGAGCTTCATGTACATCGAGACGGAGCTGATGGGCGCCTTGCGCGAAAAGGCCGAGGGCGATGCGATCCAGGTCTTCGCGCGCAACCTGAAGGACCTGCTGCTGGCCGCACCCGCGGGCCCGCGCGCGACCATGGGCCTCGACCCGGGCCTGCGCACGGGCGTGAAAGTGGCCGTCGTCGACGCGACCGGCAAGGTCGTGGACACGTCCACCATCTACCCGCACGCGCCGCGCAACGACTGGGACGGTTCGCTGCACACGCTGGCGAAGCTGGCCGCGAAGCACAACGTCTCCCTGATCTCGATCGGCAACGGTACGGCGTCGCGCGAGACCGATAAACTGGCTCAGGACCTGATCAAGCAGAACCCGGAATTGAAGCTGACGAAGATCGTCGTGTCGGAAGCCGGCGCGTCGGTGTATTCGGCGTCCGAATTCGCGTCGCGCGAACTGCCGGAACTGGACGTGTCGCTGCGCGGCGCCGTCTCGATCGCGCGCCGCCTGCAGGACCCGCTCGCGGAGCTCGTCAAGATCGATCCGAAGTCGATCGGCGTGGGCCAGTACCAGCACGACGTGTCGCAGACGCAGCTCGCGCGCCAGCTCGACGCCGTCGTCGAGGATTGCGTGAACGCGGTCGGCGTGGATGTCAACACGGCGTCGGCGCCGCTGCTCGCGCGCGTGTCGGGCCTGTCGTCCAGCGTCGCGCAGAGCATCGTCAACTACCGCGACCAGCAGGGCGCGTTCGCCTCGCGCGCGGCGCTGAAGAAGGTGCCGCGCCTGGGCGACAAGACGTTCGAACTGGCCGCGGGATTCCTGCGCATCGTGAACGGCGAGAATCCGCTGGACGCGTCGGCCGTGCACCCGGAATCGTACCCGGTCGTCGAAAAGATCCTGGCCGATATCCAGAAGGACATCAAATCGGTGATCGGCGACAGCGCCCTGGTCAAACGCCTGAATCCGGCGAAGTATGCCGATGAAAAATTCGGCGTGCCGACCGTGACCGACATCTTGAAAGAGCTGGAAAAGCCGGGCCGCGATCCGCGTCCGGAATTCACGACGGCCACGTTCAAGGAAGGCGTCGAGGAGATCTCGGACCTGCGCCCGGACATGATCCTGGAAGGCGTCGTGACCAACGTCGCGGCGTTCGGCGCGTTCGTCGACATCGGCGTGCACCAGGATGGCCTCGTGCACATCTCGGCGCTGTCGAACACGTTCGTGAAGGATCCGCACACGGTCGTCAAGGCGGGCCAGGTCGTGAAGGTGAAAGTGCTGGAAGTGGACGTCAAGCGCAAGCGCATCGCGCTCACGATGCGCTTGTCGGACAGCGCGCCGCAGGCCGGGTCGCAACCTCAGCAGCGCGGAGACCGGGATGACCGCAAGCGCCTGGCGGATCACCAAAACAAGCACCAGAAACAGGAGCGTTCGGCACCTGCGGGCGGTGCGATGGCGGCGGCATTCGCCAAGTTGAAGCGTTGAATCGACGGCCGGGACGCCCGTCCCGGTTTTCTTATAAAATGCCGTCATCTACTCAAATTCTCACCAAAGGCAGAACCAAATGAGCGACGTACAAACCTGGATCAAAGAGACCGTGACCAACACGCCCGTCGTGCTGTTCATGAAGGGCACCGCCCAGTTCCCGCAATGCGGTTTTTCGGGCCGCGCGATCCAAATCCTGAAGGCTTGCGGCGTCGATAACATCGCCACCGTGAACGTGCTGGAAGATGCGGAAGTCCGCCAGGGCATCAAGGAATACTCGAACTGGCCGACCATTCCGCAGCTGTACGTGAACGGCGAATTCATCGGCGGTTCCGACATCATGACGGAAATGTACGAGTCCGGCGAACTGCAGGCCCTGCTCCAGAAGAATGGCTGATTCCGGCCCGCGCCGGATCGTCGTCGCCATCACCGGCGCGACCGGCGCGATCTATGGCGTGCAGCTGCTGCGGCGGCTGGCCGCCGTACCCGGCGTCGAGACGCACCTCGTCATTTCCGACGCCGCCACCCTCACCCTGCACCAGGAAGTCGGCCTGCAACGGCGCGACGTGGAAGCGCTCGCCCACGTGGTGCATCGCAACCGCGAGATCGGCGCGTCGATCGCCAGCGGCTCGTTCCAGACGGACGGCATGGTGATCGCCCCCTGTTCGATGAAGACGCTGGCCGCGGTCGCGCATGGTCTGTCCGACAACCTGATCGCACGCGCCGCCGACGTCGTGCTGAAAGAACGCCGGCGCCTGATCCTGATGGTGCGCGAGACGCCGTTCAACCTGGCGCACCTGCGCAACATGACGGCGGTCACGGAAATGGGCGGCATCGTCTTCCCGCCGCTGCCGAGCTTTTACCACCGTCCCGCCACGATAGCCGAGATGGTCGACCACACGGTGGCGCGCGTCATGGACCTGCTGGGCGTGACGAACGATCTCGCCCCGCGATGGGGCGGCATGAAAGACGATACGCCCTGATCAGGCGTGGTCGCCGTACGGGTCGCGTTCGGCCCGTCTCTGTTCTCTTGCGTCTTCGATTTTTCTGCGCTGCTCGTTACGCTTGCGCATGATTTCTGCGTGCTGGGCCGCCGTCATCGGCGGTGCTGTCATGAGGTCCTTCAACTGCGCGGTGTTGCTGTAGTTATTAATCATGAGGCGACTGCATCCTTATTGACCGATAACACTGGCGGAGCGCCAGTCAGGAACGCGAACTCGACCTTTTTCGGCGTTCCGTTAGCGTTACCGATTATGCGCGAGACTCGGCCTTTTGTGCGGACTATCGCAGAAAAAATTGCAGTACAGAAGCGCGTAACGCGGCCCCGGCGCTTGCCGGACGCCGCGTCATGGGATTCGGCCATCGTAATTTCGATAGCGATCAGGAAGGGTTATTTCTGCTGCTGGTGATTCATGCGCACGAGCATGCGGATGAATTCGCGCGCCAGCTGCTTGTGGTGCTCGTCCAGGCGTTGCAGGTCGGCGATCAGCTTGACGTCGGCCGATTCGAACCGGGTGCTGCCGTCGGCGCCCTCGCCGTTGGCGGCGGCGTTCTCCGAACCGCCAAAACGCAGCCAGTCGGCCGGCACGCCCAGCCACTGCGCGATCATGCGCAGTTTTTCCTGGGTCGGGATCGCCTCTCCGACCAGCCATTTACGTGCCGCGTGGACCGTAATCGGACGGCCCTCGAAGCGAATGTTAAATTCCCGCGCCAGCCGGGTGGGGCTGTCCGGAGAATAATGGGCGTTTTTCAGGGCTTGCTGCAGGCGCTCGCTGAAGCTCTCCCGTTCGTTAGTCGAATTCATGGGTGGCACTAAGGGTTCATGCAAAGCCGTCATTAGGTCGCTCCGTTGACCAGACCGTCTGTGACGGCAGGAGAGGCTATAGGTAACAAATAAGTGAGTATTGATCAATTCTCACAGTGCTGTCCAGCAATTCCCGTTGTGTTCAGCGTGTTGTGAGATATGTGTGAAAAATATCCTACAGGAAAAGGAAAACGTTTGCTCGTTCAATTTCCTACTGAATTCTGGAACATTTCTTCCTCTTAGCACGACAAATGATGCCAAGAATCAACAAAATGGTGAGAAGTGCGGTTAGATTGTCGTGATTTTTGCGACAAGCATTGGGCTCAATATGTTGTTTTAAGTCAACTTAAAACGGACGATGCCATCGTCGCCGGTTACACGCACGAGGTTACCGTTGTACCAAAGATAATGAAGATGGGCTAAAGCCTCGCCGATCGCAAAACTGAGCTGGTGCGCATCGAGTTGTCGCTTGAACATCAACGGAACAATGTCAACTGCGGACTTCGGCTCTGCGCACACGGCGCGGACTTCGTCCAGTCGCGCTGCATGGTGCGCGCGCAATTGCCCGATGCGTGTGTGCAGGCCGCGGAACGGCTTGCCGTGCGCGGGCAGGACGAGGGTGTCGTCGGGCAGGCCGGCGAGCTTGTCCAGCGAGTCCAGGTACAGCTGCAGCGGGTTCCCTTCCGGCTCGACGGCGAACACGGAGACATTCGTCGAAATGCGCGGCAACACCATGTCGCCCGCGATCAGGATCCGGTCTTGTTCGTTATACAGGGAGACATGTTCCGGTGAATGACCGAAACCGGTGATCACGCGCCATTCCCGGGTCCCGATGACGACGCGCTGGCCATCCTGCAGGCGGGTGTATGCCGCCGGCACGGCCGGGACGAGCGACGGGTAGTAATTCTTGCGGCTCTGCATCTGCTCGAGCATGCCCGCGTCGACGAGGCCATGGCGCTGGAAATGCGGGATAGCGGACGGCCCGTCGACGCCGGGCAGCGCGGCGGCCATCATGCGCGCAAAGCCGAACTCGCCGGTACTCGTCCAGAACGGCGCGCCGAACCGGTCGCACAGCCAGCCGGACAGGCCGACGTGGTCGGGGTGACAGTGCGTGGCGAACACGCGCAGCAGCGGCCGGTTCGCCATCGCGTCCGTGAACAGCCGTTCCCAGGCGGACTGGGTCGCGTCCGTGCCGGCGCCGCAGTCGACGAGGGACCATCCACGTTGATCTCCCGCAGCATCGTCCAGCAGCCACAGGTTGATATGGTCGAGGGCGAACGGCAACGGCATGCGCAGCCACGCCAGGCCGGGTACGACCTCCGTTACGGTGCCGAGCGGGGGAATGACATCGCCAAACGGATAGCTGAGCTGGGCTTCGAGAGGGTTCATGCGGTCGACTTTCGTGGATACGGGGCGTGGGCGCGTTACAATGCCGCAAACGCTTTGACGTAAACGTAAACGGAAGGCGCAGACTGTGATTCTAAGCGATTCCGGACCTCGCCACTTTTGACCCGCAGAACACCATGGCCACCACCTACACCATCGCCGAACTGGCACGCGAATTCGACATCACCGCACGTGCGATCCGCTTCTATGAAGACCAGGGACTGCTCAGCCCGAAACGCGAGGGCCAGGGCGGACGCAACCGTGTCTACACCCCCCGCGACCGCACCCGGCTGAAGCTGACGCTGCGCGGCAAGCGCCTGGGTCTGACCTTGTCCGAGATCAAAAGCATCATCGACATGTACGAGACGCCGAAGGACACCGTGGCCCAGATCAACCGCTTCCTGGGCGTGCTGGCGCACCAGCGCGAGACGCTGGAACAACAGCGGGCAGATATCGAGATGTCGCTGGCGGAAATTTCTGTGCATGAAGAGGAATGCCGCCGGTTGCTGGCCGAGGCCGGGGAGAAGGATGCCGCTTGACGTTTACGTTAACGTCACTCCGCGCTATCATCCAGTCTGGCCACGAGCCATCCACTAGACAGACGACGAGAACGAGGACGACATGCTGCATCTCCCTGGCTTGACCTTTGACCACGGCGAAGACATCGCCGCCCTGCGCGAAGCTGTACAACAGTTCGCCGCGAGCGAAATCGCCCCCCGCGCGGCCGAGATCGACCGCACCGACCAGTTCCCGATGGATCTGTGGAAAAAGATGGGCGAACTGGGCCTGCTCGGCATCACCGTCGGCGAGGAATACGGTGGCGCCAACATGGGCTACCTGGCGCACATCGTCGCCATGGAGGAAATCTCGCGCGCGTCGGCCTCCGTCGGCCTGTCGTACGGCGCCCACTCGAACCTGTGCGTCAACCAGATCAAGCGCAACGGCAGCGAAGAGCAGAAGCGCAAATACCTGCCGAAACTGATCTCGGGCGAGCACGTCGGTGCATTGGCCATGTCCGAGCCGAACGCGGGCTCCGACGTCGTCAGCATGAAACTGCGCGCCGACCTGAAGGGCGACCGCTACGTGCTGAACGGCACCAAGATGTGGATCACGAACGGTCCGGATGCCGACACCCTCGTCGTCTACGCCAAGACCGACATCGACGCCGGCCCGCGCGGCATGACCGCCTTCCTCATCGAAAAAGGCTTCAAGGGTTTCTCGATCGCGCAAAAGCTGGACAAGCTGGGCATGCGCGGTTCGCATACGGGCGAACTGGTGTTCCAGGATTGCGAAGTCCCCGTCGAGAACGTGCTGGGCGGCTTGGGCAAGGGTGTGAACGTGCTGATGTCGGGCCTGGATTTCGAACGCACCGTCCTCTCCGGCGGCCCGCTCGGTATCATGTCGGCCTGCATGGACGTCGTAGTGCCTTATCTCCATGAGCGCAAGCAGTTCGGGCAAGCAATTGGTGAGTTTCAATTGATGCAGGGCAAAGTGGCTGATATGTATTCGACGATGATGGCTTGTCGGGCGTATGTGTATGCGGTAGGTCAAGCCTGCGACCGTGCACAGTCGCCGGAACAGGTCCGCGCCCTGCGCAAGGACGCGGCCGGCGCCATCCTGTACAGCGCGGAAAAGGCGACGTGGATGGCCGGCGAGGCGATCCAGACGCTGGGCGGCAACGGCTACATCAACGAATATCCGGTGGGCCGTCTGTGGCGCGACGCCAAGCTGTACGAAATCGGCGCAGGCACGAGCGAAATCCGCCGCATGCTGATCGGCCGTGAGTTGTTCGCCGAGACGATGTAAGTTTGTGGAGAAGAGGAGACCGGGCTAACAACAAGATCGGCAAGAGCCGGCACAATAACAACTCCACGTCAGCCCGAAAAAAATCAAGCCCGCCGACTCCGGTCCAACCGGAGTCGGCGCGGACTTGAAGCCGCGCTCTCAGCCATATCATGTCACGCATTCGCGGACTACAATGACCGCTGCCCCGTCCACCGCGCGAGCCGCCCGATGACCCAGGCCACCTTTCCCAAGCTGCTGTCGTCCCAGATCGCCTTCGACATCGCGCGCACCATCCTGGACGGCTTCGACCGCCACTACACGCTGTTCCGCCAGGCCAGCAAGACGGCCAAGACCTGGTTCGAGCGTGCCGACTGGACGACGGCCCAGCAGGCGGCGCGCAAGCGCATCGATTTCTACGACAAGCGCGTGCAGGAATGCGTGCATGCGCTGGAAGACGAATACGCTCCGGAAGACCTGGACGACGACACGTGGCGCGAGACGAAGCTCCATTACATTGGCCTGCTGACGGACCACAAGCGCCCCGAACTGGCGGAAAGCTTCTTCAATTCCGTCTGCTGCCACATCCTGCACCGCAGCTATTACCGCAACGATTTCATCTTCGTGCGCCCGGCCGTCTCGACGGAATACATCGAGACGGACGAACCGGCCCCGACCTACCGCGTGTACTACCCGGCGGCGGACGGCCTGCGTTTCTCGTTGCGGCGCATGGTGACGAACTTCCAGCTCGACTGCCCGTTCGCCGACCTCGACCGCGACATCGCCCTGGTCGAAGCGCGCATGGTCGAGCATTTCGGCCTGCACGAGCGCGAGCCGAACCAGCAGTTGCACGTGCTGTCGAGCCTATTCTTCCGCAACAAGGCCGCCTACATCGTCGGCCGCGCCATCAACGGCGCCCGCGAGTACCCGTTCGTCGTGCCGATCCTGCACGACCGCGCCGGCCGGCTCGTCCTCGATGCGGTGCTGACCGACCCCGAGCAGGTGATCCTGCTGTTCTCGTTCACGCGCGCCTATTTCATGGTCGACATGGAAGTCCCGTCGGCGTTCGTGCAATTCCTGCGCAGCCTGATGCCGAAAAAGCCGCGCAGCGAGATCTACACGATCCTCGGCCTGCAAAAGCAGGGCAAGACGCTGTTCTATCGCGACTTCCTGCAGCACCTGAAGCACAGCTCCGACGCGTTCCGCATCGCGCCCGGCATCCGCGGTCTCGTGATGCTCGTGTTCGAACTGCCCTCCTTTCCTTACGTGTTCAAGGTGATCAAGGATTTCTATCCGCCACCAAAAGAGACGACGCGGGCCCGCATCAAGGAAAAATACCTGCTCGTGAAACACCACGACCGCGTGGGCCGCATGGCGGACACGCTGGAGTACTCGGACGTGGCCTTTCCGCTGTCCCGCTTCGACGAGGAACTGCTGGCCGAGCTGCGCCGGTTTGCACCGTCGCTCGTCGACATCGAAGGCGACCACATCGTCATCAAACACCTGTACATCGAGCGGCGCATGGTGCCGCTGAATATCTACCTGGACAACGCGCAGCGCAGCGGCAACGACGACCTCATCGAACACGGCATATTCGAATACGGCAATGCGATCCGCGACCTCGTCGCTGCGAATATTTTTCCGGGCGATATGCTGTACAAAAACTTCGGTGTGACCCGGCATGGCCGCGTCGTGTTCTACGACTACGACGAAATCGAGTACCTCACCGACTGCAACTTCCGCGACATCCCGCAGCCGCGGAACGAGGAAGACGAGATGGCCGCCGAGCCTTGGTATCCCATCGGCAAGCACGACGTCTTCCCCGAACAGTTCGCGCGCTTCCTGCTCGCGAACCCAAAGATACGCGCCGCGTTCATGAAACACCATGCCGCACTATTGACGCGCGTCTGGTGGCAGTCGCACAAGGACCGCATCCTCGCAGGCGAACTCGAAGACATTTTTCCGTATCCGCAGCACATCCGGTTCCATCTCACGGACCCAGTGAACCCGGCGACACCCTCGCCGCCCCCCCATTACTTGGAGACCTTACACAATGAATGATCCAATCGTTATCGTCGGCGCCGCCCGCACCCCCATGGGCGCCTTCCAGGGCGACTTTTCTTCGAAATCCGCGAGCGACCTGGGCGCCGTGGCGATCAAGGCGGCCGTCGAGCGCGCCGGCGTCGACGCGAGCCTCGTCGAGCACGTCTACTTCGGCAACTGCCTGATGGCCGGCCAGGGCCAGGCCCCGGCGCGCCAGGCGCTGATCAAGGCGGGCCTGCCGCTGTCGACCGGCGCCGTCACCTTGTCGAAGATGTGCGGCTCCGCGATGCAGGCCGCGATCTTCGCGCACGACGTGCTCAAGGCCGGCAGCGCGGACGTCGTCGTGGCGGGCGGCATGGAGTCGATGACCAATGCACCGTACCTGATCCCGAAGGCGCGCGGCGGCTACCGCATCGGCCATGGCGTCATGTTCGACCACATGATGATGGACGGCCTGGAAGACGCCTATTCGCGCAACGAGAAGACGGGTGAAGGCCGCTCGATGGGCACGTTCGCCGAGGAGTGCGTGGCCAAATACGGCTTCTCGCGCGAGCAGCTGGACGCGTTCGCGATCGAGTCCGTCAAGCGCGCGCAGAACGCCACCGAATCCGGCGATTTCCAGTGGGAGATCGCCCCGGTGACCGTGGCGAACCGCCTGGGCGAAACGATCATCGAGAAGGACGAGGGTCCCGTCAAGGCCAAGGTCGACAAGATCCCCACGCTGCGCCCCGCCTTCAAGAAGGACGGCGTCATCACGGCGGCGTCGTCGTCGTCGATCAACGACGGCGCCGCGGCCCTCGTCATGATGCGCGAATCGACGGCGAAGGAACTGGGCGTGACGCCGCTCGCCCGCATCGTCGCGCACACGACGCACGCGCAGGAGCCGGACCAGTTCACGACCGCGCCGATCGGCTCGCTGCAAAAGCTGTTCAAGAAGACCGGCTGGTCGGCCAAGGACGTCGACCTCTTCGAGATCAACGAAGCCTTCGCCGCCGTGCCGATGGCCGCGATGCACGAGCTGGACATCCCGCACGGCAAGGTCAACATCCACGGCGGCGCATGCGCGCTGGGCCACCCGATCGGCGCATCGGGCGCACGCATCATCGTCACCTTGCTGGGCGCGCTGAAGAAGACGGGCGGCAAGCGGGGCGTGGCGTCGCTGTGCATCGGCGGCGGCGAAGCGACCGCGATGGCGATCGAGATGGTGTAACGCACGCCACGCATGCGTTCTTAAAAAACGGTATGGTGGCGGATTGCCATTGTCATCCATACCGTGAAGGAGCACCTCATGTCCACAGCCCTCATCGTCGGCGCCTCGCGCGGCATCGGCCTCGAACTGGCCCGTCAATACCGCGCCGACGGCTGGCGCGTCATCGCCACCGCGCGCAAGCGCGCGGATTGCGATGCGCTGCGCCGGCTGGGCGCGGAAGCGCACCAGGTCGACGTCACGAATGCCGAATCGATCGGTGGCCTGGGCTGGAAGCTGGACGACGAAAAGATCGACGCCGCCTGGCTCGTCGCGGGCGTGTACGGCCCGGACCACGCGGGCTTCCCGACCGAGAAGGAATTCGACGACGTCATGCACACGAACGTGCTGGCCGCGATGCGCTTATTGCCCATCGTCGCGCCGCTGGTCGCCGCGACGCGCGGCAAGGTGGCCGTGATCTCGTCGCGCATGGGTTCCATCGGCGCGCGCACGAGCACCCAGGGTTCGCTGTACCGCGCCAGCAAG
The DNA here is from genome assembly GCA_966211695.1 of uncultured Massilia sp. Classification (GTDB taxonomy): domain Bacteria; phylum Pseudomonadota; class Gammaproteobacteria; order Burkholderiales; family Burkholderiaceae_D; genus Telluria. The sequence goes on along the minus strand of CBIHOW010000072.1, from coordinate 8,504 downwards.
GCCGCGCTGAATTCCGTGCTGGCCGACGCCGCGCTGACCTATGGACCACAGGGCGCGACGTGCCTCACGTTCCATCCGGGCTGGGTGCAGACCGACATGGGCGGCCCGAACGCCACGCTCACCGTCGAGCAGAGCGCGAGCGGGCTGCGCGCCACGCTGGCCAAAGCGACACACGCGCAGAACGGCGCCTTCCTCAATTACGACGGCACACCGATCCCGTGGTGAGCCGTCCACGATAACAACCGAGACAAATGATACTGACCGAAGAACACCAGATGATCCGCGACGCGCTGCGCACCTTCGCGCAGGAGCGTCTTGCGCCCAATGCGGCGCGCTGGGACCGCGAGCACCATTTTCCGAAGGACGAGCTGAAGGAACTGGCCCAGCTGGGCGCGTTCGGCGTGGCCGTGCCCGAGCAGTACGGCGGCGCGGGCCTCGACTACGTCGCGCTGGCGCTGGTGCTGGAAGAGATCGCGGCCGGCGACGGCGGCACCTCCACCATCATTTCGGTCAACAACTGCCCCGTGTGCTCGATCGCGATGACGTATGCGAACGCGGCGCAGAAGGAACGCTGGCTGCGCCCGCTCGCGCAGGGCGACCTGCTGGGCGCCTTCGCGCTGACGGAACCGCACACGGGCAGCGACGCCGCCGCCCTGCGCACGACGGCCGTGCGCGACGGCGACCACTACGTCCTGAACGGCACCAAGCAATTCATCACGAGCGGCAAGAACGGCGACGTCGCCATCGTCATGGCCGTCACCGACAAGGCGGCCGGCAAGAAGGGCATCAGCGCGTTCTGGGTGCCGACCGACACGCCCGGCTACATTGTCGCCGGCATCGAGCAGAAGATGGGCCAGCATTCGTCGGACACGGCGCAGATCGTGTTCGACAACTGCCGGGTGCCGGCGGAAAACCTGATCGGCGAAGAGGGGCAAGGCTACAAGATCGCGCTGTCCGGCCTGGAGGGCGGACGCATCGGCATCGCATCGCAATCGGTGGGCATGGCGCGCGCCGCGTTCGAAGCCGCGCTGGCGTACGCGAAGGAACGCGAAAGTTTCGGTACGCCGATCTTCGACCACCAGGCCGTGCAGTTCCGCCTGGCCGACATGGCAATGCAGATCGAGGCCGCGCGCCAGCTGATCCTGCACGCCGCGTCGATGAAGGACGCGGGCCTGCCCTGCCTGAAGGAAGCCGCGATGGCCAAGCTGTTCGCGTCCGAGATGGCCGAGCGCGTGGTGTCGTCGGCGATGCAGGTGTTCGGCGGCTACGGCTACGTGGCCGACTTCCCCGTCGAACGCATCTACCGCGACGTGCGCGTGTGCCAGATCTACGAAGGCACGAGCGACATCCAGAAAATCCTCATCGCCCGGGCACTGTGAACGCATTGATGGACAACGCGCAGAAGTTGACGATCCGCCCGGCCGGTGAAGGCGACCTGGCGCCGTTCTTCGCCTACCTGGACGACCACCTGCGCGACAACGGCGCCGACGGCACGCCGCTGTTCCAGCCGATCGCGCCGGGGCAGCCGCGCCTGCCCGCCGGGCTGCGCATCGCGTTCATCAAGGGCATCGACATCCCCGTCGGCCAGCCGGGCTGGCGCCGCCTGTGGCTCGCGATCGACGCCTACGGCGACATCGCCGGCCACGTCGACCTGCGCGGCCGCCCCGAACCGGTCGCCACGCACCGCGCCATGCTCGGCATGGGCGTGCACCGCGTGTGGCGGCGGCGCGGGCTGGGACGGCGCCTGCTCGAAACGGCCGCCGGCTGGGCACGGGCCGATACCGGCATCGAGTGGATCGACCTCGAGGTGCTGTCGGAGAACCAGCCGGCGATCGAACTGTATGCGCGTGCCGGTTTTACCACCGTCGCGCGCGTGGCGGACATGCTCAGGATCGCGGGCGTCAGCCATGACCTGAGCTACATGACGTTCAGGTTGCGCCAAGGGTGAGAATCGGTGAGCATGCGGTCCGGGTCCGCATGCTAGAGTTGCATGTATTTGTTGAAACAACTCTTGGCAAAATGAAAACCGCCCTGCCTTTCCTGCTGGCTGCCTGCACCGTACAAGCAGCCCTTGCCGACGACTGCCAGGTCGGCAAGCTTCTCCCGGCCCCCGTCGACCAGTCCGTGCACTGGGCCGGCCCCTGCAAGGATGGCTATGCGGACGGCAAGGGCGTGCTCGAATGGACGACGAAGGACGGCACCACGCGCCGCATCGAAGGCACGTTCGCGCACGGCGCCGTCAGCGGCGAAGCGAAGCTGAAGGCGAGCGACAAGTTCACGTACATCGGCTCGCTGACCGACGGCGTGCCGGACGGCGAAGGTTACCTGCGCTTCGCCAGCGAACTGCGCTACGAAGGCGGCCTGAAGATGATGCGGCGCGAGGGCAAGGGTGTGCAGATCTACCCGAACGGCGACGTCTACCAGGGCGAATTCCGCGCCGACCGTCCGAACGGCCAGGGGCGCCTCACCTATGCGCTCGGCGGCATGGTCGAAGGCGAGTTCCGCGACGGCCGTCCGGTCGACGGCGACCGCGTCACGTATGCCGGCAGCGGCCGCATCGGCACGCTCGATGCCGCTGCCCGCAACGCGGCGCTGGCCCGTCCCAAGGTGGAGAACACGTTCCAGCAGCGCCAGGCGGAGCCGGACACGGGCACGCTGCTGGCGAAGACGGACGTACGGTCTCCGCTGCCGACCAACGTCGGCTGGGATGGCCTCACGCCGGAACAGAAGGACATCGTCCGCAACGGCTACCCGGCGCTGGAGCCGGGCGACGATCCACCGTATCCGCTGAACGGCACCGTCGAATTCAACCGGCTCGCGGTGGCCGTCGCCGGCAAGTACGACGCGCGCGGCATGCTGCGCCTGCACGTGCTGGTCGGCGCCGACGGCAAGGCGAAGGAAGTACGCAAGGTCGGCAGCTTCGACGACGACGTGATCCGCTATGTCGCCAGCGCCGCCATGGCCCTGCGCTACAAGCCCGCCGTCTGCCATGGCCAGCCGTGCGAGATGGTGTACCCGATCGCGATCGAGTTCACACGACGCTTGTAGTCAGAACCCCGCCAGCACGATCTTGCCCTGCGCGCGATTCGACTCGATCAGCGCGTGTGCCCGCTTGAGGTTCGCCGCATCGATGCGGCCGAAGTTCTCGCTCACCGTCGAGCGGATCGTGCCCGCGTCGATCAGGTCCGCCACGCGGTCCAGGATCTCGTGCTGGCGGATCATGTCCGGCGTCGAGAACAGCGCGCGCGTGAACATCAGTTCCCAGTGCAGCGACACGGCCTTGCGCTTGAACTTGCGCACGTCGATCGGAGCCGGGTCGTCGATCAGGCCGAATTTACCCTGCGGCGCGATGAGCTCGACGATCTGGTCGAAGTGCTGGTCCGTGTGCGTGAGGCTGATCACGTAGTCCGGCGCACCCAGGCCCGCACGCTTGATCTCGTCCGCGAGGGGCTGGCCGTGGTCGATCACGTGGTGGGCGCCGTGCTTCAGCACCCAGTCGCGCGTTTCCGGACGCGACGCCGTACCGACCACCGTCAGGCGGGTCAGCTGGCGCGCCAGTTGCACGAGGATCGAACCGACGCCACCCGCCGCGCCGATCACCAATAACGTCTTGCCCTCGCCGCGCTCGTCGGTCGGAACCTCGAGACGGTCGAACAGCAGTTCCCACGCCGTGAGGCTCGTCAGCGGCAGCGCCGCGGCGGCGGCGAAGTCCAGCGATTGCGGCATCTTGCCGGCGATGCGCTCGTCGACCAGTTGCAGCTCGCTGTTGCTGCCGGCGCGGGCGATGGAGCCGGCGTACCAGACGCGGTCGCCCGGGCGGAACAGCGTCACGTCCGGCCCGACGGCTTTCACGATGCCGGCCGCGTCCCAGCCCAGCACCTTCCACTCGCCGTCCGCCGGTTTCGAGCCGGCGCGGACCTTCACGTCGACGGGGTTCACGGACACGGCTTTCACTTCGACGAGCAGGTCGTGGCCGGTCGCGACCGGGTCCGGCAGGATGATGTCGACGAGGGCGTCGACGTGATCGATGGGCAGGTTGTTCTGGTAGGCGATGGCTTTCATGTCGAGCTCCTTGGTGGTTGGATGGTTGTCATTCTGGGCATCCCGATCTTTTTGATAAACTGGACAATCCAGAAATCACTTTCAATACTTATTTGAAAATGAACCTGCGCGATCTCGAACTGTTCATGACCACGGCCGAGCAAGGCGGCCTGTCCGCGGCCGCGCGCCTGCTGGATATTTCTCCGGCCGTCGCCAGCGCGAGCCTCAAAAGGCTGGAAGCGGATCTCGGCACGGCGCTGTTCGTGCGCACGACGCGCAGCATGCGCCTGACGGTGGCCGGCGAACGCCTGCTGGCCCGCTGCCGGCCGCTGCTGGATGGCCTGCGCGACGCCGAGGCGGAAGTGCGCGCGGGAGAAAACACCATCGAAGGGCCTTTGCAGATCTCGATGCCGTCCGACCTCGGCCGCCACGTCGTGCTGCCGTGGCTGAACGCGTTCCAGGAACGGTACCCGGGCGTGCGCCTGCGGCTGCAGCTGACGGACCGGCTGGCCGACATTTATCGCGAGCCCGTGGACATCGCGCTCCGTTTCGGCAAGCCGCGGGAGTCCAGCATGGTGGCGCTGCCGCTGCTGGAAACGAACCGCCGCGTGCTGTGCGCGTCGCCGGCCTATCTCGCACGGCACGGCGCGCCGGCGTCGCCGCACGACCTCGCCGCGCACAACTGCCTGTGCTTCATGCTGGACGAAACGGTCAACGACCGCTGGCGCTTCTACAAGGACGGCGCGGAGATCGAGGTCACGGTGCGCGGCGACCGCGTGGCCGACGACTCCGAGATCGTGCGGCGCTGGGCGCTGGACAGCCTGGGGGTGTGCTACCGCTCGCGCATCGACGTGCAGGCCGACCTCGCAAGCGACGCGCTACGTACCGTGTGCGCGGACTGGGAGGGGAACAACCAGCCGTTGTACATGGTGTTGGCGAACCGGCGGCAGGTGTCGCCGGCCGTCAGGGTGCTCAGGGAGTTTTTGGTGGAGAGGATGAAAGAGATGGTAGGGACCGCGCTGAATACGTAACCTCAAACAACGTCGCCCCCGCGCAGGCGGGGGCCCAAGTTTTGCGTGCGCCAACCCTGCGCGTGCAAATTGGGTTCCCGCCTTCGCGGGAACGACGTTTCAAGCTCGCGTATCGATCAAATCTGCTCAATCGCCAGCGCAATCCCCTGCCCGCCCCCGATGCACAGCGTGACGACGCCACGCCGCGCCAGGCCGCGCCGCATCGCATGCAGCAGCCGCACCGTCAGCACGGCCCCCGTCGCGCCGATCGGGTGACCATGCGCCACCGCGCCGCCCTCGACGTTGATGACGTCTTCCGCCAGCGACAGCTTGCGCGCCACGGCCAAAGGCACGGCCGCAAAGGCTTCGTTGATCTCGTAGCGGTCGACGTCGCCGATGTCCCAGCCCGCACGGGCAAGAGCCTTCTGCACGGCGGGTACGGGGCCCAGGCCGAACATGCCCGGCTCCACGGCCGCCACGCCTGATGCGACGAGGCGCGCGATCGGCTGCAGGCCCAGGCGCTCGGCCGTCGCGCGGTCGGCGACGATGACGGCGGCCGCGCCGCTGTTGAGGCCCGGCGCGTTGCCGGCCGTGATCGTGCCGTCCGGGCGGAACGCCGGCTTCAGTTTCGCCAGCGTCTCCAGCGTGGTGTCCGGGCGGTTCGCCTCGTCCGTGTCGAACCGCTGCACGCCGCGCTTGCCCGCGATCTCGATGGCCACGATTTCATCCTTGAACGCACCGGCCGCCTGGGCTTCCGCAAAGCGGCGCTGCGAGCGCTCGGCCCAGCGGTCCTGCGCGGCGCGGCTGATGTCCACGTCCTTCACGAGGTCCTCCGTGTGCCAGCCCGAATGCTGGGCGGAGAAGGCGTCGTTCAAGCCGTCGTGCAGCAGGCTGTCGTAGAGCTGCGTGTGACCCATGCGCGCGCCCCAGCGGGCCTGCGGCATCAGGTACGGCGCCTGGTCCATGTTTTCCATGCCGCCGGCCAGCACTACGTTCGATTCGCCCGCGAGGATCTCGTGCGCGGCCGATGCGATGGCCTGGGCGCCCGAGCCGCACACGCGATTCAGCGTCATCGCGGGCACGCTGACGGGAATGCCGCCGTGGACCGCGGCCTGGCGCGCCGGGTTCATGCGGTTGCCCGCCTGGATCACGTTGCCCATCAGGACGGCGTCGATGGCGTCCGGAGCAATGCCCGCGCGCTCGACGGCGGCGCGCACGGCGGCCGCGCCCAGTTCGACGGCGGGGATGGATTTCAGGGAACCGTTGAATGCGCCGATGGCGGTACGCACGGGGGCACACAGGACGATGTCGCGGGCAGACATGATGACTCCTTTCGGGTTGGATGGCGGGATCGTGCAAATAGGAGTATATACACGTATTTTGAAAAGCGCATGACGCGCGGCCTGCCGGCGAGCGGATTATTTGACTTCGGGCTCGTGGATACCCGTCTCGACGACGGCGCGCAGCAGCATGCGCAGTTCGAGTGCGCGTTCGCTGCCGAAGTTCTGTTCGAAGGTCTGCTGGGCGCGGCGCCACAGCGGCAGCACGGCTTTTACTTTGGCCTTGCCGGCCGGCGTGAGGACGATCACGCGCTCGCGCTTATCGTGCTCGCTGGGCCCGGTCGTCACGAGGGCATCGCGCTCGAGCGGTTTGAGGTTGCGGGTGAGGGTCGTGCGATCCATGACCAGTTCGGCGGACATCTGGTTGACCGTCATCGGCCCGAGTCCCAGCAGCTTGTACAGGATGGAGAACTGCGTGACGCGCAGGCCGGCCTCGCTCAGCACCTGGTCGTACACGCCGGTGATGTAACGCGACGCCTGGCGCAGGGCGAGGCAGTTGCACAGGGGGTCGTTCGATGTCATGTACGGTGTTCCATTGCGGGGCCGGCGTTAGTGCCTGCCCTCTAGCGAGTATAACCCCGGGAACGCCGGAACCTGTGCATAATCGGCACCGGTTCATTGCATATACACTCAATCACGTGAGGAGGTTCGCATGGAGGCACAACCAACGGTGGCAGAGCAATGGGAAGAACAGCTGCGCGCGGTACGCGCACGCATCGAGCGGGGCGGCGGACGTCCGGGCGTCGTGCCGGCGCAGGAAGCGCGCGGGATGTCGGGTCTCGCCATCATGGAAGCGCTGCTCGACGGCCGCTTCCCGTACGCGCCCATCGCCGAGACGCTCGACTTCTACCTCGTCGACGTCGAGAAGGGCAAGGCCACGTTCCAGGGCACGCCGCAGGCAAAACACCTGAATCCGATGGGGACCGTGCACGGCGGCTGGTACGCGACGCTGCTCGATTCCGCCGTCGGCTGCGCCGTGCAGACGTCGCTCGAACCGGGTTATGCCTACACGACGGCGGAGTTGAGCGTGAACCTCGTGCGCGGCGCGCGGCTCGACGGCGGGCCGCTGCGCGCGATCGGCACGGTGCTCCATTGCGGCCGCCAGCTGGCCACGGCCGAAGGGAAGATCGTCGATGCGCAGGGACGCCTGTATGCGCATGCGACGACGACGTGCCTCGTGTTCGAGGCGCGTTGATCCATCAGGCCGCGACGGTCTCGATGGCGTAGCGGCTCGCCGGCTGCGTGCGCGACAGCTCGGGATGCATCGCGCGGCGCGCCGCTTCGTACGCATCCCATTTGGCGCCGTCTTCCAGCGCCGGGATCGTGGCGAATTCGCCCTGGTCGTAACCGGCCAGCGCGGCATCGACGAGATCCTCGGCCCGCATCACGATCTCGCTGGGCAGGTGCTCGACGGGCGTGCCGGCGATCTGCCAGAAATCCGTCGCCGTGGCGCCCGGCAGCACCACCTGCACGCGCACGCCCTTGTCGCCCAGTTCATGTTGCAACGACTGGCTGAACGCCAGCACGTATGCCTTGCTGCCGCCGTACACGCCGTTCAGCACTTCCGGCGCGATGGCGACGATCGAGGCGATATTGATGAAAGCGCCCTTCCCGCGCGCCACGAAGCCCGGCGCGGCGGCATACGTCAGGCGCGTCAGCGCGGTCACGTTCAGCGCGATCATGTCCTGCATCTTGTCGACGTCGGAGTCGAGCAGCGGCCCCGTGCCGCCCACGCCGGCATTATTCACGAGCAGCGTGATGGCCGCGTCGCTGCGCAATACCTCTTCCACGCGGCGCAGGTCGGCGTCGCGGGTCAGGTCGGCGGCGATCGTGCGGACCTTGCGGCCGTAGGCAGTGCTCAGGCGATCGGCCTGCGCTTGCAGGCGTTCGCCGTTGCGGGCGACGAGGACCAGGTCGTAGCCGCGGCGCGCCAGGCGGTCCGCGTAGAGGGCGCCGATGCCGGTGGAAGCGCCGGTGACGACTGCAGTGCCCAGGTTTGCGTTGCTCATGTTGTTCTCCTTTGGTTAACTGTGTGTACGCACATATCAGTGCAAAAAATTTGGTTCATCGCGTCTTACCGGGGAACGCATCCTTGATTTTTAGGAAGAAGTAG
>CBIHOW010000071.1:0-27909 GCA_966211695.1 uncultured Massilia sp. | reverse complement strand
AGCACGAGCGCCAGGTTCGCACCGGCGGAATGGCCGATCACGACGATCTTGTGCGCCGGGATGCCGGCAGCCAGCAGGCCCGCGTAGACGGCGCAGCAGTCCTCCAGGCCCGCCGGAAATGGGAACTCGGGCGCGAGCCGGTAAGGCACCAGCACGACGGGACAGCCGGTACGGCGCGCCAGGCCGGTACAATAACGACGATCGGCCGCCGCGGCGCGCACCGCGAAACCGCCGCCGTGCAGATAGAGGATGACGCCGTCGCGGGCCGCGTCGGGCTGCCCGATCCATTCGACGCTTACGCTGCCGACGTCGGCCACATCGACGCGCACGGGCCGCCTGCCGAGCGTCCCCAGACGGTCGATGCGCAGGTACGCGGCGCGCATGCGCGCGACGGACGGGATGTCGTTCCACAGGGGCTTCAGGGTGCGGCGCAGCCCGGCATTCACGATTGTCCGAATCAGCATGATTTAGAACGCCTAACAAAACCGTTCGACATACCGCCAACAGATGAGCGAGCAGGCAAGCGAAAGGAACGCTTGAAGGATGTCTGCTCGTCGCTCGTGCCTGATACGCAATCGCCAAAAGCGGTGTAGCCATCCTGAGGTGCGCTCAACGACCCAGCGCCATCGGCCGAGCCGTTTACGCGCTTGGGCCATGACATCAGTCCCTCTAGGAACACGGCCGCTATCTTAGCTGCTGAACTACGGCCGTGTACGTCCGGAATCGACCCGAACCAGTCATTCGCAAACGCAGCTTAATCTTGCGCTCTAAACGTGTCGATCTTTACACTGCGGAAAGACGCAAGCTATAGGTCAAAGCTGGTCCAAGTGGATTCCGCTAGAAAGGTGTTCTTTTCCTTTTTTCTTTCTCAGTGAACAGGTTTCGTTAGGCAACAAATCGGGTCGTGTGAGCGTTTCTGACAATGCTGTATCGCCGCTACCACGACGTCGACGCCTAGCAAAAGAAGAATCATGTATTCCATGTTCAGCGTTGATTCGCCAACGCTTTGGTGCACAGCGCCTTGTTGAAAAAGGTCGACTTCGCGACTTCAAGGTAGTTGTCGTAGTCACAGGGCGGCAGGAAGACGTTTCCATTGCCGCTCTTGAGGTCCTCAAGGTCCTTTGCGCCCCCGGCGGCGGTTTGGTTTAACGTAGCGAGGCATTGCGCCGGCTGGCCATTGCGCAACTCGGCCAAGGCAAGGTCGTTGCGGATCCGGTCTACCTCGATCCAGTTGATGAATTTACTGCACTGCACGGTAAGGGTGCGCAGCAGGTTTGCCGCTTCGGCATACCGGTGGGCGCGGTACAAGCGCAACGACTTGTCGCGTACCGCCTGCTGGGCGTCGATGGTGCAGGCCGCAGGGGGAATGCTGTAGGTACCGTTGAAGCTGGCGCGCGCGCCGCAGTAGCCTCGGCACGCCTCCTCGGTAACGGGCGTCACCTCAATTGACGCGCCGTGACTGGCGAACGCGATCCGGCATTGTTCCTCGCCATCGGCAGCGTCGCTGCGCCCTACACCATTCTGGATCATGCCCGAGACGTCGCAGGTATGGCAGTTACCACCGACGGTCTCGATCTTGAAATGCGACTGGTCCTGCCCATCGCTTTGGATGCGCAAGGTGCCGTTGTAATGATCTAGGATGTAGGTGCCCGGCGCCGGCTGTGGCGGCACGGCACTCGCGGCAACAAAGACGAACAGCAGGGCGAGGGGAACAAGTCGACGCGGCATCGGTATTATGGAAGTGTTTGCAAATGCGCATCATTATCTGCTGATTTGCCTTTGCTTGCTTGTTTTCCTCCGAGTGCCGGCAGCTAAGCCATCGGGTACGAATGTCCGGGACGTGAGGCGCTGAATGCTAGCGGCTGGAGCACATGAAGTGTCATGCCATTTTCGATCTCGTAACAACGACCGAGTGATCAATGCTCGTCAGACAGGTGCGACTAATTGATATCTCTGCCATTGTGACCGTCCCCTTCTGGCCGAACTTGGCCGTTCATTGTACGGCAGCAGCCGACCCATTGCAGACCTACAGCGTTCTTGAGGCGAAGGCAAAAAGCAAACTAACAGCCTGCCTCTGGGCAAATGACCCGAAAGGAGCGCAGGTTGTCGTATCGGAAGGTTACGATCCAAAGGGCTGCTATGGCAACCCAGATGTATAAAGACTTAAATCGCCCCGTTTGCCTTACTCGCTCAACGATCGCGGATAGCGAGATCAAGTTAAAGACCAAATAGGCCAGGAGCACAGGGACCATCAGAAAGAACCAGTAAAACGCGTCGCCTGGCCCACCCGGCAGCCCCTCATCACCTGGAGTTGTCCAAAGGTCTGACTCTAATCGCAAGTAGGTTGCCATGCCGATTAAGTTGAGCGCGATCCAGATAGGCGCACGTCGGAAGTGAACGGTCATGTCATAGCCATAAGTTAGCTACCATCATTTTTCATCAATCTCACCGTCTGATCTTGGCCGCTTGCAGACGGTCAGGTCAGCATAGCATGTTGCCAAGGAGAAAATCTCGCGAAGTGTCACGAACGTCCACAACCGACCCAGAGCAGACGGTCAGATGACTAAAGTTTTAGATCGAATTCGCCCAGTGAACTGACAGCCATCGTAAGCCTCGTACCGCGCTCTAACTGGGACAGAGCATGGGCGCCAACCCAGAACGCCTTAACTTTCCTGAACCGTTTGCGAAATGCTGAAGCAAACAGTTTCATAAGCTCCTGCGACTGAGGTGAGTCAGATGCGGTTGACACTCGCCCATGCAAGAGGACACCGGGCACCCTAACGCCGCCTGCTGTGATAACCACGGAATCAGGATTCATTAGCTGGTCAACGAGATAGTTCGTCGCTCCGTCTTTTTGCGGCATATCTCGGACCGCTACGGCGCTCGACTGGCCGACAATCAGGTAGCTGTCGCATGCTATTGATGAGTCATTGTTTGCCGTTCCGAGCTTAGGAATGCCCGTCCCACTAAGGAATACGTCCGGTTTTGGCTGAGCGTACCATCCAGTTCGTGCGTACTTCAAAGGTTTGCTGGCTTCGGCAAACTCAAAGATCGGTAGCAAATCTTCCTTTGTCGCATAGAACAAAATTTGGGCCATTCCTTGCTCTCTTGTGTTGCCGCGTATGACATTTGATCGTCGTTCGACTGAAGGTCCGCTTGTGGCCGATAGCGGCCAGTCGGTATGGCTCAGTGTAACCGGCTGTTGTCCTCAGAGCGACTAACGGAGCGCCTGTTAATCTGGTTTTTTCTTCCGGGTAAGCCACGACAAGCCCGCTGCCGAAAATCCAACAAACAGGCCGACGAAGAGTGCGCGACTCCAATCGAATTGGCGGAAATCACTGGCAAAACCTGTGGAAAGCAGGGTGCCCACTGCCGCACCAAGACCAAGACCGACAAAATACTTCATAACGTTTCCTTTTAGTAGGATCTTAATCCGCCGACCGTCACGCTTGCTGTCGCCCAGTGTATGGTTGACTGTCGCTCCGAAGCGGCCCCTTGGCGCTGCCTATTTGCACGGTCGCTTGCTGCTGTCGAAGCGGCCGTTCATCTCTGCAGCGGTCAGCGTCATCGGCATGGGCTCGACAATGGGAAAACTATCCTTTCCCAACCGTACCGGCTTCGGTGGTATCTCGTTCGGGCATGCGGGAATCGAACGCGGCAAAGATTCCGCGAGAGAAAACAAGGTCTGCCGCAACGGCGTCTGCGCGACATTTGCATCGATCCAAAGTTCGTACGCACGCCGCTTCTCCACCCAGGAAAGGTGCGAGATCGCCTTGCCAGACGGGGCCTGGAATACACTGAGGCGTGCTGGCAAGCCATTGATGCGCTCAGGCTCATCCTCCGGGTTACGCCCTATGGCGGTGCCATCGACGGACATATCTTGCTCGAACAGGACGACCTCGTGGCCATCACGCATCCGAAAACCGCGGTAGAGGCGCGAACGCGTCTGGTTGTCGGGTTCGACCATTGCACCCAGGAAGGTAAAGTCATTGAACGGCGTGTTGGACAGGTTGACCGGCTCGAACGGCAGGCTTGCACGGATGGAAGCGGATGGTTGGAATGCAATGCGATAACGTTGCAGATTGGCGTCGCAAACGGTCAGGTAGCCCGTCTGTTCGACTTCGCGCTTCTGGCGAGCTTGTTCCTCGGCGAAGCCCGCGGCGCCGGGCGGCAAGCCTAACCCGCACGACAATGGGACATCCGCAGGCGACGCGGCATGAGACAAGCCGATGTGCATCGCAAAGGTCATGATGACGGCGACGACACGGGGACCTGGCCTAACGTTTTTCGTACTCATACATTGCAGGATAGCATCGGCATGGTCACAAAATTGCGCACTTTTCCACAATCGCTCGGCTAGGTCCGCGGGGAACGGGCCGGAATACACGATTGTCGATTCCGCACCATCCACCAGGTTTCGGCAGGCGCTACAAGTCCAGCTGATATGAAATGCGAATCACAGCCCGCCGAATCATATATTGGACAACTTGCCATACCCACGGCACTCTAAGGGTTTTGCGATTTCCCGAGGAGACACCATGCCGACTTACCGTTCCCACACCACGACCCAAGGCCGCAACATGGCGGGCGCCCGCGCCCTGTGGCGCGCGACCGGCATGAAGGACGGCGACTTCGACAAACCGATCATCGCCGTCGTCAACTCGTTCACCCAGTTCGTGCCGGGCCACGTGCACCTGAAGGACCTGGGCCAGCTGGTGGCGCGCGAGATCGAGGCGGCGGGCGGCGTCGCCAAGGAATTCAACACCATCGCCGTCGACGACGGCATCGCGATGGGCCACGGCGGCATGCTGTACTCGCTGCCGTCGCGCGACCTGATCGCCGACTCCGTCGAATACATGGTCAACGCCCACTGCGCCGACGCGATGGTCTGCATCTCGAACTGCGACAAGATCACCCCGGGCATGCTGATGGCCGCCATGCGCATCAACATCCCGACCGTGTTCGTGTCGGGCGGCCCGATGGAAGCGGGCAAGGTGCTCAAGGTCGTCAACAACGACAAGAAGATCATCAAGCTGGACCTCGTCGACGCGATGATCCAGGCCGGCGACTCCAACATCTCCGACGCCGACGTGGCCGAAGTCGAACGCTCCGCCTGCCCCACCTGCGGCTCCTGCTCCGGCATGTTCACGGCGAACTCGATGAACTGCCTGACCGAGGCGCTGGGCCTGTCGCTGCCGGGTAACGGCACCATCGTCGCCACGCACGCGGACCGCAAGGAACTGTTCCTGCGCGCCGGCCGCCTGATCGTCGACCTGGCCAAGCGCCACTACGAACAGGACGACTACACGATCCTGCCGCGCAGCATCGCGACCAAGACCGCGTTCGAGAACGCGATGGCACTGGACGTGTCGATGGGCGGCTCGACCAACACCGTGCTGCACCTGCTGGCCGCCGCGCACGAAGCGGGCGTGGAATTCACGATGGCCGACATCGACCGCATCTCGCGCAACGTGCCGTGCCTGTGCAAGGTCGCGCCGATGACGAACAAGTACCACATCGAAGACGTGCACCGCGCCGGCGGCATCATCGCCATCCTCGGCGAACTGGCGCGCGCGGGCCTGCTGGACACGTCGCTGCCGACCGTGCACTCCCCGACCCTCGGCGCCGCGATCGAGAAATACGACATCAAGCGCAGCGACGACCAGGCCGTGCATCAACTGTTCCGCGCCGCGCCGGGCGGCGTGCCCACGCAGGTCGCGTTCTCGCAGGCCGAGCGCTTCGACAGCGCCGACCTCGATCGCGCCGAAGGCTGCATCCGCGACCGCGCGCACGCGTACTCGCAGGACGGCGGCCTCGCGGTCCTGTACGGGAACATCGCGGAAAAGGGCTGCATCGTGAAGACGGCCGGCGTCGACGAAAGCATCCTGAAGTTCTCGGGCAAGGCGCGCGTGTTCGAAAGCCAGGATGCCGCCGTCGAAGGCATCCTCGGCGATACCGTGCATGCCGGCGACGTCGTCATCATCCGCTACGAAGGCCCGAAAGGCGGCCCGGGCATGCAGGAGATGCTGTACCCGACGTCGTACATCAAGTCGAAGGGCCTCGGCAAGGCGTGCGCGCTGTTCACGGACGGCCGCTTCTCGGGCGGTTCGTCGGGCCTCGTGATCGGCCACGCGTCGCCGGAAGCGGCGGAAGGCGGCGCGATCGGCCTCGTCGAGGAAGGCGACATGATCGACATCGACATCCCGAACCGCACCATCAACCTGCGCGTGTCGGCCGAGGAGCTGGCGCACCGCCGCGCGGCGATGGAAGCGCGCGGCGACGCCGCGTGGCAGCCGGTCAACCGCGAACGCGCCGTGTCGCAAGCGCTGCGTGCCTACGCGGCCCTGACCACGTCGGCCGACCGTGGCGCCGTGCGCGACCTGTCGCAGCTGAAGCGCTGAGCGGCAATGACGCCGCCGCGGCGGCGCCTTCCGGCAGCCTCAGGAACTTGGCCACGATGCTGGCCGCGATGGCCAGCACACCCAGCGTTGCGAGCAGTGCCTGCAGCATGGTGTCCTCACACGAACCAGGTTTTCACGAAAAAGGCCAGCGTGATCGCGGTCGTCGCGCTCAGCGTCAGGGCGCGGATCACGCCCGGCGGCGCGCGCCGTCCGATATGCGCGCCGCCGTAGCCACCCACCGTCGCACCGGCCAGCATGGCCAGCGTCTCCGGCCAGCGCACCGCGCCGGCCGCGACGAACGCGAGGACCGCCACCAGGTTCGCCGCGCTGACCAGCAAGGTGCGCGGCGCGTTCAACAGTTTCAGGTCGCGGTTGTCGAGCAAGCCCCACATCGCGATCATCATGATCCCCACCGCCCCGCCGAAATATCCGCCGTAGACGCCCAGCGCGAACTGGACGGCCAGCACCGCGCGCGCATGGATGCGCCAGCGCGCGCGCAGGGCCTCGCCGATGCGGCGTCCGAACGCGAGCGCGATGGTCGCCACCAGCAACAGCCACGGCAGCACGAACGTGAACGCGGCGGATGACGTCCGCAGCAGCAGAACGGCACCCGCCAGGCCGCCGCACAGGGTCGCGCCCAGCAGCGCACGCAGCGGCACGGTGCCGACCGGCCCCAGGCCGTCGCGATAGGCCCACGCGCTGGCGAGCCCGCCGGGAAACAGCGCGACCGTGCTCGACGTATTCGCCTGCACCGGAGGCACGCCCGCCGCGATCAGCGCCGGCAGGCTGACGAACGAGCCGCCGCCCGCGAGGGCGTTCATCGCGCCGGCCACCATGCCGGCCGCGAACGTGGGAATCATCATGTTCATGTGACGATCGTAGCCGCCGGGAGTCCTCCCCGCAATCCGGCAATTCCGGCGTCCGGCTTCGGCGCGGCCGAAGGCTGCGTGCTCATGCCGCCATGTCTATTGTTAAATATTTGAACGACAACAGGGCTGGAAGAGTCGGGTTGGCAAGGGGACAAAATCCCATGCCTTCTCAAAAAACCCTTTTGCAGCAATGTGTTAGCGGTCACTCAACGATGTGTTGTTTTCCCCTCGGATTTGTGACATTTCTTGGCAAAAAGCTTGCGCTACGGCAATTCCGTCTGACATCATCGGTATCGGTGCGGTCTCCCAATACCGCAAACACGAACCTTCCAGAACATCGACGGAGCGCCGCGTGCCGCGACTACGCCCCCTGCAAACCTCTTCCCCGCTGATCGTGGCCATGGCCGCGTCCTGCGTCATCGTCCCGCTGGCCGGCTGGCAGTGGCATGGCTGGCTGTTCGCCGCCCTGCTGCTGGCCGGCGGCGCGTTCGCCGCCCTGCGCGCCACCGCGCCGGCGGCAGCCGCCCCCTCCCCCGGCGACCAGCTCGACGCCAGCCGCGCATTCTGCGCCGAGGTGGCCGACGTATGGACCTCGCACATCGACGCGTCGCGCGACCAGATGGAGACGGCCGTCGTGGCCCTCGTCGAGCGCTTTTCCGGCATCGTCACCCGGCTCGGCCAGGCGCTGGACGCGTCCGGCGCCGCGCGCAATGGCGACAACATCGTCGACGCGTTCGCGGCCAGCGAAAAGGAACTGCGCTCGCTGCTGGACATGCTGGCCGGCGCCGCCGCCAGCAAGCAGCAGATGCTGCAGAAGATCGAAGGCCTGCAGGAAGTGACGGCCACGCTGCAGAAGATGGCGGCGGACGTCGCGAGCATCGCGTGGCAGACGAACCTGCTGGCGCTGAACGCGGCCATCGAGGCGGCGCGCGCGGGCGAGGCGGGGCGCGGCTTCGCCGTCGTCGCGAACGAGGTGCGCATGCTGTCGAACCGCTCGGCCGACGCGGGCAAGCACATCGCCGAACAGGTCGGCCGCATCAGCGCCGCCATCGACGTCACCTGCCGCGCGGCCGGGGACTCCATGCGCGAAGAGACGCGCGCCGTGCAGGCGTCCGGACAGATGATCGGCAACGTGCTCGGCTCCCTGCGCGGCGTCACCGACGCCCTCGTGGCGTCGTCGGACCTGCTGCAGCGCGAAAGCGCCGGCATCCAGGCCGAAGTCGGCGACGCGATCGTGCAGCTGCAATTCCAGGACCGCGTGAGCCAGATCCTCTCGCACGTCCGCGACAACATCGCCCGCCTGCCCTCGTGGCTGGACGAACAGGGGCCTGACGGCGGCCTCGACGCCCGCAGCCTGCTGGCCGAACTCGAAAGCACCTACGCCATGGCGGAGGAACGCACGCTCCACAAGAGCACGACGAAACCCACGCCGCAGCAGGCCGAAGAAATCACATTTTTCTAATCCAGGAGTTACCCATGGCGAAAACCATCATGGTGGTGGACGATTCGATCTCGATCCGCCAGGTCGTCGGCATCGCGCTGAAGCAGGCCGGCTATGACGTCATCGAAGGCGTCGACGGCAAGGACGCGCTGGCCAAGCTGACGGGCCAGAAGGTCAACCTGATCATCAGCGACGTCAACATGCCCAACATGGACGGCATCTCGTTCGTGCGCGAACTGAAGACCCGCCCCGCCTACAAATTCACCCCGGTCCTGATGCTGACCACCGAGTCGCAGGAAGACAAGAAGGAACAGGGCAAGGCCGCCGGCGCGAAAGCGTGGATGGTCAAGCCGTTCAAGCCGGAAGCCCTGCTGGCAGCCGTCCAGAAGCTGACGTTCGGCTGATCCACCAGCCGGCGCAGGCCGGCCATCCCGGAGCAATCATGACTATTGGCGAAACGAGCCAAGGGGCCGCCGCATGCCTGGCGGTCGAAGGCGAGATGACGATCTACCGCGCGGCGGAGCTGCATCCCGTCCTGCTGGACGCCGTGCGCACGCACGATGCGCCCGCGCTCGACCTCTCCGAAGTGACGGAATTCGACTGCGCGGGCATGCAGCTGCTGCTCGCGGCGCGGCGCGAGGCGCGGCAGCTCGGCAAGCAGCTGGTGCTGCGGGGCGCCAGCCCGGCCGTGCGCGACGCGTTCGCGCTGCTCGGCATGACCTGCACCGGAGAGATCGCATGAGCATCGACATCGACCAGGTGACCTACACCTTCATCGCCGAGAGCCGCGAGCTGCTGGAGCAGATGGAAAGCGCCCTGCTCGACGTCGCGCGCGACGGCCTCGATGCCGTCAACGCGATCTTCCGGGCGGCGCACACGATCAAGGGGTCGGCCGGCATGTTCGGCCTCGACCCCGTCGTCGAATTCACGCACGTGGCCGAGAGCGTCCTGGACAAGGTGCGCGACGGCGCCATCCCCATCGGCGACGAGCTGGTGGCGCTGCTGCTCGCGTGCCGCGACCACATCGGCGCCCTCGTCGACGCCGTGGAAAGCGGCACGCTGGACGACGCGGATCTCGCCGCGGCCGGCGCGCCGCTCGTCGCCCGGCTGCAGGCCTACCTGGACGGCAACGCCGCACCGGCACCCGCCGGCGCAGCCTCCGAGCCGGAAATCGCCGACGGCGCGGCCGGCCAGTGGCACATCTCGCTGCGCTTCGGCCGCGACGTGCTGCGCAACGGCATGGACCCGCTGTCGTTCATCCGCTACCTGGGCCAGCTGGGCACCATCACGGGCATCGCGACGATCGCCGACGACCTGCCGGCGCTGGACGCGTTCGACCCCGAGTCGTGCTACCTCGGCTTCGAGATCGGCTTTCACAGCACGGCCGACAAGGACATGATCGACGGCGTGTTCGACTTCGTGCGCGACGATTGCGCCATCCGCATCCTGGCGCCCGAGGACCGCATCGCCGAATATCTGGCCTGGCTGGACGAAGCGCCCGCGCAGCGCGAACGCCTGGGGCAGATGCTCGTGCGCTGCGGCAGCATCACGGCGCACGAGCTGGAACACGCGCTGGCGGCGCAGGCCGCAAGCACCGCGCCGGCGCAGCCGATCGGCGCCATCCTCGTCGAACAGGGCGCGGTGCGCGCGCCCGTCGTCGAGGCGGCCCTCGCGAAGCAGCGCCAGGCGCCGGAAGCGCCGCGCCAGCAGCAGGAAAACCGTTCCGTGCGCGTGGATGCGGACAAGCTGGACCGCCTCATCAACCTCGTGGGCGAACTGATCATCGCCGGCGCGGGCGCCAACCTCGTCGCGCGCCGCACGCAGATCCCGGAACTGCTGGAGTGCACGTCGACCCTGTCCAGCCTCGTGGAAGAAGTGCGCGACAGCGCGCTGCAGCTGCGCATGGTGAAGATCGGCGCGACGTTCAACCGCTTCCAGCGCGTCGTGCACGACGTGGCGCGGGAACTCGGCAAGGACATCCGCCTGGAAGTCAGCGGCGAGGACGCGGAGCTGGACAAGACCGTCGTCGAAAAGATCGGCGACCCGCTCACGCACCTCGTGCGCAACGCGATGGACCACGGCATCGAGCCGGCCGACGTGCGCGCCGCGCGCGGCAAGCCGGCGCAGGGCACAGTCGCGCTGAACGCCTACCACGACTCGGGCAGCATCGTGATCGAAGTGTCGGACGACGGCGGCGGCCTGAAACGGGACCGCATCCTCGCGAAGGCCGTCGAGCGCGGCCTCGTCGAGCCGGGCCGCACGCTGACGGACAAGGAAATCTTCAACCTGATCTTCGAGCCGGGCTTCTCGACGGCCGAACAGGTGACGAACCTGTCCGGCCGAGGCGTCGGGATGGACGTCGTCAAGCGCAACATCGTCGCGCTGCGCGGCAGCGTGGACATCGCCAGCACCGAGGGACAAGGCACCACCGTCACCGTGCGCCTGCCGCTCACGCTGGCGATCATCAACGGCTTCCAGGTCGGCGTCGGCAAGTCCGTGTTCGTGATCCCGATGGACATGGTCGAGGAGTGCATCGAGTTCGTCGAGCAGCCCGGCTGCGACTGGGTCGACCTGCGCGGCCAGCCCCTGCCCTTCGTGCGCCTGCGCGAACGGTTCGGCATCGACGGCGTGCCGGCGCGGCGCCGCAGCATCGTCGTCGTGCGCTATGGCGGCCGCAAGGCGGGCCTCGTCGTCGACAGCCTGCTGGGCGAGTTCCAGACCGTGATCAAGCCCCTGGGCAAGGTGTTCGCCGGCGCGCGCTTCCTGTCCGGTTCCTCGATCCTCGGCAACGGCGACGTGGCACTGATCCTCGACATGGCGGCCCTGCTGGCCGGCGTCGAAAACGAAAGCCAGGCCGCGGCGGCCTGACATTTATCTGAAGTGGAGAGCCACATGCTCAAGAACCTGAAAATCGGCATCCGCCTGGGCCTCGGCTTCGGTGCGGTACTCCTGCTGCTGCTCGCGATCGCGCAGCTGGCCATGGACCGCATGGCGGCGATGAACGCGGCCACGGCCTACATCACGGCCGACGCCTACCCGAAGGTCGTCATCGCGAAAGACCTGATCCGCGACACCGTCGACCTGCCGCGCCAGATGCGCGGCATGCTGCTGACCAGCGACGAGGCGCAGACCGAACACTATCGCAAGCTGATCGAACGGCTCCGCGCCGACACGAACGCGCGCATCGCCGACCTGACGAAACTCGTCGCCAGCGAGACCGGCAAGAAGATGCTCAAGCAGATCACCGACAAGCACGCGGCGCTGGAGCCGACGTATGCCCGGTTCCATGAGCTCATGCGCAGCGACCGCCAGCATGCGGCGGAATACGTCGCCAAGGACTACATGCCGCTCAACCGCGAGCTGATCGAGGCCGTCGACGAACTGGCGAAGCACCAGTCGGACAAGATGCAGTCGAAGGCCGACGAGGCCCGCCTCATGTACGAAGAGACGCGCCACCTGGTGATCGCGATGACGGCCGGCGCCGCCCTGCTCGCGCTGTGCGTGGCCGCCTTCATCACGCTGTCCGTCACCCGGCCCTTGCGCGTCGCCGTCGCGGCAGCCGACCGCCTGGCGGCCGGCGACCTCACGGTGGACATCGAGAGCCACGGGCGCGACGAGGCCGGCCGGCTGCTGGCCGCGATGAAGAACATGATCGCGAAGCTGACGCAGGTCGTCGGCGACGTGAACGGCGGCGCGCAGTCGCTGGCCTCCGCGTCCGAACAGGTCAGCGCGACGGCGCAGGCGCTGTCGCAGGCGGCGTCCGAGCAGGCGGCCGGCGTCGAAGAGACGAGCGCCTCGCTGGAACAGATGACGGCGTCGATCGCGCAGAACACGGAGAACGCCCGCGTCACCGACGGCATGGCCGCCCAGGCCGCGCGCGAGGCGGCGGAAGGCGGCGAGGCGGTAAAAGCCACCGTCGCCGCGATGCAGCGCATTGCGAAACAGATCGGCATCATCGACGACATCGCCTACCAGACCAACCTGCTGGCGCTGAACGCGGCCATCGAGGCGGCCCGCGCCGGCGAACACGGCAAGGGCTTCGCCGTCGTCGCCGCCGAGGTGCGCAAGCTGGCCGAACGCAGCCAGGTCGCGGCACAGGAAATCGGCGAGGTCGCCACCAACAGCGTGGAACTGGCGGAACGCGCCGGCAACCTGCTCGACCGCATGGTGCCGAACATCCGCAAGACGTCCGACCTCGTGCAGGAAATCACGGCCGCGTCGGAAGAACAATCGGCCGGCGTCGGCCAGATCAACGCGGCGGTCGGCCAGATGAGCCAGACGACGCAGCAGAACGCGTCCAGCTCGGAAGAACTGGCGGCGACGGCCGAGGAAATGAGTTCCCAGGCCGAGCAGCTGCAGCAGGCGATGGCGTTCTTCAAGCTGGCGCACGTGCCCGCCCCGGGCCCGGTCGCCGCACCCCGGCGCCAGGGCCGGCCGGTCCTCGCGACGAAGCACGGCGCGAAGGTGACGGGACATGGCGCACTCGCCTTCGCCACCGATCCGGTGGACGAAACGGATTTCACCCGGTTTTAAAGGAAAACCACAATGTTCAAGAACATGAAAATCGGCGCCCGCCTGATCGGGGGCTTCGTGCTGGTGGCCGCCATCAGCGCCGTCGTCGGCGCGATCGGCATCTCGAACGCCAGCCGCATCAACGACATGGCGGACCGCATGTACGAGAAGGAGCTGCAAGGCGTCTCGTACATCAAGGAAGCCAACATCGACCTGGTCTACCAGGCGCGTGCAATCCGCAACTACCTGCTCGCGCAAACCCTGCCGTCGGTCGACGCGGCGCCCTACCTCGACGCCCTGATGAAGGCGCGCGAGATGACGCGGACGAACCTCGACAAGGCACGGCCGCTGTTCTACACGGAGGCCGGCAAGCAGAAGTTCGCCGAGATGGAGGCGCACTACAAGACCTACATCGAAGCCCAGGACACCACCATCGCGATGGCGAAGAAGGAAGAAGCGGCCGGCCTGCAACAGCACGACCGCAAGTCCGCCGAGTACGCGCTGAAGGAAGTGCGCCTGATCGTGGACAAGGTCGACGACACGATGACCGAACTGTCCCGGATGAAGGAAGCCAACGCCAAGGCGGCCTCGGAAGACACCACGACCGTGTACAACAACAGCCGCACGCTGATGCTGTCCGCCATTGCCGTCGGCGTCCTGCTCGGCATCGGGCTGGGCTTCGTCATCAGCCGCAGCGTGACCCGTCCGCTGCACAAGGCCGTGCAGGCCGCCGACAGCCTCGCGGCGGGCGACCTGGCAATCGACATCGAAGCGACGTCGACGGACGAAACGGGCCAGCTGCTGCGCGCCATGAAGGACATGATCGGGCGCCTGTCCCAGGTGATCGACGGGCAGCAGCGCGTGGTGGAAGCGGCCAACCGCGGCAACTTCGACAGCCGCGTCGAACTGGCCGGCCTGCAGGGCTTCCAGAAAGAGATGGGCCAGGGCCTGAACCAGCTCGTGTCCACCACCCGCGCGTCGATCGAGGATGTGGTGCGCGTGATGGGCGCGATGTCGGAAGGCGACCTGACCAGGCGCATCGACAAGTCGTACGAGGGCGAGTTCGCCAAGCTGAAGGAATACGCGAACAACACGGTCGACAAGCTGGCGCAGGTGGTGGCCGAAGTCAACGGCGCGGCCGATTCCCTCGCCAGCGCGTCCGAACAGGTGAGCGCGACCGCGCAATCGCTGTCGCAGGCGTCGAGCGAACAGGCGGCCGGCGTCGAGGAGACCAGCGCCTCGATCGAACAGATGACGGCGTCGATCTCGCAGAACACGGAGAACGCGAAAGTCACGGACGGCATGGCGACCAAGGCCGCCCAGGAAGCGACCGAAGGCGGCGCGGCCGTGAAGGAAACCGTGGCCGCGATGAACCAGATCGCCAGGAAGATCGGCATCATCGACGACATCGCCTACCAGACCAATTTGCTGGCGCTGAACGCGGCCATCGAGGCGGCTAGAGCCGGCGAGCACGGCAAGGGCTTCGCCGTCGTCGCGGCCGAAGTGCGCAAGCTGGCCGAGCGCAGCCAGGTGGCGGCCCAGGAAATCGGCGAAGTGGCAACGAACAGCGTGGAACTGGCGGAACGCGCCGGCACCCTGCTCGACCAGATGGTGCCGAACATCCGCAAGACGTCCGACCTCGTGCAGGAAATCACGGCGGCGTCGGAAGAACAGTCGGCCGGCGTCGGCCAGATCAATGCGGCGGTGGGCCAGCTGTCCCAGGCGACGCAGCAGAACGCGTCCAGTTCGGAAGAGCTGGCGGCGACGGCCGAGGAGATGAGTTCCCAGGCCGAGCAGCTGCAGCAGACCATGGCCTTCTTCCGCCTCGACGCCGGCCGCGGCACGCGCACGCCGGCCGCGGGCAAGGTGGCGGGCGGCAGGCGGCACAGCGCCAAGACCCTGGCCGGCCAGACGATCGCCGCGGCCGCGGCGCCGGACGAAGCCTGCTTCACGCGCTTCTGACCTTTTCCGTTCGAAGGAAACACCATGACTGTCGTAAAAAAGATGGTGCTGCTCGTCCTGGCGGCACTCGTCGGCATCGTCGCGCTGACGGCGATGGGACGTTACCAGATCGCCCGCGTCTATGATGCGGCGAGCTATGGCACGGTCAATTCCGTACCCAGCATCATCGTCCTGGACGAGGCGTTCGAAGAGCTCGCCTTGCTGCGCAGCCGGATCTGGGAGCACATCGCGCAGACCGACGCCGACAGGATGGCGACGATCGACCTGCAGATCGCCGAGCACCGGCGCAAGATCGACGACGCGCTCAGGAAATACGAAGCGCTGGCGTCCGACGACAAGGACAGGGCCCTGCTTGCGGCCGACCGCGCCGGCCTCGCGGACTATGGCCGGCTCGTGGACGGGATCCTGGTGCTGTCGCGTGCCGGCAAGAACGTGGAGGCGCGCGACAAGCTGCTGGCGAACGCCCCGATCGTGGACAGGAACTGGGAGGCGTTCCGGGCGCACCGTGCGCACAACGAGGCGCTGGCGAAAGACAGCGGCGTGAAGGCCGCCGCCGTGCAGGACGCCGCGGAAGCGACGTCGCTCGCGGTGTCGCTCGCCACGCTCGCCGCGGTGGGCCTGCTCGGCTTCTATATCACCCGCAGCCTGCTGCGCCAGCTCGGCGGTGAACCGGCCTACGCGGGCGCCGTCATGGCCCGCATCGCGGGCGGCGACCTGGATGTGGAAATCAAGACCCGGCCGGGCGACGACGCCAGCATGCTGGCCGCCGTCAAGGGCATGGTCGGGAAACTCGGACAGGTGATCGAGGGGCAGCGCGCCGTCGTGGACGCGGCCAACCGCGGCGACTTCGACGCGCGCGTGGACCTGGCGGGGCTGCAGGGCTTCCAGAAGGAGATGGGCGAAGGCCTGAACCAGCTGGTGGCGACCACCGGCGCGAGCGTCAAGGACGTGGTGCGCGTGATGGGCGCGGTGTCGCATGGCGACCTGTCGAACAAGATCGACAAGGCTTACCAGGGCGCCTTCGGCGAGCTCAAGGAATACACGAACAACACCGTGCACAAGCTGACCCAGGTGATCGAAGGCCAGCGGCGTGTCGTGGAAGCGGCCAACCGCGGCAACTTCGAAGAGCGCGTCGCCCTGGATGGGCTGCAAGGCTTCCAGAAAGAGATGGGCGAAGGCCTGAACCAGCTGGTGACGACCACGCGCGCGTCGATCGAGGACGTGGTGCGCGTCATGGGCGCGATGTCGGAAGGCGACCTGACCAGGCGCATCGACAAGTCGTACGAGGGGGAGTTCGCCAAGCTGAAGGAATACGCGAACAACACGGTCGACAAGCTGGCACGGGTGGTAGCGGAAGTCAACGGCGCGGCCGATTCCCTCGCCAGCGCGTCCGAACAGGTGAGCGCAACCGCGCAAGCGCTGTCGCAGGCATCGAGCGAACAGGCGGCCGGCGTCGAGGAGACCAGCGCCTCCATCGAGCAGATGACGGCGTCGATCGCGCAGAACACGGAGAACGCGAAGGTCACGGACGGCATGGCGACCAATGCTGCCAGGGAAGCGACCGAAGGCGGCGCGGCCGTGAAGGAAACCGTGGCGGCGATGAACCAGATCGCCAGGAAGATCGGCATCATCGACGACATCGCCTACCAGACCAATTTGCTGGCGCTGAACGCGGCCATCGAGGCGGCTAGAGCCGGCGAGCACGGCAAGGGCTTCGCCGTCGTCGCGGCCGAAGTGCGCAAGCTGGCCGAGCGCAGCCAGGTGGCGGCCCAGGAAATCGGCGAAGTGGCAACGAACAGCGTGGAACTGGCGGAACGCGCCGGCACCCTGCTCGACCAGATGGTGCCGAACATCCGCAAGACGTCCGACCTCGTGCAGGAAATCACGGCGGCGTCGGAAGAACAGTCGGCCGGCGTCGGCCAGATCAATGCGGCGGTGGGCCAGCTGTCCCAGGCGACGCAGCAGAACGCGTCCAGTTCGGAAGAGCTGGCGGCGACGGCCGAGGAGATGAGTTCCCAGGCCGAGCAGCTGCAGCAGACGATGGCATTCTTCCGCGTGGCCGCGGGCGCGCCGGCCCGGCGTGCCCGGCCGCGCCAGGAGGCGGCGCCGGCGCGGCGTTCCACGCTGCGCCTGGCGGGCAGCGCCAGCGCGCAGCCCGAACCGGACGAAGCCAGTTTCACCAATTTCTGATCCCAGGGTGACCGAATGAAACACACGAACCAGGAACCGAATGCGGCGGACAGCCAGTCCGCCCAATACCTCACCTTCATGCTGGGCGGCGAAGCCTTCGGCATCGGCATCATGGCCGTCAAGGAGATCATCGAGTTCTCCGGCATCACGGAAGTGCCGATGATGCCGGAATCGATCCGCGGCGTGATCAACCTGCGCGGCGCCGTCGTGCCCGTGATGGACCTCGCGGCCCGCTTCGGCCGGCCGCAATCCGTGGCGGGCAAGCGCACGTGCATCGTCATCGTCGAGCTGGAACACGACGGGCAGCAGCAGCTGACGGGCGTCGTCGTCGATGCCGTCAGCGCCGTGCTGGACATCCCGGCCGCCGACATCGAGCCGGCGCCGTCGTTCGGCACGCGCATCCGCGGCGACTTCATCGCCGGCATGGGCAAGTTGAACGGCAAATTCGTCATCCTGCTGAACGTGCAGCAGGTGCTGGCGCTGGACGGCCTGCCCGACCTGGCCGCCGCCGACGCCCTCGCCGCCTGAGCCATGCAGCACTGCGCGATCAGCCAGGGCGAGTTCGCGCGCTTCCAGCGCTTCATCTTCGACATTGCCGGCATCTCGATGTCCGATTCGAAGAAAGCGCTGGTCAGCGGCCGCCTCGCCAAGCGCCTGCAGCACTTCGGCCTGCCGTCGTACGACGCCTATTTCCGCCTGCTGACGGACGGCGCGCACAAGGACGAGGTGCAGCTGGCCGTCGACCTGCTGACGACGAACGAGACCTATTTCTTCCGCGAGAACCGCCACTTCGAGCTGCTGCGCGAAGCGGCGGAGGCGGCGCGCCCGTCGCTCCGGGCGAACGCCCCGTTCCGCGTGTGGAGCGCGGCCTGCTCGTCCGGCGAGGAACCGTACAGCATCGCGATGGTGCTGGCCGACGTGCTCGGATCGGCGCCGTGGGAAGTGACGGCCTCCGACATCAGCACGCGCGTGCTGCAGCGCGCCCGCACGGGCCACTACCCGATGGAACGGGCGACCCACGTCCCGCAGGATTACCTGCGCCGCTACTGCCTGAAGGGCATCCGCGAGCAGCAGGGCACCCTGCTCGTCGACCGCGCGCTGCGCGAGCGCGTCAACTTCCGCCAGGTGAACCTGAACACGGCGCTGCCCGGCGACCTGGGCACGTACGACCTCGTCTTCCTGCGCAACGTGATGATCTACTTTAACGGCGACACCAAGCGCCAGGTCGTCACGCGCATCATGCAACGCATCAAGCCGGGCGGCCACCTGTTCATCGGCCACTCGGAAAGCCTGCAGGAGATGGGCGACGTGCTGCGTCCCGTGATCCCCTCCGTCTACCGCAAACCCGAATGAAACCAATCGATGTGATGGTCGTCGACGACTCGGCCGTCGTGCGCAAGGTCGTCGGCGCCGTGCTGGAAGCCGCGCCCGGCATCCGCCTGCTGCACGCCGTGGCCGACCCGCTGCTCGCCATCGAGCGCATGAAGCAGGCCTGGCCCGACGTGATCCTGCTGGACGTGGAAATGCCGCGCATGGACGGCATCACGTTCCTTCGCAAGATCATGGCGGAGCGCCCGACGCCCGTCGTGATCTGCTCCACCCTCACGGAAAAAGGCGCGGAGACGACGATGGCCGCGCTGGCCGCGGGCGCCGTCTCCATCATCACGAAACCCAAGCTGGGCCTGAAGGACTTCCTCAGCGAGAGCGCGGAAGAACTGGTCGCGGCCGTGCGCGCGGCGAGCCAGGTCAACGTGCGCCGGCTCGCGGCACGCGTGCCCGCACCGCCCGTGCCCGCGAAGCTGAGCGCGGACGCCGTGCTGCCGGCGGCCGCCGACACGCGTCCCCTGCTCCGCACGACCGAGCGCGTCGTCGCGATCGGCACGTCCACCGGCGGCACGCTGGCGCTGGAAGAAGTGCTGACGGCGCTGCCGCGCGTCACGCCCGGCATCGTCATCGTGCAGCACATGCCGGAAAAATTCACGGCCGCCTTCGCCGAGCGCCTGAACGGCCTGTGCCAGATCGAAGTGCGCGAGGCGCGCCACGGCGACCGCGTGCTGCCGGGCCGCGCGCTGATCGCCCCGGGCGGCAAGCACATGCTGCTGCGGCGCGACGGCGCCAACTACCACGTGGACGTCATCGACGGCCCGCTCGTGAACCGCCACCGCCCGTCCGTGGACGTGCTGTTCCGCTCCGTGGCCAAGCATGCGGGCGCGAACGCGCTGGGCATCATCATGACGGGCATGGGCGACGACGGCGCGGCCGGCCTGCTCGAGATGCGCAAGGCCGGCGCGCGCACGGTCGCGCAGGACGAAGACAGCTGCGTCGTCTACGGCATGCCGAAGGAAGCCGTCAAGCGCGGCGGCGTCGAGAAATCCGTGCCGTTGAAAGCGATCGACCGCGAGATCGTGCAGCAGCTGGGGGTGCGCTGATCGCGTATCATCGCTCCTGAACAGCCGATCCAGAAGCTGATGCCAGGAGAACGAGATGAAAACGAGAATGTATGCCGCCGCGCTCGCGGCCTGCTTGACGGTCTCCTTGACCGCCTGCGGCGGCGGCGGCGGCAATGCCGGCTCGGGAAGTACCCCGCTGACGCCGCCCGTGTCCAGCAGCGGCAACCTCGACGCCTACGTCGGCACGTGGGCATCCGCATGCGCGTCGCACGCGATCGACACGGCCGTCATCGCGCGCGCGGCCGGCTCCGGCAATGCGCTGACGATCGCCGTCACGACGAATTACTACGCCAATACGGCCTGCACGGGCGACGTCATCGCCACGCAGACGTGGAGCGCTCCCGCGACGGCGACCTACGTCGGCACGGTCACCTCCTCCATCATGCCGGGAGCCGTTTCCGCCTCCATCGACAAGGTGACGGCGCAGCTGCCCCAGCGCAGCGTCACGTTGACGGGCACCTTCGTCAGCCGCAAGATCGTCGACGGCCAGCCCAACTGGTGCATCGATTACGCGGGCGGCACCGTGTGCGTGCCCGACCGGATCTACGCGGCCGAGCCGGCGCCGTTCGACGGGCTGGCCATCGTGGGCGGCGAGCTGGTCGAGGTCAAGTCGAACGGCGTCAACTACGACGCCGTCGAGAAGTTCACGAAGCGCTGACGGGCAGCGCGGCGAGCCCGCGCAGCCCGGCGATGCCGTTCCAGCGCGGCGTGGCGGCGGACATGCGGAGCGTCGGCCAGCGGCGCAGCACGGCGCGCAGCACGACGTCCGCCTCCAGCAGGGACAGTCCGGCGCCGATGCACACGTGCGGTCCGCTGCCGAACGACAGGTGGCTGCCGGCGCGGCGCGTGATGTCGAACGTGTCCGGATCGGCGAAGCGGTCCGGATCGCGGTTGGCGGCGCCGATCAGCGCGATCACGAGGTCGCCCCGCTTCAGCGTCGTCCCGTGCAAGGTGAGTTCGGTGGCGACGCGCCGGCCCGTGTACTGCACGGGACTGTCGTAGCGCAGCAGTTCGCGGATGGCCAACGTCACGCCCTCCTCGTCCGCGACGAGGCGCGCCCACGCATCCGGATGCGTGAGCAGGGTGTACAGGCCGTTGCCGAGCAGGTTGCGCGTCGTCTCGTGGCCGGCGAACAGCAACATCGCGCATTGCGCCAGCAGCTCGCCGTCCGCGCGCAATTCGCCGGCCGCCTCGGCCTGCAGGAGGCGGCTGACGAGGTCCGTGCCGGGGGCGTCCCGGCGCGCGGGCAGCAGCGCGTCGAAATAGCGCACCATCTGCAGCAGGCTGCGCTGGGCCGCGCGCAACTGGTCGCTCGTGGGCTGCAGCGCGCCGATGAACGCGGCCAGGTCGTCCGACCACGCCATGAAACGCGCCTCGTCCTTGCGGTCCACGCCCAGCATCAGGGCGATGACGCGCGACGGCAGCGGCCGCGCGACTTGCGCGATGAAGTCGAAGCCGGTACGCGCGTCCAGCCCGTCCAGCAGCTCGCCGGCGAGCCGCTCGACATCGGCGCGCAAGGTGCGGATCAGCGTCGGATGAAAACCGGCCGCCATCGCCTTGCGCACGCGCTGGTGGTCTTCTCCGTCCAGGAACACCATGGCGCTGCCGAACAGCCGCTGGAACAGGTCCAGTCCGGCCTGGGCGCGGCGTCCCGCGAAACTCGCGTCGACGCCGGGGATGCGCTTGACCCAGCCGCCCGTGCGCTGCGACGAGAAACGCTGGTCGCGCAGCGCCAGCTCGATGTCCGCGTGGCGCGTCAGCACCCACGCGCCCTGGAACACGTCGTCGCGCCACAGCACGGGTCCCGCCGCGCGCAACCGGCGGTAGGTGGGATACGGATCGTGCAGGAAGGCGGCGTCGAACGGTGCCGCGTCCGCCGTGTCCGGCACGACTGGCGCGAAATCTCTCATGCGATTCATTGGATGATGGTCTGCCGGCACATGCCGGGGCCCGCACTTTATCATTTTTCGGCCCGCCGGTCCCGCTTGACGCTCAAAAGAGAATGGTGCATTCTTTTTTAAAACCTCACCGGAGACGACCATGGGAACGACTGGACGGGACAATGAACTGCTGCTGGACCTGGACGCGACGGGCCAGGCGGCGCTGATCCGCAAGGGCGACATCGCGCCCGCCGAGCTGCTGGATGCCGCCATCGCGCGCATCGAGGCGCTGCAGCCGCGCGTGAACGCGCTCGTCGGGTTCGACCCCGACGCGGCCCGGCGCCAGGCGCACGACCGCGCGCCCGGCGGCGTGTTCGCGGGCGTGCCCACGCTCGTCAAGGACCTGCTCGCCGTGCCCGGTTTCCCGACGGGCTTCGGTTCGCGCCTGTTCAGCGGCGCGCGCCTGCCGGGCACGTCCCCGTATGCGCAGGCGTTGCGGCGCGCGGGCCTCGTCGTGCTGGGCAAGAGCACGACGTCGGAATTCGGCCTGCTGGGCACGACGGAGCCGCTGGCGACGGGCCCCACGCGCAATCCATGGCGGCTCGACCTGTCGACGGGCGGTTCTTCCGGCGGCGCGGTCGCCGCCGTCGCGGCGGGGATGGTGCCGGTGGCGCACGCGTCCGACGGCGGCGGTTCCATCCGCGGTCCCGCCTCGTTCTGCGGCCTGTTCGGCTTCAAGCCCGGCCGCGGCCGTACGGTGGCCGCCGACATCCCGCCGGATGCGCCCGCGGCCGCCTTCCTTGCCGACCACTGCGTCAGTCGCTCCGTGCGCGACAGCGCGGCCTGGCTGAAGGCAACGGAAGCGCCCGGCCACGCGGCGCCGCTGCCGGACGCCGCGGCACTGCAGGCCGCGCCGCCGCCCCGCCTGCGCATCGGCGTCTACCGGCGCGACGTGTTCGGCGACCTCCCCTCGCCCGACGCGCTCGCCGCGCTGGACGCCGCCACGCGCCTGTGCGCGGACCTGGGCCACGACGTCGTCGAGACGGCAGGTCCGGCCTACGACGCGCCGGCCGCGAGCCGCGCCTTCTTCACGCTCACGGCGGCCGGGCTGGCCGGCATGGCGGACCAGGCGGCGACGACGCTGGGCCCGGGTTACGACGAAGGCCTGTTCGAGCCATATACGCGCGACCTGATCCGGCGCGCGCGGGCCGCGTCGGCCGACGAGGTGCGGGCCGCCGCCGCGGCGCTGGCGGCGGCGGGCGCGTCGACGCGGGCGGCCGGCGCCGGCTTCGACGTGCTCCTGAGTCCCACCGTGCCGTTCACCGCCTTCCCGCTGGGCCGCCACGGTCCGGAACAGGACCCGGACGACCTGGTCGCGTTCACCAACCGGCTGGCCGGCTACACGGCACCGGCGTCGCTGGCGGGCTGGCCGGCGATGTCGGTGCCGCTGTACTGGTCCGATGCGGGCCTGCCGCTGGGCTGCCATTTCACGGCCGCGCACGATGCACACGATTCGGACGCGCTGCTGCTGCGCCTCGCGTTCCAGCTCGAAGCGGCGGCCGGCTGGGCAGCGCGGCTGCGCACGATGCAGGAAGGCCTCGCATGCCGCAACGATTGAAGGACGACGTCCGCGACCGCATCCTGGCCGCGGCCGCGCGCACGTTCGCGCAGCGGGGCTATGCGCAGGCCACGCTGGCCGACATCGCCCGCGACGCGGACATCGCCCCCAGCAACATCTACAAGTACTACGGGAGCAAGCAGGCGCTGTTCGACGCCGTCGTCACGCCCGCCATCGCGGCACGGCTGTTCCGTCTCATGCGCGCGCGCCTGCGCGAGTTCGACACGCTGGGCAGCTGGTCCGACGCGCATGCGGACGGTTCCGCCCACGCCAAGGCATTGCTGGCGTTCTGGGTCGAACACCGGCTCGCGGTGCTGATCCTGCTGAACGGCGCGGAAGGCACGCGCTTCGCGCCGGTACGCCAGCGCATGGTGCAGGAAATGACGCGCCAGGCGGCCCGCTTCGTACGCCGGCAGACGGCGGCGGAGCCGGACGCGCACTTCGACATGGTGCTGCGCCAGGTCTTCGCGAACACGGTGGCGATGATCGCGGCGATCCTGGAACGGTACACGTCCGGTGCGGACATCGCGAAGGCGTTCGCGACATTCTGGACGTACCAGCTCGCGGGGCTGGAGGCGCTCGTCAGGAACCGCAACCGTGGCACCCGGCAGCGCTCGCGGCCGCTGTGATTGGAATGCGACAAATCCGGCCATAACATACTGGAACTGGCACATTTTGATTTGCATCAATTTTTTTTCGGGTCATATTTCCTAGCATCAATACAACCGGTCGGACGACGCGCCGGACTCATCTTCAAATCGTGAGGAGTATTGCCATGCTGGCGAAACACAGCAGTAAATGGAAAGACCTGGTGACCGGAAAACTACAGCTCAAGACCGATAACGTCGGCCTGCAGATGTTCCTCAAGCGTTCGACGACCCGGTTCGCGACACCGCGTCCGCCGGAAGAACTCGAACAGCGCGTGGAGGAGGTCTACAACTTCTTCGTGAAGTACGAACACATCCTGGGCAAGGAACTTGCCATCATTTCGAAATAAGGACAGACCATGAAAACGAACACGCTGTTGACCGTCCAGGAAGCCGCGGCACTGATCGAAGAAGGCAAGGTGCTGGCGCTCGCCGGCGACGAGGCGCTGCTGGCCCAGCTGCCGAAAGGCCGGTGGATCGCCGGCACGATCCCTTATTTCGTCGACCGCGCGGGCGGCCAGGAAACCCGCGACCGCGTCTTCGCGACGGAACTGGGCCATGCGCGCGCGGACGGCGTCGCCATCAAGACCTATTCCGTCGAGACCATCCCGGACATCGCGCGCGACGCGCCGGACAACGGCTACACGATCGTCATCCTCCCCGCCGGCAGTGCCGTCCACACGGAGTACGCGAACCATGGCCGCGACTACGCCGACATGTTCTTCAAGCCGATCGTCGGCTGGATCGCCGGCGTGCACCTCGACGACCTGGGCAAGGTCCAGCCGAAGGTCGCCGACGGCAGCACCGGCACGCTGCACGGGGCGGACGCGGTCGCGCTGCACGTCACGCTGCCGGCCGACCTGACCGCCGTCGTGCGCATCCTGAACCTGTTCCAGCAGGATCCGCAGGGCGACGTCATCACGTTCGCCGAGACGGGCTTCAGCGCGACCACCTGCAAGGTCAACGGCGTGGACACCGTGCTGGCCGACTACGTCGCGGCCCGCGGCCTCGACCTGAAGCTGCCGCTCGTGGCGGACTACAGCGGCGCGCAGATCAACACGTCGTTCCAGGGCATCGACGCGGACGGCAGGACGGTCCGCTTCTACGCGCCGGTCTTCCCCGAGATCGAGTACCGCCAGGCGGCGCCGGTCGGCGACTACGTGCACGAGTTCGAAGCCCTGGCGGCCGGCACGCACGGCGACGTGGAATTCAGCTGCAACTGCATCCTGAACTACCTGTACGGCGGGCTGGCCGGCCGCCGCACCGGCGACCTGCGCGGGCCGGCGACGTTCGGCGAAGTGGCCTACCAGCTGCTGAACCAGACGCTCGTGTACCTCGACGTGGCGCGGCGCGACTGACGCGCGGGCCGCCTCACGCGCGGCCGTAGCCAGTCTACCGGGTTCGCGGCGCCGGAGCCAGGCGCACCGCGGCCTGGTACGCGGCCAGCAGCGAAGGATCGTCGATCGATCCGTGATGGTGCTGCTGGCGCCACTGCCCGTCGACCAGGCGGAAAAAACGGCTCGTGCGGATCGCCATCGGGAGGACGTCGCCGGACGGCGTCCGGTATTCGCCCCGCTCGCGCCCGACCGCGAGGAAGGTCGCGGCGGTCCGGTGGATGCTGTAGTCGTAGAACTCGAACCAGAACTGCCCGCTGCCGGCGAACACGCGCTCGTAGACCGCCCGGATCGCGTCCCAGCCGCGCATGATGCCGCCCACCGGATTGTCCATCACCGCCTCTTCCGACGGCAGCCAGTTCGCGGCCATCAGCACGAGGTCGCGGTTGTTGAGGGCGCGATAGAACTGCGAGAGCGCCGCGATGTCGGCGGGCAGGTCCGCGGTCGTCTCCCTGCCCGTGATCGGATTCGATTCGATGTGCATGGTATCTCCTTTCGTGCGAACACCGGCAGTGTATGCCTCCCGCGCCGCAGGGCCAATGCGCGCCGGCTTGAATCACTTTCCCGCCCGGCGAGAGAATCGAGATATTTAGTTAGGACTCTTGAATAATTCGAAGTCCATGTTATGATGCCGTCCATGGAACTGAAACCCGAAACCCCATGGGACGGCACCCCGGACATCTCGGCCCGCATCATCGTCGCGATCAACCGCGTCGCGAGCGTGCTGCGGGCCGGCATGTGGGAGTTCGCGACGGCGGAGAACCTGAACCCGACGCAGGCCGACATCCTGCAGCTGCTGCGCGACCGCACGCATGGCGTGAGGCTGTCGTGGCTCGCGGTGCAGCTGTCCGTGTCGGCGGCGAGCGCCAGCGATTCCGTGGCGGCCCTCGTCGCGAAGGGACTCGTGCGCAAGGACCGGGCCGAGGACGACAAGCGGGCGACCGCGCTGTGGCTGACCGACGCCGGCAAGACGCTGGCCGAGAAGCAGGCAAAGGCGCTGGGGTTCGCGGACGATGCCGCCGCCGCGCTCGACCGGGAGGTGCAGGAACGGCTGTTGATCGGGTTGTTCAAGCTGATCGCGGAATTGCAGAAGACGGAGCGCTTCCCCGCCCTGCGCGCGTGCCTGTCGTGCCGCTACTTCGAGGCGAACAAGTTCCCGGGCAGTCCCGCCCCGCACCACTGCGCGCTCGTCAAGGCGCCGCTACCGATCGCTTTCCTCAGGATCGATTGCGCCGAACAGGAACCGACGGATCCGGTCACGGAACGGCGCAACTGGGCGGCATTCGCCTGAGTTTTTTTGTCCTAAATATTTAGGACTCCTAATGTAGTTTAATGTGAAAGGAAACATCATGACCGCACGCCTTGCCCTCCAGACCCGCGACACCGCCGCCGCCGCGTCGCGCGACCTGCTCGACCAGATCCACGGCGCATTCGGCGCCACACCGAACATGTTCCGCGCCGTCGCCAATTCGCCGGCGGCGCTGGCCAGCATGTGGGGCGCATTCGGCGCCCTCGGCAACGGCACGCTCGGCGCGAAACTCGGCGAGCAGATCGCCGTCGCCATCGCCGACGTCAACGACTGCGAATACTGCCTGGCCGCGCACACGGTCCTGGGCCGCAAGGCCGGCGCGACGGCGGACGAGATGAACGCGGCGCAGGCGGGCCAGTCGCACGATCCGAAAACGGCCGCCGCGCTGGCCTTCGCCACGCGCGTCGTGCGCCAGCGCGCCAGGGTCGATGCCGCCGCCGTCGACGCGCTGCGCCAGGCCGGCTTCGACGACGGGCAGATCATGGAGATCATGGCGCACGTGGCCCTGAACCTCTTCACCAACTACGTGAACGTCGCCTTCGCCGTGCCGGTCGACTTCCCGCACGTCAGCCTGCGGGCCAAATGATGAAGTGCCTCGCCCTTTACCACGTGCGCTTCGAGGATCCCGGCACCTTCGTCGAACCTCTGGAGCGCGCCGGCTACGCCATCGACTACCGCCACGCCGGCGCCATGCCCTTGAGCCTGGACGAATGGCGCGATGCCGACCTGGTCGTCGTGCTGGGCGGCCCGATCGGCGCCGGCGACACGGCGGCGTATCCATGGCTGGACGCGGAGATCGCGGGCCTGGCGGCGCGGCTCGCGCTGCGCCGGCCGACGCTCGGCATCTGCCTCGGCGCCCAGCTGATGGCCGTCGCCCTCGGCGGCCGCATCGTGCGCCGGCACGCGATGGAGATCGGGTGGTCGCGGCTGGACGTCGCGCCGGACGCGGGTCCGCTGGATGCCCTGCGCGGCATCCCCGTGCTGCACTGGCATGGCGATAACATCGTGCCGCCGGACGGCGTGGCGAGCCTCGCGGCCACGGCCGGCACGCCCTGCCAGGCCTTCGCCGTGGGCCGCCATGCGCTCGCGCTGCAATGCCACGCGGAGTTTTCCGCCGCCGCGCTCGAGGAATGGCTGACCGGGCATGCGGTGGAGCTGGCCCGTGCCGGCATCGACCTGCATGCGCTGCGCGCCGCGACCGCCCGCCACGGCCGCGATCTCGCCCTCGCGGGCACC
>CBIHOW010000070.1:0-28166 GCA_966211695.1 uncultured Massilia sp. | reverse complement strand
CCGGCTCGCGCAGGCGGGCGGAAAGGTCGACGAGGCCCGGCGCGACGACGAGGCCGGCGGCGTCGATCGTGCGCGCGGCCGTGAAGCCCGCGGGGGCGTTGCCGATGCCGGCGATCTTGCCGTCGGCGATGTACAGGTCCTGGACGGCGTCGAGGCCGGCCGACGGGTCGATCAGGCGCCCGTTCTTGATATGCAAATTCGTCATGCGTGACTTCCAGCCAAAATACTCATAACCGCCATGCGGACGGCGATACCGAAGGTGACCTGCGGCAGGATCACGGCCTGGGCGCCGTCCGCCACGGCCGAATCGATCTCCACGCCGCGGTTCATCGGGCCCGGGTGCATCACGATGGCATCCGGCTTGGCGAGCGCCAGGCGCTCCGGCGTCAGGCCGTAGCTCTTGAAATACTCGCCGGCCGACGGCAGCAGCGCGCCCGACATGCGCTCGTTCTGCAGGCGCAGCATGATGATCACGTCGACGTCCTTCAGGCCCTCTTCCATGTTCGTGAACACGCGCACGCCCATCTGTTCCAGGCCGCCCGGCAGCAAGGTGTGCGGGCCGATGGCGCGCACTTCCGGCACGCCCAGCGTGGTCAGCGCGTGGATGTCCGAACGGGCCACGCGGCTGTGCAGGATGTCGCCGACGATGGCCACGCGCAGGTTCGTGAAATCCTTCTTGTAATGCCGGATCGTGTACATGTCGAGCAGGCCCTGCGTCGGGTGCGCGTGGCGGCCGTCGCCCGCGTTCACCACGTGCACGTGGTTCTGCTTCGTGTCGTTCAGGTGCTTGGCGATCAGGTACGGCGCGCCCGACTGCGCGTGGCGCACGACGAACATGTCGGCGTGCATGGCCGACAGGTTGTCGATCGTGTCCAGCAGCGATTCGCCCTTGCTCGTCGACGACGCGGCGATGTTCAGGTTGATGACGTCGGCCGACAGGCGCTTCGACGCGATCTCGAACGTCGTGCGCGTGCGCGTCGAGTTTTCGAAGAACAGGTTGAAGACGCTTTTCCCGCGCATCAGCGGCACCTTCTTGACCTCGCGGTCGGAGATGCTCACGAAGCTCGAGGCGGTGTCGAGGATGTGGTTGATGATGGCCTTGGGCAGTCCCTCGATGGTAAGGAGGTGCTGCAGTTCGCCGTTCTTGTTCAGTTGCGGGTTATGCATTGTCGTCTTCGATCGTGAGCGAGAGTTGGCCGTCTGCCGCGCGCGCCAGCGCGAGCGAACGACCGGGGGCAAGCTGTGCGTGCGCGCCGACGAAATCGGCCGCGACCGGGAGTTCGCGGCCGCCGCGGTCCGCCAGCGCGGCCAGCATGATACGCTGCGGACGGCCATAATCGAACAGCACGTTGATCGCCGCGCGCACCGTGCGGCCGGTGTACAGCACGTCGTCGACGAGCACGATGGTCGCGCCGTCGACGTTGAATTCGATCCGGGTCGGCTTCACGTCCGGATGCAGGCCCTTGCGGGCATAGTCGTCGCGGTAGAACGAGACGTCGATGAAGCCCAGGCGCGATTGCAGGCCCAGGTCGCTTGCCAGGCGTTCGGCGAGCCAGGCGCCGCCCGAGTGGATGCCGACGATGGCGGCATCCGGCACGCCTTCCAGGCCCGCGCGCACCTGCGCGAGCAGGTCGCGGTACAAGGCCTCGGCATCCAGGCTGTCCGCGTCGTTAATATGAGTTGGCATGATCGTCAAAGTATTGTTGCAAAATGATGGCGGCGGCCTTGGCGTCGATGATCTCGCCGCGCTTGGCGGGAATGACGGCCGACGAGTAGCGCTCGTCGACGAGTTCGACGGGCAGGTTGAAGCGGCCATTGAGCTGGTTGGCGAAGCGGCGCGCGCGCAGCGTCATCTCGTGCTCGGCGCCGTCCGGATGGCGCGGCTCGCCCACGACGAGGCGCGCGGGGCGCCATTGTTCGATCAGGTCGCCGATGACCTTGAAGCGGGTCGCATTGTCGACCGCCTTGATGACGGACAGCGGTTGCGCCTGTCCCGTCAGGGTATTTCCCATGGCGATGCCGATGCGCTTGATGCCGAAGTCGAAGCCTAGAACGATGTCGACCATTACCTGCGTCGACTCCGGCTGAATGTGCAACCGTCAGGCATGACCGGCCTCCGAGGCGAGCATCAAGGGGTCGATGCCCAGCAGCTTGATGGCCGCGTTGTAGCGTTCCTCGATCGGCAGGTCGAACAGCACGCGCGCGTCGGCGCTCACCGTGAGCCAGCCGTTGCGGGCGATTTCTTCTTCGAGCTGGCCCGGGCTCCAGCCGGCGTAGC
The DNA here is from genome assembly GCA_966211695.1 of uncultured Massilia sp. GTDB lineage: Bacteria > Pseudomonadota > Gammaproteobacteria > Burkholderiales > Burkholderiaceae_D > Telluria. The sequence continues at coordinate 25,888 of CBIHOW010000070.1, read as the reverse complement.
CGATCGAGACCAGCATGCGGCGCGGGCCGGTGCCGTTGGCGACGGCTTCCAGCACGTCGATCGACGTCGTGAACGCGACGTCGTCGGTGACGCTCAGCGACGAGGAATACCGGCCGCCGGGCGAATGCAGCACGAAGCCGCGGTCGTCCTGGACGGGGCCGCCGAACATGATCGGCTCGTCCTCGACGCTGGCGCGCAGTCCTTCCGCCACTTTCAGGTCGATGCGGTCGAACAGCACGTCCATGGTCATGTCCGTCGGCTTGTTGATGACGACGCCGAGCACGCCCTTCTCGTTGTGCTCGCAGATATACACGACCGTGCCGCCGAAGATCGGGTCATTCATGGACGGCATGGCGATCAGGAAATGATTGGCCAAGTTCAGCTGTGACGACGGGGATGCGCTCAACATGCCGAGGGTGGGCGTGTCTTCCTGGGGCATCCCGGGCATGGTTAGAGGCTTGCCGACCTTACTTTTTTTCATGCTCATACTCTCTGTTGGCTCACTCTCTGGGGTTACCGCGGCATTGCTACGCTGAAAAGCTGGACTTTTCGCTAGTTTACACCGAATTGCCCGACCGGCCACGGAAGCCGCTCGGCGGGGCAAACCTGAGAGATGGTAGACAGTAAAATTCTGGACTGCATTGACTCAACACACAGAAGATGACTCCGAGAAACTCCCTGGTCTGGTTCCGGCGCGATTTGCGCGTGGACGACAATGCCGCGCTGCATCACGCCCTGCTCTCCTCACGCCGGGTGGTTGGCGTGTTCGTGTTCGATACCGACATCCTGGCCGGCCTGCCGTCCGACGACCGGCGCGTTCAATTTCTGCTCGACAGCGTGCGCGAGCTGGATGCGCGCCTGCATGCAATGGGAGGTTACCTCATCGTGCGGCACGGGCGCGCCGCGCAGGTGATCCCGGACCTGGCGGCCGAACTGGATGCGGAATCCGTGTTCGCCAACCGCGACTACGAACCGCAGGCCATCGCCCGCGACCGCGCCGTGCAGGATGCCTTGCGCGCGGCCGGGCGCAGCCTGCAGACGTTCAAGGACCAGGTCATCTTCGAACAGGACGAGGTGCTGACCCTGGCCGGCGGCCCCTATTCCGTCTTCACGCCGTACAAGAACGCGTGGCTGAAGCGCCTCGCGCGCGAGCCGGAGGCGCTGCGGCCGTACGAGACGGCGCCCCACGCGGCCGCGCTCGCGCCGCCGCCCCCGGATCACGCCCTGCCCGGGCTCGCCGATCTCGGCTTCGTCCCGAACGCCGCGCCCATCGCGCATCCCGGCATGGCGGGTGCGGAAACGCTGCTGGCGCAATTCGAACAGCGGCTCGCGCGCTACGACCACGACCGCGACTATCCGGCGCTGGACGCCACGTCGCGCCTGTCGGTCCACCTGCGCTTCGGCACGCTCTCCGTGCGCCGCCTCGTCGCCATGCTGCAGGAACGCATCGCCGACGGCAGCGGCGGCCCGGGTGCACCCGTGTGGCTGTCGGAACTGGTCTGGCGCGAGTTCTACATGATGATCCTCGCGCGCCATCCGCGCGTCGTCACGCAATCGTTCAAGCCCGCGTTCGACGCCGTCGCGTGGGACGAGGGCGCGGATGCGGACACGCTGTTCGACGCCTGGTGCGCAGGCTGCACGGGCTACCCGCTCGTCGACGCCGCGATGCTGCAGCTGGAACGGACGGGTTTCATGCACAACCGCCTGCGCATGGTGACGGCCAGCTTCCTGACCAAGGATCTCGGCATCGATTGGCGCCGCGGCGAGCGCTGGTTCGCGCTGAAGCTGAACGATTACGAACTGGCGTCGAACAACGGCGGTTGGCAATGGGCGGCATCGACCGGGTGCGATGCGCAGCCGTGGTTCCGCATCTTCAATCCCGTCACGCAATCGAAGCGGTTCGATCCGGACGGGGATTTCATCCGGCAGTACCTGCCGCAGCTGGCCGGCTTGAGCGGGACGGCCATTCATGCGCCGTGGCTGGCGAAGCCGGAGGTTTTACAGAAGGCCGGGATCGTGCTCGGAAAGGATTATCCGGTGCCGGTGGTGGACCACGACGACGCGCGGGAGAAGACGCTGGCGCGGTTCGAGGCGATCCGGGCCGCGTAAATCTTGAACGCGGCGTGTAAACGTCATCCCCGCGTCATCCCCGCGTCATCCCCGCGTCATCCCCGCGTCATCCCCGCGAAGGCGGGGATCCAAGCTCTGCAAGCGCTGCAGGCAACGCCAGCAAAATTGGGCTTCCGCCTGCGCGGGGGCGACGTTCAGGCGCCGCGGGCTTCCAATAACCCGGTAATCGCCGCCAGCAACGCATCCTCCTGGTACGGTTTGCCGAAATACGCATCGACCCCGAGCCCCAGCGCCACGTTGCGGTGCTTGTCCGCCGTCCGCGACGTGATCATGATGATCGGCAGCGCCTTCGTTGCGGCATCCCCGCGCACGTGGCGCGTGAGGTCGAAGCCGTCCATGCGCGGCATCTCGATATCGACCAGCATCAGGTCGGGCCGCGTCTCCTGCATCTGCTCGAGCGCGTCGACGCCGTCCTTGGCCAGCAGCACGCGATAGCCTTCCCGTTCCAGCAGGCGCTGGGTCACCTTGCGCACGGTGAGCGAATCGTCCACGACCATGATGGTCGCGACGCGTGCGGCCGGCGCGGGCGCCGGCGTCTCCACGGCACGGCCGGGACGCGCGCCCTGGCCGGCCAGCTGCACCGGATCGAGGATCAGCACGATCTCGCCCGACCCGAGCACGGTGGCGCCGGCGATGCCCGGCATGCGGGCCAGCTGCGGCCCGATGTTCTTGATGACGACCTCGCGGTTGCCCAGCACCTCGTCCACCCGCAGCGCCACGCGCGTGTTGCCGCTCCTGAGCACCAGTACGGGCGACGAGCGCTGGCCGCTAGCTCCACCCGGCTCGTGCAGCAGCGCGGGCAGGTAGTGCAGCGGAATGCCCTCGCCGTGGACGTTGATCGACCCGGCGCCTTCGGCCGCCTGCAGATCGGCCTCGCGCACCTGCAGCACCTGCTCGACCAGCACGGCCGGCAGCGCATGCGTGCGCGGACCGCTGGCGACGAGCACGACCTGCGTGACGGCCAGCGTGAGCGGCAGGTGGATGACGAAGGCGGCGCCGCGTCCCGGCGTCGTTTCGACGTCGACGCGGCCGCCCAGCGCGCGCGCTTCCGAGCGCACGACGTCCATGCCGACGCCGCGGCCGGCCAGTTCCGTCAGCGTGTCCGCCGTCGAGAAGCCCGGTTCGAACACGAGTTCCGCCGCGTCCTGGTCGGACACGTCCTCACCGATGGCCAGCAGCCCGAGGGATGCCGCCTTGGCGCGAATGCGCGCGAGATCCAGGCCCGCGCCGTCGTCGGCGAAGCGGATCTCGACCTCGTTGCCCTGCTGGCTCACCTGCACGAGCAGCTCGCCCGTCTCCGGCTTGCCGGCCGCCAGGCGCCCTTCGCGCGGCTCGACGCCGTGCACGATGGCGTTGCGCAGCAGGTGTTCGAACGGCGCGGCCATGCGTTCCAGCACGCTGCGGTCGATCTCGACGCCGCCGCCGCGGATGTCCAGGTTGACGCGCTTGTCCATTTCCTTGGCGGTCTGGCGCGCGACGCGGAACAGGCGCTCGGACAGGCTCGCGAACGGCACCATCCGCACCCGCATCAGGTCGCGCTGCAGCTCGCGCGTGAGGCGCGACTGCGCGGCCAGGTCGCCGGCCGCCGCTTCCACCGTGCGCGCCAGGCCGTCGTGGAACGAGCCGACGTCGTTCACGCTCTCGGCCATCATGCGCGTGAGTTCCTGCAGGCGCGTGAAGCGGTCGAATTCCAGCGGGTCGAATTCGCGCTCGCCCGCAATCGACAGGCGCGAGGCGATCTGCGATTCCGCCTGCATCTCGACCTCGCGCAGCTGGCGCCGCAGGTTGGCGAGATTGTCGGCGAACTCGGTCAGCATGCCCTTCAGCGCGCCGACCTGGGTCTCCAGCTTGGAGCGCGTGATCGACACCTCGCCGGCCTGGTTGACGAGGCGGTCGAGGATGTCGGCGCGCACGCGCACGAGCGGCGCGCGCGCGGCCTGGTCGTCCGCGGGCGGCGCGGCCAACGCGGGTTCCGGTGCCGGCGCCGGTTGGAGCGCCGGCGCGGCCGGCTGCTGCAGCTGCTCGAACAGCAGCTGCGCCTGGTCGTAGTTGGCGAGCAGTTCGTCGAAGGCAGCCGGGTTCGTCGTCCCCGCGTGCAGCATATTTTCGATCTGCGTTTCCAGCGCGTGCGTGTGCTGGCCGAGGCGCATCGCGCCGGCCATGCGCGCGCTGCCCTTCACCGTGTGCAGGGCGCGCAGCAGGCCTTGCGCGACGGCCGCGTCGGCCGGGTTCTGCTGCCACTGGCGCAGGCCGTTGCCGATCTGGGGCAGCAGGTCCGCCGCCTCTTCCATGAAGACGGGCAGCAGGTCCGGGTCGAGGTCGTCGACGAACACCGGCTCGGCGGCCAGGACGGCATCGGCTTCCGGTTCGGCGACCGGCTCGGGCTGCGGCTGCGTTTCCGGTACCGGTTCCGGTTGCGGCGCCGGGATGTCGAACAACGCATCGACGTCGATGACTTCTTCCGCTTCCGGTTGCGCGGGCGCGGGCGCGGGCTCGGCCTGCTCCAGCGTGGGCGCGGCGAACGGATCGTCGAAATACGCATCGAACAGGTCGTCGACGGCGCTCACGGCCGGGTCTTCCTGGCGCGGTGCCGGCGCGCGCGGCGCCAGTTCCGTGCTGGCAGGAAGGGCCGGCGTACCGGTGACGAGCGGCGGATCGGCCAGGATGCTCGCATAGGTGGCGGCGAACAGCGCGTCCAGGCGCTGCGCCAGTTCCGGCTCGGCGTCGGCGATGACCGCGTCGGCGCGCTGGCGCCCCAGCTCGTCGCGCAGCGCTTCCAGGCGTGCCAGCAATTCGGGCTGCGCGGGCGCCAGTTCGCCCAGCGCGAACACCTGCAGCATGATGCGCACGCGCTCGACCGTCTCGTCCAGCAGGTCGAATTGAAAGCCGTCCAGCGGCGGGACGGCCACCTGCAGCGTTTCTTCCAGCGCCACCGCCAGTTCGCGCAGCGCGTTGAAGCCGACGGTGGCCGAGGTGCCGCCCAGCGTATGCGCCGCCTTCAACGCCTGCGCCGAGACGGCGCGCAGCGGCTCCGCGCGCCAGCCGGCGAAGTCCTCGGCCAGGGTGCGTACCAGTTCCTCGGTCTCGCCGAGGTAGATGTTGTACAGCGGGAGCGGAATCTCCAGGTCGCCCACGTGCCGCACGTTCGATTCCGACAGGGGGAACGCGAGCACGTTGTCCGGCAGCTCGGCCGGCGACAGGGCCGGCAGCGGCGCGGGCGCCTCGTCCGAGGCGACGTCAAAGCCGGCGGCAGGCTCGATCGGTTCCGGCGCCGGCGCAGTCGCCGCTTGATCGTCCGCCAGTTCCGCCGCGGCCGCGGCATCGAACGCGCCGACCGTCTCCGGTGCCAGCTCGGCCGGCGCATCCTGGACCGGCACCTCCGGCGTCGACACGAGCGGCTCTGGCGCTTCTTCCGACAACGCGAACGTCCCGCCTTCCTGCACGCGCAGGGCGGCCTGGACGAGCGCCGCGCCGTCGCGCTGCGATCCGCCGGCCGCCAGTTCGTCGACCCACGTCGCCAGTTCCGCATGCGCGTGCGCCAGCAGCGCCAGCAGGTCCGGCGTCGCGGCGCGCGCCTCGGCCAGCCACAGGTTCATGACCTTTTCGATGGCTGCCGCCGCCGCGGCGAACTGCTCGAGGTTCACCATGCGGCTGCTGCCCTTGAGCGTGTGGAAGCCGCGGCGCAGGCGGGTGAGCGTGTCCTGGTCGGCCGGATTCGCCCCTGCTGCCGGCAGCGCGTTGCCGACGACGTCCAGCACCTCGCGCGCCTCGCCGATGAAGATTTCCAGCAGTTCGGCGTCGACGGCGTCCGGTGCCGGTGCCGGTGCCGGCGCCGGTTCCGGTTGCACGGGCGCCTGTGCCTCGAGCGGCAGCTCATGGAACAGGCCCGCGGCGGCATCGAAGCGGTAGCGCCGGCGCGCACCGTCGACGTTCTGCGCCAGCGCGTCCGTGAAGAAGCCGAGCGCGCCGATGTTGCGCGCCAGGTTGTCCAGCACGGCGCCCCGCGTCGCCTCGTCCGGCGCGCCGTCGATGAGCGTGCGCACCTGGGCGCGCACGTGGTCGACGGCCTGCGTGGCCTGCTCCTGGTCGAGGATGGCCAGCGCGCCCTGCAACTGGTGCAGCAGCGGATCGACCTGTTCCAGGGACGCCTTGCGCGCCGGGTCTTCGTAGTAGTCGTCGATGAGCTTCTCGACCTGGCGCAGGCCCGTGCGGATCTCGCCCGCCAGCACGGCCACGGTCTGGCCCTGCTGCAGCTCGCGCGCCATTTCGCCGTGCCATGCCGGGGCCTCCGGCGGGGTCTCGCCGTGCGCGAGCGCGAGCAGGCGCTGGCCGACGGCTTCCGCATGCTGGCCGAAGTCCTCGGGCAGCTGGCGCACCTGGTCCAGGCCGTGCTCGACGAACAGCATGGCCTCCGCCATCTCGAGGCTGAACTGGTCGCTGCGGCCGCCCGCCATCGATTCGCTGGCGGCCTGTCCCAGTTCGCGCAGCAGTTGCGCGAGCTGGGGCGCGCCCAGCTTTTCGCTGGCGCCGGCCAGCTTGGCCAGCGCGTCGTCGAAGCCGCCGTCACGGACGTCGCCGCCTTCCGTGGCCACGCGGTCCCAGCCCTGCTTGGTCTCGATCAGCGCTTCCTTGGCATCCTTCAGCACGTCCGGGTCGACACGGCCGTAGCGGCGTTCCAGGTAGTCCGCGGGCACCTGGCCGCCGACGTGGTACGCGTCGCGCAACTGGCGCGCTTCAGGCGTCGGCTCGGGCGCGGCCGAGATGAAGAACAGCGCGTCGCGCAGCAGCGCTTCCGGCAATTCGACATGGCCTTGCGCCTGGCGGCGCAGCTGCAGGTTGATCTGGCCAAAGAGCTGTTTCACGTACAGGTCGGGCGCCACCTGGCCGTTCGCGACGAGGTCGGCGACGGCTTGCAGCGCCAGCCAGAACGCGTGCGCTTCCGCCTGCGGCTGGCCGTGGACGACGCCCGCCAGGGCAGCGCGCATGGCGGCTGCCTGGGCACGCTGGGCATCGACGTCCTGGCTGCGCAGGAACAGCAGCAGCGCCTTTTCGAATGCGGCGCGGGTCGCGGCGTAGTCCGGCATCGGGCCGGCGCCGCCGCCGGGCAGCAACGCCGGGGCGAGGTCCAGCACGAGCATCTGGCCCGGATGCACTCTTTCCACGCCCAGTAACTCCTGCAGCGCGCGGTAGTACGGGAACAGCCGCACGGGTTGCGGCGCCGCGCCGTCCAGCAGCTCTTCCAGGTATTCGACGAGCGCCCGGTACGCCTCGCCCACGGCGCCGGCGCGGTTGGCGTCGAGCGCCAGGGTGCCGTCCTTGAAGCGGTCGATGACCTGTTCGGCCGCCTCGCTCAGGCGTTCGACGCCGGCCACGTCGACCATCTGCAGGGCGCCGTGGGCCTGGTGCAGGTGCGACTTGGCATGCAGCAGCAGGGTCGGCTGGGCTTCCGGGCTGCGGCCGGCCGCGTCCTGCAACGCCTTGGCGGAACGCCCGAGGGCGTCGCGGATTTCACCGATGACCCAGGAAAGGGGGCCGGTGTCGAAAGGCGGTGCGGCGGACGCGTGCGAAAACTGGGTCATGTGGGGCAAACGTTAAGGGCTCAGGCGGCGACGCGGAAGCGCGACACCGAATTCTTCAATTCCTGCGCGAGCTCCGCCAGCTGCCGGATCGACTGCGCCGTCTGCTGCGTGCCGCCCTGTGCCTGTTCGGTGATCGCGAGGATGTGCTGCATATTATGCGCCACGCCGTTCGCGGACGTCGCCTGCAACCCGGCCGCGACGGCCATCCCCTGGATCAGCTCCGCGAGGCGGTTCGACACGCGCGAGATGTCGGCCAGCGCCGCGCCGGCCGCATCGGTCACGCGCGCGCCCTCGACGACGCCCTGCGTCGACTTTTCCATCGCCGCCACGGCGTCGTGCGTGTCGGTCTGGATGGTCCGCACCAGCGCGCCGATCTGCTTGGCCGCTTCGGCCGACCGTTCCGCCAGCCGCTGCACCTCTTCCGCCACGACCGAGAAGCCGCGCCCCGCCTCGCCGGCCGACGCGGCCTGGATGGCGGCGTTCAGCGCCAGCACGTTGGTCTGTTCCGTGATGTCGGAAATGAGTTCGGTGATCTCGCCGATCTCCTGCGACGATTCGCCCAGGCGCTTGATGCGCTTGGAGGTTTCCTGGATCTGCTCGCGGATCTCGCCCATGCCGCGGATGGCGTTCTGCACCGCCGTCGCGCCCTGCTCCGCCGCCGCCACCGACTGGCGCGCCACCTCGGCCGATTCCTTCGCGGAGCTGGACACGTCCGTGATCTCGCCGGCCATGCGCAGCATCGTGGCCGACGTGTCCTGGATCTCGCGCGCCTGCTGGCCCGCCGCGACGAGCAGGCGGCTCGACACCTGCTGCGCGTCGTTCGACGCCTGCGTCACCTTTTCCGCCGTGTCGATCACGCGCACGACGAGGCCGCGCAGCTCTTCCACCGTGTAGTTGACGGAGTCGGCGATGGCGCCCGTGATGTCTTCCGAGACGGTGGCGTAGACGGTCAGGTCGCCGTCCGCCACTTCCTGCAATTCGTTCATCAGGCGCAGGATCGCGGCCTGGTTCTGGTCGTTGGTGGCCTTGGCTTCCTCTTCCTTGGCCTGGGCCTGCAGGCGCATCGCCTCCGCTTCCTGGCGCCGGGCGTCGGCGCCGCGGGTGCGGTTGCGCGAATCCTGCAGCATCACGCGCGAGATGCTGCCCGCCGTGACGAGGGTGAAGATCGATGCCGCCACGAGCAACCACAGCCACATGCCCGTGCTGCCCTCGCCCGTGCGGTACGAGGCCTGCAGGTTGGTCAGCTGGCGACGCAGCGCCTCGTTGTCGCGGAAGATCGTCTGCTCGGCGGCCTTGGCGGCCGTCATGTCGGACAGCTTATCGAGGAAGGTCGAGATCAGCTTCTGGCAGACGTCGAATTTCGACTGCACTTCTTCCAGCTTGGCGCGCAGGTCGGCGTCGCGCAGCGGGGCCAGGCCCAGCGCGGCGCTGCCGTTCAGCAGGCCGTCGACGGTGGCGCGGAACGTGGTCGTGTCGCGGCCCATCTGGAACGCGGTCTCGGGGCGGATGCCGCCCGAGGTCAGGAATTCGCTGGCGCTGCGCGACAGGCGCTGCGTCAGCATCATCATGCGGCCCAGCGCCGCCAGTTCGCGCGCGCTGCCGCCGCGCGCCGTGCGTTCGGTAAGGATGTCTTCCGTCAGCGCCAGCATTTCCGGCGCCAGCACGTCGAGCTGCTTCAGGTTCTTGTCGAACGCGACCAGCTCCGGCTTCATCTTGAGGATGCTGGCGGCGGCCGCGTCGGACACGTTCCACTTCTTGCGCACCGCGGCCAGTTGGGCGGCCAGGTCGTCCGTGGACGCGGGAATCGCATGGCCGTTGAAATCGCCGCCGCGGGCCAGCAGGTCTAGGTCGCGCGACAGGGCGATGCGGCTGTCCTGCAACTGCGTGAACGCGTCCGGCACGCCCTGCATCGCATTCGGCGCGGCCTTGCCCACGCGCTGCGAGTGCATCAGCGCCTCGCTGGCGATCTGGGTCTGGCTGCTGGCGATCGCGCCGCTGCCGGCATTGCGCCACAGCGACAGCAGCGTGAGCAGGATGCCGATGGCGAAGGCGGCGAGCAGGATGCGCAGCTGGCGCGGCAGGGACAGATGGCCGATCAGCGGCAGGCGCAGGTCGTCGTCCCCGCCGGCCGCCGCGTTCGACGCCTCCGCCGCGTGGCGCTGCTTGCGCCGGGCGAGCTGGCCGAGGCGCAGCGCGGCGTCATCCGCGGACCCTGTCGGTGCGGTGCCGCTGACCGGGCCGGCGGGAATCGTGCCAGGGCCGAACTGCGTGTCCGGCGACGCCAGCACCGTGCCGGGCGCCTGCGCGTCGCCGCCCCCGTCCTTGGGGAAGAAATTCATCGACAGTTTGGATACGAATCCCATGCCAGCTCCAGTACAGAACCTGTGTTTGATTGATTTTTTTTAGCGTGCGACCTGCAGGAAACGGTCCTCGCGCGCGAGGGCGGCCAGCGACAGCGGCGTCCATTCCTGGCCGTCGGCATCGCGCAGGCGGGCATCGAGCGGCGTCATGTCGGCCGCGTGGCGCAGGCCGACGACCTTCGCCACCAGCAGCGCGCACGGAAAACCCAGACCCGGTGCGAACGTCACGAGCCGCGTGCCGGGCGTGGGCATGGCTTCCGGATCGAGATAGCGCGCCAGGTCGACGACGCCCAGCAGATTGCCGCGGACGTTCGCGAGGCCGAGGTACCACGGCTGTGTGAGCGGCACGGCGGCCAGCGGCGGCAGCGGCACGATTTCTCCCGCTTCGACGAGGTCGAGCAGGTAGCGCGCGCCGCCGATTTCCACGCCCAGCTGGTGCGCACGGGCGCCGCTGCTCGTGCGCGCGGCCTGCATGCGCTCGAGCAGCTGTTCCTGGTACTGGCGCAGGCGCGCGCGCCTGGCCGCGCCCTTCTGGCCGCCGTCGCTGGCATCCATGTCAGGCGCCGAGCGTGGCGATCGTGGCCAGCAGCTTGGCCGGGTCGACGGGCTTGACGAAATAATCCTTCGCGCCCTGGCGCATGCCCCAGATGCGGTCGGTTTCCTGGTTCTTGCTGCTGCAGATGATGACGGGGACGGACGCCAGTTCCGGATCGCGCGCGATCGAGCGCGTCACCTGGAAGCCGTTCGCGCCGGGCATCACCACGTCCATCAGGATCAGTTCGGGGCGCTCGGCGCGGATCTTGGCCAGCGCCTCCTCGCCGTTGTCGGCGGTGGTCACCGTGAAACCGTTGCGCACGAGGATGTCGGTCAGGTAGTAACGTTCGGTCGGGGAATCGTCGACGATCAGGATTTTTTGTATGGCCACGGCGGGCTCCACATCGTTGAGTTCAGGCAGCGTCGGCCCGGCCTTGCGCATGGTCGCGCACGGCCGCCAGCAGGCTGTCCTTGGAAAAAGGTTTGGTCAGGTAGGCGCTCGAGCCGACCATCGCGCCGCGCGCACGGTCGAACAGGCCGTCCTTGGACGACAGCATGATGACCGGCGTGGCATGGAATTTCGCGCTCTTCTTGATCAGCGCGCAGGTCTGGTAGCCGTCCAGGCGCGGCATCAGGATGTCGCAGAACACCAGCGCGGGATGATGGTCGTTGATCTTGGCCAGCGCGTCGAAGCCGTCTTCGGCCAGCACCACCTGGTAGCCGGCCTGCGTCAGGAAGATTTCGGCGGACCGACGGATCGTGCTGCTGTCGTCGATCACCATGATCGTCAGGCCTGTCGGTTGCGTCGTCATATTCGTTTCACTTCAGCATGAACCCGCAAGATAGCATAGGGTCTGCCGCTTGTGCATGAAGTGTTGCGATACGTCAACTTGCCGAAACCCGGTTCATTAACTAGACGACATGAAACATTGGCGGGACGTTATTTCCCGTTGATTAATCGACAAACGAACCGCTCAAATGGCGGTCATTTCGAAGTCGTCCTTGCGCGCGCCGCATTCCGGACACGTCCAGTTCATCGGGACATCGGCCCAGCGGGTGCCCGGCGCAATGCCGTCGTCCGGGGCGCCGGCGGCTTCGTCGTAGACCCAGCCGCAGATCAGGCACATCCAGGTCTGATACACCTGTGTTTCATTACTCACTTCGATTTCCTCTATTCGGTTCAGATAAAATGGGGGGGAAAGGTATAGTATTCTACCCGCTGTGCAAAACCAAACGTCTCCACTCATCCTCACGTTCGGGCCCGCCGACCCGGTCGGGGCGCTGGGCATCCAGTCCGACGTGACCGTCTTCGCCATGCATGGCTGCCACGCCCTCTCGGTCGTGACTGGCCTGCTCGTGGCCGACTCCGCGCGCGTCGACGACATCCACCCGACCGACCATACGCTCGTCGTGGAACAGGCGCGCATGCTGCTCGAGGACATGCCGGTGGCCGCCATCAAGGTCGGCACGCTGGCCGGCCTGGAGCAGATCGCCGCGGTGGCGGAGATCGTGTCCGACTATGCCGACGTGCCGCTCGTGCTCGATCCGTTCACGTCGTCGCTGCCCGACTGCGGCACGCGCGACGATGACATGATGACTCTCATCCACCAGTTGCTCGTCCCCCAGGCCAGCGTGTTCCTGCTGTCGCAGCCGGAACTGGCGCGCCTCGCCGACTGCTGGCGCGACCCGGGCAGCATCGCCACCGTCGCCGAGGATGCGGCGGAGCTGACCGGCATCGGCTGCGGCCACGTGCTCGTGACGGGCGTCGGCGGCGGCGACGGCAGCCGCTGCAACGAATTGTACGAACCGGACGGCCTGGCCGCCGCGCTGCCCTGGGCCCAGCACCTGCCCGGCCCGTTCGTCGGCGCCGGCAACACGCTGTCGGCCGCGCTGGCGGCGCGGATGGCGCGCGGGGCCGGCGCGGCGGACGCCCTGCCCGGCGCCCAGGATTACGTCACCGGCGCCCTCGCCCACGCCTGCCGCTTCGGCATGGGCCGGCTCATTCCGAACAAGATCTTCCGCGCTCCCGGCGCGGCCTGCTAACCCCGCCGGCGCCCGCGCCCGGGATTCATCCGAGACACCATGACTACGTCCGACACCACATCGAAAAACGACATCCTGTTCGCCCGCGCCCAGCAGACCACGCCGGGCGGCGTGAATTCGCCCGTGCGCGCCTTCCGCTCCGTCGGCGGCACGCCGCGCTTCATCACCCGGGCCGAAGGACCGTATTTCTGGGACGCGGACGGCAAGCGCTACATCGACTACATCGGTTCCTGGGGCCCGGCCATCGTCGGCCATACCCATCCGGAAGTCGTGAAAGCCGTGCAGGATGCGGCCGCGCGCGGTCTCTCGTTCGGCGCGCCGACCGAGGGCGAGATCGAGATCGCCGAGGAAATCTGCCGCCTCGTCCCGTCGATCGAACAGGTGCGCCTCGTCTCGTCCGGCACGGAAGCGACGATGAGCGCGCTGCGCCTGGCGCGCGGCGCCACGGGCCGCGACAAGATCGTCAAGTTCGAAGGCTGCTACCACGGCCACGCCGACTCGCTGCTCGTGAAGGCCGGTTCGGGCCTGCTCACGTTCGGCAACCCGACGTCGGCCGGCGTGCCGGAAGACTTCGTCAAGCACACCATCGTCCTCGACTACAACAACATCCCGCAGCTGGAAGACGCGTTCCAGTCGATGGGCGACACCATCGCCTGCGTGATCGTGGAAGCCGTGGCCGGCAACATGAACCTGATCCGCGCGACGCCGGAATTCCTGCAGCGCATGCGCGAACTGTGCACGGAGTACGGCGCCGTCCTGATCTTCGACGAAGTGATGTCGGGCTTCCGCGTCGGGATCGGCGGCGCGCAGGCGCTGTACGGCATCACCCCGGACCTGACGGCACTCGGCAAGGTCATCGGCGGCGGCATGCCGGTCGCCGCGTTCGGCGGCCGCGCCGACCTGATGCAAAAAATGGCGCCGATCGGCCCCGTGTACCAGGCCGGCACGCTGTCCGGCAACCCGGTCGCCGTCGCGGCCGGCATGACCACGCTGAAGCTGATCCAGCAGCCGGGCTTCTACGAGCACCTGACGGCGCAGACGAAGAAGCTGGTCGACGGTCTCACCGCCGCCGCGCAGGAAGCAGGCGTGGCCTTCTGCGCGGATGCGGTCGGCGGCATGTTCGGCATGTATTTCGCGGACACGGTCCCGACCAGCTACGGCCAGATGATGGCCGGCGACAAGGAGCGCTTCAACCGCTTCTTCCACGACATGCTGGACGAAGGCGTGTACTTCGCCCCGGCCATGTTCGAGGCCGGTTTTGTCTCGGCCGCGCATGACGATGCCGTGATCGCGGAAACCGTGGACGCGGCCCGCCGCGTGTTTGCCCGCCTGGCCTGATCGCGCCGGGCCCGGCATGCCGCTCAAGCTGTTCCGCCGCCTCACCGACAACGCCACGCTGAAATCGCTCGGCCCCGGCCTCATCACGGGGGCGGCCGACGACGACCCGTCCGGCATCGCGACGTACTCGCAGGCGGGCGCGCAATTCGGGTTCAACACGTTGTGGACCCTGGTGCTGACCTATCCGTTCATGGTCGGCATCCAGCTCGTGTCGGCGCGCATCGGACGCGTGACGGGGCGCGGGCTGGCGGCCAACATCCGCCGCGCGTATTCGCCGTGGCTGCTGTACGCGATCGTCATCCTCCTGCTGAGCGCCAACGTGATCAACATCGCGGCCGACATCGCGGCGATGGGCGAGGCGCTGCGCCTCGTGACCGGCGTCGGCTCGAGCCACCTGTACGCGCTCGGCTTCGGCCTGCTGTGCCTCGCGCTGCAGGTCTTCCTGCCGTACGCCACCTACGTGCGCTACCTGAAATGGCTGACCCTGGGCCTGCTGGCCTATGTCGCGACGGCGTTCGCCGTGCACATGCCGTGGACGGAAGTGCTTGCGCGCACCGTGTGGCCCCATTTCGCGTTCACGAAGGATTCCGTCGCGCTGATCGTCGCCGTGTTCGGCACGACGATCAGCCCCTACCTGTTCTTCTGGCAGGCGTCGCAGGAAGTGGAAGAGATCCGCAACGACCACCGCACGCGCGCGCTGCGCATGCGTCCGCGCGACGCCGCCGCGCAGCTGCGGCGCATCAAGTCGGACACGCTGATCGGCATGGGTTTTTCCAACCTCGTCGCGTTCTTCATCATGCTGACGACGGCGGTGACCCTGGGCGCGCACGGCATCACGGACATCCAGTCGTCCGCGCAGGCGGCCGAGGCGCTGCGGCCGGTGGCGGGCGAGTTCGCGTTCCTCGCGTTCGCGCTGGGCATCATCGGCACGGGCATGCTGGCCGTGCCCGTGCTGGCCGGGTCGGCCGCGTACGCCGTCACCGAGAGCTTCCGCTGGCGCAACGGCATGGACCTGAAGGTCGTCGAGGCGCGCGAGTTCTACGGCATCATCGCGCTGGCCACGCTGGGCGGCGTCGTGCTCGACTTCGCGCCCGTCGACCCGATCGCGGCGCTGGTGCTGTCGGCGCAGATCAATGGCGTCATCGCCGTGCCGATCATGGCCGTCATGATGCTGCTCGCGCATAACCGCAAGATCATGGGCGATTACACCTTGTCGACGCGCCATACCGTCACGGGCTGGATCGGCGTGGCGGTCATGCTGGTGGCGGTCGTGGCCATGTTTGCAACGATGTGACCGGCTGATCGTCTCCCCCACGCGTGGGGCTGCACCGGCGCGACGGCCGTATGTACGATGCGCTCCTCATCGACCCTATCGTCAGGAGCCCACCATGCAAACCACGACCGTTACTCCCCTGCCGCACCCGCAGTTCTCGCGCGCCGGCATCATCTGGCTCAAGCTGGCCGTCCTCTACCTCATCTTCGGCATTTCGCTGGGCATCGCCATGGGCGCCAGCCAGAACTTCACCTTGCGCCCCGTGCACGCCCACGTCAACCTGCTGGGCTGGACCACGATGGCACTCGCCGGCCTGATCTACAGCGTGTTCCCGAAAGCGGGCGAAAGCGGTCTCGCACGCCTGCATTTCTGGCTGTCGAACCTGGCATTGCCCGTGATGATGGTCGCGCTCTCCATGCTGCTGCTGGGGCACATGGCTTTCGCGCCTGCGTTGGTGATCGCGGAAATCATCGCCTCATTGGCCATCCTCGCGTTCGCCGCGAATCTGTTCCTGAATCTGAAGCAATAATGGCGTCCTCTCCGGTTATACTTGCTGGATAATAAAACCGGAGAGAGGCAATCCATGGCTGTGCGTATCGTCCGCCGCTTCGTTCACTGCTTCTGTGCCGTGCTGGTCGCGGCAAATGCGCTTCTCGCCGGCACGGCCGGCGCCGCAACCACGACACCAGGAACCAGCATGGACAAGAAAACCGTATCGCTCGACACCATCCGCCGCCAGGAGCAGGCGCTGCAGTTCACGTCCTTCGACAACGACGCGGCGCTCGCGATCGGCAACCGGATCGTCGAGCAGGCGAAAGCGGACAAGGTCGCCGTCACGATCGACATCACGATCAACCGCAATCCGCTGTTCTTCTACGCGATGGCGGGCACGAGCCCGAACAACGTCGACTGGATCCGCCGCAAGAGCAACCTCGTGAACCGCACCGGCCACGCGTCGTTCTACGTGCACACGGAAGCCGTCAACGCGGGGCGCGACTTCGACAACCTGCCCACGTTCGATGCGAAGGACTATGCAGCGCACGGCGGCTCGTTCCCCATCGTCGTCAAGGGGACCGGACAGGTCGGCACGATCACCGTGTCCGGCCTCGCGGGCGTGGACGACCATGCGATGGTCGTGCGCGCGCTGAAGTGGTACCTGAAGGCGGACGACGTTCCGCTGTAACTACTTGAGCCACCCGCGGTGGCGGAAGTACAGGAAGGGGGCGATGGCGCTGACCACCATCAGCCCCAGCGACCAGCCGTAGCCGAACTTCCAGTGCAGTTCCGGCAGGAATTCGAAGTTCATGCCGTAGATGCTGGCGATCAGGGTCGGCGGCAGGAAGGCGACCGAGGCCACCGAGAAGATCTTGATGATCTTGTTCTGGTTGATGTTGATGAAGCCGACGGTGGCGTCCATCAGGAAGTTGATCTTGTCGAACAGGAACGACGTGTGGCCGTCGAGCGATTCGATGTCGCGCAGGATCTGGCGCGCCTCCTCGAACTGTTCCGCGTTCAGCAAGCGCCCGCGCATCAGGAAGCTGACGGCGCGGCGCGTGTCCATCATGTTGCGGCGGATGCGGCCGTTCAAGTCTTCCTCGTGGGCGATCGCATTCAGCGCGGACGCCGCGTCCTGGTCGGTGAATTCCTTCTGCAGCACGCGCTGGCTGACGTCTTCCAGGCTCTCGTAGATGCCTTCCAGCGCATCGGCCGAGTACTCGGCGTCGGTCGCGTACAGGTCCAGCAGCACATCCATGTAGTCCTCGATCGACCCGGGCCGCGAGCGCGCGCGCAGGCGCACGAGGCGGAACACGGGCAGGTCGTCCGTGTGGACCGAGAACAGGATCTTCTTGGCCAGGATGAACGCGACCGTCACGATGCGCGACGGGCCGTCCTCTTCCTCGCGCAGGAAGTCGGTGCGCAGGTGCAGGTCGCCGTTTTCCGCCTCGTAGTAGCGCGCGGACGCCTCGATGTCCTGGACTTCGTCCTCGCCGGGCAGGATCACGTCATAGGTCGCCTTGACCCAGGCGCGCTCCTCGTCGGTCGGGTCGAGCAGGTCGACCCAGACGGCAGGCGCGTTCTCCAGATCGGCACGCGACGCGATGGGCACCTGGTTCAGTCGGCCATTTTGTAGGACAAATACGTTGATCATGCGCTGCTTTCTCGGCCGGATTCGGAAACAGCGCAAGTGTACCTGTAAGCCCTGAGCCCGGCCAGTCCGAACGCGCGTTTTCCCGAGGCAAAAACCCAACTTCGGGGTCAGAGCCAGTTTCGCCGCAAATTCGGGGTCAGAGCACTTTTTGTGGCAATGGTCAGAGGGAATGTTTGAGACATCTGCGCCACGAAAACATCACGTGACAGATACGACTTTCACAAAGCCGGGGCCAAGCGCCACATATCGAAATGTGCTCTGACCCCGAATTTGGGCAAAAATGTGCTCTGACCCCGAATTTTCAGGGCAGCTCGGCGGCGTTCATCCGGCGCTGGTTGATCGCCGTGCGGCGCGCCAGGTAGCTGGTGTCGCGGTGGCGGTCGTAGTAGCGCGGGTTCGGCAGCATCACCGCGAGGCGGGCGGCCTGGGCGGTGGTCAGGTTCGCGGCCGACGTGCGGAAATAATGGCGCGCCGCAGCCTCGGCGCCGAACACGCCCCGGCCGAATTCGACCACGTTCAGGTAGATCTCCAGGATGCGTTCCTTGTCCATCACCGCTTCCAGCATGTAGGCGATGATCAGTTCCTGCCCCTTGCGCAGGTAGTTGCGCGAGCCGGACAGGAACAGGTTTTTCGCCAGCTGCTGGGTGATCGTGGAACCGCCGCCCACGACCCTGTGCTTCTTGTTGTTGCGCTCGTACGCCTTTTCCAGCGCGTCCCAGTCGACGCCGTCGTGTTCGCTGAAATTGGCGTCCTCGGACGCGATCACGGCGCGCTTGAGGTTGTTCGAGATGCGGGCATACGGCACCCACACCTGCTCCAGCTTCGCGTTCGGGTTCTTCTCGCGCAGGGCCGACAGCTGCTGGCGCATCATGCTCGTGGACGACGGGTTGAACTGCGTCCACCAGCACACCATCGCGAAGAAATACAGCTGCAGCAGGATGACGAGCAGCAGCGGCCCGAGGATGAGCCACTTCAGCCAGCGCCGCCCGCCGGCCTGCGCGCGCGCGGGCGCGCCCGCCTTGAGCGTGCCGATGCCGCTCATGATGCGCGCATGCGGGCCAGCAGGGCCGATGTCTCCGGGCGCACGCCGCGCCAGGTGAAGAACGCTTCCGCCGCCTGTTCGACCAGCATGCCGAGGCCGTCGCGCACGGTCGCGCCATGCGCTGCCGCGAACGCCATGAACGGCGTCGGTTCTTTCCCGTACATCATGTCCAGCGCCAGTGTCCCCGCGCGGAAGGCCGACGCGGGCACGGGCGGCAGGTCGGCCGACAGGCTCGCCGAGGTCGCGTTGACGACGACGTCGAACGGGCCGGCGATGTCGGCGAAGCCGCAGGCGCTGATCTGCCCCGGGTACGCCACGTGATCGGCAAAGTGGGCAACGAGCGCATCGGCCGTCGCGCGCGTGCGGTTGGCGATCACGATCGCTTCCGGTTTTTCGTTCAAGAACGGCAGGATGACGCCGCGCGCCGCCCCGCCCGCGCCCAGCAACAGGACACGCTTGCCGGTGAGCGGCACGCCGGCATTCCTGACGATGTCGGCGACGAGGCCCGGACCGTCCGTGTTGTCGCCGACGATCTCGCCGCCCTCGAAACGCAAGGTGTTGACGGCGCCGGCCAGGCGGGCGCGCTCTTCCAGCCGGGTGGCCAGCGCGGCCGCTTCCAGCTTGAAGGGAACCGTCACGTTGGCGCCGCGGTAGCCCTGCGCGACGAGGTCGCGGACCGTGGCGGCGAAACCGTCCAGCGGCGCCAGGCAGCGTTCGTACGAAATGTCCTGGCCGGTCGCCGCCGCGAACGCGGCGTGGATGTCCGGCGACTTGCTGTGAGCGATCGGGTTGCCGATCACACAATATTTATCCGTCATTGAGTCTCCTATTATCCTTCGCCGCGCAATTCGGCCTGCAGTTTTTCCTCGCGGGTGAACTTGAAGCGGGTGACGACGATCCAGAGGTCATCCTTGTCGGTCGAGCGCATATTGGCCGGGAATTTGCCGAAGGGCGCGGCGCGGCGCACGATCGCCAGCGCGGCCTTGTCCAGCGCCGGATTGCCGGAACTGCGTTCGATGCGCGGTCCGCCTTCTTTTTCATAGAGCGTCCCGTCCTGGAAGATCGGGATGTAGACGACCAGTTCGCCGTACAGCTTCTTGCCGTTCTGCTGCGGGAAGTTCAAGGTGCCCACTTCTTCCACGCGCTTCTGCATCGCCTTGTAGTACATGGCGTAGCCGACCTCGCGCGTGCTGGGGCTGATGAATGTCTTCTTGGGCCGCTTGTTCTCGTCGGCGATGCGCTGGGTGATCTCGGCCGTCATGCGTGCGATGGCCTTCGTGGAGTCAAGGTTGTCCTCACCCGTGCGGGTGGGGTCCGGCTTGGTCTGTTCGGCGACTGGCGCACTGTTGAACTGCGACTGGCGCATCTTCGTCAGCACGCTTTTCTGTTGCTGTTCCAGTTCGGCGATGCGGCGTTGCAAGGCCTTGATGCTGTCGCCGTTCTCGACCTTGCGCAGGTCCGGCAGCGGCGACTGGGCGCGGCCGGCGTCGGCATTGCCGCCGCCGTCCAGGTTGGCCTGGGCCAGCGCGTCCGCCTTGACGGGCGCGCGCGCATGCTTGGCGTTGACCAGGATGACTTCCAGGCCCGGATCGGCCGGCTGCAGCCGGAACGCATCCGGCGCGGCGAAACGGACCGCCAGCAGGGAGGCGTGCGCCAGCACCGAACAGGCGATGGCGATCATCAGGGGACGGTTGTGTCGGAGGGTGTTCACGCGCTGCGGGGTGGGACGGTTGGGGTCATGGAACTCCCCATTCTACCGTGCAGGCCGGCCGATTTGCGAGCCTTGCGGAAAGACCCGACCGCTGACGTAACCACTAACGCAACAGGATCTTGTCGAGGTTTCAACGATCGGTGTCAGTCACACATCATGCGGCCTGCTCGCCCGTGACGTCGGTCTGCGTCTCCGGATCGGTGACGGCCACCGCGCCCTCGGCCTCGGCCACTTCGGCAGCCGCCGCCTCGCCCGTGTCCTCTTCCTCGTCCAGGCCCAGCTCTTCGGCCGCTTCGGGCGCCACGGCCGCCACTTCGAGCAGGCGCGCTTCCAACGACAGGTCGACCTCGTCCCAGCGCACGATGTCCAGGCGGACCTGGGCGCCGCGCGCCGCCTGCGGCATGCCCGGCAGGCGGATCACGAGGGGGATCTCGACGAGGCGCAGCACCTCGTCCTTCAGCACGACGGCCTCCACCTGTTTCGCATTTTCCTGCGCCAGCCAGCGCAGGCACCAGTAACGCTCCATGTTCTGCTGGAAGTCGTTATAGGCCGAGTAGGCGGCGTCGAACGCGGAGACGATCGAGAACAGGGTCGCGTCGCGGTGCTTGAACGGGGCGACGAGCGGTGCCGTCACGCCGTTGCTCGCGCACGCCAGGATCTGCCACTGGTTCACGAGGTCCGTGTAGCGGCGCAGCGGCGACGTCGACCAGGCGTACTGGTCGACGCCGAGGCCCTGGTGCGGCGCCGCGTGCGTGACCATGCGCACCTGCATCTTGGCGGCCCAGCCGCCGGCGCCCGGGCCCTGCGAGCGGTAGATGCCCGGCACGCCGCAATCGTGCAGCAGCTTGCCCCACGTGCTGTTCGCGAAGATCATCAGCTCGGCCACGATCTTGTCCAGCGGCGCGCCGCGCTTGCGGCGCACGATCGTGACGACGTCGTCCTCGACATAGAAATTGAAGTCGACGCGGTTGGCCTGTTCCGGCTTCAGGCCGAACGCTTCCCGCTTCTTCATGCGCCCCGCTTCCAGCTGCAGCGCCCACTGCCACAGCAGGCCCAGTTCCATCTTGTGCGGGTAGTCGCCTTCTCCGTTGTTCAGCGTCTCCTCGTTGACGACGTCGTCGAGGTCGTTGTGGCGCAGGTTGTTCTTGACGGGCACGCGCTCGGCGCGGGTCGTCGTGGACAGCACCGTCCACGTCGCCGGATCCAGCACGGCATACAGCGACAGCGCCGGGCAGTCGTTGCCTTCGGCCAGCGTGTACGCATTGACCACGTCGTCCGGCAGCATCGTGATCTTGTCGCCCGGCATATACACGGTCGACATGCGCGCGCGGGCGATCTTGTCGATGGCGTCGTCCGGACGGATGCCCAGGCCCGGCGCCGCGATGTGGATGCCCACGCGGACCGTGCCGTCATCCAGCTTCTCGACGGAGAACGCGTCGTCGATCTCGGTCGTCGTCACGTCGTCGATCGAGAACGCGGCCACGTTCGCCAGCGGCAGGTCGGCCGGCGGGGTCGGCACGGCGACGGGCGGGAAGCCGGCGCCGCGCGGGAAGTGTTCGAACAGGAAGCGGCCCATGTGCAGTTCTTTCGCCGACGCGATGCCGCCCGTGGACAGCATCAGGCGCTGCGCCGTCGTCTGCAGCTCGTCGGCCGCCGTTTCGAGCGCCTTGTATTCGATGCTGTTCTTGTCCGGCTTGAACAGCAATTGCTGGACGAGCGGCTGCATCGCTTGCGGCAGCTTGCCGGACTTGAGTTCCTCGACATACGCGGCCTGGACGATGGCCTGCTGTTTCTTCTTTTCGATGCCGGCCAGCGCCGCGCGCAGCGATTGTTCCGGCGCCGCCTTGTAGCGGCCGCGGCCCTTCTTGTAGAAATAGATCGGGGCGCCGTGCAGCGCCAGCACGAGGCCGGCCGCCTCGAACGGCAGCGGAGAGTGGCCGAAGTATTCCGCGCCCAGTTCGGCGAACCCGAATTCTTCCTGGCCCGCGACTTCCCACAGGAATTCCAGGTCGACGTCCGCCGCGACGGCCTTCGCCTGCTCCAGCAGCGTAGCCGGGTCCGGCTTGTCGAACTGCAGCATCACGTCACGCGCCTTGACCTTGGTACGCTTCCCGCTCGGCATTTCGACCTGGTAGGCCTCGCCCGCCTGCGACAGCACGGTGCCGACCTTGAAATCGCCGGACTCTTCGAAAAATAAGTTCATTTTGTATTCGTATTCATATTGGTTGCGGTCGCCACGAGATCGAGCACCTCGGGCAGGAAGACCTCGGTGACCAGCAGCAGTCCCTGGCGGCGGCGATACACGCAGCGCCGCGCAAAATAAGTCTCGCGTACCGGACCATCACGTCCGAGCACGGCATGCACGCGGGCCAGCAGCGGATGGCCGGGACGCAACCGCGCGAATTCCAGCTCGCCGCGCGTGACCCGCGGATCGTAAAACAGCGTGGTGCCGAGCGAACGTTCGCCCAGCGCCGAAAACAGGGGCCAGTCGCTCGCGCTCGCACTCATCGGCACGACGGTGTGGCCGTACACGACCGGCCGGCCGTCGCAGCGCAGCAGCACTTCGCGTTCCCACACGCGCCGGGGCCGCGCCAGGCCGATCGCCTCGGCCTCGTCCGCCAGGCAGAGATTGCCCGCCTGGCGCAGTTTCTGTACCCGGAAATGCCGGCTGTGCGCGATCAGGCGCGCCGTCAGCGAGCCCGGCGTCGTCAGCCAGTCGCGCATGGCGGCCGGCGCGCCCACGCCGATCGGATGCGCCAGCCAGCGGGCCCGGCGCAGCGAAGCGGGCCTCACTGACGATGGTCCGATCCGGCGTCGCCTTTTATGCCACAAAAGGCCAGCACCTCATCGACATACTGCTCGAATTCCGACACCGCGTGGTCGCTGCCCTGGATGACGTGCTGGTGCGCGCCCGCGTAATGCGCAACCATGTCGCGGTAGTCCAACACCTCGTCGCCGGTGGCGGCCAACAGGAAATAACGTTCCGGCTGCGTGATCCGGCCCACCTTCAGCGCCGCCAGCTCATCGATGTACTCGCGCTTGAATTCGAACGGCTCGCCCGTATGCCATTCGGTCGTGACGCCGACGTGCTTGTCCAGGTCTATCAAAGGGTCGACGGCCGGATTGATCAGCACGGCACGGCAGCCGAAGCGCTCCGCCAGCCACGTGGCGTAGAAGCCGCCCAGCGAAGAGCCGATGATGGCCAGATTGCCGGAATAGCGTTCGACCAGCGTCAACACGAGTTCCATCGCGGCCTTCGGCGAGGCCGGCAGTTGCGGGCAGATCAGGTCGCCGGCGCGGCCGGCCGCTTCCATCCGCTGCTGCACCACGCGCGCCTTGAACGAGCGCGGGGACGAGCGGAAGCCGTGCAAATAGACAAGGTGGACGCGCGCGCCCTCACGGGCGCCTGCGGAAAAACCTGGTGTCCCGCTCATGCCGCCATCGCCTCCAGCAGCTTCTGGTGCACGCCGCCGAAGCCGCCGTTGCTCATCACGAGGATATGGTCGCCCGGCTGCGCGGCCTGGACGATCGCCTGCACCATGTAGTCGAGCTGGTCGAAGCTGTGCGCGTTGGCGCCCAGCGGTTTCAGTGCGTCGGCCAGCGACCAGCCCAGCGCCTGCTGGCTACCGAAGCCGAACACGAGGTCCGCATCCTTCAGGCTGCCCGGCAGCGCATCTTTCATGGCGCCCAGCTTCATCGTGTTCGAGCGGGGCTCCAGCACGGCGAGAATTCTTCCCGACGTGCCTACGCCGGCCGCACCGATCTTCTGGCGCAGGCCGCCCACGGTCGTCGCGATCGCCGTCGGATGGTGCGCGAAGTCGTCATACACGGTCACGCCGTTGACGACGCCGCGCACTTCCATGCGCCGCTTGACGTTCTGGAAGCGGGCCAGCGAATCGATCGCCTGCGCGGGCGGCACGCCCACGTGGCGCGCGGCGGCGATGGCGGCCAGCGCGTTGCTGCGGTTGTGGTGGCCGGTCAGGTCCCAGTGGACGGTGCCCTGCTTGTCGCCCTTGAAAATCACGTCGAAGCTGGAACCGCCCGGATGCTCGACGAGGCCCCAGTCCACGCCTTCGGACGAGCCGAAACTTTCCTTCTCGCTCCAGCAGCCGCGCTTCAGCACGCGCGCCAGCGACGCCTCGTCGCCGTTCACGACGATACGGCCGACGCCGGGCACGGTGCGCACGAGGTGGTGGAACTGCGTCTCGATGGCGCCGATATCGGGGAAGATGTCGGCGTGATCGTATTCGAGGTTGTTCAGCACCGCGGTCTTGGCGTGGTAGTGCACGAACTTCGAACGCTTGTCGAAGAAGGCCGTGTCGTACTCGTCCGCCTCGATCACGAAGAAGTCGGAATCGGTTTCGCCGGACAGGCGCGCGGACACGCCGAAGTTCAGCGGCACGCCGCCGATCAGGAAGCCCGGCGAATAGCCGGCATCTTCCAGTATCCAGGCCAGCATCGACGTCGTCGTCGTCTTGCCGTGCGTCCCCGCGACGGCGAGCACCCATTTATTACGGAGAATATGGTCGCCGATCCATTGCGGGCCGGAGACGTACGGCAGGCCACGGTTCAGGATTTCCTCGACGAGCGGGTTCCCGCGCGTCATCACGTTGCCGACGACGTACAAATCCGGGTTCAGGTTCACCTGGTCGGGCCCGTAACCCTGGATCAGCTCGATGCCCTGGGCTTCGAGCTGGGTGCTCATCGGAGGGTAGACGTTGGCGTCGCACCCGGTGACGCGGTGGCCGGCCTCTTTGGCCAGCACCGCGAGGCCGCCCATGAAGGTGCCGCAAATGCCGAGGATATGGATGTGCATGACGTGCCGAAGGGATCTCTGTAATAGCGAATACGCGATTCTACCCGACGCGATGCCATTTTCCTTTCAAGAGTATGATCTCGGACATGACGCCCAATTCAAATGACGACCTCCAACAGGTGCGCGCACGCATCGCCGCGACGGCCGCCCGCATGATCGCCCAGGACGGCGCGGATTACGCCACGGCCAAGACGAAGGCGGCCCGGCAAGTGCTCGGCGTCGACCGCCCTTCCCCGAATTATCTGCCGGATAACCTGCAAGTCGAAGACGAGGTGCGCCGCTACCAGGCGCTGTTCCACGGCCCGGCCCAGGCCGCGCGCCTGCAGCACATGCGCAGCGCGGCCCTGGAAGTGATGGAACAATTGTCCGAGTTCCGTCCGTACATTACCGGTGCAGTGCTGAACGGAACGGCGGGCGAACATGACGATATCCACCTGCAATTATTTGCCGACAGCGCGAAGGAAGTCGAAATCTGGCTTTTGAATCGCAACGTCAATATCGAGATTTCGGAAACTCCCCACTTCAAAGGGGGACGCCACGATCCGGTGGAAACGGTAAGCTTCATGTGGCAAAAAGAAATGGTGCACGCCGAACTTTATGATATGAACGATTTGCGCGGTGCGCTGAAACCCCGCGCCGACGGCAGCCTGCAGCGCGCCGACGCCGACACGCTGCGCACTTTGATGAACGACGACTCTTTCGAACAAGATGAATAAGAAACATCTGGCCGGTTATGTGATCCTGGCCGCCGCCTTCACGGTCCTCGGCGCCATCGCCGGCGTCAAGCAGGATGCCAAGGGCCCGCTGACGACGACCTATGCCCCCACGGACGGCCGCCCGCACACGGCGGTGGCGAACCTGTATGCCACGTCGCTGAACGACCTGGCCGGCAAGCCGCAGCCGCTCGCCCAGT
>CBIHOW010000069.1:0-28508 GCA_966211695.1 uncultured Massilia sp. | reverse complement strand
TCGTGACGCCGCCGGACGCCGTCAGCCAGCTGGCGCTGGCCATTCCGATGTGCCTGCTGTTCGAGCTTGGGTTGCTGATGGCGCCGATTTTCGTGCGCGCCACGCAGGCGCCGCAGGAACAGTCCTGATCCAACAAAGCGGCGCCCGTGGGCGCCGTTGTCATTTCAGGGGCAGTTCCCGATCACGTAATACCCGGGCGCCGTCTGCGCCAGCGTACTCGTATAAAACGTATTGTCGAGCCCCATGTTCTGGTTCGATCCATTGGCCAGCGCGTAGCCGCCGCTGTCGTGCGCCCGGCCCGCCTGCACGTGGGCGTAATTGCTGGACGTCGTCGCGCTGCATGTCCAGCCCGAGGCCGTCGTGCCCGCCACGGCCGCCGACAGTGCGCTCTCGCTGCTGCCGTTCGTGGACGACACCTGGTACGTGTACGTCGTGCTGGCGGCAAGCCCGCCGTCCGTGTACGACGTGCCCGTCACCGCGCTCGCGTTCACGCGGCTGCCGTTGCGGTAGACGTTGTAGCCGGTGGCGCCGCCGGCCGCAGTCCACGACAGGGTCACGCTGTTCGACGTCGTCGCGCCCACCGCGAGGGCGGCCGGGGGCTGTAGCGCCGGCGGCGTCCCGACGAGGAATTGCGCGATGCTGCAGGCGCCCGACGTGAGGCCCGTGCCGCTATCCGTCGCCGTCACGCTGCCCGTGTAATAGCCGTTCGCGAGGTTCGTGTACGACTTGGCGAAGCCGGCGCCGCTGCCGGCGGCCGCGTCGTTGACGGCGCTCGGCCCGTTCAGCACGACGCGCCAGCTGGAGATGCTGCCCGCGCTGTCCGTGCCGCTGCCGGACACGGTGACCGTCGTGCCGGACACGCTCGCGTTGCAGCTGTCGACGACGGGAGGCGCCGCGCGCGCCGCCCGCAGGTTATTCCTGAACCAGAAATCCATCACGAAGGCCGGATAGTTCACGTGCGCCGCGTCGACGAAGTTCGTGTTCTGCCCCCCGCTGCCGGCCGGCCACGCATGGCCCATGCCGCTGACCGTGACTTCGGTCGTGCGCAGCCTGCCGTTCGCATCCGTATAGGGGACGCTCGTGCCGCCCGTCGCCACCGTCGTCGATTGCCCCTTCGTGAACGCGCCGCCGTAGACGAGGCGCATGGCCTGCGCATCCATCGGACCGTATTGCTGCGACACCGTGTAATCGCTGGACCCCCACACGACGCTCGCGACCTGGCTCGCGAACGCGCCGCCGCTGCTGCCCGCGAGCGCCTTGCAGCTGTTGGCCGCACTGGTGGCCGTGTAGCCGGAAGGAACGTAGCTGATCTGCGCCGTTGTCGTGCCGGGCGGCGGGCCGGCGTTGATACCCACGCCCGCGAACACGTCCGGCGCGAGGCAGCCGAGGGCCATCGTCTCGCCGCCGCCCGACGACAGGCCGGCGACGTAGACCTGGTTCGGGTCGATCGCATACTGGGCATTGGTCGTGAAACGCTTGATCAGGTCCAGCAGCACGCCGTCATGGCCCGACGTGCGGTTGTGGCTCGTGCTTGCGTAGTCCCAGCAATGGTTGCTGTAGACATTGCCCGTCGCATTCGGCGCCAGGATGATGGCGCCGTACTGGTCCGCGATCTTTTTCCAGTTGAAGCCGCCGTCGCTGCCGCTGTCGACCACGTCGCCGGCGGCCGTCTGCGCGCAGCCGTGCAGTACGAGCACGAGGGCACGCTTGCCGTTCAGCGCCGGCTGCGTGGCCGGCCAGTAGAAATAGCCCGTCAAATTGCCGCCGTTGACGGTGTCGGCGGCCCACGTCTGGTTGGCGCTCCACGTGCCGGGGCCCGCAGTGACCTGTGCCTGCGCGGTGCAGGTTGCACCCGCCAGCAGCGCGAGCGAAATGATATGACGCATGCGTTGTCTCCCTTGTGTTTGATTGTTGTCAGCGCTTCATTCTAGGAGGCGGTCGCATGCATACAAGACCGCGCACGAGCACGCCGAGTGTGCGGTTTTGCACAGGGCGCGACGGATCAGGGGCCGGTGATGCGCATGCTGCGGTACTCGGGATCGGCCCGGATCGCCTGTTCGGCGAAGGGCAGCGCGATCCAGTCCTTGCGCGCAAAGCGCTGCGTCTGGTCGGCGACATGGGGCGAGCCGGGATCGGACGACTGGGAATAGCTGAGGAGTGCCCGTGCGCGCGGCCCGCCGCCATCGAACGCCACCGCCTGTACATAGCTGGTGCCGGACAGCGGAACGAGGTGCCCGTTGCCGTCGACGCTGCTTTCGATCGCGTTGTAGATCCCGAGATGCTCCGGCGCGCCGTGGATCGGAATCGCCTGCGTGCCGGCCTGGTACGCCTGGAGCTGCGCGAGTGTCGCCTCCGGGTCCAGCTGCGCATCGCGCGCGTCCTGTACGGCGCCCGCCAGCGCCCGGCGCAACAGCGCGGCCACCTGCGGATCGTTCACCTTCAGTTGCCGCGGCGTGTGCACCGGGTCGCGGGGATCGAAGGGCACGGCCCAGATCGCGTCGTTCGACAGGACCCGCCCCATCAAGCCCGTGAAATAGACGAGGCCGATATTGCTGTCCAGGTTGGCCGTGCGGTTCCACGCGGCGAGCCGGCGGCAGGCGTCGGCCAGGTCGACGCCACGGCCGTCGTCGAGCGTGACCGGCGCGGTGTCGCGGCACAACGCCAGCACGTCGTCCATCGCCTGCTGCGCCAGGAAGATGCGGTTGCCCAGGGCGATGTCCTCGAGGCCGGCGAGGTCCAGGCGCGCACCTTGCGCCAGGCGCCGCTCCAGTTCGTCCAGGCCTTGCCGGGTGCGCGCGCCCGGTTGCGTTCCGTCCTGGTTGACGAGGCGCGCATATCCGGTCAGCGGCGCGGCCGGGTTGGCGAGCCAGGCGCTGTCGTTCGCGTTCTGCACGAAGTCGTCGCGGTACAGGACGGGCAGGGCGCTTGCGGCAACGATGCCGGGTTGCGGCGCTGCCGGGTCGCTGGCCCAGTCGCAGTGCGTCGTCGACCCGTCCAGCACCCACGTGCCGGCCGCCGCCCAGGCCTGATAAGCGGGGACCATGCACGCCGCCAGCCGGTCGGCGGGCACGGCGGGGACCGGCGTGATATCCATGAACAGCGTGCTGCCATGCCTGTCCGCCGCGATCGTGTTGTTCCATGGGTTGCCGAGGATGCGCTGGTTGACCTCCACCAGTTGCTGCAAGGTCGACGCGCGGTTCATCGCGTGCCATTGCTGCAGCAGGCGCGGGTTGTCGAGGTTGGCGTCGCGCAGCGCGAACGCCGTGCTGCGCGACCAGGGCAGTTTGCCGTCGGTGCGCGCGAGGACGGGACCGTAGCGCGTGCCGTAGAAATCGCGCGACTTAGTCGTCAGCCGGCCGGCGGCGTCGCGGACTTCGACCGTGACGGTCTGCCGCGTCATCGGCGTCGAACGCCCATCGACCAGGTAGCGTGTGGGATCGGCGCTGTCCAGCTGCAGCGCGTACACCGTGTAGTGCGCGGCCGTGTCGGTCGTGTGGGTCCACGCATAATCCTTCGTAAAACCGATCTGCACGACGGGCAGGCCGAGCAGCGACGCGCCCATGACGTCCAGCTTGCCCGGGATCGTGAGATGCAGCTGGTAGAAGCGCATGCCGTCGCTCCAGGGCAGGTGGGGTTGGCCGAGCAGCATGCCCTGGCCGGTGGACGTGACGTCCTTGCCGAGGGCGATGGCATTGCTCGCGGTCGTGTGCCGCGGCCGCGACAGGGACGCCGCCGGCCGGACGGCGGCCGAACCCGGCGGCGCGGCGGCGTTGACCTCGTCGACGAAGTATATCGCGCCATTGGTGATCGCCATGCGGCGCAGCAGCTTCATCACGTCGCGTTCCGTGAGCGCGCGCACCCACGCGCCGTTGCGACACGCCGGCGGCAGCCTGGCCGGCCCGGTCTCGTTCAGGTAGCGGTTGACGCCGGCCACCCAGCCCTGCACGAGCGCGCGGATCGCGTCCGGCTGCGCGTCCCATGCCTGCGCGATGGACGCGTCGTCGTTCATCAGCCGGAAAAAGAAATCCGCTTCCAGGTTGTTCAACGCGAGGATCGGGTTCTCCGACGTGGCGGCCTGGGCGCCGAAATACTTCGAGCGCTCGCCGTTCACGGTCGTCACCTCGTTCGCGAGCAGGCAGAAGTTGTCCTGCGCATAGGCGTAGCCGGTGCCGAAACCGAGGCCGCGTTCATCGTCCGCCTTGATGTGCGGGATGCCGAACGACGTGCGGCTGATCGTGGCATCGTAGGTCGTCCGGCCGGCCTGGCGCGGCGGCGTGGTGTCGTGATGGCCGCAGCCCGCCAGCAGCAGGGCTGAAGCAATGAAGAGGGAACGTCGCATGTCATGCTCCAAATGGATGGGAGCAGGCAAGTATCCCGACTTCACCTGAAGAATCGCTGAGCGTTACCTTATCGTTTGCTGAAGAAAAGGTCGTTCGCTTAATCGAGCGTGATCGGCAGATCACGTCCCTCCAGCGCCACCTGGCCCGCGAAATCCGCCGCGTAGATGCGCAGCACGTAATCGCCCGGTTCGAGGCCATCCACCTTCCACGTGCCGGGAAGCGCCACGCCATCGTGCAGCGTGTTGTTGACGGCATAGGCGAACACCGTGGCCTTGCTGCCGTAGACCGTGATGCCGCTGTTTTCCGCGTACAGCAGTTTTACGGCCTCACGCTCGCGCGGCAGGCGGTCGTAGACCTGCGTGATGCGCGGCGTCTCGAACCCGGCGACCGGGCTGCCGTCCGCATGCAATAACTGGTAGCCCAGCTTGTACAGGCCGAGGCGGCGCCGCGCCAGGTTGTCGTCCATCTGGTCGTAGCCGGCGGCGACGATCGTGAGGTCGCCGAGCGTGCGCGCCACGTGCAGGCGCTTGCCCTTCTTGCCCGGCAGGCGCTGGCCGTTCGCGTCGTACAGGGCGATGCTCTGGATGCGGGGCGGCACCGTGTCGCGCAGGCCCGTGAAGGGCAGGGCCAGCGCGTTGACGGCGACGCCGCCGGGGTAGTACTCCATGTGCACGTGCGCCATCGGATTGATCGTGCCGAGCGCGTCGCCGACGGCGAACCGCGTGCCGCGCCGCACGCGCACGCGTTCCGCCTTGCCCTTCGCATCGCGCAGCACCTGGAAGCGCGGATCGAGCGCATTGCCCTTCGCGTCGCGGCCCACGCGCATGTGGATATACGACAGCGGCCCGATGCTCATGCCTTCGCCCAGCTGGCCGAACGCCCAGTTGGGATACGGATCGCCGACCGTCGCCGGCAGGACCGCCAGCACGCGCGCGCCGACGTCGGCGCGGATGTCGAGGCCCGCATGGAAGTGGTCGCGGTTCTCGCCGTCGTAGCTGCCGCGCACCTCGCCCAGCACGCCGACCACTTCGTGCGGTTCCTGCTGCGGGCCCACGGGCCAGGGCATCGACGCCACCGCCGGCAGCACCTGCGCCCTCGCATGCGGGGCGGGCGTGCCCGGTTGGGGCGGCGCCAGCGCGAACACCTGCTGCGCCTGGCCATCCGCCACCACGAGCGAACCGTCGCGCTTCACGGCGATGCCGCGCGGCGCATACAGCCGCACGTTGCCGTCGCTGGCATAGCTCGTGTTCGGCGGACGGTCGGCATCCGCCAGCGCGTGATACTGGCCGGCCGGGTCGAACTGGAGGACGCGTCCGCCCGCGCCGCTCGCGTACAGGTAACCGTCGTGCGTCAGCGCCAGCGCGACGGGGCGCCGCAGCAGCGGACGCCGCTCGTCCTCGGGCGCGCGCGCGAGCGTCGTCACTTCTCCATGCTTGTCGATGCGCCGGATCGCGTTGTTGCCGGTATCGGCGACGAACAGCACGCCGTGCTTGTCGACCGCGATGGCGCTCGGCGTGTCGAATGCGGCCGCCGTGCCCGTGCCGTCGAGGTAATCGGGCGTGCCGCTGCCGGCCACCGTCGTCACCGCGCCATCCTTCGCGATGCGGAGGATGCGGTCGTGGTACGTGTCCGCGACATACACGTTGCCGTCGCGGTCGACGGCCACGCCGACCGGGCCGTCGAGTCCCGCGGCGCTGCCCGCCAGCGTGGTCACGCTGCCGTCCGGCGCCACCTTGCGGATTGCGTTGTTGTGCGTGTCGGCCACGTAGAGATTGCCGAGGCGGTCGATGGCCAGCGCCGACGGCGTGTCGAATGCCGCGGCGGCGGCGAGGCCGTCCGCGAAGCCCGCGTGGCCGCCGGCGAAGATGGTCACCTGGCCGTCGGGCGCGATGCGGCGGATGCAGTTGCAATCGCCACCGTCGGCCACGAACACGTTGCCGTGGGCGTCGACGACGGTGCCGAACGGATCGCCGAAACGGTCCGGCAGCGGCGTCACGCGTGCGGACCACATGGCCCTGGTCGGGGCGTCGGCGGGGCGCCAGAACGCGCGTCCCGGCGTCGCATCCTGGCGGGCGTTGAAGACGTACAGGGCCGCGCCGCCGGCCAGCACGGCGACGCCCGCGAGCGCCGCGACGATCCACGAGCGTTTCACGTTATTGCATCAACTGGCCGATGATCTTCACCGGGGCATTGCCGTAACCGAGGAACTGGTCGTGGAATTGCTTGAGGTTGAAGCGGTCGCCCAGCTGCTCCTTGCGGCGCTCGCGGAGTTCCATGATGTCGCTGTAGCCGCTGAAATAGCTGGACAGCTGCACGGACGACAGCTGCGCACGCTTCCATTTCTCGGACGCTTCCTGCGGGGTCTGGAACGCCTGGCGCACGAGCAGGTCCAGCGCCTGTTCGCGCGTCATGCCCAGCACGTGCACGCTGTAGTCGAGGATCGTGTTGGAGACGCTGCGCAGGTTCCACTTGCACCACATCAGCCACAGTTCCGGCGCGTTGTCGCCATAGCCCGATTCCAGCATCATGCGCTCGCCGTACACGGCCCAGCCTTCGACCATCGCGCCATTGCCGAACAGGGCTTTCACCAGCGACGGCGAGCGGTTCGCGTTCATCAGCTGCGTATAGTGGCCCGGGATCGCCTCGTGGATGTTCAGGATTTGCAGCATCCAGTTGTTGTACTCGCGCAGGCTGCTCTCGGCCTGCTCGGGCGTGAGGCCGTCCAGCGGCGTCACGTTGTAATAGGTTTTATCTTTCGGACGGTACGGACCCGGCGCGTCGATGCTGGCGCCGGCCACGCCGCGCTGGTACAGCGGCGTCTCGCGCACGACGAGCGGCTTGCTCGGGTCGATCGTCACGAGATTATTCTTGATCACGTACTCCTGCAGCTGCGGGATCTGGCGGCGGATCTCGGGCAGGAAGTTGGCGGCCGTCGTGTGCTGCAGCGAGAGCTTGTCGATCACCATGCCGATTTTTTTATACCGGTCGGCGGGCTTCGCGGCGCCGCCCATCGTCTTGTCCCACAACTGGTCGGCCAGGCCGTCCATGCGGGCGAGGAGTTCGTCGCGCGCGGCCAGGGCCTTCTGGTACGTCTGCTCGCCCGTGCTGGCGGACTGGATCTCGAACGCGAATTTTTGCTCGTACAGGTCCTTCCCGATGCGGAACGAGCGGGCGCGCTGCATCTGCACCTGCGATTT
Source organism: uncultured Massilia sp. (assembly GCA_966211695.1). GTDB lineage: Bacteria > Pseudomonadota > Gammaproteobacteria > Burkholderiales > Burkholderiaceae_D > Telluria. Next base: position 20,971 of record CBIHOW010000069.1, on the reverse strand, counting down.
GTCGAGGTCCGTCAGGAAGTCCACCCACGCCACCACCGCCGTGCCGGCGTTCGCGATGCGCTGGGCGAAGATCGCCTTCTCTTGCGGCGTCAGGATCGATTCCTGCGCGGCCTTGCCGAGGTCCGCCAGCACGACGAGCGTGCCCGGCGCCTGCTGGATCGCGAGCTGCGTGTGTTCGTGCGTCGGGTTGACGATGGACGCCTGCGCGGCCTGGTAGTACGCCGGCACGTCGGCCAGGCGCTTCAGGATCGTGCGCAGGCGCTGCGCCTTCGCGGCGTATTCCGTATTCAGGATCAGGTCGAACGTCTGCGCCACGTTGTACTCGGCCGGGTTCCATTCGAACTCGCGGAACGTGGTCAGCTGCCAGCGCTCGTATTTCAGCTTGTTGAGGAGGACGGCGAGGTCGGTGCGCTGGTTCGGCGACAGCTTGTCGGCGTTCAGCTTGCCGAACTTGTCGAGCCACTCGTCGATGAAGGCGAGCTTTTTCGCGCGCGTGGCGGCGTCGGGAATCGTCAGCTTCGCGGCGGCGTCGAACTTGCCGACGTAGATGCCGTCTTCCGGATCGATGCGCCACAGCGCGGTGAGGAATTGCATGGACAGCGAGTCCATGTAGCGGTCGTTGCGGTTCTGCGGCGTGGCGGCGACGGGCGCGGCGGCCTTCTGCACGGGCTTGTCAGCCACCTTGTCAGCCTTGGCCTTGCTCTTCGACGAGGGCTTGGCCTTGGCGCTGCTCGTGGCCTTGTGATGCGTCTTGGGACGCGCACTCGCCGGCGCCAGCGCGACGCTGGTCAGCAGAACGGCCAGTGCGATTTTCGATTTCATCATGTTCTATCTGCCTGGTTTATTGAAGGGCCAGATGGGGGGCGTCAGATTAGCATCATTTGCCGTGCTTGCGGGCATCTGAAACAATACGTCACGAACGCATGGTGACGCCATCCGTCGCCAACGCGCGTGCAACGGCATGCATCCTCACCCGGTTTGCCACTCCGCGACGGACGGCGGACGCGGGCCCGACGAGCCCGCCAGCCCCGCCTGCAGCATGGCCAGCATGTCCGCCGGCGACATGCGCGCGGCGACGTCCGTCCCTTCCAGCAGGCTGTCGGCCAGGTCGCGCTTGTGGCGGTGCAGGTCGACGATGCCTTCCTCGATCGTGTGGCGCGCCACGAGCCGGTAGATCGTGACGGGCCGCTGCTGGCCCATGCGGTGCGCGCGGTCGCTGGCCTGGTCTTCCACGGCCGGATTCCACCACGGGTCCATGTGGATCACGTAGTCGGCCGCCGTCAGGTTGATGCCGACGCCGCCCGCCTTCAGCGAGATCAGGAACAAGTCGCCGTCGCCGGCCTGGAACGCATCCACGCGGCGCTTCCGTTCCTGCATTGGAGTGCTCCCGTCGAGGTACTGGTAGCGGATGCCGCGCTCGTCGAGATGCTTGCGGATCAAGGTGAGGTGATCGACGAACTGGCTGAACACGAGCGCCTTGTGGCGGTTCTCCAGCAGCTCGTCGGCGAGGCGCGCGAACGTCTCCAGCTTGCTGCTGCGGATGCCGCTCTCCGGCGCGACGAGCGCAGGATTGCAGCACGCTCGGCGCAGCTTCATCATCTCCGCCAGGATCTGGATCTGTTTTTGCGATTGCGGGGCTTCGAGCGCCGCGATGCGTTCCAGCGCTTCGCGCCGCAGCGATTCGTACAGCGCCGTCTCTTCTTCCGACAACTGCACGGGCAGCACGATCTCCGTGCGCGGCGGTAGTTCGGCCAGCACCTGGGCTTTTGTCCTGCGCAGGATGAACGGCTGGGTGAGGCGGCGCAGGCGCGTGCGCGCCGCCAGTTCCGCGCGCTTGTCGGATGCTTTTTCGATGGGGCCGGCGAAGCGCAGCTGGAACTGGTCGCTTGTCCCGAGCAGCCCCGGATTGATGAAGCGGAACAGGTTCCACAACTCGCCCAGGTGATTTTCCAGCGGCGTGCCGGTGGCGACCATCCTGAAATCGCCCTGCAGCGCCATCACGGCCGCCGAGCGCCGGGTGTACGCATTCTTGATGGCCTGCGCCTCGTCCAGCACGATCGTGTGCCAGCGGATGCCGTCGAACAGGGAAGACTCCAGCTGCAGCAGGCCGTAGCTGGCGACGATCACGTCGAACGGCCCCGCTTCCTTCAGCATCGCGGCGCGGTCGCCGGGGCCGAACAGCTTCACGTTGAGTGTCGGCGCGAAGCGCTCCGCTTCCGCCAGCCAGTTCGTCGCGACGGACGTCGGCGCCACGACGAGCGTCGGCCCGCCCGGCGCGCGCGACAGGATCAGCGCCAGCGCCTGCAAGGTCTTGCCGAGGCCCATGTCGTCCGCGAGGCAGGCGCCCACGCCCCAGTGCGCGAGGCGCGACAGCCATTCGAAGCCCTCGACCTGGTAATCGCGCAGCTCCGCCTGCAGGGTGCCCGGCAATTGCGGCCGGTATTCCGCATTCTCCCGCATGTGTTTCAGGTGCGCGCGCCAGGCTTTATCCGCATCGACGCCGCCCGCTTCCAGGGCCATCTCTTCCAGCGCGAAGCTGGCGAGCGGGTGGAAGCGCAGGGCTTCCTGGTCGGCGTCGCTGTAGGCCGATAGATCCATCAGGCGGCGGTGCAGCTCGTGCGTGAGCGCGAGGAACTGGTTGTCGCCGAGCGCGATGAAACGGTCTTCGCGCACGCGCGCGAGCAGCTCGCGCAAGTCCATCACCTTGTTCTCGTCGACCTGCACTTCGCCGTTCGCGGCGAACCAGTCCTTGTCGCGCCGGATCTGCAGCCGCACGGATTTCGATGTGATCTTCTTCGACACGCGGAACGATTCGCCCTCCGGCCACGCGACGACGACTTTCGAGGTATCCAGTTCCTGCAGCTGGACGACGAGCTCCAGGCAGTGGATCGGCGCCGCGAGCAGCCATTCGCCATGCTCGTCTTCCGCGTGCTCCAGCGCGGGCAGGTCGGCCAGCAGCTGGCGCTCGGCTTCGCGTTCGGCGTTCAGGTCGCGCCGCGCTTCCGTGCGCACGCCACCCACGTCCGCGATCACGCTTTCGGCGCCGTCGCCCGGACGGAAATACGGACCGGCATCCGGCAGCGGCCGCACCATCACCTGGATGCGCAGGCCCTGCTGGTACGGCAGCAGGTTGATGTGCAGGCGCGGGTCGGCCGTCACCTGTTCGATGTCCGCCGCGCTGCCGCCGATGTCCGACTGCACGGTGACGATGGACGAGATGGCGCTGATCGCCTGCAGCACGCGCTTCTCCGCTTCCAGCGGCACTTCCAGGCCGTCGCCGACGATGGCGCCGATGCGGCGGTGCTCGTCCTTTACTCGCACGATGCGCAGGCGCGTGGGCGTCTCCTTCGTGACGACCACTTCGCCCTGCTGTTCGCGCAGCGGGGGCACCAGCGTGATCAAGACCTTGCCGCCGCCCGCGCGCACGACCAGTTGCGGCTCGCCCGGCAGCAGTTCGATGCGCGTGCCCGGCGCATCCATCCAGAACAGCAGCGGGTGGCCGGCCAGCGCGGCCACGGCCTTGTCCAGGTCGAATTCATAGCGCGTGCCGGTGCCGCTGTAGTAGCGGTAGGCGCCGATGCTGGCGGCCACCTGCACATCCTGCGCGGTGAGGAAATCCAGTTCCGCCGCCTCTTCCGCGAGGCGCTTGAGGCCCAGCGGACGGCCGCGCGTCCAGCCGCCCTGCGCGTCGCGCTTCTGTTCCCTCGGCTCGATGGCGCGGATGCCGAGGTGCGCGTCCCACGCCACGAGCCAGGCGAGGCGCGATTCCTTCACGACTTCCACGTTCACGGCGGGCTGCAGGTTGATGAGGGCATTCAGCTGGCGCTCCCACGGCTGCTCGCGCTCGAACCACAGCGCGAGGTCGACGAAGCGGTGCTGCTGGCGCAGCGCGATCGCCTGCTTGTCGATGCCGACCATGCCCAGCTGGCCCAGCACGGACGCGATCTGCGCGGCGATGAAGCCGAAGCCCGCTTCCCGGGCCACGTCGAACTGCTGCTCCAGCATGGCGCGCTTGTCCGCCAGTTGCGGCATGCCGAGCCACCAGTGCAGCAGGGCGCGGAACATCACCGGCTGCAGGCTCGTCTCCCAGTTGCGCGACGGGAGCACCTCGGCGTCCACCGTGCCGCCGCGGATCTGGCGCAGCATCGACAACTGCTGGTAGACCGCGGTGTCGTGGCTTTGCACGGCGCGCGTGGCGCTGTCCAGGTAGGACTCCACCGCCTTGGCATGCTTGCTGTCGGCGCTTCTCAACAGCGCCGTCACGTACAGGTGGCCGCCGATGCCTTCGAAGATGGCCTTTCTCTTGCCGGTCTCGCGCCGCAGCGCTTTCAAAGCCTTGTCGAAGCCGGCCAGCGCCGGCTCCGTGTCGCCGCGCAGCAGTTGCAGCACGCTGCGGTAGTACAGCGTCGTGGATTCGTCGAGATCGACGAGCAGGTCGGCCGCCGCGTCGAGGCGCCCGCACAAAATTAAATGTTCGGCCAGCGCCGTGCGCAGCGCCATCGAGGCGCCGCCCTGTGCCACGTGTTCCTCCGCATACGCACGGATCGCTGGCGCGCTGGCCGGTTCGCGCTGCACGTGGTTGACGAGCACCGCGAGCACGTCGTCGCGTACCAGGCCGTTGATGCGCTCCATCAGGTCCGGTTCGAACGGACGCGCGCAGATGTCGACGAGCGGATGCAGGTACGCCGCCTCATGGCAGCGCAGGCACGCGGCCAGCAGCGGCGCGATGGTTTTCGGGCCCTCGCCGGCGAGCAGGGCGAAACGCAGCAGCGCGACGCCCTGGCGGTAGCTGCGCAGCATGGGCGTGCCCTGCCAGTCGACGCGCAGCGGCATCGCCTGCAGGTAGACCTCGCGCAGCTCGTTGAACCGGCGTGCGCGCAGCGCCCACTGGATGGCGGGCCAGGCGACGTCCTGCGCGATCGTGTAGCCGCGCGACGGCAACTCGCCGACCAGGCCGTCGGCGCGCAACTGCTCGAGCGGCCCGGCCAGGTCTTCCTCGTTCGCGCTCGCTTCCAATGGCACCAGGTGGTCATGGATGCGCCGCCGCCCCATCGGCTCGGCGGCCAGCGCCAGCAAGGCCAGGATCAGCTTGCGGCGTTCGTCGCAGGCTTCCACGACCGCATGCAACACCTCATCGCTCATGCAGCCAGGTTCTCGATGTCGATGGCCGGCAGGCTTTCGGGGACGGGAATGCCGAACACGCGCAGATAGAAATACAGCTCCGCTTCCAGCGTGCGCACGATGCTGTCCGCCTTGCGGAAGCCGTGGCCTTCGCCGGCCAGCGTGAGGTACGCGACCGGCACGCCGCGCCTGCGCAGCGCCTCCACCATGACTTCCGATTGCGGCGGCGGCACGACCTTGTCGTCGAGGCCCTGGAAGAAGATCATCGGCCGCTGCAGCTTGTCCGTGTGGTTGATGGGCGAGCGCTCGGCGTAGACGCGGTCGGCGCTTTCCTTCGGCGCGATCAGGTATTCGTTGTAATGCGATTCGAACTTGTGCGAATCCGCGTCCAGGCCTTTTAGATCGGACACGCCGTAATAGCTGGCGCCGGCCTTGAACACGTCGTGGAAGGCGAGGGCGCACAAGGTCGTCAGGCCGCCGGCGCTGCCGCCGCGGATCACGAGGCGTTCGCGGTCGACGAGGTCATTGTCGACGAGGTACTGGGCACCCGCGACGCAATCCTCGACGTCGACCACGCCCCATTGACCCTTCAGCAGATCGCGGTAGGCGCGGCCGAAGCCCGTGCTGCCGCCATAGTTCACGTCCAGCACGGCGATGCCGCGGCTCGTCCAGAACTGCGTGGCCAGTTTCAAGGTGCTGGCCGCCATGCTCGTCGGGCCGCCGTGGCCGATGACCATCAGCGGCGGCAGTTCGCCCGGCTGCGGCGCGAAATCGCGGTTCGTGGGCGGATAGAAGAACGCGTATGCCGTCCTGCCGTTCATGCTGGGGTACTGGATGCTCTGCGGGACCGACAGATAGCTGACATCGGGCAGTTGCTCGATCGAGCGCGCCAGCATCTCGCGCCGGGACGTGGCCAGGTCGATGCAGGCGATTTCCGCCGCCAGCGTGGGCGCGCCGCCCAGCAGCGCCACCGTGTCGCCTTCGACGCGCAGTTCGCTGATCTGTTCGTAGGGCGTGGCGATGGGCGTCAGGTGGCCGCTGCGTACATCGAGGCGGGCGAGCTTGCTCACGCCATCCTCGATGCAGGTGCAGACGATTTCCTGTGCCGAGCGGAAGCCGTACATGCTGTTCCCGAAGACCCAGTGCGGACCGCCGAATTCCGCCGCGCGCGGGCACACGGGATGCACGACGCCGTGCTCGTAGCGGTACAGGTTCCACCAGCCGCTGCGGTCCGAGACGAAGTACAGGGTCCCATCCGGCGACCATTCCGGCTGCACGATCGCTTCTTCTTCGCCGCCCGCGATCAGGCGGCCGTCCAGCAGGGTGCCGTCGTCGCCGATCTCGGCCAGCCACAATTCCGTGCCCTGCCACGGCATGCGCGGGTGATCCCAGCTCAGCCACGCGACGTGCTTGCCGTCCGGGGAGATGCGCGGCGACGAATAGAAATCGTTGCCGTCGACGAGGACGGTCACCGTGCCGTCCGCGCCGAGTGCACTCAGCGTGTTGTCCGGGTAGGTGCCGCCTTTGGCATGGTCTTCGCGCACGCCGATGAGGCGGCGGTGGGCGCGGTCCAGCACGAAATCGGCCCAGCGCTCGTCGCCGCCCGCGCTGACGGGGACGGGTTCGCCGCTGCCGGCGCGGTCGAGGCGGTAGATGCGGTTGTCGGCGAAGTTCGAGAACCAGATGTGGCTGTCCGCGACGAGCGTGGCGCCGCCGCCGTACTCGTGCACGCGGGTGCGGACGTTGAACGGGGCCGGCGTCAGTTCTTCCACCTGGCCGCCGCGGCGGCGCAGCAGCGTGTTGCGGCCGCCTTCGCTGGCGCGGCCTGCCAGCCAGAACACGTCGCCGCCATCGAGCAGCACCTGCGACAGCGGCGTGGCGCCGGCCGCGACGACGGCGGCGGTGATCGGGGAAGTCCAGGTGCCGCAGGGCGCGGCCTGTTTGCGGGTGGTGTCGGTCATGGTCGGTTCCGGAACGTGCAGCGGGAAGACAGGCATTATAAGTGCGTGCCGCGCCGGGGTATGTCCGGTAAGTGCGGTACGCGGGCGCCAAAATGCGATAATAGAGGTTTGCCCTCTCCATTCTCGATCGGATTGTCAGCCATGCCACAATTTGCCCCGCTCCAGAACGACACCTTCCTGCGTGCGCTGCTGCGCCAGCCGACGGACTACACGCCGGTGTGGCTGATGCGCCAGGCGGGGCGCTACCTGCCGGAATACCGCGCCACGCGCGCGAAGGCCGGCTCGTTCATGGGCCTGGCCAAGAATCCGGACTTCGCCACCGAAGTCACCCTGCAGCCGATCGACCGCTATCCGCTGGACGCGTCGATCCTCTTTTCCGACATCCTGACCGTGCCGGACGCGATGGGCCTGGGCCTGTACTTCGAGGACGGCGAAGGTCCGAAATTCGAGCGCACCGTGCGCACGGAGGCGGAGGTCGCCGCCCTGCGCGTGCCCGACATGGCGTCCCTGCAGTACGTGTTCGATGCCGTGACGTCGATCCGCACGGCGCTGAACGGCCGCGTGCCGCTGATCGGCTTTTCCGGCAGCCCCTGGACGCTGGCCTGCTACATGGTCGAAGGCGGCGGTTCGCGCGAATTCCACACGATCAAAAAGATGCTGTACTCGCGTCCGGACCTGATGCACCGCATCCTGGAGATCAACGCGCAAGCCGTCGCGCACTACCTGAATGCCCAGATCGACGCGGGCGCGCAGGCCGTCATGATCTTCGATTCCTGGGGCGGCGCGCTGGCCGACGGCGCTTATCAACCGTTCTCGCTCGCCTACATGCAGAAGGTCGTCGCGCAGCTGCAGCGTGAGAAGGACGGCGTGCGCATTCCGTCCATCGTGTTCACGAAGGGCGGCGGCCTGTGGCTGGACGAAATGGCCGGCATCGGCGCCGACGCGCTGGGCCTGGACTGGACCGTCAACCTGGGCCGTGCCCGCGCGCAGGTGGGCGACCGCGTCGCCCTGCAGGGCAACCTCGATCCGGCCATCCTGTTCGCCGGTCCGGACCAGATCCGCACCGAGGTGGAAAAGGCGCTGGCCAGCTACGGCACGCCGTCCGCGGGTCACGGCCACGTATTCAACCTGGGCCACGGCATCTCGCAATTCACGCCGCCGGAATCCGTCACGGCGATGGTCGACGCGGTGCACGACTTCAGCCGCCGCCAGCGCGCCGCCTAACGACTGCTGCGCAGGCAACCACACTTATTCACAAAAAATCGGACGCTACCTGCGGGAACTGTGGAAATGTACAGTGCCCGCCCGCATATGGTAAGTGATTGATTTTATGGGATTTACTGTCGGGGCAGGAAGGCTCGGGCCAGACGCTCCCGGCAGGGTGACCAGTTATCCACTGAACCTTTCAGCCCATTGTTCACAAAGTTATTCACAGATTCTGTGAATAATCCGGAAAAGTGCTTGGTTTACCGTGGTTTACGGATTTTCTTCAAGTGTTGTATCAAGATTATGCTGCACTGCGCTCAAGTTTTTCACCGGGAAAGGCACAGTTATGCACAGAAGTGTTCAAGCGATGGGATATTTCACGGGTTCAAAGCCGAAAATCGTAAGTCATTGAATTCATGTGGAAAATTTTATGCTGCATGTAGAGAATTTCCTAACGTTTTGATCTAGCGTAAACCTTCTCCACGGTCAACTTTTCCATTTTCCACAAAGTTTTCCACAGTTTTCCACAAGCTTCTCGACAAGGTAACGGTTTGTCCCACTGCATCCTGCAAATCGCGCTCGACACGCCGCTCGACAGCCTGTTCGACTACCGCTGGGCATGCGAACCCGGTAGCGAGCCGGAAGTCGGGCAACTGGCGCTCGTGAACTTCGGGCGGCGCGAGGCGGTCGGGTTGATCGTCGCGGTCAAGCACGAGACGGACGTCCCGGCCGACAAGCTGAAGGATGCACTCGCCGTGCGCAGCCAGCTGGCGCCCTTGCCGGAGCGGTGGATCGCGCTGGCGCGCTTCGCCGCCGCCTATTACCACCGGCCGCTGGGCGAGGTGGCGATGCCCGGCCTGCCGAAGAATCTGCGCCTGTCGACGACGGTGGCGCTGGACCGCGCGCTGAAAAAGCTGGCCAAGCTGCCGGACGCGCACGATCCGACGCCCGCCGACATGCCGGTATTGAACGCGGCCCAGCAGCAGGCCGCGGACGCCATCGGCGGCGCGCAGGGATTCAGCCCGCTGCTGCTGTACGGCGTCACGGGCAGCGGCAAGACCGAGGTGTACCTGCAGGCCTGCGCCCAGGTCCTGCAACGCGACGCCGATGCGCAGATCCTGATCCTGGTCCCCGAGATCAACCTGACGCCGCAGCTGGAAGCGAACATCCGCGCGCGCTTCCCCGGCGTGATGCTGGCGACTTTGCACAGCAGCCTGTCCGAAGGCGAGCGCATGCTGCACTGGCTGGCCGCGCACACGGGCCGCGCGCGCATCGTGCTGGGCACGCGTCTCGCGATCCTCGCGTCGCTGCCGAATTTAAAAATGATCGTCATCGACGAGGAACACGACCCGTCGTACAAGCAGCAGGAAGGCCTGCGCTATTCGGCGCGCGACCTGGCCGTGTGGCGTGCGCGCCAGCTCGGCATCCCCATCGTGCTGGGCTCCGCGACGCCGTCGCTGGAAAGCTGGCACCACGCGCAGACGGGCCGCTACCGCAAGCTCGAACTGCGCGAGCGCGCCGTGCGCGATGCCGTGCTCCCGCGCGTGAAACTCATCGACATGGAGCGCGACAAGCCGAAGGAAGGCCTCACGTCGACCCTGATGCAGGCGCTGCGCCTGCGCATGGAGCGGGGAGAACAGTCGCTGCTGTTCCTGAACCGGCGCGGCTATGCGCCCGTGCTGTGCTGCGAGGCGTGCGGCTGGATCAGCAACTGCACGCGCTGCACCGCGTTCATGGTCCTGCACCGGCCGGAACGGCGGCTGCGCTGCCACCACTGCTCGCTCGAGCTGCGCATCCCGCATGCATGCCCGACGTGCGGCAACGTCGACCTGCAGCCGCTCGGCCGCGGCACGCAGCGCATCGAGGAAGGCTTGCAAGCGCTGTTCCCGCAGGCGCGCATCCTGCGCATCGATGCCGACTCCACGCGCCGCAAGGGCAGCGCGCAAGAGGCGTTCGACACGGTGCACCGGGGCGACGTGGACATCCTGATCGGTACGCAGATGGTCGCCAAGGGCCACGACTTCAAAAGGCTGACGCTCGTCGGGGTGCTGAATCCGGACACCGCGCTGTTCTCGCAGGATTACCGCGCCAGCGAGCGGCTGTTCGCCCAGTTGATGCAGGTGGCTGGCCGTGCCGGCCGCGCGGGGCTGGAGTCGGAGGTGCTGATCCAGTCGCGCTACTGCCAGCATCCGCTGTACGGCGCCGTCATGCGGCACGACTACGACCGCTTTGCCGGCAGCCTGCTGGAAGAGCGTCACCAGGCCGCGCTGCCGCCGTACATGTACCAGGCGCTGCTGCGCGCCGAGGCGCCCGAACTGGCGACGGCGATCGAATTCCTCGAGGCGGCGCGCGACGCGGTGCCGTCGGACACGGTCGTCATCAACGAGCCGATCCCGATGACGATGACCCGCGTGCACAACGTCGACCGGGCGCAGCTCCTCGTCGAGTCGAATTCGCGGCCGGCGCTGCAGGCGTTCCTGACCGAGTGGGTCGACGTGCTCAGGGCGATGAAGACGCGGGTGCGCTGGTCGCTCGAGGTGGATCCGCTCGATATCTGAGGTTCGTGCCTGTCGGAAAAACTTACATCCGGTGTCAAGACAGCGCGCCGTGAGCGCCCAAGTGCTTCATTTATCTGGATTTTTCCTTTGTGGAATGATCGTTGCTTAATAAAAATCATTCTAATGAAGGAGCCAATATGAAGCCGGTCAAACTGGTGTGCGCAAGCGTCCTCGCCGCGTTGTCGATCAACGTTCACGCGGACGTGCTGTATTCGGGCGGCCCTGCCACGGGCAATACGAACCGCTGCGCGGAAGACAGCGGTGCCTGTTCGGCGTCGTGGGTCGTCTATGACAGCTTTACACTGGCAGCACAGTCCCACGTCGACTCGGTCAGCTGGACGGCGGTCCTGTACGGCGGCCTGGGCGATTACCGCGGCGGCCGCGCGTGGATCTACGATAACGATCCGGCGTACCAGGGCGGCACGCTGCTGGCAACGATCGCCACGCAATCGAACGCGCCCGTGCAAAACCAGAATGTCTGGAACGGCTACGATATCTCGTTGACCGGCCTCGACATCAACCTGGCCGCGGGCACGTACTGGATCGGCGTACAGAATTCGACCTATTCGTCCTTCGGCACCGTCGCCTGCTCGAACTGCTCCGGCGGCTACCTGACGCAGCAGGGTTTCGTCAACGGTACGGCGACCTATCGGTACACCAGCGGCAGCGACCTGGCATTCCAGGTCAATGGCGCAGAAATCAAGGCCACCAAGGCCGACGTGCCCGAGCCCGCGACGCTGGCATTGATGGCCGCCGCGCTGGCCGGCATGGGTGCAAGCCGCCGCCGCAAGTCCGCCGCGAAGTAAAGCTCGGGACTGCATGTCCTGCCCGACCGTTGCACGCCCTGCCGAAAACGTGAAAACAGCGTATCGTCATGGCTGAACGAAGGAGGATTGCATGCAGAAACTGAAGGTCGATGTCGCGGTGATCGGCGCCGGTACGGCCGGGCTGGTCGCCTATCGTGCCGCGAAGGCGCAGGGTGCGCGGACGGTGCTGATCGAGCGGGGCGTGTACGGCACCACGTGCGCGCGCGTGGGCTGCATGCCCAGCAAGCTCCTGATCGCGGCCGCCGAGGCTGCCCACATGCTGCAGCTTGCCCCACGATTCGGCGTCCATCCCGGCACGACCCGCATCGACGGCGTCGCGGTGATGGAGCGCGTGCGGCGCGAGCGCGACCGCTTCGTCGGCTTCGTGGTCGAAGGCGTCGACGCGATGCCGGATGAAGACAAGGTGCGCGGCCATGCCCGCTTCGTCGATCCGCATACGTTGCAGGTCGACGACCATACGGAGATCGACGCGCGCCGCATCGTCATCGCCACCGGCTCCAGCCCGACCCGCCTGCCGACCCTGGAGAACGTGGGTCCCGGCGTGATCACGAGCGACGACGTGTTTTACTGGAACGACCTGCCGCGCTCCGTGGCCGTGATCGGCACGGGCGTCATCGGCCTGGAAATCGGCCAGGCCCTGGCCCGCCTGGGTGTGCGCACGCGCGTGTATGCGCGCGGCGGCAGCGTGGCGCAGTTGTCCGATCCCGTCGTGCTCAAGACGGCGTCGCGCGTGCTGTGCGAGGAACTCGACATCCATTTCCAGTCGCGCATCCTGAAAGCGGAACAGGACGGCGACGACGTCGTGCTGACGACGGGCCGCCACGACGAAGCGATCACGGAACGTTTTCAATATGTGCTGCAGGCCGCGGGCCGCACGCCGAACGTGCACGACCTGGGGCTGGAAAACGCGGGCATCGCGCTGGATGCCAGCGGCGTGCCCGTCTTCGACCCGCGCACCATGCAATGCGGGAACAGCCACATCTTCATCGCGGGCGACGCCAACCAGGAACGCCCCGTGCTGCCGGAAGCGGCCGACCACGGCAAGATCGCGGGCGACAACGCCGGCCGCTTCCCGGACATCCGCCCCGGCCTGCGCCGCGCGCCGCTGACGGCCGCGTTCACGGAACCGAACATCGTCACCCTGGGTGCCAGCTACAAGGCGCTGTGCGCGCCGGGCAAGTCGAAGTTCGCGGTGGGCCAGGTGTCGTTCGAGAACCAGGGCCGCAGCCGCGTCATGTTGCAGAACAAGGGGATGTTGCGCGTGTACGGCGAATACCGCACGGGACGCTTCCTGGGCGCCGAGATGATCGCGCCGCGCGGCGAACACATCGGCCACCTGCTCGGCTGGGCCGTGCAGTCGCGCCTGACGGTCGACCAGATGCTGGAGATGCCGTTCTACCACCCCGTGGTCGAAGAGGGCGTGCGTACGGCGCTGCGGGATCTCGCCGCCAATCTCGCGAAGGGGGAGAGCGACATCGATCCCGACTCGGTCGAGCCGGGAACGTGATCAGTTGAGCAGCGAGGCGTCCAGCTTCCCTTCCGACGCCAGCTGCCGCACGATCTTGATCGTGTCGATGTCGGCTTCCTGGTACGCCGATTTCTTGAAGTCCTCGTACATGCGGCCCATCTCGTCGGTCGCCGATGCATTGCCGTCGTCGTACAGGAAACGCACCCACAGCACGCCTTCGGACGGCGCCTCGATGGTCATCGTCAGCAGCGACTGGGCGATGTCGCCCTGCGCCGGCACTTCGTAGCGGACTTCGTGCAGCGGGTGCAGGACCACCTTGTCGTCGATGACGAGGTCGCCGTAGCGCAGCCGGCGCATGAAGCTGCCGCTTTCGCGGTCGCTGATCGTGCATTCGTCCAGGTGCGGCACGAACATTTTCGGATCTTCCGCGCGCAGCACGAGGCCGCGCCACAGCTGTTCGCGTGTCATGGTGTCCGCCAGCGGATTCAGCGGGTCGTTAATCTCGATCAGGTGTTCAAATTTCATGTTGATTATCTCGTGCAGGCAGCGCAGGGCGCTCATTAGGGCGATGGTAACGCATACCGTGTTCTAACCGCGACACCGCGCGCCATGTATTTGTAAAGGCGCGTTAAAACTCGCGACGAATCGCGACAATTACGGCACACTCTGCGTAATTGTGTCATTCATATTGCCGAGTATTTACAAATGTCGCTGCATCGTGTCCCGCCCATCCTCCAGAGCGTTGCCCTCGTGCGTAACTGGCTGGTCGAGAACGTTCCCTGTACCGACTCGATGCTCGGTTACGACCTGTTTCTCAAACTCGGCAACGACCTCGTCGCCGGCCAGCGCCTGAAACTGTCCGCCCTCGCACAGGGCATGCCTTATCCCGCCGACGCGATCGCCGGCCAGCTGCGCCGCTTCGAAGAGCACGGCTTGCTGGCGCTGGCGAGCGATGCCGACGACGGTCTTACCATCCATGCGACGGAGCGCTTCCTCGCCTTGCTGGACCGCTACGGCCGCGTCTTCGATACCGTGTTCATCGTGCGCGGCGAGTTGCGCGGCCAACAGCTGCTGGTCCGCTCCAACCAGCCAGAGCTCGCCGATTTCGGGCGCCTGCTGTACGACCGCATGTACGACCTCGGCTGGCTGTACCTGCACAATTTCGGCAGCGTGTGCTTCCTCGTTGCCTCGCTGGTGCGGCGCCTGGCCGACCTGCATGGCCGCCAGGCCCGCGTCGTATCGGGCCAGGTCGAGGTGGACAACCAGGGGCAGGTCTTCAGGCTGGGCGGGAAGGGCTTGGCGAAGCCGGGTCAGATCGACGGCCACGCCGTCTGCGTCATCGACGACGCGCTCGTGCTCGATTTCGGCCTGGGAAGCGTGCGCAAATCGTACCGGCGCGATTTTTACTGGGGCACGATCGCCGATTACCAGCGCGACGGCAATGTATTCGCCCGCATGGTGCTGCCGGACGGCGTCACCATGACCTGGAAGGACGACTGGCAATCGCCGCATACCGAGGCCGAATTGGCCCGCTACGCGCCGCACATCGACGAACTCGCCGCGCAATACGTCGCCCGCTACCGCTGACTTGTCGCCGCGCAACACGGCCGCACACATTTGTGCCGGCCGGCTTCAGTGCACGGACGAGCTTCGCTACAATGTTGGGCTGTCCTCTCCAATATTTCCAATGTCCAACACCCCGAATTTCGGCCTGAACGGTCCGCAAAGCGAAGCCGTGCTCTACCTCGACGGTCCGTGCCTGGTGCTGGCCGGCGCCGGGTCGGGCAAGACGCGCGTCATTACGCAAAAGATCGCCTACATGATCGAGCATCGCGGCTACGATCCGCGCACGATCGCGGCGCTCACGTTCACGAACAAGGCCGCGCTCGAGATGCAGGAGCGTATCGGCAAGTTGCTCAAGCAGCCCAAGCAGGCCAAGCAACTGACGGTGTCCACGTTCCACTCGCTGGGCGTGAAGATCCTGCGCCAGGAAGCGGCCGGCGTCGGCCTGAAGGACAAGTTTTCCATCATGGACAGCGACGATTGCTATACCGTCGTGTCCGACCTGGCCGTCACCACCGACAAGCAGGAAATCCGCCGCATCCAGAACGCCATTTCGCTGTGGAAGAACGGCCTCGTCGACCCCGAGGACGCGATCCGCGACGCGCGCGACGAGGACGAGGCCCAGGCCGGCCGCATCTACCGCAGCTATGTCGCCACGTTGCAGGCCTACCAGGCCGTCGACTTCGACGACCTCATTCGCCTGCCGGTGGAATTGTTCCGCAATAACGAAGCAATCCGCGACCGCTGGCAGCGCCGCCTGCGCTACCTGCTGATGGACGAGTACCAGGACACCAACACGTGCCAGTACGAACTGGTGAAACTGATGGTGACGGGCCTCGGCAAGAAGCCGATGTTCACGGCCGTGGGCGACGACGACCAGGCGATCTATGCGTGGCGCGGCGCGTCGGTGGAAAACCTGCGCACCTTGCAGACGGACTTTCCCGACCTGAAGGTGATCAAGCTGGAGCAGAACTACCGCTCCACGACGCGCATCCTGCAGGCGGCCAACGCCGTCATCGGCAACAACCCGAAGCTGTTCGAAAAGTCGCTGTGGTCCGAGCACGGCCTGGGCGAGCCCATCAAGGTGCTGGGCATGCCGAACGACGAGACGGAAGCGGACCAGGTCGCGATCATGATCTCGGCCGACCACTTCCAGCGCAAGAACAAGTGGTCGGATTTCGCGATCCTGTACCGCGGCAACCACCAGGCCCGCGTGATCGAGCAGGCGCTGCGCAAGGAGCGCATCCCGTACACGATTTCCGGCGGCCAGAGCTTTTTCGACAAGGCCGAGATCAAGGACATCATCGCCTACCTGCGCCTGATCGCGAACCAGGACGACGACCCCGCCTTCATCCGCGCCATCACCACGCCCAAGCGCGGGGTCGGCATGACGACGCTCGAAAAGCTGGGCGAATTCTCGCGCCAGTGGAACTGCTCGCTGTTCGAGGCGGCGGGCAAGGGCGGCATCGAAGCGCTGCTGCAGGAGCGCCAGCTGTACCCGCTGCGCGAGTTCTGCCACTGGATCAACGAACTGGAATCGCGCGCCACGCGCCCCGGCCCGTCCGGCAGCGGCGATAACGCCGCCGAGCTCATCGACGACATGATGAAGGAGATGAATTACGAGCACTACCTGTACGAGAACTTTGACGACAGGGCCGCGCAAGGCAAGTGGCAGAACGTGCTCGAGTTCCTCAACTGGCTGAAGGAGCGGGGCCGCGGCGGTCGCGACCGCGACGGCGAAGAAAAAAACCTGCTGGAACTGACGCAGATGGTGGCGCTGATGTCCATGCTCGAGGGCCAGGACGAAGAGCCGGACGCCGTGCGCATGTCGACGCTGCACGCGTCCAAGGGCCTCGAGTACCCGCACGTCTACCTCGTCGGTTGCGAGGAAGGCATCCTGCCGCACAAGGGCGATCCGGACGATCCCGTCGAAAAGATCGCCGCCCGCATCCAGGAAGAACGCCGCCTGATGTACGTGGGCATCACGCGCGCCCAGCGCAGCCTGCACGTCACGTGGTGCAAGAAGCGCAAGCGGGCGGGCGAGCTCGTGCATTGCGAGCCGTCGCGCTTCATCAAGGAAATGGCATTGGACGTGGGCGACGCGCCGCCGAAGGAAAACGAAGTGCTGACGCCCAAGGAACGCCTCGCCAACCTGAAAGCCCTGCTGGCGACGCCGAAAGTGTGACGTTCTTACACAGGGGGGCGCACGATTGAAATTCTTATTTGACTTCAACTGTTGCACGGGAAATACTTTGATGAATCAATTTTCACGCAGCAAGCATCGTTAATTTCATGGCTACCGTATCCGACATCACGACTACCCCCCTGTCCGGCTTGAACTACATCGATGCCTTGCTCGATACCGGTCCAGACTGGAACTATTTGACGGACTCCGCTGGAAATCCCGTCTATACCCTCACCTATACGTTTTCCATTGCTTCCGGTAACGAAGATCCGCAGTACACACAGCAGAACTTCACGGGCACCCAGCAGGCGTTCACGGCCACGCAGCAGCAGGCCGCCACCGCCGCTTTTGCTTACCTTGAGCAAGTTACAGGCATCAAGTTTGTACCGACGAGCGACGGTAGCAAGGCACAGATCCATTTGTCCTACGTTAACCTGATCGGCACGAACACGACGGGCCTGTGCAGCTGGCACAGCCATTACTACAAGTACGACACCGGCCAGCTGGTGAGTTACGACGCCAACGCCTATGTCTACCTCGACAACGACGCGCTCTGGGGCGCACAGAACGCGAACCTGAGCAAAGGGGGCGACGGCTACGAGACGCTGCTGCACGAACTGGGCCATGCGCTCGGCCTCAAGCACCCGTTCTACGAAGCGGACTACACGGGCGACAACAAGGCCGTGCTGCCGGAAACACAGGACAACACGGCCTATACCCTGATGTCCTACGACGCCATGGGCGGCCCGTACGCGACCTACCGCGACTACGACCTCGCCGCATTGCACTGGCTGTACGGGGACGATGGCCTCGGCGGGGCGCAGGGCATGAACTCGACCGGCGGAGGGCGCTACATCACGGGGACCAGCGGTACGGACACCCTCATCGGAACGAGCGCCGACGACAAGCTTGCCGGAAATGGAGGAAACAACATGATCGACGGAGGAGCAGGAAACGATACCGCCGTGTTCAGCGGCGCGCGTATCGACTACAAGTTCACGAAGCTTGCCAACGGCGACTTGCAGGCCGTCGACAAGACCGGCACCACGACGTTGCATTCGATCGAGTTGATCCAGTTCGGCAGCAGCGCAGCCGTCAGCGCCAGCACGGTCCTCAGCAGCGACACGACGCCGCCCGGCGCGCCCGTCATGGCGGTCACCCGCAACGGCGCCGGCTATGCGCAGGGCAGCCAGCCGTACGTGAGCGGCACCGCGGAAGCCAATGCCATCGTCAAGATCTACACGTCCAACGACGTGCAGGTCGGTACCGCCCAGGCCGATGCGAAAGGCGTATGGAGTACGAACCTGAGCCCGTTCGCCGACGGCCTCGGCTACACGATCTACGCGACTGCCACGGATGCGGCCGGCAATACCTCGACCCACAGCGGCACGGCGACGTTCAACATCGACGCAACTCCGCCCGTCATCCCGACCTTCAGCGTGCAATACGCATCGGGCGACAACATCGCCACGTTCAGCGGCACCGGCGAAGCCGGCACGCTGATCGAGGTGGTGCGCGCGGGTGCGACCGTCGACGACTACATCGACATCGCCACCACCACCGTCCGCCTGGACGGCACGTGGTCGGTGGCCACGTCGCCGCTGCCCAATGGCGGCTACAAGATCAACGTCGTCTCGTCCGACAAGGCGGGCAATGCCACCGTCAGCTACAACAACGCAACCTTCACGGTGGCGAACAGCGCCTTCCAGGGCGGTACGGCCAACAATGACACCATCAAGGCGACGGCCGCGAACGGCGGGCATGCGATCGACGGCGGCGCGGGCCTCGATATGGTGGTTTTTGCGGGCAAGTTTGCCGATTACAAGATTACCAAGGAGACATGGGGCTTCGGGATCACTGACAAGGTGGGCAACGGTGGGCACGATTCGCTCATCAACGTCGAGCGCTTGCACTTCGATGATCTCAACGTCGGGCTGGACATCGATGGCGCCGGGGGCCAGGTCTATCGCCTGTACAGGGCGGCATTCGACCGTGATCCGGATCCCCAGATGAATTACTGGATCGACAGAACGGACCACGGCCTGCAGCTCGAAGACATGGCGAGGGAGTTCATGACCAATCAGGACGAATGGGACAAGATGTACGGCAAGAACCCGTCCAATGCAGACTTCCTGACGAATCTGTATGCCCACGTCCTGCACCGCGGGCCGGACGGCGAAGGTTACGCATTCTGGCTGAATGCGCTGGACACCAAGATCGCCACGCGCGAACACCTGCTCGCCTTCTTCAGCGAAAGCCCGGAAAACCAGTTGCAGGTGATCGGCTCGATCCAGAACGGCTTTACCTATACGCCTTTCGGCGCCTGACGCCCGACCGGACGCATGGAGGCCGCCGCGACTGGCGGCCTTTTTTTCGCCCACGTATCATGCAGCTTTTACTTCACCGGACATCGACGTGAGCGACGAGAACCGTTTCATCGACATCGAAATCAAGCTGGCCGACCAGGAAAACCTCGTCGACACCCTCAACCGCACGATCTACGAGCAGGGCCGCCGCATCGACCAGCTGGAAGCCATGGTGGCCAAGCTGGCCGACCACGTGCGCACGCTGCGTGATGCGGGGCAAGGCCCGGTCAACGAGCGGCCGCCGCATTATTGATGCATCACCGGCAGTCCATATCGATTTTTACAAGATGTCACTTGCGGTCCCTGCCTAATCTGTCAATTTTTGGCGGGGGCTGACATGATGGCCATACGTAGTTTCGAGACGAGTCCGCTCGCGCTGCCTGCGCCATGGAGAACGCGGCCCCGCGCGGCGCGCTGCCCGGACCGGTTCGAACTGAACGTCGCGACCGCCTATCACGACCGCCCGGACATCCTCGGGGCGTGGCACTGGATGCTGGCCGCGGCGGCAGGTCCGGAAACGCTGTACCAGTCGCCCCAATTCTTCCACCACCTGATCGACATGGATCAAGGGCGTGACGCGAACCACGAATTGTTCATCGTCCGCCGCAGTGTCGATTACGCGATCGTCGGCTTCATTCCCGTGCGCACCCTCCCGTGCCGGATCGCATTCCATGCCGGCCCCGTGCCGCTGTTCGGGCGAACCTTGCGCGCCTGCCAGATCCTCGGCAGCGTGCCGTTGCTGGATCCGGCGGAGCCGGGCCTCGCCGAATTCATCGCGCAGCAGCTGCTCGACCGCTTTGCGCAATGCCACGTGCTGTACCTGCAGGCCGTGCCGCAAGACGGCTGGAAAGGCATCGCGGGCATGCCGGCGTATGTGCTGAACGGCTGGCGTGCGTGCCATACGCAACCGCTGCCGGACAGCGTCGACGCCTATCTGAAGCACTTCAGTGCCAAGAAGCGCTATAACCTGTCGCGCCAGGTTCGCCTGCTGGCGGAAACGGCCGGCCCGTTGCACGTGCAGCGCATCGACCAGCCCGGCCAGGTCGGGGCCATGCTGGACGCCATGGTCGCCACCGACGCATCCCGCGCCGCCGGACGCACCGACGAGCAGGCCCGCCTGGAGAGCCTGGCGCGCCATGGCCTGCTGCTGTCCTACGTGATCCGTTGCGGAGACAACGACGTCGCCGTCGTGTACGGCATGCGGTCGGCGTCCGTCTGGCATGTCTACAAGATCCTGTGCCGGCAGGACTACATGCACCTGTCGGTCGGCACCAGCGCGATCCACCTGGCCGTGCAGGACGTGCTGGCCCATTTCACGTTCGACCACATCGACTTCGGCTACGGCACGCCGCATGCCGAATTCCGCTCCACGCACGTGTTGCAGACGCGCGGCCTGGTCCTGCTGCACCGCGCGCGCAGCCGGACGGCCTGGCTGCTGCAAGTCCACGGCAGGTACGAGGCGCTGAACGACGGGCTGGTCCGACAGGTGAAGCGGTTCCGGAAATGGCTGCTCAGGAAATGACTGTTATAGTGGCGGCACCTCAACCTCAATTCACGATGACTCATGAGTGACAACGCTCCCAGCCCGGAATTCTTCGACCGCGCCAACGCCCTCATCAACCTGGCGAACGACCAGTGCGCGTCGACCCATCCGAGCGAAGTCAGCGCATCGACGCTGTACGCCTCGGCGCGCTTCAACGCCTTCATCGTCGCGGC
>CBIHOW010000068.1:0-28973 GCA_966211695.1 uncultured Massilia sp. | reverse complement strand
TCGTCGTGCGCACGGTGCAGCCGGTGCTGGAAGACGCGGAGCGCGAACTGGAAGAGGCCGCCGCCAGCCTGGGCGCGAGCCCGTGGCAAACGTTCACTCGCGTGATCCTGCCGAGCGTCGTGCCGGCGCTGCTGACGGGCTTTGCCCTTGCATTCGCCCGTGCCACGGGCGAATACGGCTCCGTCATCTTCATCGCCGGCAACATGCCGATGATCTCCGAGATCACGCCGCTGTTCATCATCACCAAGCTGGAGCAGTACGACTACACGGGCGCCACGGCCATCGCCGTCGTGATGCTGATCGTGTCGTTCATCCTCCTGCTGGCTATCAACCTGCTGCAGGCCTGGGCGCGCAAGCGTGCGGGCAAATAATATGAGTGCCGTTCTCGACAATCAACTGAAAGACAAGGCTGCCGTGGTGGCGAATGCGCCGCGCAAGGCCACGAATTCGCTGGAGCCAGGCTGGGTGCGCTACGCGCTGATCGCCGTCGCGCTCGTGTTCCTCACGCTGTTCCTGTTCGTGCCGCTCGTAGCCGTGTTCACGGAAGCGCTGAAGAAGGGCTGGGACGTGTACAAGGAATCCGTGCTCGACCCGGACGCGCTGTCCGCCATCCGGCTGACGTTCATCGCCGCCGGCATCGCCGTGCCGCTGAACCTCGTGTTCGGCGTGGCCGCCGCGTGGACCATCGCCAAGTTCGACTTTCCCGGCAAGAGCATCCTGCTGTCGCTGATCGACTTGCCGTTCTCGGTGTCGCCCGTGATCGCGGGCCTGATCTACGTGCTGCTGTTCGGTTCTCAGGGCTGGTTCGGCCCATGGCTGATGGAGCACGACATCAAGATCTTGTTCGCGGTTCCCGGCATCGTGCTGGCGACCATCTTCGTCACGTTCCCGTTCGTCGCGCGCGAACTGATCCCGCTGATGCAGGCGCAGGGCAGCGAAGAGGAAGAGGCGGCCCTCGTGCTGGGCGCGTCCGGCTGGAAGACGTTCTTCAAGGTCACGCTCCCGAACATCAAATGGGGCCTGCTGTACGGCGTGATCCTGTGTAACGCCCGGGCGATGGGCGAGTTCGGCGCCGTGTCCGTCGTCTCCGGCCACATCCGCGGCGAGACGAACACGATGCCGCTGCAGGTCGAGATCCTCTACAACGAATACAACTTCACGGCCGCGTTCGCGATCGCGTCGCTGCTGGCACTGCTGGCCCTCGTGACCCTGGCGGTGAAAACCTTTATCGAATGGCGCATGCACCAGGCCCAGAAGGCCAGCGTGCAGGACCTCACCACGGAGCATTGAACATGACGATCGAAGTCCAACACATCCGCAAGCAGTTCGGCCAGTTCACGGCCCTGGACGACGTGTCGCTGAAGTTTGCCGACGGCGAGCTGACGGCGCTGCTGGGCCCGTCCGGCTGCGGCAAGACGACCCTGCTGCGCATCATCGCCGGCCTCGAGTTCCCCGATGCGGGCCGCGTGCTGCTCGACGGCGACGACGCCTCGAACCGCCACGTGCGCGAGCGCCAGGTCGGCTTCGTGTTCCAGCACTACGCGCTGTTCAAGCACATGACCGTGTTCGAGAACGTCGCCTTCGGCCTGCGCGTGAAGCCCCGCAAGGAACGACCGTCGGAAGCGCAGATCCGCGAGAAGGTGAAAAAGCTGCTGGAGCTCGTGCAGCTGGACTGGATCGCCGAGCGCTATCCGCCGCAGCTCTCGGGCGGCCAGCGCCAGCGCATCGCCCTCGCGCGCGCCCTCGCCGTGGAGCCGCGCGTGCTGCTGCTGGACGAACCGTTCGGCGCGCTCGATGCGAAGGTGCGCAAGGAACTGCGCCGCTGGCTGCGCCAGCTGCACGACGAGCTGCACGTGACGTCGATCTTCGTCACCCACGACCAGGAAGAGGCGCTCGAGGTGGCGGACCAGGTCGTCCTGATGAACAAGGGCCATATCGAGCAGCTGGGCACGCCGGGCGACGTGTACAACCACCCGGCGTCGCCGTTCGTCTACGGCTTCCTCGGCAACGTCAACCTGTTCCACGGCCGCGTGCACGAAGGCGTCCTGGCCAGCGGCGACGCCACGTTCCACGCGCCGCAGTACGCGGACGTCAGGAACGGCGAAGGCATCGCCTACGTCCGCCCGCACGACCTCGACGTGGAGCGCTACGTGCCGGGAGGCGAGGGCGTCGCTGTGAAACTGCGCCGCGCGCACGCGATCGGCCCGCTGGCCCAGCTGGACCTGGAGCGTGCCGACAACGCCCAGATCATCGAGGCCGTCATTCCGAACGAGCGCTACCGCGAACTGGGACTGCGCGATGGCGAGACGCTGCTGGTGAAACCCAGGCGCATGCATGTATTCGTCGACCAGGGAGAAGGCATTTGAATTTCCAACAGCTGCGTTCGGTGCGCGAAGCGGCGCGCCGCAATTTCAATCTGACCGACGTGGCCAATGCCCTGTTCACGTCGCAGCCGGGCGTGTCGCGCCAGATCCGCGAGCTGGAGGACGAGCTGGGCGTCGTCATCTTCGAGCGCAACGGCAAGCGCCTGACCGGGCTCACGGATCCGGGCAAGGGCATCCTGAAGATCATCGAGCGCCTGCTCGTCGAGGCGGAAAACCTGCAGCAGGCCAGCAGCGAATACGCCGCGCAGGACAGCGGCACGCTGACGGTCGCCGTCACCCACACGCAGGCGCGCTATGCGCTGCCGCAGGTGGTGCAGGCGTTCCGCACGGCGTTCCCGGGCGTGCGCATCGCCCTGCAGCAGAGCGCGCCGGAACACATCGCGGAATGGGTGCTGTCGGGCCGCGCCGACATCGGCATCGCGACGGAAGGCCTGTCGACGTTCCCCGACCTCGTGTCGTTCCCATGCTACCGCTGGAGCCACCTCGTCGTCGTGCCGGATGGCCACCCGCTGCTGCAGCAGTCGCCCATCAAGCTGTCCGACCTGGCCGAATACCCGCTGATCACGTATGACGTGGGTTTCACCGGCCGCGGCCACATCGACGCGGCCTTCGCCGCCGCCGGCGTGAGCCCGGACATCATGCTGACGGCGATGGATTCGGACGTCATCAAGCAATACGTATCGCTGGGGATGGGTGTCGGTATCGTCGCCTCGATGGCATTCGACCACGGCCGCGACCGCGGCTTGCGCGCGATCGAGTCGTCGCATTTGTTCGCGCCGAACGTGACACGACTTGCGGTGCGCCGCGGTGCCTACCTGCGCGCGTATGCCTATGACTTCATCGAGCGCTTCGCGCAGGGCTTTACCAGGACGGATATCGAAAAGGCGCTGCATCCGGTCACGCCGGACTGAACAGCGCCGGCTGTGTCAGGACGCGCGCAGCGCGTCCGCGCACTCGCGCACGAGCGCGGGGCCGCGGTAGATCAGGCCGCTGTACAGCTGCACGAGCCGGGCGCCCGCATCGATCTTGGCCTTCGCATCGCGTCCGCTCAGGATGCCGCCCACGCCGATGATCGGCACGGCATCGCCGACTTCGGCCCTGAGCGCACGGATCACGATGTTCGACTGCTCGAACACGGGCGCGCCCGACAGGCCGCCCTGTTCGGCCGCGTGGCGCATGCCTTCCACGTCGCGGCGGGCCAGCGTCGTATTGGTGGCGATCACGCCGTCGATGCCGTGACGGACGAGGGCGCCGCCGATGTTGCGGATCTGGTCGCCGTCGACGTCCGGCGCGATCTTCAGCGCCAGCGGCACGTAGTGGCCGTACTTGTCGGCCAGCCGCGACTGTTCTTCCTTCAGCTGCGACAGCAGGGCATCCAGCTCGGACGCGCCCTGCAGCTGGCGCAGGTTCTTGGTATTCGGCGACGAAATGTTCACGGTGACGTAGCTGGCGTACGGATACACCTTGCGCAGGCAGGCCACGTAATCGTCGGCGGCGCGTTCGATGGGCGTATCGGCGTTCTTGCCGATGTTCAGGCCCAGCACGCCCTGGCGGTCCTGGTAGAAGCGCGACGCCTGGACGTTGGCGACGAACGCGTCGACGCCGCCGTTGTTGAAGCCCATGCGGTTGATGATGCCGCGCGCGGCCGGCAGGCGGAACATGCGCGGACGCGGGTTGCCCGGCTGGGCGCGCGGCGTCACGGTGCCGATCTCGATGGAGCCGAAGCCGAGCGCGGCGAGGCCGTCGATGTAGGCGCCGTCCTTGTCCAGCCCGGCGGCCAGGCCGACCGGGTTCGGGAAGGTGATGCCCATGACCGTGCGCGGATCGGGCTTCGGTTTGCGGACGATGCCCGTCAATCCCAGCGCGGCGGCGCGGCGCAGGGCGGGCAGCGTGACGTTATGGGCCGTTTCGGGGTCGAGGGAGAACAGCAGCGGGCGGGCGAGGGCGTACAGGAGTTTGTCGGACATGATCGGCTATCGAGAATTGGGCGACATTTTACCTTGTGTGAGAGCAATGTCGCAGTTTCGCCGCCTCTCACCGGTCCAATACACCCCACACGCCGTCAATACGGGCTTCCAGCGGCTTGAAATTGATCTTGTACGCCATCTTCGGGCTCTGTTCGATCCAGTAACCGAGGTAGACGTAGGGCAGGTCCAGTTCGCGCGCCTGGCCGATCTGCCACATCACGTTATACGTGCCGAACGAGGCGCCGGGCACGTCCGGGTCGAAGAACGTGTAGACGGACGACAGGCCGTCCGACAGCACGTCGATGATCGACACCATGCGGAGCGTCCCGTCCGGTTCGCGGAATTCCACGAGGCGCGTGTTGACGCGGCTCTGCAGCAGGAATTGCGCGTACTGGTCGCGGCTGTCCTGGTCCATGCCGCCGCCCACGTGGCGCGTCGTCTGGTAGCGCAGGTACAGCGCATAGTGCTCGTCGGAGAACGACAGGTTGGCCACCATCGCCGTCAGGTCCTCGTGGCGCTTCCACGCGCGCCGCTGGCTGCGGTTGGGCGTGAAGCGCTCGGCGGCCACGCGCACGGGGATGCAGGCCCGGCAGCCGTCGCAATAAGGACGGTAGGTGAAGATGCCGCTGCGGCGGAAACCGTTGCGCACGAGTTCCGAATACACGTCCGCGTTGATCAGGTGCGACGGCGTGGCGACCTGGGAGCGGGCCTGGCGTGCGTCGAGATAGCTGCAGGGATACGGTGCCGTCGTATAGAACTGCAGCGTGGAAAATGGCAGATCATTCAGGTGCGTCATGCAAAGCTCTCGGAACGACGTGTGTTGAACCCATTGTAGCCAAAGACGGCGCCGCGCACCGTTAGGTGGTCAACGGTGGCGCGACTTCCCAGCGTTCGATCGGCGGTTCCTGGATCGCCTGGCGCAGGTGCTGCAGGAAATCCCGGCGCGGGATCGGTACGGCGCCCAGCGAGGCCAGGTGGCCCGTCTCCTGCTGGCAGTCGATCATCGTGACGCCGTGGCCGCGCAAAAAGGCGACCAGGTAGGCCAGCGCGACCTTCGACGCGTCCGACACGCGCGCGAACATCGACTCGCCGTAGAACATGCGGCCGATGCACACGCCATAGGCGCCGCCGACCAGTTCGCCGTCCAGCCAGACCTCGGACGAATGCGCATAGCCCATCCGGAACAGGCCCGTGTAGCCGGCGATGATGTCTTCCGAGATCCACGTGCCCGGCCCGTCCTTGCGGGGCGCGGCGCAGGCGCGCATCACGGCTTCGAAGGCGCCGTCGAAGCGCACGACCCATGGTCCGCCGGCCTGGCGGCTGCGCTCGATCCTGCGCAGCGTCTTCTGGAGGCTGGCGCTCACCTTGAAGCGGTCGGTGTACAGCACCATGCGCGGGTCGGTGCTCCACCAGAGGATCGGCTGGCCCTCGGAAAACCACGGGAAGATGCCGTTCCGGTACGCCTGCAGCAGGCGTTGCGGCGAAAGGTCGGCGCCGGCCGCGAGCAGGCCCGGGGCGTCGGTCGTCAACGCTTCGGACACGTCGGGAAACGGCGTATGGGCCTCGAGCCAGGGAATCATCGTCGTGCGCGTTTCAGTCGGGTTGGACGGGCGCCCGCATCGGACCCGCGATGTCGCGGGTGTGGAATCCATAGGTGCCGCCGCTTTCGCGCATCTGCGCGCGGTCGGCGAAGAACAGTTCGAGCGTCGTGCGGATCGTGGGGAAGGCGAGGTCGCTCCACGGGATCTCGCTCTCGCTGAACAATTGCACGTCCAGGCTTTCGATGCCCGGCGCAAAGTCCAGGTCGACGAGGCGTGCCAGGTAGAACAAATGGACCTGGTGCACGTGCACGACGTTCAGCAGGGTGAACAGGTTGCCCAGCTCGACGTTGGCGCCCGCTTCCTCTTCCGTCTCGCGCGCGGCGGCCGCGCTGGTGGTTTCGCCGTTTTCCATGAAGCCGGCCGGCAGCGTCCAGTAGCCGTAGCGCGGCTCGATGGCGCGCTTGCACAGCAGGACCTTGAGTTCGCCGTCCTGTTCCCACACGGGGATCGAGCCGATCACCATCTTCGGGTTCTGGTAGTGGATCGTGCCGCAATGGGTGCACACGAAACGCGGACGGTTGTCGCCTTCGGGGATGGCCACCGTGACCGGGTGGGCGCACTCGGAACAGAATTTCATAGGAAACGGATGAATTGAATTGCCTTTACTTTACCACTGTATTGGGGGCGACTGGGCCGCAATCCGCCGGCGATTCACTGCCCCGGCGGAGGCAGCTTATGCTGCAATCCGGGGTAGTCGGAGAACCGCGATTGCCTAAACTGCTGAAGGTGCGTATAATGCGAAGCATCAGACGCGGGGTGGAGCAGTCTGGCAGCTCGTCGGGCTCATAACCCGAAGGTCACAGGTTCAAATCCTGTCCCCGCAACCAGATTCCAAAGCCGCTGATCCTGTTCCGGATCAGCGGCTTTTTCGTTTCGGGCTGTCCGTTCGAGCCGCCTCAAGCGTGGCCGCGATCTCCGCAACACCCGCCACCCAGCCCGGTCGAAGCCTCCGGATGCGTTAATGCGGAGTGAACGATGATTACTGTGGAAGACATCAACGACGCTTGGGGCTGGACCGGCCTGAACGCCGTCGAGGTGCTGGGCGAGAACGCCTTCGGCAATCTGATCGTCCGCGACGAGGACGGCATGTACTGGCGCCTGTCGCCGCAAGACCTGCGGTGCGAACCGGTGGCCGAGGACCGCGCCGCCCTCGACGCCTTGTCGTACAACCAGGAATTCCTCGACGGCTGGTACATGCCCGAACAGGTGCGCCTGGCCGAGACGACCCTGGGCCCGTTGACGGCCGGACGCAAGTATTGTCTGAAAATACCCAGTGCATTGGGCGGGCACTACGGGCGCGACAATTTGGCCATGGTGCCCTTGCCCGAACTGATCCGGTTCGCGGGCGAGGGCGCGCAGCAGTACGACGGGCTGCCGCGCTGGCAGGACTATCACTAGAAACGCCGCAGCAGGCCCACCTGGAACAGGTCGCGGTCGTTCGTCTTGCGGAAGGTCTTGATGCGGTTGAAGTTGACGATGGCCCGCGTGCGCGGGGACAGCGCGCGTTCGGCCTGGAAGCTGATCAGGAGATGGGTGGCCGTGCGATTGCCGTCGCGCCGGTTCGCGGCGAAATAGGGGCCGAGGCCGGCGCTCATCGCCAAGCGCGGCGTCACGGGCTGCACATACCATACCTGCCCCGCGATCCCGCGCCGGTCGACCCGCGCGCCGTCGTCGCCTTCGAACAGGAACTTATAGCCGATGCCCCAGCGGTCGGCATACTGCCTGGCCTCGATCACGCCCGCGTGGGCGCCGTGGGTACCGGACATGTTCGTGATCGACGTGCCGAACGTGCCGCCGACCCACAGGTGTCCATCCGGCACGACCTCGGGCGCCGGCTCGGCCGGGCCGAACTGGCGTCCGAAGCCGAGCACGAACGCGTCCGACCGGTGTACGTGGCGCATGGCCACGTGGTTATAGCCGAGGCGCAAGTGCGTGCCGGGTGGACCGGGCACGGTCAGGCGCAGGCCCGCGCTGAGGAGCACGCCGAGGCGGGCGTCGTCGATCTGGCGGCCGGCGATCTCGGTCGTGTTCATACTCAGGTATGGCCCGGCACCCAGTTCCCCCGTCCACGCGCGGGAAAAGCGGCGTGCGGCCAGCCATTGCAGCGCGAAGCCGTCGCGGTGGTTGTTGTCCGGATGGCCTTCGTTGTAATGGACGAAGTCGATGCGCATGCCCTCCTGCTGGCGTCCGGCGCGGACTTCGAACGTGCGCCCGCGCATCCAGCGGTAGCCGGTCGCGTTGCCGCCGTAGATGCGGCCGTTGCCGAACGCGAGCGACAGATAGGCGCCGCGGTCGTCGGGGACCATCGTGTCGGCCTGGGCCAGGGCGGCGTGGACCAGCAGCACCACCGCCATGCATGTCTTTGCTTTCATGAGACCTCCGCTTGTGTCAGGCAAGAAGCAGTCTGGACAAGAGGAGCGGCCGCGCCTTGTGGCGGCACAAACAGCGTCAGCCGGCGGGCTGGCTCAGGCTGGCCCAGAGGTAGGCCGCGGCCATCGTGCGGTGCGGGCGATAAGCTGCGAGAAACGCTTCGGCCTCGCGCATGCCGGGCCGTTCGCCGCCCGTCAGCCGGCCAATGGCGTTGCGTACGGCCACGTCGCCGTGCAGCGAACAGTCCGCGTAGCCCCAGCCACGCAGCAGCGCATAGTTGACGGTCCACGGACCGATGCCCTTGACCGCGAGCAGGCGCTCGCTCACGCCGGTGGGATCATCGGTGCGGTCCAGCGGCAGCGTGCCGTCGGCCACGAGGCGGGCGAAGCGCAGCAGCGTCTCCGCCTTTGCACCGGAAAATTTTCGGCTGGTCAGTTGCTCGACATCGAGGCGGGCCACGTCGGCCGCCTCCGGATAGCACCACAGGCCGCTCGAATGCGCGCGTCCCGCGAGGCCGATGAACGTGCGGCGCAGAGAAATGGCGAACGGCAGGTTGATCTGCTGGCCGATGATGGCCCACGTCAGCGCCTCGAACACCGTGGCCGACTGGATCACGCGCAGGCCCGGCTGGCGCGCGACGACGGGGCCGAACAGCGGATCGTCCCGGACGGCCTGTTCGAACGGCGCGGGATCGATGCGCAGTCCCAGCATGTTCACGAGGGCGTCCTGGATGGCAGCCTCTGCGGCGGTGCCGTCGCTGGCGACGACGCACTCGGCGCGGTCGGCGTGCAGCGTGATGTCGAGCACCGTCGGCACGCCGCCCAGCAGCACGCCCTTGCGGATGCGCCCCGCGTTTGCGTCGACCTGCTCGGCCAGCGCGTCGGCATCGCGCCCATGGAAGGTGAACGCGTCCGCACGGCGATAGCCGTCCGGCAGCGTGATCGTGTGGCGGCTCATTTGTACGACGCCGACACGGGCGCGGCGCGGCCGAAACGTGGCGTGAAACCCGTGACGAACGCGGTGCCGACCAGGGTGATGGCCGAGCCCACGACCGTGTACCAGCCGATCGCCTCGCCGAGGAACAGCGCGCCCCACAGGATGCCGAAGACGGGGCTCAGGAAGGTGACCGTCAGGGCCGAGGTCGTGCCCACTTCCTCGATCAGCTTGAAATACAGGATGTAGGCGATGCCGCTGCACAGCACGCCCAGCGCGATCACGGCGCCGACGATGCCCACGGTCGGCGCGCCGGCGGGCGGAAACAGGGGCAGGGCGGGCAGCACCATCAGCGCGGACGTCCACATCGTGCCGTGCGCGTTGGCGAACGGCTCCACGCTTTTCGCGGTGCGCGCGTACAGGCTCGCGACGCTGTAGCTCAACGCAGCCACCAGCGCGGCGGCGACGGCCAGGCCCGCGCCGGGCCGGCTCGTTGCGTGGTCGAAGCCGACGAGCAGCGCGACGCCGACGGTGCCCAGCACGAGGCCCAGCGCCGTGCGCGCGCGGATCGGCTGGCTGCCCCACACGGCGCCGAGCAGCGCACCCCACATCGGCGCGGTGGCGTTCAGCACCGCCAGCACGGACGCCGGCAACGTCCGCGCCGCGAACGCGAACAGCAGGAACGGGAAGGCGGAGTTGAAGAAGCCAAGGATGAAGTAATGCTTCCAGTGGGCGCGCAGGTCGAGGCGCTTCCTGAGGACGGCGCCGACGCCGGCGAGGAACAGCGCGGCGAACAGCACGCGGAATTCGATGAGCACCGCGGGGCCGAGCGTCGGCGCGCTGATGCGCATGAACAGGAAGGAGCCGCCCCAGATGGCGGCAAGCAGGATGAGGCGCAGCAGGTTGGCAGTGTTCATGGTTCCCGGGAGGATAGACGCAGGGGCTTCCCCTGCTCTCTCGTTTCTTGCGCTTGAATTGCGCGACGGGGCAGGGGAACTGGCAATGATACAAAAAGGTCCGGAACCCTGCTGGCAGGCCATGAAAAAGGGCCGCAAGCGCGGCCCTCGTCGAACACCGTATCTGCTCCGCTTACGGCACCAGCGGCTTCTTCGCGGACCGCTTGGCCTTGACCTCGGCGATCGCTTTCTCCACGGCGGCCAGGCGCTGCGGCAGTGCCGGATGATTCGCGGTGTAGCCGTTCAACACGCTGGGCGGATAGCTCTCGGCCAGGCGGTTCCAGAACGCGGGGGCGTCCTTGATGTCGTAGCCGGCACGCGCGGCCAGGTAGATGCCGAGGCGGTCGGCGGCGGCGTCCGCGTCGGCCGGCATGGCCTTGATGCCGCCGCTGCCGATCAGCATCGACGTGTCGGGCGTGATGCTTTTCAGGTTGTCGATGATGCTGCCGATCGTCGCGCTGTTGCGCTGCGAGGACGGGTGGCCCAGCATGTTGTGGGCCATCGTCTTGGCGAGCACGAAGGCCAGTTCGTCGTCGTCGTGCGTGAAGTTGATCATGCCGCGCGTGACGAGGACGCGGCTGCCGTCGCCGTACGCGTTGACGTTGTCCGCGTTGCCCAGTTCGATCGCGAAGGCGCATGCCCGCGTGACGGGGATCGTCAGCTGGCGCTCGCTCTGGCGCCGCTCGATCGTCATCGGCAGGCTCGCCTGCGCCGCGAGGATCTTGCCGAACATGGCGCCCGCCTGGGACAGCGCATGTTCACCGGCCGGCAGGGGCTTGCCGGCGGCGGCGAGGAGCACGTCGCCCTCCTGCAGGCCGGCACGCGCGGCGCCGCTGCCGGCCAGCACGTCGGTCACCTGCAGGTGTTCGCCCATGCCGAAGGCGACGTGCGCGGCTTCGTTGTATTCGCCCGGATAGGACCAGCGGTTCTTCGCCGTGAAGCCGAGCAGGTTGCGGGCCTGGCCCTTGCACAATTCGGCATTCTGGATCAGCAGGGGCGCCGCGACCTTGTACAGGCGCTCCTGCAGGACCGCCAACTTCGTCAGGGTGTCGGCTGCGGCGGCCATCTGCGGGCTCAGGGCCGGGGCTTCGACGGGGCGTTCGGTGACGCGCGGCGTGGCCGACGGGTGGCGCGGTGCCTGCGTGGCGCAGGCCGACAGCAGCAGGGCTGCGGCGATGCCCAACGCGGCAGTCTTGGTGCCCGCGGGGCGCTGACGAAGATGTCCGGTCATGTGCTCCTCATAGTTTATTGTTTGCCGGTGGAGCCGAATCCTCCGGCGCCCCGGTCGCTCGTTGCGAAATCCTCCACGACGTTGAAGCCCACCTGCAGGACAGGCACCACGATCAGCTGCGCCAGGCGGTCCATCGGCTGGAGCGTGAACGTGGCCTGGCCGCGATTCCAGGTCGAGACCATCAGCTGGCCCTGGTAATCGGAGTCGATCAAGCCTACCAGATTACCCAGAACGATGCCGTTCTTATGGCCGAGCCCACTACGGGGCAGGATCATCGCCGCATAGCCCGGATCGCCGATGTGGATGGCGAGGCCGGTCGGCACCAGCACGGTCTGGCCGGGTTCGATGGTCATGGGCGCCTCGATGCAGGCGCGCAGGTCGAGACCGGCGCTGCCGGCGGTGGCGTAGGCCGGCAGGAAGTCCTTCATGCGCGGGTCGAGGATTTTCAGGTCGATGTTCTTCATGGAGTGCTTAAGTGGTACGGGTGAATCAGGCCAGCAGGGAACGCTGTTCCAGCCGCTTGGCGATTTCGGAAACGAGCTGGCGCGCCAGTTCCAGCTTGGTCGCGCGCGGGAGCACCGTGTGGCCGCTTTCGTCGAACAGCACGATCGCATTCTCATCCTGCCCGAACGTCTGCGGGCCGATATTGCCGACGAGCAGAGGAATGCCTTTTTTCTCGCGTTTCACCGCGCCGTATTCGATCAGGTTTTCCGATTCGGCCGCGAAGCCGACGCAATACGGCCAGCCGTTCAGCGACGTGGTGGCGGCGACGGTCGCGAGGATGTCCGGGTTCTGTGCGAAGTGCAGTTGCGGCGCGTCGCCGCTGCCGTCCTTCTTGATCTTCTGGTCGCTGGCATTGTCGACGCGCCAGTCGGCGACGGCCGCCACGCCCACGAAGATGTGCTGGCCGGAGACGGCGGCCATGACGGCGTCCAGCATCTGGCGTGCGCTCTGCACGTCGATGCGGCGCACGCCATGCGGCGTGGGCAGCGACGTCGGGCCGGAGACGAGCGTCACGTCGGCGCCGGCCTCGCGCGCGGCGCGTGCGATCGCATAGCCCATCTTCCCGGACGACAGGTTCGTGATGCCGCGCACGGGGTCGATCGCTTCGTACGTCGGCCCCGCCGTGATCAGCACGCGCTTGCCGGCCAGGAGCTTCGGCTGGAACGAGGCGACGAGTTCCTCGAGCAGTTCATCCGGTTCCAGCATGCGGCCCATGCCCGTCTCGCCGCAGGCCTGCGAGCCGGCGGCCGGGCCGAGGATGCGGACGCCGTCCTCGCGCAGCTGCGCGACGTTGCGCTGCGTGGGCGCCTTTTCCCACATCTCGACGTTCATCGCGGGCGCCACGAGCAGCGGCACGTGGTGCGGGCGCGCGAGGCACAGGGTCGAGAGCAGGTCGTCGGTGGCGCCGTGCGCGAGCTTGAACAGGAAGTCGGCCGAGCAGGGCGCGACGAGGATGGCATCGGCATCGCGCGTGAGGTCGATGTGCGCCATGTTGTTGGGGATGCGGCCGTCCCACTGGTCCGTGTACACGCTGCGGCCGGACAGCGCCTGCATCGTCACGGTGCCGATGAAATGGGTCGCCGCTTCGGTCATCACGACCTGCACGTGCGCGCCCTGTTTGGCGAGGGCGCGGCACAGTTCCGCGGCCTTGTAGCAGGCCACGCCGCCGGACAGGCCGAGGACGATCTTCTTGCCCTTCAGGTCCATGCTCATGACATCCTCCGGTGCTTAACGCTTGTTCACGCGGCGCAGCTCATCGATGATGAACAGGAACGCACCGATCGTGATGGCGGTATCCGCGATATTAAAGGCCGGGAAGTGGCCGACGCCGCGCCAGTAGAAATCGAGGAAGTCGATCACATGGCCGTAGGCGACGCGGTCGACGAGGTTGCCCAGGGCGCCGCCCATGATCAGCGCGAGGGCCCAGCAGAACATGCGCTGGCCCGCGTGCTTGCGCAGCAGGTAGATGATGAAGCCGACGGCCGCGATGGCGATGCCGGCGAACAGGTAGCGCTGCCAGCCGCCCTGGTCCGACAGGAAGCTGAATGCCGCGCCCTTGTTATAGGCGAGCACCAGGTTGAAGAAGCCGGTGATGTGTTTCTCTTCGCCGTGCACGAAGGTGCGCGTGATGGTGATCTTGCTGATCTGGTCGAGCAGGATGACGATGAAGGCGATGCCGAGCCACGGAGTCAGGCTGCCGCCCGAGCGCGACGAGACGGCGGAGAATGTTGGTTTTTTTTTGCTGGCCATGTCGATGGTCGTAGTGGTGAAACCCCGGGCACGTGGCCCGGGACGCTGGTACATCAGGCGAAGCGGCGCTGTTCCCCGCTGCCGAACAGGTTGCTCGTGCAGCGGCCGCACAGGCCCGGATGCGCGTGGTCATGGCCCACGTCGCGGCGGTAGTGCCAGCAGCGTTCGCACTTGGCGGCGTCGGACGGCGTGACGGCGACGGCTTCCGCCGCCGCATCCGCCACCTGTTCGACGGTCGCCTGCGACGTGATGAACACGAACTTCAGGTCGTCGTCCAGGCTGGCCAGGGTCGCGTACTTGTCGCCGGCGGCCTTGAGCGCCAGTTCCGCCTGCAGCGACGAGCCGATCGCGCCGGATGCGCGCACTTCTTCCAGCTGCTTGGTGACGTCGGCACGCACGGCGCGCAGCAGCGCGTACTTGTCCAGCAGGGCGGCGCTGTCCGCGATCGCCGGGAAGGTCCACAAGGTCTGCGTGAAGATGGTCTCGTCGCTGTCCTTGTAGGCCGCATCGCCCGCGAACACCGCCCACGCTTCCTCGGCCGTGAACGACAGGATCGGCGCCATGATGCGCAGCAGCGCGTGCGCGATGTGCCACAGCGCGGTCTGCGCCGAACGGCGCGCGTGCGAGTTCACGCCGGTGGTGTACAGGCGGTCCTTCAGGATGTCGAGGTAGAAGCCGCCCAGGTCTTCCGAGCAGAAGTTCTGCAGGCGTGCGACGACCGGGTGGAATTCGTAGCGCTCGAAGTGCGCCGCCACGTCGGCCTGCAGGCGTGCCGTCTCGGCCAGCGCGTAGCGGTCGATCTCGAGCAGCTCGGCCACCGGCACGGCGTTCTTGGCGTGGTCGAAGTCCGACGTGTTCGCGAGCAGGAAGCGCAGCGTGTTGCGGATGCGGCGGTACGATTCCGTCACGCGCTTGAGGATCTCTTCGCCGATCGACAGCTCGCCCGTGTAGTCCGTCGATGCGACCCACAGGCGCAGGATGTCGGCGCCCAGCGTATCGGAGATCTTTTGCGGCGCCAGCGTATTGCCGAGCGACTTGGACATCTTCTTGCCCTGTTCGTCGACCGTGAAGCCGTGCGTCAGCAGCGCCTTGTACGGCGGGCGGCCATTCAGCATCGACGACGTCAGCAGCGACGAGTGGAACCAGCCGCGGTGCTGGTCCGAGCCTTCCAGGTACAAATCGGCCGGGAAGTGCGATTGCTCCTCGTGCGAGCCGCGCAGCACGGTCTGGTGCGTCGTGCCCGAGTCGAACCACACGTCCAGCGTGTCGCGGTTCTTTTCGTACATCGCGGCTTCATCGCCCAGCAGGTCGCGCGGGTCGAGCTTGTGCCACGCGTCGATGCCGCCCTGTTCGATCAGCTTGGCGACTTGCTCCAGCAGCTCCGGCGTGCGCGGGTGCAGGTCGCCCGTTTCCTGGTGCAGGAAGAAGGCCATCGGGACGCCCCACTGGCGCTGGCGCGACAGGGTCCAGTCCGGACGGTTGGCGATCATGCCTTGCAGGCGCGCCTGGCCCCAGTCGGGGAAGAACTGCGTCTCGGCGATGCCGGCCAGCGCGGATTCGCGCAAGGTCGGGCCGCCATCCTTCGGCTTGACGTCCATGCCGGCGAACCACTGGCTCGTCGCGCGGTAGACGATCGGCGTCTTGTGGCGCCAGCAGTGCATGTAGCTG
The DNA here is from genome assembly GCA_966211695.1 of uncultured Massilia sp. Classification (GTDB taxonomy): domain Bacteria; phylum Pseudomonadota; class Gammaproteobacteria; order Burkholderiales; family Burkholderiaceae_D; genus Telluria. The sequence goes on along the minus strand of CBIHOW010000068.1, from coordinate 13,610 downwards.
TGGTCGAACATCTTCAGTTCGAACAGGGCGCCCGCTTCGGTGAGCGCATTGCAGATCGGCTTGCTGGCTTCCCAGATCGTCATGCCGCCGAACAGCGGCAGGGTGCTCGCGAAGCGGCCGTCGCCCATCACGGGTTTCAGGATCTCGTCGTCCTTCATGCCGTGCGCCTTGCACGACTGGAAGTCTTCCAGGCCATAGGCCGGGGCCGAGTGGACGACACCGGTGCCGCTGTCGGTCGTGACGTAGTCGGCCAGGTAGACGGGCGACGTGCGGTCGTAGAACGGGTCGGCCGCGTGCAGCGGGTGCTTGAAGCGGATGCCGCCCAGCTTTTCGCCGGTGGTCGTGGCGACGACTTCGCCTTCCAGCTTGTAGCGCTGCAGGACGCTTTCGGCCAGGTCTTTTGCGACGATCAGCAGCACCGGGCTACCGTTGCGGTCGGCTTTCACGAGGGCGTACGTCACTTCCGGGTGCACGTTCAGCGCCTGGTTCGACGGGATCGTCCACGGGGTCGTCGTCCAGATCACGATGAAGCCGTCGCCCGCGGGCAGCGCGTCCAGGCCGAACGCCTGCGCGACCTTTTCCGCTTCCGCGAACGGGAAGCCGACGTCGATCGCCGGGTCGCGCTTGTCCTGGTATTCCACTTCCGCCTCGGCCAGCGCCGAACCGCAGTCGAAGCACCAGTTCACGGGCTTCAGGCCGCGGTAGACGTAACCCTTGTCGAGCATCGTGCCGAGGGCGCGCAACTCGTCGGCCTCGTTACTGAAGTTCATCGTCAGGTATGGGTTGTCCCATTCGCCCAGCACGCCCAGGCGGATGAAGCCGGCGCGCTGGCGGTCGATCTGTTCGAGCGCGTAGGCACGCGCTTTTTGCAGCACGTCGGCCGTCGGCAGGTTCTTGCCGAACTGTTTTTCGATCTGGATCTCGATCGGCATGCCGTGGCAGTCCCAGCCCGGCACGTACGGCGCGTCGAAGCCGGCCATGGTGCGCGATTTGACGACCATGTCTTTCAGGATCTTGTTGACGGCGTGGCCCAGGTGGATGTCGCCGTTCGCGTACGGCGGACCGTCGTGCAGGACGAATTTCGGACGGCCGGCGGCCGCCTTGCGGATGCGCTGGTAGATCTTCTTGTCCTGCCATTGCTTGACCCAGCCCGGCTCGCGCTTGGCGAGGTCGCCGCGCATCGGGAAGGGGGTGTCGGTCATGTTGACCGGGTATTTGCTCTCCGGCTTCTTGTTGCCTTGTTGGCCTTTCTGGCCTTGCTTGGTATCGGACATGGTGATTTCTAAAATGGACTGCTGTTATTCGTGATGACGGGACGGCCGCTGTTACTCCGTCCTTGGCGTCGTCGGGACTGCAAATGTCCCGGTCAAATTCGGTCGGTGGCCGTGAGGGCGCCGGCGCGCTGGGCGAACCAGGCGCGCGCCTGTTCGGCATCGCGGTCGATGGCGGCCGTGAGGGTGGCGAGGTCGACGTATTTTTCCTCGTCGCGCAGCTTGGTGAGGAATTCCACGCGCACGAGCTTGCCGTAGCAGGGCTGGTTCCAGTCGAAGACATGGACTTCCAGCAGCATGCGGCCCGCGTCCTCGACTGTCGGGCGCACGCCGAGGCTGGCGACGGCCGGCAGCGGGTGGTCGGCCAGGCCGTGCACTTGCACGACGAAGATGCCGGCCAGGGCAGGGCGGTGGGCGACGCGCAGGTTCAGCGTGGGGAAGCCCAGCGTGCGGCCCAGTTTCTGGCCGTGGATCACGTGGCCGGACATGGAATACGGGTGGCCCAGCAGGGCGCGGGTGGCGTCGAAATCGCCGGCCGCGAGCGCGGCGCGCACGGCCGAGGACGAGATTCGGGTGGAGTCGTGCAGCACGGCCGGCAGGCTATGCACTTCGAAGCCGTAGCGCTTGCCGGCTTCGGCCAGCAGGGCGACGTTGCCGGCGCGGCGCGCACCGTAGCAAAAGTCGTCGCCGACCATCAGCCATTTCACGTGCAGGCCGTCGACCAGCACGCGTTGCGTGAACTCGTCCGGCGACATCGACGCGAAATGCTCGTTGAAGTGTTCGACGATGACGCGGTCGACGCCGGCATGTTCCAGCGATTCCAGCTTGTCGCGCAGGTTGGCGATACGCGCCGGCGCCTTCGACAAGTCGCCGCTGCGCTGCGCAAAATATTCGCGCGGATGGGGCTCGAAGGTCATCACCGCGGCTTCCAGCCCGAGCTTGCGGGCGCTCGCGGTCACGTGGGCCAACAGCGCCTGGTGCCCGCGGTGGACACCGTCGAAGTTGCCGATCGTGAGCGCACAAGGCGCGCGTGCCCTGTCGTTGGGAAGTCCGCGAAATACCTTCATTGGATGGTTCGTGCTTCTAGGCGAAATACCAGATTATACGGCAAAGGGCATGTTGCACAGCGCAATGCCTTTGTTGCAATGGATGAGGTAGCGTTGCCCCCCAATAAAAAAGCGCAGCCTGCATGACGCGGGCTGCGCTTTTGTCCTGCCCGAGGGCAGGGGGATCAGCCGGAGATCGGCTTGTTGATCGCCATGATGAAGTAACGGGCCACTTCCGCCGTGCCATCGGTACCGCCGACGGACTTGAGCGTGCTGATGGCCTGCGACTTCTTGCCGGCGACGGCATAGGCCTCGCCCAGGCGCAGCTTGACGTCTTCCGGATGCTTCAGGTCCTTGGCCTTGGAAGCTGCTTCCAGCATCTTCAGGCCCTTGTCGACCTGGCCCGACTGGACCAGTGCGTAACCCAGCGATGCAAAGCCATCGTTGTCGCCGTCCTTGGCCAGTTGCGCTTCGGTGGCGGCCAGGTTCTTGTTCTGGTCGGCCAGGGTCTTCTCCGCCAGGTCCTTCAGGCGCTGGTGACGCGCGGCGTCCGGGCCGGTGCCCAGTGCGCCTGCCTTGTAGCCCTTGTCGATGACCTTCAGGGCTTCGGCCGGTGCGCCGGCCTGCAGCACGAGCTGGGCCATTTCCATGAACTCGCTCGGCTTCTTCAGCAGGCCGTTGGCCAGCTTCAGGCGGTACAGGTCCACCTGCAGGCGGCCCGAGAAGCCCGGCTTGCCCTGCACGCGGTTCAGCAGGTCGGTCCAGTACTGGGCCTTCGGATAGTTGGCGGCCAGTTTCTCGATGGTGTTGACGTAGCCGGCCTTGTCGTTCTTCTTGAGCTGGATGTTGGCCAGCATGCCCAGCTGGTCTTCGCTCAGGCGGCCGCCTTTTTCGGCCGCGCGCAGTTCACTCTCCAGTGCCTGGATATTGCCCTGCTTGTAATAGTTCTGCATCAGGTAGGCGCGCAGCTTCGGATCGTCGCGCTCCTTGAGCTGGCGTTCGATGGCGGCGTTGGCCTTGCCCAGGTCGCCTGCGCGCATGTAGATGCCGATCAGGCCTTCCGAGAACTGGGCTTTTTCCGTAGGGTTCAGCTTGCCGGAACCGATCAGGTATTCGAAGGCCTTGGCAGCCGTGTCGTAATCGCCGGCGGCGGAGGCGGCACCGGCGCGGGTGCGTTCGATCAGGTACGTCTCGTGGGGCGACTTGCCGCCGACCTTGTCGAGGTCGCGCAGTTTGGCCAGGGCATCCTTGTTCTTGCCCGACTTCATCAGTTGCGCGGCTTCCTGCAGCGGCTTGCCGATTTCAGGACGGACGGTCTCCGCGGCGTAGACCGGGGCCAGGCCGACCACCGGAGCGGCGGCGGTGAATCCGAGGGCGGCCACTACGAGGCCGAGGTGTGCGAGGCGGAATTTAGCCATTATCGAAATTCTCTCATTCAAAATAGACACGGCAGGGAAACCCTGCCGTGTTCATTATAGCCAAAGCGATTACTGGAACTGTTCGTTACCGACCATACCGATCTTGGTGACGCCAAGACGCTGGGCCGATGCCATCACACCAGCGACAACCTTGTACTCGACCAGCTTGTTCGGACGCAGGTGCACTTCCGGCTGATCAGCTTGGGCTGCCACGTTCGCCAGCTTCGCTTCGAGGGTGGCACGATCCGGGACCGGTTGGTTATCCCAGAGGATAGTACCGTCGAAGTCCACGTCGATCGTGATCACGACCGGTTCCTTGGTCTGCGGCGGCGGGGTGCCAACCGGCATGTTCAAGTTAACCGAATGGTTTTGCTTCGGAATGGTGATGATCAGCATGATGATCAGCACCAGCATGACGTCGATCAGCGGCGTCATGTTCATTTCCATCATCGGTTCCGGATCTGCTCCTTTAGCTCCGGACGAACCAACGTTCATACCCATGGTGTTTCCTTTCAAATCTTGGGAAACCAGCGTGACGGCGGTGGGCCGCTATCACGCTGGCGGGTTGCATCCTGGTGGATCAGCCCTTATCAGGCGGTTCGGTGATGAAACCGACCTTCTGAATCCCGGCACGCTGGGCCGTGTAGAGCACCTTGCCGATGGCTTCGTAGCGGGTTTCTTGGTCGCCACGGATCTTCACTTCCGGCTGCGGTACCTTCACCGATTCCTTGGCGAGGAAATCGAACAGCTCGTCGGTGTTGTTCAGGTGCTTCTGGTTCCAGTACATCTCGCCATCTTTGTTGACGACGATGTTCACGTCTTCCGGCGTGGTCTTGGCAGCCTGGTTGGTCTCGATCGGCAGGTTAATCTTCTGCAGCTTGAGAACAACCGGGCTGGTGATCAGGAAGATGATCAGGAGAACCAGCATCACGTCCACGAGGGGCGTGGTGTTGATCTCTGACATCACTGCATCTTCATCTCCGCTATCGGAGCCAACACTCATACCCATGGTTTAGCCAACCTTTTTAGCGGCGCTGGCGCCTTGTGCGCGTGCAGCTTCCGAGGTGTGCATTGCGCCCGAGATCAGGACCGAGTGCACGTCTGCGCTGAACGAACGGACGTCTTCCATTGCCGTCTTGTTGCGGCGGACCAGCCAGTTGTAGCCCAGAACGGCCGGAACTGCCACGAACAGACCGAATGCGGTCATGATCAGTGCTTCACCCACCGGACCTGCGACCTTGTCGATCGACGCGTTACCGGTCATACCGATGTTGGTCAGTGCGTTGTAGATACCCCAGACGGTACCGAACAGACCGATGAACGGTGCGGTCGAGCCGACGGTTGCCAGGAACGACAGGCCATCCTGCAGGCGCGACTGGACCTTGTCCACGGCGCGCTGGATCTGCATGGTCACCCAGGTCGACAGGTCGATCTGCTCGAGCAGGGCGCCGTCGTGGTGCTGGGTTGCCTTGGTGCCGGTTTCAGCGATGAAGCGGAACGGCGAGCCTTCGGTCAGTTGAGCTGCGCCAGCGGCGATCGACGGGGCTTTCCAGAACTTCTGGTTGGTTTCCTTCGACTGCTTCATGATCTTCATCTGGTCGATGAACTTGGTGATCAGGATGTACCACGAGCCCATGGACATGATGGTCAGGAAGATCAGCGTGCCGCGGGAGACGGGACCGCCATTCCACACGGCCTGGAAGCCGAACGGGTTCTCGACTTCTTCTTTCTTGGCTTCGCCGCCAGCTGCCGGTGCCGCTGCCGGTGCCGAAGCGGCAGCGTCGGCTGCCGGTGCTGCTGCGTCAGCCGCCGGTGCCGCTGCCGGTGCGCTCGCTGCTGCCGAGGCCGGAGCGTCGGCGAAGGCCGGAGCGGACACCAGTGCCGATGCCGCAGTGACCGAGAACAGGAGAGCCGCTACGGTAGCGGACAAACGGGTATTCTTAAACATGCTTCCTCCAAAAATTTAAAATGAACAGTTCGCTGAACTAATAACAACGAAAATCATGCTTTTGAGACGATACGCTGTCTCTGGTTATTCCAGCGTCCAGACGTACTGAACCGGCTGCCAGGACTCGATGGCCTGGCCGTTCTCAGTTGCCGGCTTGAACCGGCACTTGCCCAGTGCCACCTGAGCAGCCTTATCCAGGTCGCGGAAGCCGCTGGACTTCGTGACCTTGGAATCCTTCACACCACCGTCCGCACCAATCAGGAACGAGATGGTCGACACACCCGTTTCTTCGTTACGCAGCGACGATTTCGGATATTCCGGCTTCGAGCACGTATTGAAGTCTGCGACTGCCGGGGTCCGGGCCGGGCCAGCCGGCTTGGTTGCCGGGGGCGCAGCCGGAGGCGCCGGCGGCGCCTTGATGATTTCGTTCGTCGCCGGTTTCGCCTGCGTCGTGTTAGCGATCACATTCTGCTGCGGCGGCGGGGTCTGCACTTGCACTTCCACCGGCGGGATGAACGGCGGAGGCGGTGCCTTCATTTCCGGCGGCGGCGGCGGGGGCGGCGTCTCCGGAGGTGGCGGCGGTTTTACGTCTTCAATGATCTTGGTCTCCACTGCCTCTGTCATCTTGGTGACCATCCGCTTGCCGAGACCACTAATGATCCCGTAAGCAACGATCAGGTGCAAGACGATGACAATGGTGATACCAGTCAAATTCTTCCCGGGGTTCTTCTCATGCGAAAAATTCATCCTGCTTTCTCCAATACCAACCTTTTTTTGTTGCTACTAAACCCACAAAACACGACAAAAAGCTAAGAGCCGCATCCGGGACATCGGCGAATTATACCTACGAATTCTTTTTTGCACATACATTTTTACACCCTCAAAGAGAGCCTATTTGTCTGTAAAAACAGGCAAAGGAAGTGATCAAGAAAGAAGCGGCGCAGGCAGGCCGATGGAGGTGGAAGTTAGTTGTTTTGCAATGTTGAGCGGACCCCTTTCATAATGTGTGGAAGATAAGGCCAATGCCCCCGAAATGCCGAATTTTCCATGTCTATTGTGCAGCTCGGCAAATATCATAAGAAAAATTCATGGCGTTTCTGCCAACTATATCGAAGTTTCAAGCGGAAGGGCGTACTGTTGAAGCGGTTTTCCCCCTGGATCAGAGGGGTTGATCATGACAAGTCCTATGTTGAAACAGGCACTTGATATGGCTCATTCACCACGTCAGATGTTAGTTGAACTACATCACAAGGGGAAGGGGGTGTCAATAGAATGGAAGAAAAAAATGCCCGCGCCGAGTAGCGCGGGCGGGAAGTTCAGTAACGTGCGCGCTTCTCGCGACGGCACTCCAGGCTGCTCACGACACGCCCGGATGGGTCAACGGTCTCGAGGCGCACATCGAAGCCCCACAGCCGCGCAACGTGCTTCAGGACCTCATGTGCCTGCTGGTTCAGGGGACGCCGCTGGAACTGCGTATGGCGCAGCGTCAGCGCGCGGTCATCCCGTGTGTTGACTTGCCAGACCTGGATGTTCGGTTCGCGGTTGCCGATATTGTATTGATCGGCCAGTTGCTGGCGCACGTAGCGGTATCCGGCCTCGTCGTGGATGGCCGAGATCGTCAGCTTGTCGCTGCGGTCGTCGTCCAGCACGGCGAAGAAGTGGAAGTCCCGGATCAGCTTGGGCGACAGGTACTGGGCGATGAAGCTCTCGTCCTTGAAATTGCGCATCGCAAAGTCGAGCGTCTTGAGCCAGTCGCTGCCCGCGATGTCCGGGAACCAGGCCTTGTCCTCGTCCGTCGGATCTTCGCAGATGCGCTTGATGTCCGTCATCATCGCGAACCCGAGGGCATACGGATTGATGCCATTGTAATAGGGGCTGGTGGCCGGCGGCTGGTAGACGACGTTCGTATGGCTCTGCAGGAATTCCAGCATGAAGCCGTCGCCGACGATGCCTTCTTTATAGAGCTCCTGCAGGATCGTGTAGTGCCAGAAGGTCGCCCAGCCTTCGTTCATGACCTGGGTCTGGCGCTGCGGATAGAAGTATTGCGAGATCTTGCGCGTGATGCGTACGAGCTCGCGCTGCCAGGGTTCGAGCAGCGGCGCGTACTTCTCGATAAAGTAGAGCAGGTTTTCCTCGGGCTCCGGCGGGAAGCGGGGCGGCGGCTGGTCCTTGATCTGTTCCTCGCGCCGCGGCAGGGTGCGCCACAGTTCGTTGACCTGCGACTGCATGTATTCCTCGCGCTCTTTCTGGCGCGCCGCTTCCTGGGCGACCGACAGCTTGGCCGGCCGCTTGTACCGGTCCACGCCATAGTTCTGGATCGCGTGACAGGAATCGAGCAATTCCTCGACGGCATCGATGCCATGCCGCTGTTCGCACTCGGCAATATAGTTCTTCGCGAAGACCATGTAGTCGACGATGGCGTCGGCATCGGTCCAGGTTCGGAACAGATAATTTCCTTTGAAGAAAGAATTATGGCCGTAGGCCGCGTGCGCGATCACGAGGGCCTGCATCGTCAGGCTGTTCTCCTCCATCAGGTAGGCGATGCAGGGATTCGAGTTGATGACGATTTCGTACGCGAGGCCCATCTGGCCCCGTTTATAACTCTTTTCCGTCGTCAGGAAATGCTTGCCGAACGACCAGTGGTTGTACGAGACGGGCATGCCGACGGACGTGTACGCGTCCATCATCTGCTCGGCCGTGATGATCTCGAGCTGGTTGGGATAGGTGTCCAGGCCGAACTTCCTGGCCACCCGGCGGATTTCCTCGTGCGCCTGTTCGATCAGGTCGAACGTCCATTCCGACTGCTCGGGCAGGGCGCGCGGGTTGTTGGGATCTCTTGGCATAGCGGGCCTCGCTACTTGGGCTGCTTCTTGAACAATTCGCGGAACACCGGATAGATGTCCGCCGGCGTCACGATCTTCTGCATGGCGAAGTTCTGGTGCGTGGCCGCCACCTCGGCGTACTGCTCCCACAGGTTCTGGGGCGGACCGTCGGTGATCTCGACATAGGTGTAGTACTGGACCCTGGGCATGATCGCGTTGGTCAGGATCTGCTTGCACAGTACGGAGTCGTTGTCCCAGTTGTCGCCGTCCGACGCCTGGGCCACGTAGCTGTTCCAGTCGCCGTTGCTGTAGCGTTCGGTAATGACCTTGTTCAGCAGGTGCAGCGCCGACGACACGACCGTGCCGCCCGATTCGCGCGAGTGGAAGAACTCGTTCTCGTCGACCTCGGCCGCCGCCGTGTGGTGGCGGATGAAGACGACGTCGATCCGCTCGTACACCCGTTTGAGGAACAGGTACAGCAGGATGAAGAAGCGCTTGGCGGTGTCCTTGCGGCTTTCATCCATCGATCCGGACACGTCCATGATGCAGAACATGACGGCTGCCGTGGACGGTTTCGGGATCTTGATGCGGTTGCTGTAGCGCAGGTCGATCGGGTCGATGAACGGGATCGCCAGCAGGCGCGTGTGCAGGTGGTGGATCTTGTGCTTCAGTTCGATCACTTGCGGGTCGTCGTCCTCCGCACCCTGTTCGCGCAGGTCGCGCAACTGGTGCTCGAGCGCCGTCAGCTGCTTGCGGGAAGGGCCGCCTACCGCGATGCGCCGGCCGAGCGCGCCGCGCAGGGAGCGCAGCACGTGGATGTTCGACGGTGTGCCGGATATGTTGTAGCCGGCGCGCTGGTTCTTGTATTCGACGACCTGGGTCAGCTGCGTCTTGACCATGTTCGGCAGCTCGAGGTCTTCGAAGAAGTAATTCATGAATTCTTCGCGGCTGAGCTCGAAGATGAAATCGTCTTCGGTCGTCTGCTCGCTGTTGCCGGCACGGCCGCGTCCGGCGCCGCCGCCACCGCCGCGGGGACGGTTGATGGTGTCGCCTTTCTGGTATTCCGTGTTGCCGGGGTTGACGGTCTCCCACACGCCGCCATGGGCGTGTCCGAAATGCGGCTCGCTCACGTCCTTGACGGGAATCGAGACCTTCTCGCCGTTTTCTACGTCGGTGATCGAGCGACCCTTGATCGCCCGGCCCACCGCATCCTTGATTTGCGCCTTATAGCGGCGCAAGAAGCGTTCGCGGTTGACCGCAGACTTGTTCTTGCCCTGCAAGCGTCGGTCGATGAGGTAAGTCAAAACAGGCCTCCTGCTGAAAGTCGCGGCGGGCCGGATAAGCTTCCCGGTTCCTTACATAATATAACGCGCCGCGTCGTAACGTGGTTGGCATCGCGGATTCCGGTGACCGGCTTCGTGCCGGTCGACCGGTCCTGCCCGGCGGGCGCTCCATCGCCCGCCCCACGCTCCTGGTTTTGCGATGGCCTTTACGAGGACTTCCTTACGCGCAAGTACCACTCGCACAGCAGGCGGACCTGCTTGGGCGTATAGCCTTTTTCGACCATACGGGCCACGAAGTCGGCATGCTTGGTCGCATCTTCCGCGCTGGCTTTCGCGTTGAACGAAATCACCGGGAGCAGTTCTTCGGTGTTCGAGAACATTTTCTTCTCGATCACCGTGCGGAACTTCTCATAGCTGGTCCACGCAGGATTCTTGCCGCCGTTCGTCGCCCGCGCACGCAGCGCGAAGTTGACGATCTCGTTGCGGAAATCCTTCGGGTTCGAAATGCCGGCCGGCTTCTCGATCTTCTCGAGCTCGGCGTTCAGCGTTTCGCGGTCGAAGCTTTCGCCCGTGTCCGGATCGCGGAATTCCTGGTCCTGGATCCAGAAGTCGGCAAACGTGACGTAGCGGTCGAAGATGTTCTGGCCATACTCGGAATAGCTTTCCAGGTAGGCCGTCTGGATCTCCTTGCCGATGAAGTCGACGTAGCGGTTCGCCAGGTGTTCCTTGATGTAGGACATGTAGCGCTGCTCGGTCTCGCCCGGGAATTGCTCGCGCTCGATCTGCTGTTCCAGCACGTACAGCAGGTGCACGGGGTTCGCCGCCACTTCGGTGTTGTCGAAGTTGAAGACCTTGGACAGGATCTTGAACGCGAAGCGGGTCGACAGGCCGTTCATGCCTTCGTCCACGCCGGCATAGTCGACGTACTCGTGCAGCGACTTCGCCTTCGGATCGGTGTCCTTCAGGTTCTCGCCGTCGTACACCAGCATCTTCGAATAGATGCTCGAGTTTTCCGGATCCTTCAGGCGCGACAGGATCGCGAACTGGGCCATCATGCGCAGCGTGCCCGGGGCGCAGGGGGCCTTGTCGAGCGAGGAATTGCGCAGCAGCTTGTCGTAGATCTTGACCTCGTCCGACACGCGCAGGCAATACGGCACCTTGACGATATAGATACGGTCGAGGAATGCCTCGTTGTTGCGGTTGTTGCGGAAGGTCTTCCACTCGGATTCGTTCGAGTGCGCCAGCACGATGCCTTCGAACGGGATCGCGCCGAAGCCCTCGGTGCCCTTGTAGTTGCCTTCCTGCGTGGCCGTCAGCAGCGGGTGCAGCACCTTGATGGGCGCCTTGAACATCTCGACGAATTCCATCAGGCCCTGGTTCGCCAGGCACAGGCCGCCGGAATAGCTGTAGGCGTCCGGATCGTCCTGGGCATAGTCTTCCAGCTTGCGGATGTCGACCTTGCCGACCAGCGAGGAAATGTCCTGGTTGTTTTCGTCGCCCGGTTCCGTCTTCGCGATCGCGATCTGCTTCAGGATGGACGGATAGCGCTTGACGACGCGGAACTTGTTGATGTCGCCGCCGAATTCGTGCAGCCGCTTGACGGCCCACGGGCTCGGAATCGTTCGCAGGTAGCGGCGCGGGATGCCGTAGTCCTCTTCGAGGATGGCGCCATCCTCTTCCTCGTTGAACAGGCCGAGCGGCGATTCGTTCACCGGCGAGCCTTTCAGCGCGTAGAACGGCACCTGTTCCATCAGGTGCTTGAGTTTTTCCGCGATCGACGATTTGCCGCCACCGACCGGTCCCAGCAGATAAAGGATCTGCTTGCGCTCTTCCAGGCCTTGCGCCGCGTGGCGGAAATAGGAAACGACCTGTTCGATCACTTCCTCCATGCCGTAGAACTCGCGGAATGCGGGATAAATCTTGATGACCTTGTTGGCGAAGATGCGCGACAGGCGCGGGTCGAGGCGGGTGTCGACCAGGGTGGGTTCGCCGATTGCGGCCAGCATGCGCTCGGGAGCGCTGGCGTAAGTCAGGGGATCTTTTTTGCAAAGCTGAAGGTACTCAGACAGGGAGTATTCCTCTTCCCGGGTACGCTCATAGCGGGCTGCGTAGTTATCAAAAATGGTCATGTGAATGTCCTCTAATGTGCTAACACTGATCACGTCTGGCGGCTGACTGAGTTTGCCGCCCAAGCCCCGGCCTTGGCAGGTGTTCTTGTTGGGGTCGCCGTCTGGATTTGTAGGTCAGAAGATCTGACACAAAACGAAGGGCGATGTTCTTGTTCTCATCCGGTTTTAACCGGGGCCTCGTGGAACCCGCTGTTATGGATCCAGGCTGGTGGCGAGGCCCCTCGCCGGTTTGTTAGCGCCCGCTGAGAGCGTCTTCTTACGCTTATGAAATTTATTATCTGCCTATTAGTTCTCGAAGTCAAAACAGTGTCGTGCACGCGTGTCCGGCCTTTCCAAGTCTTTGAAACGAATAAGGAAATAACCATTTTTAAGATGATTGCGGACCAGGTCTTCACACCTTTTTTGGTATTTCGGACATGATTTCCAACCAAGACTTTTGATCCCGTCAGCCACGATCATGTTTATTAATCGTTAAGTAAATAGTGCACCATCTTGCTAAGCAGTGGCGCACGCGTATCGTGTACTGACATATGAGGAATTCTTCAGTGGAATGAGAGGCTTGCATCCTTGCGCTACACTGGCTGCCTGATTCCATTCCACCGATTCAACGCGGAGATCCCATGCTGAACGAACAGCTGCGCCATATGTTGCAGGCGATGCCGAAAGCAGAATTGCACATCCACATCGAAGGCTCGCTCGAGCCCGAGCTGATTTTTGAGCTCGCGCAAAGAAATGGTGTGTCGCTCCCGTATGCATCGGTCGAAGCGTTGCGTCAAGCGTACGCTTTCACCGATCTACAGTCGTTCTTGGACATATATTACGCAGGCGCAAGTGTTCTGCTGACCGAGCAGGACTTCTATGACATGACGATGGCGTACCTGCGGCGGGCCGCCGCGGACAACGTCCGCCATGCCGAAATCTTCTTCGACCCGCAGACCCACACGGCGCGCGGCGTGCCGTTCCAGACCGTCATCGACGGCATCTGGCGCGCCTGCCAGGACGGACCGATCAGTGCCACGCTCATCATGTGCTTCCTGCGCCACCTGTCGGAGGAAGAGGCCATCGCCACGCTGGAAGAAGCGCTGCCGTTCCGCGACAAGATCATCGGCGTAGGCCTCGATTCGTCCGAGGTGGGCCACCCGCCGGAGAAATTCGCGCGCGTGTTCGAGCGCGCCCGCAACCTGGGCCTGCACCTCGTCGCGCATGCCGGTGAAGAGGGCCCGCCGGCCTATATCGAAAGCGCGCTCGACGTCCTCAACGTGGAGCGCATCGACCACGGCGTGCGCTGCCTCGAGGATGCCGACCTGACGGCGCGGCTCGTGCGCGAACAGATGGCGCTGACCGTGTGCCCGCTGTCGAACATCAAGCTGCGCGTGTTCGACGTGATGGGCGACAGCAACCTGCGCCGCCTGCTCGACGCGGGCCTCGTCGCCACCGTGAATTCGGACGACCCGGCCTATTTCGGCGGCTACATCAACGACAACTACCTGGCCGCATTCGACGCGCTGCCGCTCGACGTCCACCATGCCCGCCAGCTCGCGAAGAACAGCTTCGCGGCGGCCTTCCTCGAGCCCGAGCGCAAGCGCGCGTACCTGGCCGAGGTCGACGCGTTCTTCGACGCGGCCAGGGCGGCGTGATCGCCATGCTGATCCAATCCCTGCGCATGACCGCACGCGACTGGCGCGCCGGCGAA